>CAWFHN010000010.1:0-9241 GCA_963815665.1 uncultured Solirubrobacterales bacterium | reverse complement strand
CTACTGCCATCGCGCGATGCTTCTGGATGACGGGGAGCTTCGCCATATCGGCGACCCGGAGGAGACCGGCCGGCAGTACCTGAGGATGAACTTCGCCAAGCGCAGCGTCTCGATTGGGGATGATCGGGAGGTTTCGTTGGCGGCGGACATCCTGGCCCGGGTCTCGGAAGCTTGGCTCGAGGACGAGGCTGGCGAGCGGATCACGAATGTCGAGGTCGGACAGCCGATTCGCCTTCGCGCGCTGGTAGAGGCGCGACGCGATCTTCCCCAGGTCAGACTGAGACTGTGGTTCAACAATGCGGACGGGGTGCAGATATTTGGCCTCAGCGAGGTGCTGGATGCGGACGGTGCAATTGCGCTTGAGACTGGCCGGTTCGCTCGGATCAGCGCGAACATCGAGAACCCCCTCCTGCCGGGACGCTATTCAGTCGTCTGCTGGGTCGCAACGTTGCGAACCGATGAGGAGATGGCCCAGCAGGCAATCAAGCTTCTGGACTTCACGGTCTTCGGCATTGAGAGCGGGGCCGGGATCGTTTCGGTGCCCGGCGAGCTTGGCGTGGAGGTCGACCCCGTGCGTGAGGCGAGTACATGAGCATCGAGCCCAAGCTGGAGCTGCAGGAGGTGGGGGGCCCGAGCGCTCTCGGAGGGGGGTGGAGGCGTTTCGGGGAGCTCCTCTTGCTGCTCTCGGTGACCGAGTTCAAGAGGACCTACTTCGGCACCGTTCTCGGCTACCTCTGGTCGCTGCTCAGGCCGCTCCTGTTGTTTGCCGTGCTGCTCTTCGTCTTCACGAAGATCTTCCGGCTGGGCCACGATGTGCCGCACTACCCGGTCCTCCTGCTCTTCGACGTCGTCCTCTTCGGTTTCTTCTCGGAGTCGACGCAGGCCGCGGTCACGTCTGTCGTGAGCCAGGAGGGTGTCGTCCGCAAGACCCAGTTCCCGCGCTTGGTCATCCCGCTATCGGTGGTCCTGACCGCGCTCTACAACCTCGGCATGAACCTGATCGTGGTTGTGATCTTCATCCTTGCCTTCGGCGTCTCGCCGCAGTGGACCTGGCTGCTCTTCCCGCTGATCGTGGCGGCGATGCTCGTCTACGCCACGGCGGTGTCTCTGCTGCTCTCCTCGCTCTACGTGCGCTTTCGGGACACGCTGATCATCTGGACCGTGATGGCGACGGCGCTCTTCTACGCGACGCCGGTCCTCTATCCGATCGAGAAGGTGCCGAGCAGCTATCGGGACCTGATCCTGCTCAACCCGCTCACGCCCCTCTTCGTGCAGGCTCGCCACTGGGTGATCGATCCGAGCGCTCCGACAGCAGTCGGCGCCGCCGGCGGATGGCTTCATCTGCTGGCGCCGATCGCCCTGTTCGCGGCGATCTGCGGGCTCGGAGCCTGGTACTTCGACCGCGAGGCGCCGCGAATCGCCGAGGAGCTCTAGGCCGGGAGGCTCAGACGATTACGTGTCCACCTGGAACGCAGAGCTCGCGGAGGTGTGACGCGGCCAGGATCAGATGCGCCGAGATTGAGGACGACGTCGCCGTCCCGTAGGTCGATCCCATGCTGCAGGTGCGTTCTCGATTCGACGATCTCCCGCAGCTGATACCAGAGCTGAGGCGGGTCCGGATGCCGCAGGGTTCGCTTGAGCGTTTCAATTGTCGCCTCACCCATTGGCTGCGGTCCGTAGACAATACTCTGCGCCGCGATGATGCCCTCCCGCTCCCGTCGAGACGGCGACCTCCTCGAGGTCGCCTGTGCATCCAACGAGGAATACCTTCCGCACTGTGCCTCGATGTTGCACTCCATCTTCGTACACGAGGTTGGGCCAGTGCGAGTTCAGTTCCTCCATGGTGACGGCATGGATGCGGCCTCCATCGATCGCCTCTCAGGGATGATCACTCGCTCCGGAGCGGAGTTCGTGGCTCACCGGACCTTCTCCCGGAGCTCCTGCCGGATCTCGACCGGGTGCTCTACCTCGACTCCGACATGATCATTACCGCGAGCCTGCGACCGCTCTGGCGCGTCGATATCTCGAAACATCCCGTGGCCGCGGTCAGCGCCGTATTCCCCGGGCCGGAGTGGGGCTCCCGGCACTGTGCCGCCCTGGATATCCCTGATCGGACGCCCTGGGCCGGTTGACTAATTCGTCGGACGGCGCTCAGGGCAAGCTCGGCGCCGCCTCGGCGCCGGCTCGCGAGTTCGGCTCCAGCGCTTTTCTCGCCTCGGTGGCCCTCGCGGGCTCCTTCGCCGCCCTTGGGCTGAACAGCATCTCGATCTCCAGGATCGAAGGCGCGGATGGCGCCGGCCTGATCGCCCTCTCCACCCAGTTCGTCTTCATCGCCACGCTCGTCGCAGGTGGCGGACTTCGCACGAGCGTCACCTACAGGGTCGGCGCGGGGCTCTGGTCCCCCCGCAGTGCCGCCCGTGGCGCCCTGGTCGCCTCTCTCTGCCTCGGTGTGGTTGGGGCCGTGCTCGGGATGGCCCTGTACGAGCTGCTCCGAGACAGCGCCCTGAGCGACTTCAGCTTCGCCATGGCCGCCTCGCTGATGGGGGCGCTGCCCTTCGCGCTCGCCTGGTGGATCGTCCCCGCAATCGCGCTGGCGCGCGAGCGCTACGAGGTGTACGCACTGCTCACGGTCTCGGGTCCCGTCTCCGTGCTGCTGATCTGCCCGGTGGCCGCACTGGCCGCGGGCAGGACGGGAGCGGTGATCGGGTTCGCGGCGGGCTGGGTGCTCGCCGGCCTGATCGCCGTGGCCTGGGCCGTGCGGCACGCCCGGCGGCCGGACGCGATGCACGGTCCCGATCAGAGCGTTCGGCAGGCAGGCGGGTTCGGGGCCCGAGCGTGGGTCAACGACCTCTTCCAGCTGATCAACGTGCGCCCGGACCTCTTCATCCTGAGCGCGTACTACGGCGTCGCCAGCACGGGCGTCTATGCGGTCACCGTCTCGATCACGTCCCTGGTCTGGATCGTCTCTCAGCCGCTCGCGTCGGTGGTCCTGCCGCGGAACGCGATGGTCGCCGCGGCGGCGGAGCCGGGCATCGCTCCGGTGATCCCCGCCTCGAGACAGGGCGCGGCGGTCCGGCACGCGGTGCTGGTCTCCGCCGTCGCGGCGGTGGCCGTGATCCCGGTGCTCGCGGCGGCACCGCTGATCTGGGGCCCGGGGTTCGGCCGCACCCTGACCCTCGGGCTGATCCTGCTCCCCGGGGTCGCGCTGCTCGGCGTCGGCCGGGTGATGGTCGCGGCGTTCACGGGCGAAGGAGCGGCGACCGAGGCCCTCTTCGTCGGACTGGTGAGCTTCCCGCTCACCTTCATCGCATTCCTGCTGGTGATCCCGGACCATGGATCCACGGGTGCGGCGATCGTCTCCTGCGCCTCGTATGCGGTCGCCTCGCTGCTCGCGGCCTATCTCTTCCTCAGAGCCCCCGGGCACTCGCCCCGCTCGTCGCTGGTTCCGCGGGCCGACGACCTCCGCGACTACCTGCGGCTCGCTCGACAGGGCCAGGACGCGCTTATGGCGTCCCGCCGGTCAGCTCGGTGAACGCGCTCCACGCCGACTTGGCGGAGCCGTCGAGCGTGAACAGGCCGCAATGGCCCGGCCAGAGCCGCCCGGGCGTGTCGTTGAGCGAGTACCAGATCACCCCGTCGAGCCGAAGGCGCTCACGGTCCGCGGCGGCCAGCTCGAACGTCCGCTGCAGGTACTCGGCCTGACGCTCCGGCCCGACCGTGAGCCCGGACGGCAGGCCCGCGGATGCCCAGCCGACCTCCGTGACCCAGATCGAGGCGTCGGAGTCGTCGAAGCGGTCCATGACGCTCCGCGCCTCCTCGACCACGGCGATCGCGTCGGCGGGCGTGCGCGCATAGGGGTGCACCGCGACGGCATCGAACAGCCCCCGTCCGCCGCCCCGGTAGAGCTGGGAGATGAAGGTTCGCATGAGGATGCCGCCTCTCGGCGTGGGGAAGAGGCCGCCGAGCAGGATGCGCGCGTTCGGGTCGGCGCCGTGGATCGCCGAATCGAATCCGCGCAGCAGCTGCAGGTAGCCGCTCGGGTCGGGGGTCGGCTTCCAGAAGAGAGGAGTGTTCGGCTCGTTCCAGGCCTGCCAATCGACGATCGGGAGCTTCGGCAGCTCGGGATGGTCCTTCCAGAAGGTCCCGTTCGAGCCGTAGCGCTGGGCCGCGGCGCCGGCGAAGCGCTCGAACTGCGGCAGGCGCGAGCCCAGCGGCGGGTACTCGGGCGAGGGCTCGGCCCAGGCAGGGGAGCTGTAGACGGTCGCCAGCACGCGGATTCCGTTCCTCGCCGCCCCGCCGACCACGTCGTCGTAGTGGCTCCAGTCGTACGGGGCGTCCGGCCCGGACTGCACGGATCCCCAGGCCAGGTTGATCCGGAGCGTCCCCACCTTGCCGCGGCCCATCCGGGCCAGCTCGGGGGCTCCCGGAAGCGGCTCGGCGGAGATCACGCCGTAGAAGCCGCGGGGCGCGCTCGATCCGCTCCCGCCGTCGCCGCCTCCGCCGCAGCCCACGAGCAGGCCGGCGGCAAGCAGGACGCAGAGGACGAGGCCTCGAAGCCTCAGTTCGCCAGCACCTGGCCGAGGAAGCGCTTGGTGCGCTCCTCCCTTGGTTTGTCGATCACCTGCTTGGGAGACCCTTGCTCGACGATCACCCCCTGGTCCATGAAGATGACCTCATCGGCGACCTCGCGGGCGAACCCCATCTCGTGGGTGACGACGAGCATCGTCATCCCCTCCTTCGCGACCTCGCGCATCACGTCGAGGACATCCTTCACGAGCTCCGGGTCGAGCGCGCTGGTCACCTCGTCGAACAGCATCAGCTTCGGATCCATTGCCAGAGCCCGCGCGATCGCGACCCGCTGCTGCTGACCGCCCGAGAGCCGCGCGGGATACTCGTTGACCTTGTCCCCGAGCCCGACGCGGTCCAGGAGCTCAGTCGCTCGCCCGCTCGCCTCGTCGGCGTTTCGGCCGAGCACGATCCGCTGCGCCAGCACGATGTTCTCGGTCGCGGTCATGTGAGGGAAGAGGTTGAAGTGCTGGAAGACCATGCCGATCTTCGCTCGGGCGGTGACGATCTCCGAGTCCCTGAGCTCATGCAGCTTTCCCCCGACCTCCCGGTAGCCGATCAGCTCGTCATCAACCCAGATCCGGCCGGCGTTGATCTTCTCCAGGTGGTTGATGCAGCGCAGGAAGGTGGACTTCCCGGACCCCGAGGGGCCGAGGATGACGTAGACCTGGCCCTGATCCACCTCCATCGAGATTCCCTTGAGTACCTCGAGGCGCCCGAAGGACTTGTGCACGCCCTCCGCCTTGACGACCGGCATCAGCGCGCCCCTCCGACCGATTGGTCGCCGTGTCTCTGAGCAGCCGATCCGGGTCAGCGTGACGCGCCCCCCAGCCTGTCCGTATCTGCTCGAACAGCGTTATTGGCTCTTCCCTGCTGCGACCGCGTCCGTAGTAGCGCTCGAGGAAGAACTGGCCGATCGAGAGCACGGTCGTCATCGCCAGGTACCAGATGCAGACCACGATCAGGAGCGGGATCTGCTGGAAGTTCTGGGAGTAGATCAGCTGAGCCGAGTAGAGCACCTCCGGGATGGCGATCACGCTCACCAAGACGGTGTTCTTCAGCATGGAGATGGTCTCGTTGCCGGTCGGCGGGATGATCACCCTCATCGCCTGCGGCAGCACGATGCGCCGCATCGTCTGGGCGCGCGTCATGCCAAGCGCCTTGGCGGCCTCGGTTTGGCCCTCCTCGACCGAGATGATTCCAGCGCGGACGATCTCCGCCATGTATGCCCCCTCGTTGAGGCTCAGAGCCAGCGCACCCGCCAGGAAGGGGGTGATGAAGTCGTTCGCGTTCAGGTGGATGAATGACGGGCCGAACGGGATCCCAAGGTCGATCGTCGGGTAGAGCGCCGAGATGAAGTTCCAGAGCAGGATCTGCACCAGGAGGGGGGTGCCGCGAAACGCCCAGATGTAGGTCCAACTCGAGCCGCGAATCAGCGGGTTCGGCGAGAGCCGCATGACGGCGAAGAGGACGCCCAGCACGATTCCGGACACCATGCCGATGCCGGTCAGCTCCAGAGTCTTGACGACGCCGTCGAGGATGCGGCTGTCGAACAGGTACTGGCCGACGACGTCCCATTTGAAATTGGGGTTGTCGATCGCCGATCGGATCAGCGAGGCCGCGATCAGCGCAACGATCGCGGCGGCTATCCAGCGGCCCGGATGACGGACCGGAACCGCCTGGATCTCCTCAGGCGGCTCCGGTCCTACTGCTTCCGGTTGTGTGCCGGGGGTAGCTGCCACCGGCGTTCCTCCGGCTCCTTCCGGCTAGCTGGTCGCTCCGTTGATCTGCGGATTACTGATCGCCGTGTCCTTGAGCTGCCAGTAATCGAAGATCTTCTGCATGGTGCCGTCGTCGTACAGAGCCTTGACGGCGTCGAGCAGCGGCTGGGCCAGCGGGCTGCCCTTCTTCATCGCGATCCCGTAGGGCGCAACTCCGTACGCCTCGCCGAGCTTGAACTTCCCATCGGACTGCTCGACGATGTACGCCGCCACGGGCGAGTCGGCCATGCCGAGCTCCGCGCGTCCGCTCGAGATCGCCAGGTTGGCCCCGTTCTGGTCCGGATAGACCTGGACGTCGACGTTGCACTTCTTTGCCTGGCCCTCGGCGTCCTCCTGCTGGGTCGTGCCCTTCTCGACCGCGACCGAGTGATCGCAGAGGTCGGCCAGGCTCGCCGGGTTGACGTCGCTGTCGGCCGAGGCGTAGAACGTGGTGCCGGCCTGGGCGTAGGTGACGAAGTCGTTCGTCTTCTGCCGGTCCAGGGTGTCCGTGAACGACGAGATCCCCAGGTCGTACTTGCCGGCGGTCAGGCCAGGCAGGATGCTGTCGAAGGGGGTGTTCTCCACCTTCGCCTGGAGTCCCATGATCTGCCCGAGGGCCTTCGAGATGTCGGCGTCCGCGCCGATCACTGTCGTGTTGTCGCTCGGCCCGAAGAACTCCATGGGCGGATAGGTCGCGTCGGACGCAATCGAGAGCTGGCCGCTCTGCGAAACGGCGTTCGCCGCTGCGCTGGCGATCGCGTCGTCCTTGGCGACGTCGATCCCTGGCGTTGCGGTCAGCTCGCCCCCGGACGCGGTCGTGCCCGTCGTGCCGTTGTCGTCGTTGCTGCTGCCGCAGCCCGCTGCCACCGTGACGGCGGCGAAAGCGACCACTGCGATCAGCGCGGTAAGTCGGGATTTCATGTCTTCTCCTCCCCCTGAGGGGTAGTCGGGTACGTCGCGCACCCTATCCAAGCGCCGTTAAGCACAGAAGGTGGCCTCGTACTTCACTTTCTGAAGTATGCTGTCTGCGGATGAGCACCGAGCCGCTCCTCAATCGTCCCTGCGGCGGCCACTTCGAGAACGTACTCGAGGCGATCGGCAACACACCGCTGGTCGAGCTGCCGCGCCTGACGCCGAAGCCCGAGGTTCGCCTCTGGGCGAAGCTCGAGGGCCGCAACCCGACCGGCTCCGTCAAGGACCGGGTCGCCAAGTACATGATCGAGGACGCCGAGGAGCAGGGCGCGATCGAGCCGGGGCACACCATCCTCGAGCCGACCTCCGGCAACACCGGTATCTCGCTGGCGATGATCTGCCGGCGCAAGGGCTATCCGCTCAAGGTGGTGATGCCCGACAACGTCACCGAGGAGCGCACGCAGCTGCTGCTGATGTACGGCGCCGAGATCGTCTACTCCGAGGGTGCCAAGGGATCGAACGGCGCCGTCGAGCTGGCCCTCGAGATGGCCCAGGCCGACGCGTCGTACTACATGCCCTACCAGTACGGCAACGAGGCGAACCCACGCGCCCACTACGAGGGCACCGCGAAGGAGATCCTCGACGAGCTCGACGAGGTTGCAGCCTTCATCGGCGGGCTCGGCACCGGCGGGACGCTGATGGGGAACGGCCGGCGCCTCAAGGAGCACGATCCCGAAACCAAGATCGTCGCCGCGGAGCCGATGCAGGGCGAGCTCGTGCAGGGCCTCCGCTCGCTCGACGACGGCTTCATCCCGCCGATCATCGACCTCGCGCTGCTGGACCGGAAGATCATGGTCTCCAATATGGACGCGATCATCTGGACCCGGAAGCTCCTCCACGAGGAGGGGATGTTCGCCGGAGTCTCCGCCGGCGCCATCGCCTACGTGGCGAACAGGATCGCCGGCGAGCTGGATGAGGGCAACGTCGTCTTCCTGGTCCCCGACGACGGCTGGAAGTACCTCTCGAGCGGCATCTACACCAAGCCGCTGGAGGAGCTCGAGAACATCGACTCCACCGTTTGGTGGTAGCCGGTAGCCCCAGTGACGGCGGCCCCGATAGTGCGAGGGCGCGACCAGCGGGAGCGACCCGTTAAATGCCGGAGGAGCCGCCGTCCGATGTGATGGGCCGCGTCGTCGCGCGCGTCAAGAAGCTTGCGAAGGACTACGAGCCGCCCACCTTCGACGAGGTGCCGAACCCGGACGCAGCGCTCTTCCTGGCCGCGATCGACCACCAGACCGGCTACACGGAGCCGCACTCAGTCGACGGCGAGGGCCCGTACGAGGGCAGCGCACTGCTCTGGGCGCTCGGGTTGCGCGCGGAGCGCCGCGCTCCGGGAGCGCTCACCGCCCGCTCGCTGATCGGCGTCCCGGCGGAGGCCATCGCCGCGGTCTTCCGCGCCGGCCAGGACAACCTGCACGACCCCGAGCGGCGCGCCAAGCTCTGGGACGACCTCTCCAAGGGCGTGCTGAAGAACTACGGCGGCCAGGCCGAGCTGCTGATCGAGGCTTCCGGAGGCAAGCTCGCCGGGCCGGGCGGCGCGTTGGTCCGGCTCAGCGAGTTCGATGCCTTCGCCGACCCGCTGCGCAAGAAGGCCTTCCTGGTCTGCAAGATCTGGGAGCGGCGCGGCTGGCTCAGCGTCTCCGATCCCGAGTCCTGGGAGGTCTCCGCCGACAACGTCCTGATGCGACTGGCGCTCCGGTCCGGCCTGGTGCCCGAGGGCGACGTCGACGAGGTCCGCGAGGCCACCAGGGACGCCTTCAAGCAGGTGGCCGAGCAGGCGAAGATCGCGCCGCCCGTGCTCGACGACCTGCTCTGGGAGAAGGGCCGTGGTGACCCTGATCTGATCGGCGACGAGGCCGGCGACCTGAGTGAGCCGCCACGCCGCGAGGGCGTCGTCTTCTACTAGGGATGCGGATTCCCAAGTCGATCTACGAGGAGCTCCT
>CAWFHN010000009.1:0-16145 GCA_963815665.1 uncultured Solirubrobacterales bacterium | reverse complement strand
TCGCCCCGCGCCAGCGCTCGTGCGCTTCGGCGGAGACGAGGTAGGCCTCCGGATCGGATTGGAGCCTGCCGATGAGCTCGTGCAGGTGATCGACCGGCAGGCGCGACCCACGCACGATCTCCTCGAGGCGCTCCAGGTGCTGCTCCGCCCCCCAGCCGGCCAGGACGTGGTCGACCGCGTGTATCGAAGCCCCTCTGGGGGCGAGCAGGTCTGTCGCTGCGGCGATCACGCCCCCCAGCGCCTCCAGGGGGATGTGCTCGAGGACGGAGACGGAGTAGACGGCCGCGTACTCGCCCTCCAAGCCTGCGCTCGGCGGGAAGCGCTCACGGATGAAGGTCACATTCGGATGGGACCGGCTGAACTGATCGAACTCACGCGGCCCCTGGCCGCTGCCGTCGTAGGGATCGACGATCGTGACCTCGTAGCCGAGCCGCGTGAGCAGGTCAGCGACCAGGGGCTCACCGGCGCCGATCTCCACCAGGCGCCCACCCGGCTCGGCGACGCCGAGGATCGCCTTGACCATCCAGCAGCGCTGCAGGTCCTTCATGTCGGAGCTCGCGCGTGCCAGGCCGCCCAGGTTGTCGACGCTGTCGGCGAGGTCGCGAACAGTGCCGTAGGAGAGCGGCTCGACCTCGAAGCGGCCGCGGTAGCGCTGCTCCAGCTCCCAGAGGCGCTCGGAGGGGACGTTGCGGCTCACGCGGCCACCGGACCCGGCCTCGCGGCGAGCTGCTGCCGGTAGAACTCGGTCAGCCGCGCCGCGTTGTCGGGCCAGCTGAGGCGATCCAGGGCGAATTGGCGGGCGCGGTGGCCCAGTCGGGCGGCCAGGTCGCGGTCGTCGAGCAGCTGCTCGATGCGCGCCGCGATGTCGAGCGCGGTCCCATCCCGCAGGAGCAGCGCGTCCTCGCCGTCGGTGAGCTCGTTGGCGAGGTTGCAGGCCGGCAGGATCACCGGGCGGCCCATGGCGAAGAACTCCGGCAGCTTGGAGGGCAGCCGGTAGCGGTTGAAGTCGTCGGGCGCGCCTGGCTGCACGTAGGCGTCGGCCAAGGCCAGGTAGCCGGGGATGTCGCGCCAGGGGACGTCCCCCAGGTCCGGGACGCCCTCACGCAGCGCCTGGAAGGCGCGCGGGTCGACCCCGCCGAGCTTCGTGCTCCCCAGCCGGACCAGCTTCAGGCGCCGCCCGCGGCGCTGCAGCAGCTTGACGGCGAGGTACAGGCTGAACAGCTCTCGCTGGTTCGCCCAGTGTCCGATGCCGTGGTAGACGAGCACGAAGTCATCCGGCCCCAGTCCCAGCTCCTCGCGGGAGACCACCGGGTCGAGATCGGGACGAAAGCGCTGGTGGTCGACGCCGGGCGGCGCCACGTGATGCGGCTTCCCTCCGAAGTTGAACTCGTTGAGCTCCTCGGTGATCACCGTGACCGCGGCGGCTCCCTCGATCAGGCGCGGGTAGTGGACAGGGTGGATCAGCCCCTCCGTGCAGAGCTCGTCCTGGCGCTCGCGAGGCAGCCTGCGCAATTGGTCGTAGGGCAGCTTCAGGGCGGTGGAGACCAGGAACTCCTCGTTGTCCTCGAGGTGCACGACGTACGGGGCGCCGAGCACCTCCACGGCGCGCTCCGTGGCCTTGCGAACGATCTCGCGAGGGGTCCAGGCGCAGATGATCGTCTCGTCGGGGTCGCGAGCCCAGTCGCGCAGCTTGCGCTCCAGTCCCTCGTAGTTGATGGTCTCGAAGCTCGGCTCGCCGACGTTCGCAATACGGTCCGTCCGGCCCCGCCCGCAGAGGACGACCTCGATGCCCTCGTCGGTCATCTCTTCGCCGAAATGGAACGCCTGGATGACGCTGTTCACGTGCAGCGCGCCGAAATGCAGGAAGAGGACCCTCATCCGATCGTCTCGCGCTTCGCGATCGCGTGTGGGTCGCGGCTGAACGGCGACAGCGCATAGTCGGCTGCGGCCCGGAAGAACCGCCGGTTGTAGTACGGGTCGCCCGCTTCGAGGGACTCGTACCAGCGATCGACGAACAGCGCGCGGTCGATCACGTCGAAGTCCGATATCCGGCGCGCTTCGGTGGTGCGGATCAAGGTCCGGGGCACCGGAGCACAGATGGACGCGTGGCTTCCTTGCGCCAGCCGCATGCACAGGTCGAGGTCGCCGAACTGGCGGCTGTACGCCTCCTCGAACCCTCCGAGCCGATCGAACGGCTCGCGCCCGATCAGCATGCAATCCATGCCGATCGCGGAGACCTCGCGGGCGCAGCAGAGCGAGCCGTAGTAGCCGTCGCCGCCGGCGTCGAATCCGCGCATCGCCGGCAACGCCGGGTCATAGAGGCCGACGGCGAACCCGGCCGCGTCCACCCGTCCGTCGGGATGGGTGAGGGTGGGCCCAACGGCGCCGACACCGGGCATCCCGGCGTAGAGCAGCAGCTGGTCGATCCAGTCGGGCTCGACGACCTCGGTGTCCTCTCCGAGGAAGGCCAGGTACTCGCCGCGCGCTCGGCTCGCGCCCAGGTTCGTCCATCGGCCCGGGTTGAAGGACCCCTCGGGCGCCGCGACGCGCACGAGCCCCCGTCCCTCCGGCCTCGGCGTACCGTTCCAATCGCGCTCGACCACGATCACCTCGAGGTCGGGGTAGGAGGTCCGCTCGAGCAGCGCGTCCAGGGCTCGATCGCCCTCGTCATGCACGGGCATCACGACGCTCACCGCCGGCTTCGGCCGGCTCGGGTCCGGGCGCAGGCGGACTCGGTGCGGGATCGTCTCGTGCGGGACCGGCTCGGCCGCGATCCCGCGACGCCGCAGATGGGCGTTGACGGCGCGGGCCTGAAGCTCGGGAACGCCGTCCTTCTCCGAGGTCCCGAGCGCGATGCTGCCCGGGATCGCCCGCCAGTGGTAGAGCGTGTGGGGGATGTGGTGGATCCGCTCGGTTCGCTCGGAGAGGCGCAGCAGCAGCTCGAAGTCCTGGATGGTGTCGAAGCCGGGGTCGAAGCCACCGACCTCATCCACCAGCTCGCGCCGCGCCACCAGCAGATGGCCGATGTACATCGCGCCCAGCGCGTAGATCGGCGACCAATCCGGCTTCAGGAAGGTGTCGGCGGTCTGTCCGTCGGCCGTGATCGTGTCCTGGTCGGAGTAGGCGACGTCGATCTCGTTCCCCGAGAACGCCTCCGCGACTCGGCGCAGGGCATCGGCCGTGAGGGCGTCGTCGTGGTCGAGAAAGGCGACCAGCTCGCCTCTGCAGAGCGCGAGGCCCTGGTTCGACGCCCTCGAAATGCCGCTGTTCTCGTCGAGCAACCTGGCCGTGATCCTCGAGTCGCGGGAGACGGCGCGCCTGATCGTCCGCAGGGTTTCGTGGCGCGCCGATCCGTCGTCGACTATGCACAGCTCCCAGCTCTCGTATTCCTGGGCCCGGACCGAGGCGATCGCCTCCCGGAGGTACCGGGGCTCGGTCTCGTAGGTGGGCATCACCACTGAGATCAGCGGGCGCTCCGCGAGCGTGTCCATCGCGCTACCTCCCGCGCCGCAGCATCTTGCCGGCGGCCCGCAGGGGCTTCGTCAGGCGCCAGCTCGTGGTGGCCTCGTACTCGGCCGCGACCAGCGTCGCGAGCGGGCCCCGGCGAGCCCAGTCGAGGTCGGCTTCGGAATATGCCCTGCGCATCAGCTCGCGGCTCATGTCCTCCCGCTGCTCGTCGAGCTCGCTCCGATGCCTCCGCTCCATGCGATCCACCTGGGAGCGAAGGTAGGCGGCGTTCGCGCTCGCCGCCGAGAGCTCGCGATTCTCGCCCGGCTCCGGGCGCTCGAGCTCGGCCGCGGAGAGCGGCTCCGCCCTGGCGCGCAGCGACGCCCGACGGCGCCCCTCGCTGTCCTCGATCGCGAGGATCTCGAAGGCGCGACCCCAGTGTGCGCGCAGCCACCACTCGGAGTGGAAGACGATCCGGCTTCCGGATCCGTTCAGAGGCGCAAGCGCCGTCATCCCTATGCACGACTCGTCCCAGCGCTCGCCGGTAAGCCGCTCGAACGTCGCCGGGCCGGCGAGACCGACGACGAGCTCGCCCCGCTCGTCGAGCAGGCGGCGAGCTTCGAGCAGCCATTCGGCCCAGCCCCGGTCGATCCCGGTGAACGCCAAGGGTGCCCGGATCAGCTCGAACGAGCTGTCGGAGAACTCGAGTGGCGGGGTGGACGCCCCCTCCAGGGCGGCGTCGAGGTCCAGCTCGCGTGAGGGTGGGCCTGGCATCGGGCAATCGTAGAACCGACCGCGTTTCCGGGGGAGCCAGTAGCCTCGCCAGCGATGCCCTCCGACCAAGCAGGCAATGGGACCTCTCGGGCCCGTAACGCGCCGGTGGTGATCGAGGCGCGCGAGGTCGAGAAGACCTTTCGCATCCCCGTCCATCGAATCGACTCCTTCAAGGAGCGCGTGGTGCATCCCATCGCCCGGCCGGAGTACCGCACGCTCGAGGCCTTGCGAAAGGTCTCGTTCGACGTCCACCGCGGGGAGTTCTTCGGCATCGTGGGGCGCAACGGGTCGGGCAAGAGCACGCTGCTGAAGATCCTGGCGAGCATCTACCGGGCGGACGCCGGCTCCATCAGGATGTCCGGTCGACCAGCCCCCTTCATCGAGTTGGGGGTCGGCTTCAATCTGGAGTTGAGCGCGCGCGAGAACGTGACGCTCAACGGCGTGATGATGGGCCTCTCCCAGCGCGAGGCGCGGCGCCGGCTGGACGCGGTGCTCGACTTCGCCGAACTCGAGGAGTTCGTCGACCTGAAGCTCAAGAACTACTCCTCAGGGATGCTGGTCAGGCTCGCCTTCTCGGTGATGATCCAGGCCGAGGCCGACATCCTCCTGATCGACGAGGTCCTCGCGGTGGGTGACGCCGCCTTCCGGCAGAAATGTCAGGACGTCTTCCGTCAGATGCGGGAAAGCGGCCGAACCGTCGTCCTCGTTACCCACGACGTCACAGCGGTGCAGAGCTATTGCCACCGGGCGATGCTCCTTGACAACGGGGAGCTTCGCCACATCGGCGACCCTGAGGAAGCTGCCCGGCAGTATCTAAGGATGAACTTCGCCAAGCGCCGCATCTCGATCGGCGGTGACAGGGAGGTCGCACTGGTGGCCGACATCCTTGCCCGGGTCTCGGAGGCAAGGCTCGAGAACGGGCGCGGCGAGCGGATCGAGAACCTCGAGGTCGGGGAGCCCATCAGGCTGCGGGCCCTGATCGAGGCGCGCACCGATCTGCAGGATCCGAGGATCGGACTGCAGGTCATCAACGCCGACGGCGTGGAGATCTTCGGGCTTGACCAGAGGCTGGGCGAAGGCGGCGGGGCGAAGCTGCTCGAGGCCGGCCGCCAAGTCCGCGTCAACACCACGCTTGACAACCCGCTGACGCCCGGACGGTACATGCTCGTTTGTTCGGTCGGGGTGATGCGCAACGACGAGGAGGCCGCCCACCAGGTGATGAAGCTCCTGGACTTCGTGGTATTTGGCGTCGAGGGCGGACGGGGCATTGTCTCGGTGCCGGGTGAGCTTGGCGTGGAGGTCGAGCCGGCGCGGGCGCCGGAGGCGAGCCCGTGAGTGTCGAGGCCGGGCTCGAGCTGCAGGACGTCCGGGGACCGAGCGCCCTCGGCGGTGGGTGGAGGCGTTTCGCGGAGCTTCTCTACCTGCTCTCGGTGACAGAGTTCAAGAGGACCTACTTCGGCACGGTGCTTGGCTACCTCTGGTCGCTGCTCCGTCCCCTGCTGCTGTTCGCGGTGCTGCTGTTCGTCTTCACGAAGATCATCCGGCTCGGCTCGCAGGTACCGCACTATCCGGTTCTGCTGCTCTTCAACGTGGTGCTCTTCGGCTTCTTCTCGGAGTCGACCCAGGGCGCAGTGACCTCGGTGGTGAGCCAGGAGAGCGTGGTGCGCAAGACCCAGTTCCCGCGCATGGTGATTCCTCTCTCGGTGGTCGTCACCGCTCTCTTCAACCTCGGCATGAACCTGATCGTGGTCGTGATCTTCATCCTCGCCTTCGGCGTCTCCCCGACGTGGACCTGGCTGCTGTTCCCGCTGATCGTTGCCGTGCTGTCGGTCTATGCGACGGCTGTTTCGCTGCTGCTCTCATCGCTCTACGTGCGCTTTCGAGACACCTTGATCATCTGGTCCGTGATGGCCACGGCGCTCTTTTACGCGACGCCGGTCCTCTATCCGATCGAAAAGGTGCCGAGCACCTACCGGGACCTGATCCTGCTCAACCCGCTCACCCCTGTCTTCATACAGGCCCGTCACTGGGTGATCGATCCGAACGCTCCCACCGCGGTCAACGCTGCCGGCGGATGGCTCCATCTGCTGGCACCCATCACCCTGTTCGCGGCCATCTGTGGGGTCGGAGCCTGGTACTTCAACCACGAGGCGCCGCGTATCGCCGAGGAGCTCTAGGGCTCTAGGAGCGCGAACCCGCGGGCGCTCCCTCGGCCCTCACGTGGCGGTCCGGTCGTCTACCGGAGCCGCTCTGGGCCTTACGTCCATAGCGGTGTGCCCAGCGCCGAATCGGCTGCTCGACGAGGCGCGCCGAGAGGTACCCGTACAACATCGCGGTCGGAATCACGATCGCGGTCCAGACCGCCAGGGTCCCGACGTCGGCGTTGGTCGACAAGACCTGATGGAACACCAGGAAGAACAGGATCGGCGCCTGGATCAGGTAGATCCCGTAACTGATGTCGCCCAGCTTGCGTGCAAGCGGGTACGCGAACGGCATCTGCACCCGCCTGGGCGCGAGAGCGAGGGCAACCATCAGGGTCGCCAGGGAACCGGTGTAGCCGACCGAGAGGAGCGTCGACTGCCGGACCTTGAGATTGGGGAAGTCAGCAAGGGTGGCGCCGCCGATGGCCTTCCTTCCGGCGAGGTAGACACACAGGGCGAAGGCGATGCCGGCCACCACCAGCACGCGCGTTGCCATTCGCTCCAGCCTGGCCCGGTCGTAGCGGCGGCGCAGCTCGACGTAGGCCCAGGCTCCGGTCATGCCGGCCGCGAACGAGAAGGCCCAGCTTGGGAGTTCGCTGAGTGAGCCGAGCGACAACTGCACGGCGCGCGATTCAGTGAGGTCGATTCCCACCCAGCCGGTCACCTGGTCGATGTGGGCGAACGCTTGACGCCAGACCACCCCGATCGCGAGCGCGATTACGAGGCCGAGGAGAGGGCGCCGGAAGTACGCGGCGGCAATGAACGGAAGCACGAGGTAGAAGCCGATCTCGAGCGTCAGAGTCCACACCGGGCTGTCGGGTCCGAAGCCGATCAGCGTCGACGGGCTGAACAGCGTCACGATCGTCTGCTGTCCGCTGAAGTTGCTCGCCAGGTCACCGAGTCCCGGCATCGGAACCCCGGCCGTGGTTGCCATCACGATCAGCATTACTCCGAGGGAAAGCCAATACGCCGGGAGTAGTCGCGCCGCCCGGCGGATCGAATATCCGCGGACGCTCCCGAATTGCCCACCCTGGGCGACCGTCGGCAGGAACACGACGAAGCCACTGACGATGAAGAGGACATCGACCAGCTGCGGGCCGGTTCCCCAGATCAACTGTCCGCCCAATGAGTCCCCGACTCGGTCCAGGTAGCCCGAGCTGTGGATGATGTGGAAGAGGACGATCGCCATGATCGCGAACGCCCGGTAACCGTCGAACGCGGGCACGACCGGTACGCCGTGGGAAGCTCGGTCGTCCTTTCCTGGATCCGAGAGTGGCGGAATCCCGTCGCCTCCGTGTGGTGCGACGTCCGATTCGCGTGCACGCCGATCCGCTGGGGTTGCTGGCGCTGGCACGGAGCGTGATTGTATGGCCAGGCTCGCGGCGGTGTGAAGAATCAGCCCGGTCTACGTGCGAACGCCCAGACCTGGACCGGAAGGTTGGGTTCGTTGCGCAGCGAGTGCCAGGGGCGGAAGGCGGGCCGGAGTCGAGGGCGCTTAGAACAGCCCCCGGAAGCTCTCCGGAATTCGCTCGACCGCGATCTGTACGCCATCGTCCTCGAAACCGCTGTCCTCGTAGAACCAGCGCCCGAAGGTGCCCTCCTCCGTGGGCGAGTTGCCCACGCCCAAGCCCCGATCACGATCCAGCTCGCTCCATGCACGATCCCGGCGGGAGAGGTGGCGAGCCCGGCAGATCTCGTAGTCCATTCGGTGCAGGTGGATCAATCGCAGGTCGGGGTCATAGTTGAGCTGACCGTCCGTCCGGTGATGGAATCCAGGAACCCAGGACATCGGCCCGGTCGCGATCGCCGGCTTGTTGAACGCGCCGTTTGCAAACCAGAACTTGCGCTGGTCCAGGATCGGCCGGCTCAAGTTCAGGGGCTTCTCTCGATCGATCATGTGGATCAGGTCGTAGCCGATGCAGTCGACCCACCAGTCGTCGAGCTCGTCGAGGTAGTCACCGAGCGTTCCCCATTCGGGAGTCGGGGTGATGATCTCGTCGACGTCGGTGACCAGGACGACGTCGTAGCCGCCCTCGATCAGCTCGTGCTGGACCCTCTCCACCGTCTGCAGCATCCAGATGTTGTCGACGCGATCGTGATGGCCCGGAATCCGCACGAAGCCGTCCCTGTCCGTTGAGCCGTCGGTCGTGTCGTTGTCGATCACGTACAGGTCGGCGGGGTCGAAGAAGCGGGAGTAGTAGCCGAGCCAGATCGGCAGGAAGACCGACTCGTTATGGACGATCGTGATCGCGGCGCGCCGCTTGCCTGCGCCGAGCCGCTTCAGCCGCCGGCGATGCGCCCTGTCGGTCCTGATCAGCTCCCAGAACTCGCCGAGCGGCGGCTCGGTGGTGTCGTGCACCTCGGGAATCCTGACTTGGGAGATGGGGAGGTCCAAGGCTCGGCCGAATCATGTCGAAGCTGCGGTCGCGCAGAGTCCCGGTCACTCGGTCCTCTCCAGGTCGGTGAGCGCCGGTTTTTCTGGCCATGCGCATGGCCGCTCTGATCTTATCCCGCCAGGTACCGTCGTATCGGAACGGGCGCCCTGGGCCGAGCGGGTGTCTCCAAAGACCTCGGAGTAGGGTGCTGCCGATGGCGGCGTCCGACCGCGCTCAGGGCAAGCTCGGCGCCGCCTCCGCGCCGGCTCGCGAGTTTGGCTCCAGCGCCTTTCTGGCCTCAGTGGCCCTCGCGGGCTCGTTCGCCGCCCTCGGGCTCAACAGCATCTCGATCTCCAGGATCGAAGGTGCGGATGGCGCCGGCCTGATCGCCCTCTCCACCCAGTTCGTCTTCATCGCCACGCTGGTCGCCGGTGGCGGACTTCGCACGAGCGTCACCTACAGGGTCGGCGCGGGGCTCTGGTCGCCGCGCAGTGCCGCCCGGGGCGCCCTGATCGCCTCCCTCTGCCTCGGTCTGGTCGGGGCCGCGCTCGGCATGGGCCTCTACGAGCTGCTCCGAGACGGCGCCCTGAGCGACTTCAGCTTCGCCATGGCCGCCTCGCTGATGGGGGCGCTGCCGTTCGCGCTGGCCTGGTGGATCGTCCCCGCAATCGCGCTCGCGCGTGAGCGGTATGAGGCGTACGCCCTGCTCACGGTCTCAGGTCCCGTCGCCGTGCTGCTGATCTGTCCGGCGCTTACGCTCGCCGCGGGCAAGACGGGGGCGGTGATCGGGTTCGCGGCCGGCTGGGTGCTTGCGGGCCTGATCGCCGTGGCCTGGGCCATGCGACATGCTCGGCGGCCGGACGCGATGCGCGGACCCGATCAGAGCGTTCGGCAGGCGGGCGGGTTCGGAGCCCGAGCCTGGGTAAACGACCTCTTCCAGCTGATCAACGTGCGCCCCGACCTGTTCATCCTGAGCGCCTACTACGGCGCCGCCAGCACCGGCGTCTACGCGGTGACGGTGTCGATCACGTCCCTGGTCTGGATCGTCTCCCAACCGCTTGCGTCGGTGGTCCTGCCGCGGACCGCGATGGTCGCGGCGGCGACCGAGCCGGGCCTCGCTCCGGTGATTCCCGCTTCGAGACAGGGCGCGGCCGTCCGGCACGCGGTGCTCGTCTCCGCGGTCACGGCGGTGGCCGTGATCCCGGTGCTCGCGGCGGCGCCGCTGATCTGGGGCCCGGGATTCGGCCGCACCCTGACCCTCGGGCTGATTCTGCTGCCCGGTGTCGCGCTGCTCGGCGTCGGCCGGGTGATGGTCGCGGCGTTCACGGGCGAGGGAGCTGCGAACGAGGCCCTTTTCGTCGGACTGGTGAGCTTCCCGCTCACCTTCGTCGCATTCCTGCTGGTCATCCCGGACCATGGCTCCACGGGTGCGGCGATCGTCTCCTGCGCCTCGTACGCGGTCGCCTCGATGCTGGCGGCCTATCTCTTCCTCAGAGCCCCCGGGCACTCGCCGCGTTCGGCGCTGATTCCCCGATCCGGCGATCTCCGGGACTACGCGCGGCTCGCTCGACAGGGCCTCGACGCCCTGGGGCGCAGGCGCTTCCGGGTGGGTCCGTAGCAGACAGCACCGCGGGGCCGCCGCTACGACGTCCCGCCCGTCAAATCCGTGAATGCGCTCCACGCCGGCTTGGCGGAGCCGTCGAGCGTGAACAGCCCGCAATGCGCGGTCCAGAACCGCCCGGGCGTGTCGTTGAGCGAGTACCAGATCACTCCGTCGAGCCGCAGGCGCTCCCGGTCCGCGGCGGCCAGCTCGAACGTCCGCTTCAGGTACTCGGCCTGACGTTCCGGCCCGATGGTGACTCCTGACCGCTGGCCGGCGGAGGCCCAGCCGATCTCGGTGACCCAGAGCGAGGCGCCTGAGTCGCCGAAGCGGTCCATGACCCTCCGCGCCTCCTCGATCGTGGCGATCGCGTTGTCCGGAGCCCCCGCATAGGGGTGCACAGCCGCGGCGTCGAACAGCGTCCGCGCGCCTCGCTGGTAGAGCTGAGAGAGGAAGGTCACCATCGGGATTCCGCCGGTGGGCGTGGGGAAGAGGCCGCCGAGCAGGATGTGTGCGTCGGGATCGGCGCTGCGGACCGCGGAGCCGAATCCGCGCAGCAGCTCCAGGTACCTGCTCGAGTCGGGAGCCGGCTTCCAGAAGAGAGGGGTGTTCGGCTCGTTCCAGGCCTGCCAATCGACGATCGGGAGCTTCGGCAGCTCGGGATGGTCCTTCCAGAAGGTCCCGTTCGAGCCGTAGCGCCGGGCAGCGGCCCCGGCGAAGTGCTCGAACTGCGGCAGGCGCGCGCCCAGCGGCGGGTACTCGGGTGACGGCTCGGCCCAGGCGGGGGAGCTGTAGACGGTCGCCAGCACGCGGATCCCGTTCCTCGCCGCCCCGCCGATCACGTCGTCGAAGTGGCTCCAGTCGTACGGGGCGTCCGGCCCGGACTGCACGGATCCCCAGGCCAGGTTGATCCGCAGCGTCCCCACCTTGCCGCGGCCCATCCGGGCGAGCTCTTGCGCACCAGGCAGCGGCTCGGCCGAGATCACCCCGTAGAAGCCGCGCGGCGCGCCGGAGGGCGCCGATCCATCGCTGCCTCCGCCGCAGCCGGCCAGGACGGCGGCGGCGAGGACCAGGCCCAGCGCGAGTCCGCGGCGCCTCAATGCTCCAGGACGAGGCCGAGGAACTGCTTGGTGCGCTCCTCCTTGGGCGCCTCGATTACCTGCCTCGCCGGCCCCTCCTCGACGATCACGCCCCCGTCCATGAACACGACACGGTCGCCGACGTCGCTTGCGAACCCCATCTCGTGGGTGACCACGATCATGGTCATGCCCTCCTGTGCGAGTGCGCGCATCACGTCGAGCACCTCCTTGACGAGCTCCGGGTCGAGCGCGCTGGTCACCTCGTCGAAGAGCATCAGCTTGGGCTTCATCGCCAACGCCCGGGCGATCGCCACGCGCTGCTGCTGGCCCCCGGAGAGGCGGGCCGGATACTCGTCGATCTTGTCGGCGAGCCCGACCCGCTCGAGGAGCTCACGGCCGTGCGTCTGTGCGTCGCGCCTCGGAACCCCCTTCACCCGAATCGGCGCCTCGACCACGTTGCCGAGCGCGGTCATGTGTGGGAACAGGTTGAAGCGCTGGAAGACCATCCCGATCTCCGCCCGCTTGCGGGCGACCTCCTTCTCCTTGAGTTCGTACACCTTGTCGTTCTCCTGCCGATAGCCGACCAGTTCGCCGTCGACATAGAGTCGGCCGCCGTCGATCTTCTCGAGATGGTTGACGCAGCGCAGGAAGGTGGACTTCCCGGAGCCGGATGGCCCGATCAGGCAGACGACCTCCCTGGGCGCCACCTCGAGCGAGACGCTCTTCAGCACCTGCAGCGGGCCGTAGTGCTTGCGCAAGTGGTCGGCCTTCACCATTGGTCCCTCGGCCGTCATCGGTTGTGGCCCGTGTCGATTGGAGGCACCGGCGGTCCTTGATCCCCGGTCGCTGCCTCATCGTGGCCCGCCGCGACGCTGCGGCGCATGCGCTGGAAGAGCGACCCATAGTCCTCGGTGGATCCACCGCGGCCGTAATGCCGCTCGAGGAAGTACTGGCCGATCGAGAGAACCGTCGTCGCTGCCAGATACCAGATGCTCACCACGATCAGAAGCGGGATCGTCTTGTAGTTCACCGAGTAGATCAGCGTGGCCGAGTAGAGCAGCTCGCTCACGGCGATCACGTAGACCAGCGAGCTGTTCTTCAGCATCGAGATCGTCTCGTTGCCGGTCGGAGGGATGATCACGCGCATCGCCTGGGGGAGGATCGACCCGGCGCATGGTCTGCCCCTGCGTCATCCCCACGGCCTTGGCCGCATCGAACTGGCCTTCATCGACCGAGATGATCCCCGCGCGGACGATCTCGGACATGTAGGCGCCCTCGTTCAGGCCCAGGGCCAGCATGCCCGCGAAGAAAGGTGTGATCAGGGTGGTGCCGTTGATGTGGATGAAGGACGGCCCGAAGGGAATGCCGAGGTCAATCGTCGGGTAGAGCGCGGCGATGTTGAAGAAGATCAGGATCTGGACGAGCAATGGGGTCCCGCGGAAGAACCAGATGTAGACCCAGCTGGCGCTGCTGAGCAGCGGATTCCCGGAGAGCCTCATCAGCGCGAGGATCACTCCCAGGACGATTCCGATCGCCATCCCCAGCACCGTGAGCTCGAGGGTCTTGACCAGGCCATTCAGGATCCGGGTGTCGAACAGGTAGTCCCCAACGACGTTCCACTCGAACCGGTCGTTGGTCACGGCCGAGCGGATCAGGGCCGCGGCGATGATCAGGACGATTGCGGCCGCGATCCAGCGGCCGATATGGCGAACCGGAACCGCCTGGATCTCGTCAGGCGGCTCCGGTCCTATTGCCTCTGCTTCTGCGCCGGGGCTGGCTTCCACCGGCTTCCCTTCCAGCTAGTCGATCGCTCCGTTGATCGTCGGATTGCTGATCGCGCCGTCCGACAGGCCCCAGTAGTCCAGGATCTTCTTGTAGGTCCCATCGGCCATCAGGGCCTTGACGGCGGCGAGTACCGGCTGCTGCAGGCCGCTGTCCTTGGACATCGCGATCCCATACGGGGCGTTCCCGTACGAGCTGCCGGTCAGCTTGAACTTGCCGTCCGACTGCTTCACCGCGTAGTCGGCGGGCGGAGTGTCGGCCATCGCGACGTCGATCCGACCGCTCGAGAGGGCCAGGTTGACGCCGTTCTCGTCCGGGAAGACGCTGAGGCTGACACCTGGCTTGCCGGCGGCCGTGCACTTCTTGTCCTGCGCGGTCGCGTCATCGGCCTGGGTGGTTCCCTTCTCCGCACCGACCTTGTGACCGCAGAGGTCGTCGAGGGAGGCGACATCGGGGCCGCCGTCCGCCAGGACGAAGAACGACGTTCCCGCGGTCGCGTAGGTGACGAAGTCGACCGTCTTCTCGCGGTCCTTGGTGTCCGTGAAGGAGGACATGCCGAGGTCGTACTTGCCCGCGGCGAGTCCCGGAATGATGCTGTCGAAGGGGATGTTCTGGACGTTGGCGGTGAGGCCCATCAGCTGGGCGATCGCCTTCGCCATGTCCGCGTCCATGCCGATCACGGTCTTGCCGTCGCTGGCGATGAACTCGTCCGGCGCATAGGTCGCGTCCGCGGCCACGCTCAACGAGCCGCTCGACTTGACGTTCGCCGGAACCTGTCCGGCGATCGACGGATCGGTCTGAACGCTGAAGGACGCAGCGGTCAGCGTGCCTCCGCTGGTGCTGCTGTTGTCGTTGTTGCTGCTACCGCAGCCCGCGGCCACGGTAACGGCGGCGAAAGCGATCACTGCGATCAGAGCAGTAAGTCGGGATCTCATCTCCCTCCTCCCCTAGCCGGGGCGTCGTATGTGCCGGGCACCCTACCCAAGCGGCGTTAAGCACAGAGATGCGACTCCATACTTCACTTTCTGAAGTATGCTTTCCGACAGATGAGCACCGAGCCGCTCCTCAATCGTCCCTGCGGCGGCCACTTCGAGAACGTACTCGAGGCGATCGGCAACACACCGCTGGTCGAGCTGCCGCGACTGACGCCCAAGCCCGAGGTCCGCCTCTGGGCCAAGCTCGAGGGCCGCAACCCCACCGGCTCCGTCAAGGACCGGGTCGCCAAGTACATGATCGAGGACGCCGAGGAGCGGAGCGCGATCGAGCCGGGTCACACCATCCTCGAGCCGACCTCCAGGAACACCGGCATCTCGCTGGCGATGATCTGCCGGCGCAAGGGCTATCCGCTCAAGGTCGTGATGCCCGACAACGTCACCGAGGAGCGCACCCAGCTGCTGCGGATGTACGGCGCCGAGATCGTCTACTCCGAGGGCGCCAAGGGCTCGAACGGCGCCGTCGAGCTCGCCCTGGAGATGGCCGAGGCAGATGCGTCGTACTACATGCCCTACCAGTACGGGAACGAGGCCAACCCGCGCGCCCACTACGAGGGCACCGCGAAGGAGATCCTCGACGAGCTCGACGAGGTCGCCGCCTTCGTCGGCGGGCTCGGCACCGGCGGGACGCTGATGGGCAACGGCCGGCGCCTCAAGGAGCACGATCCCGACACCAAGATCGTCGCGGCGGAGCCGATGCAGGGCGAGCTCGTGCAGGGCCTCCGCTCGCTCGACGACGGCTTCATCCCGCCGATCATCGACCTCGCCCTGCTGGACCGGAAGATCATGGTCTCCAACATGGACGCGATCATCTGGACCCGGAAGCTCCTCCACGAGGAGGGGATGTTCGCCGGAGTCTCCGCCGGCGCGATCGCCTACGTGGCGAACAGGATCGCCGGCGAGCTGGATGAGGGCAACGTCGTCTTCCTGGTCCCCGACGACGGCTGGAAGTACCTCTCGAGCGGCGTCTACACCAAGCCGCTGGAGGAGCTCGAGGACATCGACTCCACCGTTTGGTGGTAGCCGGGCTCTCGTAGCCTTCTCTCCGTGACCGTCGACCCCGATGCAATGAAGCGCGTCGTCGCGCGCGTCAAGAAGCTTGCGGCGGACTACGAGCCGCCCAGCTTCGACGAGGTGCCGAACCCGGACGCCGCGCTCTTCCTGGCCGCGATCGACCACCAGACGGGCTACACGGAGCCGCACATGGTCGACGGCGAGGGCCCGTACGAGGGCAGCGCACTGCTCTGGGCGCTCGGGTTGCGCGCCGAGCGCCGCGCCCCGGGGGCGCTCACCGCCCGCTCGCTGATCGGCGTCCCCTCAGAGGCCATCGCCGCGGTCTTCCGCGCCGGCCAGGACAACCTGCATGACCCCGAGCGCAGGGCCAAGCTCTGGGACGACCTCTCCAAGGGCCTCCTCAAGGGGTATGACGGCAGCCCGAAGCCCTGATCGATGCTTCCGGAGGCAAGCTGGCCGGGCCGGGCGGCGCGTTGGTCCGGCTGAGCGAGTTCGATGCCTTCGCCGACCCGCTGCGCAAGAAGGCCTTCCTGGTCTGCAAGATCTGGGAGCGGCGGGGCTGGCTCTCCGCCTCGGACCCGGAGAACTGGGAGGTCAGCGCCGACAACGTCCTGATGCGACTGGCGCTCCGGTCCGGCCTGGTCCCGGAGGGCGACGTCGAGGAGGTCCGCGAGGCAACCCGGGATGCCTTCAAGCAGGTGGCCGACAAGACGAAGATCTCGCCGCCCGTGCTCGATGACCTGCTCTGGGAGAAGGGCCGTGAGGACCCCGACCTGATCGGCGACGAGGCCGGCGACCTGAGCGAGCCGCCACGCCGCGAGGGCGTCGTCTTCTACTGAGGCCGATGCGGATTCCAAAGGAGATCTACGAGGAGCTGCTCG
>CAWFHN010000008.1:0-193440 GCA_963815665.1 uncultured Solirubrobacterales bacterium | reverse complement strand
AACATCGCCGCGCCTTGCACCTGGTTCGCGTGCTCGTATGGTCTTCACTGGAACGAGACGGCCACGGTGAATCCGACGCCAGCCCATTGCAGGTCCGAACGGAGAAATCTTGATCAACTCTTCTTCGAGTGCCCAGGCGTAGAACTTCTCCAATGCTGCGACGGCACGGTTCCATGAAGCGGCAGAGATGTGATGCGTTGGCGCCGATCGGCGGCGAGCAGCATGATAGGCGGCGAGATCGTCTCGGTCGGCCTGCCAGACAGACTTGTCGTTGCGTCGCTCGCGGAGGAATTCGCATCCAGACCACGAGATCGCGGCCATAGGCCCGGAGGCTATTTGGCGAACGTACGCCCATGGTCGGGCAGGCGCGAAAGAACCGGTTGAGATCGACATCGTAGCGTCCATCATCATCCAGAATGAATGGCATGCCCTCACTCAGACCGGCCTTCTCCGCCGCCGCGATCGCGGCGGCGGAGAAGGCCGGAAGTGCACCGTGCGTCACCATCGCGGACCCGTCAAAAGCGCCAAGTTCGGTGAAATAGAGCTGGGGAATGGGAAAAGCTCCTTGTGGTGGCTTGCGCACTGGCGGGCTTAAGCCCGCCAGTGCGCAAGCCACCATCTCACTCGTCGTCCGAATCAGAATTCTCGTTTGCTCAAGCGTGACGCTGAGACATGACGCTCATGAGACACGCCCATAGAGTCCGGATAACGCCGAGGCGATCGGCCGGGAAGGAAGTCAGGCAGCGCCCGACCCGGCCAAGCTCATTGCCCCTATGGTCGAGCGATTCATGGCAACCGATCGGGCCTTCGGGAAGGTCAGAAAGCAAACTGCTAACCGGAGGCCAACGGCCGACCGACCGGCAACGTTGGGCACTACATCCACGCGACCACCCGCAGTATAATGCGTTCGAGATCAGCCGGCGTGGGCTTCGTCTAACTATCAGTATCGAGCGTCTTGCCCGAACCCGTGGGCGCCGCGATCAGTACGTGCCGGCCGGCCTGGATTGCCGGCCACGCTTGGGCTTGTGCCGCAAGTCGGGGCTGTGAGGCTCTGATTGAACCAGGCGGCGACCGCAGGATGAAAACAGGAGGCGACGTCCATGCGCGCTGATGCGAACAGGCAGCGCGGGCAGCCCTGACGGACAAAGTGCGGAGACCTTTTTCGGCGGGAACGGCCGCAGGCTCAGCTGACGGAGCTCGGCCAACGCATGCTGCCGCTGTTGCAGCGATGCTATGAAAGCGCGCTTGGCGCAAAGTCGCTCGCTTCTTCCATCACGCGCGGAGACATCGCATCCTTGCGCATGGCGCTCTCGCGCAGCATCGACTGCAATCCATTCGTCCCTCATCTGCGCGAGTTGAGCCGGCATTTTCCCGGTCTCGAGATCAAGCTCCTGCGCGGAACCGCCCTGGAAGTGGCGGAGCTCCTCAAAGGCGGCGACGTCGAGTTCTGCATTATCGCCGGGCTCGACGACAGCTGGGAGCGCTTCGATCGCTGGCCATTGTTCTCGGAGCAATTCGATCTATTGCTGAATACCGAGCACCGGCTTGCCAATCGCGGCGCCGTTGAGATCGAAGAGCTTCGGCAGCAGCGGTTGCTGACGCGAACCTATTGCGAGCACGCGGGTGAGATCGCCGAACTGCTGCGCAACGCCGAGCTCAATGTCGAGCGAACGCATGAACTGACATGTGAACGCGATCTGATGCAGATGCTCGAAGCCGATTTCGGCATTGCGATCGTTCCGTCGGGTTCGTCTCGTCCTCCGACCCTGGTGCGCGCATCGATAGTGGGGCTCGATCTGCGGCGAACCAATCTATCTTTACGGCGTGGCCGGGCGCGAGCGCACGCCGGTTGCATCCGCGGCCGGCAAGCTGCTGCGCGCCTGAGCCTGGTTCGGGCCCGTGCAACGTCGATGGACGGAAACACCGTTAACGGGCGTTCCTGAGCGCATCCAACAGGGTCTCGATCGGCATGCGCTTGCGGCAATCGGGATCCACGAAACGAGCCTTGATCCGTCCGTCGCCGACGATGACGAAGGTCGCGGGAATTGGGAAGGTCCAGGATTCGTTGCCTTGATAGCTGGGCAAATCAATTCCGAACCTCCTGACCAAGTCCGTCATTTCCTCGCCCATCCACACGACCAGATTCAAACCGACCGCGTATCCGTTGTCGACATCGCTGAGCACCGGAAAGGACGCATGCGCCTCGGCTCGGAACTCCTCGGCGAATTGCTGCAGGTCGGGGAGGATCGCGACGACCTGCCCGCCGGTCTTTGCGACATCCTGATGCGCCTCCGCCAGCGCCGTAATGCTGATGCGGCAATAGGGACACCAGTGTCCGCGGAGTTGGCTGGTGATCAGGATGGAGCCGCGGCCATGGCGAAAGGGCGCGATCCCGAGCTTCTCGTCGGCCGTCTGTTATCTCGTGGCGCGGCGGGATTTTCCGCCTCGTGATGCGGTCCTCGTCGTCATCGGCGTGTTGATCGTAGGGCCGGTCCTCGCGCAGATCGTGGGCGCATGGACCGGCGTTTCAGCGGGATGGCTTGGCCTTGTCCTGGCGCAGAATTTCGCAAAGGCGCTTGAGGCCGCTGACCAGGCCATCTCGCTCGCGCCCAGCACGATTTGGCTCTACACGAACCGCGCCCATGCACTCATGCTTCTCGGCCGCGTGGATGTCCTAGAGCGAATTTCACGTTGAGCTGCGCCGTGATCGCCGGGGCGCTCAGATCGGCGGTCCGCCGTTCGGAAAACGGCGTCAGCCGCGCAAACACGATACCGGCATTAGCACTGTTGGTGAATCCGTTGATCGAGAGACCCGGGAAGGCGACGGCCGCATCGACGCCGGGCAAATCGCAGATCGCGCTTGTGGCATTCGTACTGTCGATGAACCCGCAGCGGGCCGAGGAAATTCGCGCCGAGAAAGCGGAGAAGCGCGTCCAGCTCCAAAAGCTGGTCGAACTCGTGCCACTCACGACCTATGACGAACTGGTTGCTGTGGCGCCGAACACCGATCTCGTGATCGAGGGAGGCATGGCATGAAGACGACCAATCCCCTCGACGCCGCGCGCATCGAGCTCTTGCTCTCCGAATTCCGCCTGCCCGCCATCAAGCTGATGTGGGCCAAGTTCGCCGAGCAGGCCGACAAGGAAGGCTGGCCGGCCGCTCGCTTCCTGGCCGCGCTCGCCGAGCACGAGATCGCCGATCGCGGTCGCCGCCGCATCGAGCGTCATCTGGCCGAAGCACGGCTGCCCGTCGGTAAAACACTGTCCAGCTTCGACTTCGAGGCGGTGCCGATGGTCAGCAAGGCGCAAGTGATGGCCCTGACCGCAGGCGACAGTTGGCTCGAAAAGGGCGCCAATCTTTTGTTGTTCGGCCCACCCGGCGGCGGCAAGAGCCACTTGGCAGCCGCCATCGGCCTCGCGCTCGTCGAGAATGGATGGCGCGTGCTGTTCATGCGCACCAGCGATCTCGTCCAGCGCCTGCAGATCGCACGCCGCGAACTCGCGCTTGAAGCTGCACTCGCCAAGCTCGACAAGTATCACCTCCTAATCCTTGATTTATGTGCAGCGTGCAGTTATGTGGAGGCGATGTCTATTTCCCCGCTGTTAACAGCCTCTTCGACCGCTTCCACTCAACATAACTGACATCGGTAGCGTGGTTCTCCCAATCATCGAAGGGGGCAACCATGCTCGAACTTTTATTTCCGAAGGCTCATGCGTGTTACGCGGGATCGCCCAATGGCGCTTTGTTGGACGATTTCGCCACTTGGCTCATTTCGGCGGGGTACGCCCAACACACAGTTTGCCGCCACGTACGACGGCTGAAGCAAGCGCTCGATGGGATGAGTTCAGCGCCGCTTGGGCGGAATACCGGCGTGTCATCGAGCTTTCTGTCGCAAGCATTTGCCTCCGCGTCATTGCAAGGCACCCGATGCGCTGTTGAACGATTTCTCACAGCGAGAAGCCTGCTCTTCAGAGAACCAGGTCCAGACCCGTTCTCGCCGCTTCTTGATCGGTACAGACGGCATCTATCAGATGTGCGTGGCCTCGCCGGTGCGACCGTTGAGCAGCACATCGCAACGGCGAAGAGCTTGCTCGCGCAGGCCTTGCCAGCTGACGCGCCACTGCACGCGTTATCAACTCCTGCTATCGAGCGATTTGTAACGACCGAGGCGCAGGGATTTGCCCTCGATGGCGAGGACCTCGGCGTTGTGGACCAGGCGATCGACCAGGGAGACGACGCAGGCGGCGTTTGGAAAGACCTCGCGCCATTCGGCGAACGGCCGGTTGGTAGTGACGAGCGTGCTGTTGTGCTCGTAGCGGCGGCTGACGAGCTCGAACAGCAGGTCGGCATGGCGATTGGAATAGGAGAGATATCCGACCTCGTCGATCACCAGAAGACGGGGTCCGGCATAGTGACGCAAGCGCCGGCGCAGGGCGGAATCGCTGTCGAGTGCGGCGAGCTCGCCGAGCAATTGACCGGCGCTGGTGAACAGCACGGTGTGACCGTGGACGAGTGCCTGATGGGCGATGTTGCGAGCGAGCGTTGATTTGCCGACGCCGTTGGGGCCGACCAGGATGGCGTTGGTTGCGTCCTTGAGGAAGTCGAGCGCCATCAGCGCTTCGAAGGCTGCGCGGTCGCAGCGTTTGGGCCAGGTCCAATCGAAGTCGCAGAGCGGCTTGAAACGTCCGATATGAGCGGCGCGCAGGCGGCGCTCAAGGCTTCGGCGCGTGCGCTCCTGCTCCTCCCAGTCGATCAGCGTCGCAAGCCAGCCGGCCGCGGCAGCTTCCCCCCAATGCGCCAGCAGGCCATGCAGGTTGAGCGCTTTGGCACGCACGTGCAGAGCTTCGAGGTTACTCATCGCCGTGCTCCTTGAGTTGGTCATAGGGTTCGAGCCGATGCGGCTGCACGTGGACATCGCGCACCTTGACATGCTCGGGCAGCATGACGGTGACGGGCGGCGCCTTGTCGCGCAGCTCGCGGCGGTGTTCGAGTGCGAGCCGCACCGCATTGGGATGCGGCACGCCGCGCTCGATCGCCTCGCGGATTGCGGCGTCAAGTTCGGCGGCGCCGTAGCGCTCCAGCAGCCGCAGCAGGGCGGCGGTGATGGCTCCGAGATTGTCGCCGCGCTCTGCGGCGCGCAGGAGCAAGGTCTGGCTCTCCGGCGCCACTTTTGCGAGCTGGTCGGTGTCGCGGTGGCGGCGTGCGGCGCGCTTGTGCTCGACCAAGGCCTGGACATGGGTGGCATCCTCGATCTGCGCCCCTTTGTCGTAGCTGCGGCGATGACAGGCGAGCACCAGCGCGCCATCGACGATGCGCACCTCGTTTGGATCGGCCAGCACCGTGAGCAGGCGCTGCACCTTGGTGTGCGGGATGGAATAGCCGTTGAGGTCGAAGCGCACATAGGGGGCCTTGCCGGCCTTCACCGCCACGCGCTCGATGAGCGGATAGGGATTGTCCGGCAACGCCAGCAGTTTTGGCGCCTCCGCGGCAAAGGCCTCGCGGACGCTGAGGGTGTCTTGTCCGGGGCAGCGCCGATCCGCCGCCAGGCCACGGCTCCAGGCCTCGGCCTGGACATTGAGGTCGTCGAGATCGGCAAACTTTCGGGCCGGGAAGAAGTTGTCGCGCACATAGCGGATGGCGCGCTCAACGCGGCCTTCTCGTTGCCGCGCGCCACCGCCACCGGACGCGGATCATAACGATAATGTGCGGCGAACGCGATCAGGGCAGGATGAAAGCGAATGGCGTCGCCTTGGCGCTCCAGCACTGCGCTCTTGAGATTGTCGTAGAGCAGGACACGCCAGGCCGTGAAGGCGCCGACGTGACCACGCAGGAAGTTCTCCATGCGGGCATCGAGGAAGAAGCGCAAAAAAATCTGGCGCGAGTAGCTCAGCACCATGACGAAGGCCATCAAGGGACGGCGCGCGCGGCCTATCATGAGGTGACCAAAATGCCCCAGTCGACTTGCCCCTGCTCGCCGGGCAGGCTGCGCAGACGCAGATAGGCCTCCGCCGCCGGGCGCGGCCGATGACAGGCGATGAGGTGGCGGAAGTGATCGCCACTGCCGCGGTAGCCGCGTTCGCACACCATCGCGTACAGCCGGCTGGCGGTCAGCGTCGGGAACTTCTCCAGGGTCTGATGGATGAAGGGCAGATAGGGCTCGACCTGCGAGCGACGTGCCGGCGGCCCGATCCTGGGCAGACCGGCCTGGGCCAAGACCCGCGCCACGGTGCCGTGGTGCACATGCAGCTGGCGGGCGATCGTGCCAACGCGCCATTTCTCGACATGATAATAGCGCAGGATCTGCGCCTCCAGATCGGGCGGGATGGTCATGCTGTTCTCCTCGACGAGGTCTGGCGACGGATCGAACCGGTACGGCGGCGCAGGAACTCACGGCGAACGAACGGCGGGCAGCGACATTCGCACCAGTGGCAGGACCAGCTCCCCGAGCGATGACCCGGCGATGGCCTCGCTACCTCGCCGGGGGAAGCTGACGGTGGGTTGCTTGCGATCACCACCGCGCTCGCCATCACCAAATCATCCGCGGGATGTGGCGGGGAACCCTGATGCGTCACGTTGTTTTGTCGGGCGCGATAGCGACCGGCCCGCGCCGCATGGTTCACCCGACCGCGGCGGCTGGCCTGGTAGCGCCGCCCGGCCGCGCGCTGGGCGTCGCGCCGAGCCGTCTGTGCACCTGTTACCGGCGGCGTGAATCCGCGCATAGATGGCGGAGGAAGCAGCGTCGCGGGGGTCAACCGTCGACCTCGGTGGTCGAGTATGGCTGGGTGGCAAGCCCTGTAAAGGCGGGCCTGCGGCCCCCGCCTCCGGCGGCTAACGGCCTTGACACGGCTTGTCACCCAGCCATCGTTTGCCACCAAGCGTTCGACTGCAAGGAGCAGCTGAGATGAATGCAAGGGCCATGCCAACTTTTTTCGCTGCGCCATCTTTGCGCGGATTCTGACAACCATCCACATCCGGCAGTTCGGACTGGTCGATGAACTTTTCGAGCTCCTTCAGCTGGCTATTCGCCAACGCGTTCATCGGATAGATCACGATCGCGCGTGTGCGCCGTTCCTCGCCAGCAACTCGGGCCCGAATGGCGCCATCGATGATAGGGACGAAGAAGCAGAGTGACTTTCCGGAACCAGTTCCAGTCGTAACGATGAAACTCTGCCTCGCGGTGGCCCTCGCTACGGCCTGTGCCTGATGTCTGTAGAGCGTGATCGGGTGCCCTTCAACGCGGAACACCGATGCTGTTTCGGGGTGGAGCGAGCCATCGGCCACTAGCTCGGTAAGCGAGGCGCCACGTTCGAAGTGTGGATTGATGCTGATGAGTGGTTCGGGCCAGAAGCGATTGCTGGCATATATTTCCTCTACTTGCTGACGAATGTCAGGCGCACGAATTTGGGTAAACGATCGTGCGAAGCGCGCGTAATCGGCCAGGAGCGCGCGATCAAGATCGAACACATCCACGACTGTGAAACCCCCAAGACAGGTCAACCCTCCGAACTATTTTAGTGCGTTGAACTAGTGGAGGGAACCGATTTGAAACGAGTAGTTGTGGGTCAGCGCTGGCACCCTTGGCGCCCGTTGCAGTCGCTCCCTCCGTTCATCGAGCCTGAATTTGCCGCCCGACATCTGCGTCCGCACCGTCCGCTTCGGTTGTCTTTGATTTTCGATTACTTGGTGCGAACGATTGAGCCATCGGTGCTCCGGAACTATCCGCAAAAAAGCCAATCGTCCGCAAGCCTTGCCATGCAAGACATTGGCGGGATTGACCTTAGCCTGAAAGACGGACGGCGCGGACGATGCGGACGGTCGCATCCCGCCGGTTTCTGGTGGCCGCGAGCGCGCTAGAGGCCTTGGATGACCGTGATGGCGCACCTGCTGCGCTACGTGCAGTCGGGCAGCTATTGCGTGCCCAAGAACAACACGGACAAGCCCAGCATACCCAAGCCGCCAGGGGCGCCGTGCCCATCGGGGTGGTCATCCGGCGCGAGCAGCTGCACGGAGGGCCTTCGTCACCGCGGGGGACTGAAGCCACTTGAACGACTTCAACAAGTTCGGCCGGACCTATTCAGTGCGCGTGCAGGCTGACGCGCGGTTCCGCGCCCGCGCCGACGACGTGGGCCAGCTCAGAGTGCGCTCGAACGCAGGCGAGATGGTGCCCTTGGCGGCGCTGATGAAGGTCAGTTCGTCAGTTCGACCTCCGGATCAGAGCGCGCCACGCGCTATAACGGCTTCCTGGCTGCCGAAATCAATGGCCGTGCCGCCCCGGGTTTTTCCTCGGGTCAGGCGCAGGCGGCAGTCGAGCGCATCGCGGCCGAAACATTGCCGCAGGGCTTCAGCTTCGAATGGATCGAACTGACATATCAGGAAATCCTGGCGGGCAATTCGGCCATCATGGTGTATTCGCTCGCCATCCTGCTGGTCGTCCTGGTGCTGGCCGCACTCTACGACAGCCTGACGCTGCCACTGTCCATCATCATGATCGTGCCGATGGGCCTGCTTGCCGCCATGTCCGGCGTGTGGCTCACCGGCGGAGACAACAACATCTTCACCCAGATCGGTCTCATCGTGCTCGTCGGCTTGTCGGCGAAGAATGCGATCCTCATCGTCGAGTTCGCACGCGAGCTGGAATTGGCCGGGCGCACGCCGGTGCAGGCTGCCGTCGAGGCCAGCCGCCTGCGGCTGCGCCCCATCCTGATGACCTCGCTTGCTTTCGTCATGGGCGTCGTGCCCCTGGTGTTCTCCACCGGCGCGGGTGCCGAGATGCGGCACGCCATGGGGGTCGCGGTGTTCGCCGGGATGATCGGCATCACCCCTGTTCGGCATCTTCCTCACGCCGGTGTTCTACGTTCTGCTGCGGCGAATTCCAAAAATAGACTACTCTTTGATGTTCGTCACCCACGTCGCACCTTTCAAGTTGGCACGGGAAAGAAACGGTCAGGTCGTCGCGTGCTGACGGTGGGTACTGATTGCTCAGTGGGAAAATGTACACAGCGCTTGCCCTCGAAAAGGAAATGCATCGACGTGGGATCAAAGCGGATTTTCGCGCGACCGGGCAGACCGGCATCCTGATTGCCGGCTCAGGAATTTCTATTGATGCAGTGGTCGCTGACTTCGTTTCGGGCGCTGTGGAGCACTTATCTCCAGCGAATGAAGACGATCATTGGGATATTATTGAAGGACAAGGCTCTCTGTTCCACGCTTCATATGCCGGCGTAAGTCTCGCTCTTCTCCACGGTGCCCAACCAGATGCGCTTGTCTTCTTGTCGACAAACCGGAGGACCTGTTCGGAGATTGCTTGGCGCGCGGCGGCGAGAGCAGGATCGGGCAGGCAGGCTTGGCGCCGGTCGATGCAAAACAGGAAAAGCTGCTGCGGGCCCGCTCGCTTGCAGGTTATCCCGTATGAACAGCTTGCAAACGAAGAAGAAACCCGACAGGCGCTCCGCAGTATCGGAACAGGTCTTGCAGTCGCCGGTAACGCCTTGTCTGCCGCAAGCGCGGCAAGCGGCACTTTTCAAGCCACTACATACACGCCTCGCGGTGCACCCGCATCAAGCCCTGATGCTATTTCAAGGCTTCTCTTGCAGGGAGATAACGTAGAATGCATCTCCTGGGTCCGGTCCAACTCCTGCACCATGGCCCACTAGCAATTTTCCTTCGCTTTTTAGAGATACCGTGACATGAGCGTTTCCCCAATTGAGGAGCGTGAAATGGGCCACTGGGCCAAGAGCTCCAGACAACGACAGTCCGACCAAGTCACCATCCTTTATTGAGAACGGATTATCACCCCCATCCTTCAGCGACGCAAACCGGTCGCTGAACAATGCATGGAGCGGTTCTCCTCCCTCAGTCGTAAGTCTTGCCGGTAACCTAAAAGGTCCCGCAGGCGACGCGTCTTTAAATAACAAATTCCCGCGGTATTGGCTGACAATCCCATTCTCCTGGTTCGTGACGACTACAACGTGCACCGACCGCTTTGCCTCCAATGCCTCAGATAAGCTAAGTCCCGTCCTCACCCCAACCTCCTGTTGCTTCATCCGACAAAAACCAAGATCGGACTGCAAGGACAGAAATAGCACAAGCACCTATCCAAACGCAATTCGACTTTCTCGGATACTGCTTTCGGCCGCGAATGGTCAGGCGTTCCCGGGACAACAAACTGTTCCGTAGGGGACCTCGATTAATTTCGTTTTTTGCCTCATCGCGCGATCGAGTGGATCGCGCGATGAGGCTTTTGTTCTTTCCTCGCGCTCGCCATGCAGAAGTGCCTGGAAGACCTGTCGCGCCAGGCTGGCATCGTGCCCGAATGGAAAACGCTTCTGCGCGATCTCGATCGCCTGCAACAGGTGCGCATCCGCCATCGCGACAACGATTGGCTGGTCCGCACCGACGTCTCGAAGCCGATCGCCGATCTGTTCTGCCACGCTCACATCGCGCTACCGCCACGCGCCAAGCAAATGGCGCCACCGAAACCCGCGCCGCCCACGAAATCCGCCCGGAAACGCCGCGGGCGCCCCCGGCGTGGTGCCACGTCGTCGCGAATTGCGCCAAAAGCCGCGTGAAATCAGTTCTTTGTGAAACTTAGGTGTTCAAGTCGGGTGATACTTGGTCCACTGCGCCCGCCGCCGCGCCATGTCGGATCGGGCACATCGGGCCACAGATGTGGGTTGGGACGAAGGCATCCACGTTCCATCCAGCCATGGCCCGGGCTGACCGTCATGGGACAGTGAGCCATGGAATATCGATTCGCGTGCGCTCGGAATTTTGGATTCCCTGCTCGCTCAGGATCGGTGCATCTGCATCAGTGGCCGAAATATCGCGTCCGTATTCGAAGCTTAGCCGATATTGTGCGCGGGCGAACGGGTCTGGCCCATTTGGAAATATCAGGAACGCCGTGCCGTCAGCCTTGCGAAGCACGCGCGTGGCAACCGCCACATAGCCGTCGTCGGGCAGGAAGCGTCGCGCGTGCTCGCTTCCCTTGGGCCCGATAACGCGCAAGTCAATGCTGCGATCGACAAATTGAATGTCCGCCTCGTCGAACTGCGCTGTCGCGAAACGCGCGATTTCCAGCGGCTCGGCTATGCCCGGCGCCGGCGTCTTTCCGGAGTAGACGCGCAACCGTGTACCAGCCGAGAGCGTGTCCTCGCGTCCGAAGCGATAATAGGGCGACCATTGCGACAGGGCCACCTGCGCCTCGAGGAAAGTATTTCCGGCCGTGCCGTGGCAGTAGAGCCCAATGCCGCCGCTGCCCGGCCCCGACGCGTCACTGACCAGGAGGACACGTTGGCCATTCACATAGACAGCAATGCTTGAGCCTAGGCAGTCCGCTGCGATCAGATACACGCGATTAAGCAGGAATCCTCCGGCGTCGTTCCATAACGTCGTGAAGTTGCTCCCGGAACGACGCACCAGTGTACGCGCACCGGTCGCGCTGTTCATGGCGAAACGATAGTAGGTCTGATCGTTGAGTTTGCGGAAGATAATCCCGATCGAACCCGGGGCCGCGGAGCGCAGGGCGACCGTGAACCGGTAATCCGTCCAGTCCGCTTCGCCGGCGACCGCCAGGGTGCCCAGCGCCTTTTGCGGATCGCTGCCGGAAATCGCGCTCGTCTGCACCAGTTGCCCGGCGACGACGTCCCAAGCGGAGGGTCCGCCCACTTCGCCCTCATCGATTAAGGACCAACGGAACGTGCGCAGCACTGCAAAATTCTCATTCAGCGCAAAATCCTGGAATGCAACGCTGACTGGGAAGACGCGGAGGCGCCGGAAGCGAGCTCCCTGCACGGCCCAGCAATAGAGCGCGACGTGCCCCCGCGCGTGCGTGACGTCGCGCACCGCGAAGACCGGCAGTCCGTCGATGAACCCGCGCAGCGAATCGGCCTCGGCAATGATGGTCAATCGGTAGCGGCGGCCGATCTCGTATTTGCTCCCGTCCTCCCAGAGCACGCGGAACGCGCCGCCCTGCTTGCTGACTAGGCGTCGATACGAACGCACGCGATCCATCGCGAACCGGTAATAGTTGTCGTCATCGCGATAACGGAACATCACACCGATCGCGTCGTCGTCGTCGGACTGCAGATCGACCTCGAGAACGATGTCCTGCCAAAGGGGGTCACCGGCGAACACGTAAGTGCCCTCTTTGGCCGGGTCGGCGGCCGCCAGCGGCAGCGAGTGGATGTTACTGTCTTGAACGACTTCGCCGCCTGCCACCGACCAGGCCGAGGGTGCCGAAATCGTGCCCCTGTCGACGACCGTCCAGGGCGCAAGACTAGGTCCGACGAAATCGTCGCGCAACAGCGCGTAGGTGTCGCGCGGTGCACTGGTGACCTCGACGCGCTCGAAGCGCGCCCCATCATTGGCCCAGCAATAGAGGCCGATAGACCCCTGTTCGTGGTCAGGGTCAGAGATGGTAAACAGCCGTGTCCCGCCGAGATAGCCGGACAGGCGATCGCCGATCGCGTCGACTGTTAGACGCAGCGGGTCGCCGACCGTGTAGCCGGTCGTGTCCTGCCACAAGAGCGTGAACGTGCCAGCGGCAACCTTCACCAGCCGGCGGTAGCTGCGTTCGGCGTCGACCGCAAACAGATAATAGTTTTTGGGGTCGCGGTAGCGGAAGACGACGCCGATCGCATCGTCATCATCGGTGCTGCAGTCCACGACCAGGCGGTAGTCGCGCCAAACTGGCTCGCCAGCAACGGCAAGCGTACCGCGCTTGTCGAGCGAGACCGCCGCCGCGGCGCCGCCCCGGATGTTCGATTTCTGCAACAGGCGGCCACCGCCGAGCCGCCAATCGGAGGGCGCGGAAACGTTGCCTTGGTCAACGATGGTCCAGCGTCCAACGCGTCGCGTCGCGTCGAAAACCCATAGGTCACTGAAACGGACACCGCCGTTGGCGTAGGCGTAGAGCGCGATGCGGCCGGATGCGATCTCGTCGTCGCTGGTTGCGACCAGCTTGACGCCATCGAGCCACACGTCGATATCCCAGCCGATGGCACGAACCGCTAGCGCGTAGGCATGGTTGAGCTGGAACTGCATGCCATCCTGCCACAGGACGGTTGCCGCACCGTTCACCACTTTTACCAGCCTCCGGTAAGCTCCCTGGCGGCTCATGCTAAAGCGGTAGTAGGTGGTTTCATTCGCCACCCGGAACATCAGACCCATAGCGTCCGGGTCATTCGATTGCAGGCGGAGCGAGACGTAGACATCGCTCCAGGTGCCGCCACCTATCAGGAAGGTGCCAAACTTGCCCGGCTGTACGCCGTCCGGCAGATACACGTCCGAGGTCTGTCGCACGCCGTCGCCGTCGAGTTGCCACGTCGACGGACCATCGTTCGCTCCGAACGCATCGACGCTGCGAAATTCCGTGAGATCGGCGAACGAGGGATGCCATAGCAGGGGATCGCTCGCGATCGCCTCGACGCGCAAACCCTCGAAGCGTGCATCCTGGTTCGCCCAACAATAGACGCCAATGCGACCCCGCCGGTGCTCCGCGTCCACTACATGGAAGAGAGGTGTACGGTCGAGGAATCCATAGAGATGCGGGCCGAAGGCAACGATTTCCAGCGCATAGGGTCGGAGTTGCGCGTAAGGTTCATCGTGCGCCCAGAGTTCGGTGAAAGTGCCATGGCTCGCCTTGACCAGTCGCCGGTAGCCAAACTGGCGATTCATCTCGAAGCGATAGAAGTTGCCGCTGTCGTTGTAACGGAAGACAAGCCCAATGGAATCGTTATCGCCCGATATGAGGGTCACCCTGATGAGAACATCCGTCCAATCGGGCGAACCAATGACAGCCATCGTGCCCTTCTTCGCCAGGTTCGTCTTGCTGAAGGGACCTTGATAAATGTTGGCGGTCTGGCGGATGCTGCTGCTGGAGATCGACCACGCCGACGGTGCGTTGATGTTCCCTTCATCCACGATCTGGTAGAGATCGAGCGCGTTGTAGCCGAAGGTTTCCTCGAACAGCACGCCGCCTGGCTGATCGAATTCGTCCACCAAGAGCGAATCCGCCTCAGGCGGCACGGCCAACGGTCCGGGAAGCCGACGCTGCTGCACCTTGTAGGCCGTCGGATTCATGGCCTCGCGCACCACCAGCGCCGCGCTTTCCGCGTTCGGATTGCTGGCATGGCGCGTGACCCCCACCAGCTTCAGGCTCGCTGGAACATCGACCCGCGGCGCGGCGCCGGCCGTCTGCTGCATGGTCATGCTGCAGCGTTGCCAGTCAAATGGTTCCGGACAACGCACGAGGAAAGCACGCGCCGAGCCGTTCTGCTCGATTCGCGTGACTTCCGTGTGCTCCGGCCTCGATCGTAGCACCGGTCCCCACGCGGCGTCCGCTTCGAGCGCGCTCCAGGCGCGCGCCTCAGCGTCGGACGGCATGCCGGCAGGAGTGACGGCCCCGGCAGCGGCGGCCGCAATCGCCGCCGCCGGGAGCTCTTGCAGCCACGTCTGGTCCTCGTAGCTGTGCACTTGGTGGGCGAAGTTGGCATAGAGCGACGTGGTGTACTGGAAGCGGTAGACCGGCCGCGCCGTGGCGCGGAAATCATCGACGCGGATGTCAGCGAACTGCGCGTCGGCGTTCGCCCAGCAGTACAGGCCAATGCGACCGTGATCGATCGCGGCGTCGTTCGCGCGGAAGACCAGCGCGCCGTCCTGATAGACCGTAATGTCAGGCCCGATCGCCTCGATGGTGATCACATAGTCCTGGTCCGAGCGGTAGACGAAATCGTCTTCGGCCAGGATTGTCGCCTGTCCGCCGAGTATCCGGATCAGTCGCCGGTAGCGCCGCTCACGATCCATCGAAAACCGGAGGTACTGATTGGAGCTCATGTGGCGGAACGTCACGCCGATGGCATCGTTATCGGCGGAGCGGAGCTGGACGCTGACTCGATAATCGGTCCACTGGTCCGGCTGGTCCGGATGGCCTGCCGGCAGATCGCTGCGGGTTGCTAGCAGGAGTGTTGTGCCGAGCTTGGCCGGTATTTTGGCATCACCTGGGAGACTGTGGATATTCGAGGTTTGCCGCACGATCCGCATGGCCGGGACGCCGACTTCCTCGATACGCCACAGCGACGGACCCTGCTCGATTCCCAAATCCTCCACCACCCAGCGGCCGAGCAGCGCACCATTTCCAGATGCGGTCGCGGCCAGCGGATAAGCGTCTGCCAGGAAGCTCTCGTGCAGGAGAAACGGCGTGAGCCGTGCCTCGTGCACGAAATCGGGCTCCAGCGCGAGCCCGGTGCTCGCCAGCGTCTCGTCGTGGGGGATGGTCGTTGTGTCGATCGAGGCGCAGGTGCTTTGCTGCACGGTCGTAACCCAAGTCGTTTCGTGCTGGTCGAGTTCAAGGGCGGTGGCGCGATCCCAGTTGGTGGTGATGATTATGAGACGGCCTTGAGCGTCGCGGATTGGCCGGTTGTTGCTATCATAGAGGTAGATCGCCAGATCGCGGCCATCCATGCGGAACATCTGGCTGACGTAGTCCTCATTGAACGCAACGCCGACGTCGTAGCCGCGATAGACCGGGCGCGGCAGCGGACGGTCTTTGCCGCGCGCCGGTACTGTCGGCGGCGTAGTCTGCCGGACGTACGGGGTGAGGCCGTTGAGTTCGCTGTCGAGCGCGACAGCAACCGGCGAAACGGTACCATCCACGTGCACGAAGGCGCCCCGCTTGTCGCGCAGTGCAACCTCTTCGGGGTTGGGGGCGCCGATCGGGATCGAGAGATCGACCAGCCCGGTCGGGCCTTCGGTGCGGAAGAAGGCATATTCGACCTGCTCGGCAATGCGTGCTGCCCCGAGGGCTGGATCCGCGGGCGTCCCCGTGATCTTGGTGCGCACCAGGAGACGGTAGGTCGTGTGTGGCCGCAGAACGGTACCGGTATTTTTCCAGCGCTCGAGCTCGTCAATGTTGTGCTGCGCGATCGTCTCCGCCTCGGCGATCTCATCCTTGCTCGCACCTTCAAGGACGCACACCGACCAGAAGCACATGCGACGCGAACGCCAAAATAACAGGACGTAGCGGATGTCATCGCGGTTGAATTCGATGACCGGTTGGCTCGGTGTACCGCCAGTCGCGGTATGACTTTGTCCTTTCGCATCGAAGGCCCATCCGAAAACGCCTTCCGCGTCAGCCAGACCCGACGAACTTCGCCAGGCCGATAGCGCCCTGTCAGCAGTGCATGTGCGGCAGTGAACCCGCACGCCCCGGTTGGGCCCGGCCGGAACCGCGATGAACAGGAAATTGAGAGTGCCGAATGGACCGCTTCGATCATAATTGCTCGGCAGACAGATCGACTTGTGCGTGTGCGGCGGCACAGAGCTGAAATTCACGTCAGGCGAGTCCGGGCCAAGCCAAGCAAAGATAAGCTTCGGATTGTCGGGATGGATCCAAACGCGCGCCTGAGGCGACGGGAAGGCGATGGTTTGCACCGGCCCGGGCGGCACGTTGTCGAGCGTCCAGCAGATCTCCGTCTGCTCGGGAATGTCGACGCATGGGTCGTCATCGAACCGGCCGCTGATCCATTCTTCCCATTCGCGACCGCCGTGGCGGGTATAGTCGTAGGGATTCTTCGACCAGAGCCACAATTTGGTCTGGCCTTTGTTGTCGCCGCCGCCATTGGGCATCGGCGGCGTCGGCGCCCACGAGCCGAATAGCTCCTCGACGCCGGCTGCGTTCCCGCCCAAATCCGGGGCCGCCTTGCGCGCCACCGCGCTCCAACCGGCTGACGGCCTCCAGGCGTCGAGCGCCACCTCGCGTAAATCATATTTTGCCCGGACCGGTCCTTCGTTCTTTTCCGGATCGCCGATCTGCTCCTCCGCCGGGGTCACCACCGACACGTTGGTACCGATCAGGGCGGCGTCATGCACCGCGCGCGAGAAGGTGATATGGGGGCGGCAATCGAGCGGCACGATCGGAACGTTCGCGGGCGGGGCGGCGGTGGCATCGAACGCCGGCATCGTCGTCCAGTCGAGGCGGAAACCGTTGCCGTCATCGTAATTCGGCAGGAGCAGGCCTTGGGCACGCGGCAGCGGCCAGCTCGTCGTCACCTTGAAATGCTCGACAGCCACTTCCTGCAGCGGCAGCGGGGCCGCGGGCCAGTTCGGCTCCGGCCCCCATTCCAGCGTGATCGACACGTCGAAATCCGGCAGCGGCCACGGCAAGCTGATGCCAACGGAGAAGTCGCCGAGCAGGTGGAATGGATCGAACACGTCGGCCGCGATCTGGGCGTCGATCGAGAGCCCGAGGCCGAAGCCGAACACCCGCAGCTCCGCCTTGCCGTGAGCCCAAATGTCGCCGTAGAAATGGATCGGCTTCCAGTTAACCTTGACGTTGCCTTCGATCCAGGCCTCAAATACCACTTCGAGCGGGCCGAAGCTCCAGTCGGCGTCGTAGCCGATCCAGGCCCCCATTGCCAAGCTGCTGGCATCGAGCATGAAGTAGGAGTTGGATTCGAACAGCTTGAGAATGCGCGCGCGAATGCGTCGTTCGCGCGGATCGCGCATGCCGAGATACAGGTGCCACGCGCTCGGATCGGAGAGGCTGAAGTACATCTCCGCGCTGGCGCCGATGTCGATTAGTGCCCCGGAATCGTCGACCCGATAGCGGGCGTCGATGCCGACGAGGAAATCGCCGGCGCGGAAATCGAGAACAACAAGACAGCGGAAGATGGGGTCCTCGCCCAGCGAAGCGCGTTCCTTGAGGATGTTCGCCTTGCCTTCGATCATCAGAATCGGGCCGGGGAAGGCGATCAGCAGCAGCATCCGCCCGTTGAACGTGAACCCATTGTCGGGCAGCGTGCCGATCGTGATGCCGGCGCCGAGCGCCAACGAGCCTTGGCGGTTGACCCACTTGTCGTTGAGGTCGGTGACGCCGATCTGCGGGCGCTTGTACCAGCCCTCCCCGGACGCCATGCCGTACCAAGGCTCCGCCGGCTGTTTGTCGGGCTCCATGCTCATGGCGAACAGACCGGCGAGCCCATAGAGCGCGAGCCCTGTCGACCACAACGGAATCCCCGCCGGCAACTCGATGCCGAGATACATCGCGAGGAAGCCGTAGCTGCCATCCGGTCCGCTCGCGTGCCCGAGGACGAGATTGGCGTCGACTTCGAGCCCGAGCGACAAGAGCTCCAGCTTGATGGCGCCATCGAAGCGATGCACCTGCTCGCCGCCCACGGTCAGCTCGCGGTAGGCGACTTCGCCCTTGAAGCGCAGCGTGCCCGGCACTTCGAACTCGACGCCCACGCCATCGAAGCTGATGGCGCCACTACCGTCGGGCCGCCAGCCCACGCGCAATCCCTTCACGGAAGCGCCAGCCTCTAGGCCATCGACCAGCTTTAATCCGCCGGAGAACCCGACCCAGCGCGTGCCATCCGACTCGCTGCCGAAGCCGATGCGCGTCATCTCGAACGAGAAGCCGTGGAAGTCGAGCGCTACCTGCTCGCGGAGGATGATCCAGCCGCCATCGATGTGGACGTTGCCGTCGGAGTCGATGGTGAGCTCGCGAACGTCCACCTCCGGCCACTCGAGCCCGCCGAGCAGCGGCTTCAGCATGCCGCTCATCGTGGCGACGAAGCGGTTCCTGGCCAAGGTGAAACCAAGACTGTCTAGGCGGAAGCTGAGGATGCCTGACTTCGTCAGCTCGCCAAGACCGTTTGGTCCGCGCAGACGCACGCTGAAGCTGCCGTCGAGATTGACGGCAATCTCCACCGCGAGCGGCGTGTCGAAGAACGGCAGCGTGACTGTGCCAAGAATGGAGGAAGCGACGAGCGCGTTCTGCACGAACGAGATCGACGCAGATTCGAGCGTAAACTCCAGCCCGAACAGCTTGGCGGCGCGCGGCGGTCTCCACGTGCTCGCAACGGTGCCCGTGAAGCCGCCGTTACCAATGTAAGCGTTGGTAATGGAGAGCTGCCCCAGAATCTCTCCGAGTTCGCCCGGCAGATACACCGAACCGGCGCCGATGTGCACACCGCGCCAGCCCTCCGGCTGACCGGGCGGTGGTGTCGCGGCATCGAGAAAGAGCCCGACATTGCGCGCCTCGATGACGACGCCGGTCGCGCCGATCATCGCGGGAGCGAGATCGACTTGCCTGAGCCCGGTGAGCGTGATGTCGCCTTCACCGTTCAGCTCGATGTCCACGACACCCAGCGCGAGCTCGACGTGCTTGCGATCCGGATCGATCTCCCACGCGACGCTACCGGAGCCGCCAGCGGGTGCTTTGCGCGCAGGCTTCAGCAACGCATCCGAGAATCGAACCATCAACGGCAGCTGACGCATGCTCAGGAGAATGTCCGGGCGAATCTGAATCTGCAGCGGTACGACGTTCCCGTCCGACTTGCCGCCAATGACGATCGACAAAGCGTCGACACCCGGGATGGTCAGCGGTAAATCCTGCTGCAGCAGTAACTCCGTCCGCAGACCCGTGTTTGCCGCGGTGGCGTCGAACTCCAGTGGGCGAATCCAGACGGCGTCGAGCGTCGAGTCCCTGGGGCAAGGTGGGGAGGAATGAAGGCCATGTCCTCGGCAAGGTCTGGCGGACGCTGATGAAACTCTTGTCGGTGCCGGCCATGCGCCTGCTCCTCGTCTCTGTGCTAGACTGGCGGGCAGAGCGCGCCCCAGGGTTTGCGCGAGTCTGTGTCCTCCAAGCTATCGTCAAGATCGTGCTTCGCCTTCAACATGGCCTCCAACTCAGCGGGAGTTTTTGCGGGCACGGTGAGCGGCAGTACGACGGGGCGAACGTAAGGTGGCGCCGGCGTACCGGTCGGGCGGGCGGGCTGCGGAGGCGAGGTGCCGGCAGGATTCCACTCGGATGCCCACACACCCAGCGCGACATCGATGTCAAGATCCGCGGGCGTCGGCATCCGCCAATGCTCGGCCCACAGCCGGCAGCGATAGGCGCGCACAGCGGCCTCGTCCTCGTCGAGAAACGTGACGGCGTATTCCCAGTCGCTGTACAGGCTGCGGCGCTGCCAGTTCGGCGATCCGATGAGCGCCCACTTGTCATCGATGATCGTGGTTTTTGCGTGTATAAGAACGCCGTACGTGTGGGACAACCAGCATGTGTCGCTGACACCGGGAGCCGGGAACACGGATGTGTCCACGTTCAGCACGAGCAGCGTGCCGGGCTCGATGACGGGCTGCCCAAGCACGGCCCAGTAGTGCACACCGTCGGTGACGTACAGCTCGTGTCGGGCGAAAGCATCGGGCGGAATCGCGCTGCCGTAGGTGACGCGATCGAAGGCGACGAGGGCCACAGTCGGCGACACGGGCGTCACGCTCATCACTGAGAGCGAGTCGGTCGTCGTCATCCGGTCGCCGAAGGCCTGAAAAATCCGGATGCGATTGCGCTGTGCCGGACTAAGCTCGTTCGCGGAATCGATCCCTAGCAGTCCGAGGTTGATTGATTCGTGCAGCGGCAGCCGCTGGTCTACAGGTTCGTCGCTCGGGTCGGGACCGCCCTTCATCATCACGACGACTTTCAGACCTGCGTGCGAGCGGATCGCGGTGTTCACGAATTCGAACAACTCACGGCTATAGAAATACTGATCCTCCATGTAGATATAGCGCTCTGCGGCGAGCAGCGCCTTGCGCCAGGCCGCACGAATCTCGAACAGCCCGTTCGCAGCGAACCGGGCTGCCTGCCCTTCAGGCAGGCAGTTGTACCAACGATAGTTGAACGCCGGCACCGTGCGGAGCGACTGCACGTGGTGCGTCAGCGCAGGCGTGCCCATAAGGGGCAGATCGACCTTGCGTTCGGGAACGGGCGTCGCGCCAGCGACGTAGCTGTAGAAGTGCTTGCCTTCGAAATAGAAACGCAGCGGCTCGCGGCGCAGGTTCTCGTTCCACATCGCGCGAAAGTGATCGTACAGGCCTTGCGCCGCCTTGCCTTGAATGCGCGCCTGCATATCGTGCCAAAACGGTGGGTTGGGCACATCGACCCAGCCCGGGTTGGGCACGTGGCCGTACTCAGCCCATCGATCCGTCACGAGGTCGATACCGCCAGCGAAGCCGACCATGCGGGAGTGGCCCGCGCCATCGGGCCGCGTGCCGACGAGGGACGCCTTGACATGCATGGATCCGGCCGAGTGCCCGAGCACGTTGAGCATCGCGTTCTTGCCGATCTGCGGCTCGAGCCGCAGATCATTCGTGGCGTTCATGTTTTGGGCAGACAAATTCACCAAGAAACGGCCTTTTTTGGCGCGCTGAATCGCGTTGGCCAGCAACGGATTGATGAGCCCGCCGAGGATCGGGATGGGGGCGGCGTGCGTGGTCATGAGGGCGTACGGAATCCAGCCAAGCGTGCGCACTTCCACGCCATCGCGCGCCTTCTTCTTTAGCAGCTCGTTTAGCGGCTTCTTCGAGGCGGTGGGATCGAGGTCAAAGGCCGTCATGTCGATCGCCATGGGACCCGTGGAGGCGACCTTGCCGAGCGTCACGCCCAGATCCGGGTAGAAGACGCCGCCGAGAAATCCGAGCCACCACCCGACGATGTAGATGAAGTCGCCCTTGTTCCTTGCAGGGTCCGGATCGGTCCCAACCGCGTCGATCGCGAGGCGCAACTGCTCGGCATATTCGAACATGTCGAAGCACGGGCGAACCTCGCTGCCATCGAAGGTGGCAGGTGCGGGTTCGGTCGGTGTCACCGGATCGGAAGGCAACCAGAAATACTTGGTGCGGTCTTCGGTTATGCCCATCGTGCGCTCCTCTACGGCTGTTTCGCCAACGCGACCGGTGAGCCGCGCTTTAGCGCGCCCGTCGCTTTGCGTACGAGGACGCGGTATTCGTAAGCCCGCGCCGGGTCGGAGAACGGGTCACGTACCGTGACCGCACCCGGCGCACGCCACTGTGCGAGATCGATCCAGGGTCCGCCACCTTCGCGTCGCTGCAGCAGCACCTCATGCGGCGAGTTCCAGTTGATCTCTGCGCGCGTAGACTCCAGCAAGCTCGACCCAGGCAGTCGTTAGCGCCGGCACCTCCGGCAAGGCGGCATCGAACGCGCGCGCGGCGACCGCGCTCGAAGGGGCCGACGGATTGCGGGCGGCGTCCGTAGCCACTAGCCGGTAGATGTATGTGACGAGCGCCCTCGGTGGCGTGTCGACCCAAACGACTTCCGCGGGCCGGGTTGATGGGTCGCCGGCTGCCACCGCCATCTCCTTCACTAGTTCCATCAAACGGATGTCGCGGGCTGCGGCCGGATCTGGGGTCCGGTAGATGCGATAGGTGGCGAGATCGGGCTCGCGGTTGGAGCTCCAGCGCAGCGTGATCTTGCCGTCGCCCGGTTCATTGGGCGACGCGGCACCCGCCAACACACGCGTAAAGGCCGGCGCGCGCGGCGGTACCACATCCGGCATGTAAACCGGCGGGCTCGACAGACCGAGCGGCCCGATGTTGTGTGCCTGGTCGATGAAAGCGGCACGATAGAAGTAGCGGTTGGTCGAAAGGCCATCGAGACGGTCGACATAGGCCCGCAAGGCCGGGTTGAGTGGGAAGCCCGCGGGATTGTCCGGACCCAGTCGGTTGGCGGTGGCCCCTCCGCTGTTGGGCAGCGCTTGGCTGGTCACTTGCTGGAACGCGGCTTCGTTGCCCGGCAGGCCGGCAAGCACACGTAACGCATCGTTGGTCAGAACGCGATAGCCGTCGGGCGCGGAGATCGCGTTGAGCAGGTTCGCAGCGCCCCGCCGCTTGAGGGGATTGCCCCAATCGGTCGGAAAGTAGGCGACATCCCCGGCGCCAAGCGAACTGCGGGTGCGCCGAACCTCCCAGTCGCGCTCATTGAGACCACCGCGACTGGCGAAACCCTCGTTGCCGGGGAGCCGCCCGAGGACGTCCCTGGCGTCCACCGAAAGGCCCGAATAACTGCCGGGACCAGTGATAGCGTTGAGCGCGGCAGCCGCGGCGTTGCGCCGGGGGGCCGTCCAGCCGCTCGGAAAGGCGTTCTTGTGCGCATCGAGTGTTCCGGAAAACGCGACCCGCGTGGAGCGGATCAACCAATCGCGCGCGAACAGAGCGCTGTCCATGGCCCGGAACACATGAGTGTCGACATGGTCCTGGGGCAGCCAGCGGAACGTATAGTATGAGTTGTTGTGGTAATCCGCGCGGCTTGCGAACACGGCGTCCGAATCCGGTGGCATCGCAGGCGGCGTGGGCGGGTCGCGGCGCACGCGGAACACCGTCGCAGGCCCGCCCACCGTGCTCTCGTTGCCCGGCCGGTCTCCCCACCGAGTGCCGCCGCGACCCGGATCGTCGGCGGTATGGGCCTTGTCGTCGACTGCGGTGACGCCGATGCGTCCATAGACGACCGGCTCGGCCTGCGTTGTGGTCAGCGCCAATCCGGTCCGGTCCGCGTCACCCGGTGCCGGCAGAAACACTTCATAGCGGCGCACCAGCACGCCCAGCTCCCAGGCGCTGGAGCCGCCAGTGAGCGTCGATATGCCGTCCACCGTGACCTGCCGCGTCGCCGCATCAACTCCCTGCACTTGGTAGATGCGTGACGGCCGAGCCGTGTCGTCGGCGAGGAAGATATGGCAGGTGAAAAGCCTGATGCCGGAAATGTCGTTGTCGACTGGGAGCGTGACCGTGCTGCCTGCTGCCACCGCCCCCAGACCGGCGAGTGGCGCGCCGCCCGCGCCCGGCGCCGGCAACACACCCTCAGCGACGACATTGGCGTAAGGCACCACCCAAAGCCGGTCCTGCCACGCCGCGGCATGCCGAAAGTCGACGTAAGACGCGGTCCCCGACGTAAGACTGATAACCCAATATTGACCCGTGCTCGGCGCAATCGAGTGGTCCGGTGCCAGGTTCTCAACTGTTGCCGTCAAGGGAGAGCCGGCCGCGTTGCCTACGATCTTGAACGAGTGGCCGCCACTGCGCAGATAGAGGTTGACCAGAGCATTGGCGCCGGCGGGGTTGGCGATGTCGGTCCGTACTAGGCTGTGATCGGGCGGAACGGGTGTGACGCTGACGATGCTGCCGGACAACGTATTGGGATTGCCGGGCTGCCAGTAGATGCGAAACTCAGACGTGTCCGGTGCCTGTCGCATCTGCGCGTAGGTCCACACCCAGCGCACCCGCAAGCCAAGCACCGCTTGTTGCTCGGGCGCGGACAAACTCGCCCACCATGCATCGTAGTGCGCGTCCCTTTGCAGCAACGGGTCGCGTCGGTCGAGCGCAAAAGCCTCGACCGCGGTGGGCGGCGGCGGCGCGCACTTGTCGAGCAGCGAGATCGCGTGCGGATGGACCGCGCCCGCTCCGACCGCGTCGTCATAGTACCACGGCTTCGGCTCGGGCGCTGGGGTCCACTGATGCCACGCAGCGGGCATACTGGGCGCGGTGTAGCGCCCGAACAGATCGATGCCGTTGAGGCAATAGCTATACCAGCCCTCGTCAAGCCCAATGTCGAGGAAATACATCGCGAACGGTGGCCAGTCACTGGACCGTTCCGGCGTCAATCCGGACGTAATCTTCGGCTCGGCGACCAGATGTGGATGCGGGCTCACCGGCAGGTGGGCCGCAGCCGCTACCGGCGAAGCCGGCTTGGCGCTTCCGAGTGCGGCACGTCTGATGCGGTACATCACCGCGGCGCCATGAACGAGCTTTCCGTCGGGGAAGGTCGCTAGCGTCCAGCGCAGCCCAGCATTGTTGGTCGCATCGTGCAGTGTGCCGTCCGGGCGATCGATCGTGCTGCCGGGAAGCGCATAGGCGTGCAGCCCTATCGGAGACGCCAGCGCTGGAGCCTGCTTCGCCTCCAGGCCGAACGCGATCCAGGCGTCGATCTCGCTGAAATTGCCTTGCGGCCCCGTGAGCCAGGCGAGGAGCTTGGCCACGTCGCGCTGCCCGACATTGGTGTGGTCTGCAACAATCATGTAATCGTATTGCTGACCCGCGATGGCTGTCTGATCAGCCCAATACAGACCCAGCATCTGCGCGATCGGAGCATGGGTGGCGCCCGCGAGAACGAATTTCAGCGGACGATAGGTCTGGAGATGGGGCGGCGCCTGATCGCTCGCGACGGCCGGCACGCCGGCCACGTTTGCCTCTCCCACCTGCGACATCGCGGGACCGAGCGGACCGCCCTGCACCAAGTCCAACAGCACGCCATGGAGCGATGCAAAGGATGCCCCGCGCCAGATGTCTGGATCCCCATAGCGGATCCTTCCGACTGCCTCGTTCTCCGATGCGGGCTGATTGGTCGGCAGGCTGCCATTCGCTGGATAGGCCGGATGGCAGACCGGAACGGCGATCGGTTGCGGACAGTTGGGTACCGCCGACCAGTCGGTTCGCGCGTCGGCGGCGATGGCCGTATAGCAGAGGTCGAGGAGAGCTCCATTGCCACCGCTGAATTCGACAGCCGTAATCAGCTCATACTCGAACGTGCCCGGGACGACGTTGCCCGGCGCGCCGGCGATGACCTGTTCCTCGAGCAGGACATTTCCCGCAAACGCGCGGGCGCGGATCGGCCCTCTGCCATTCTGATCGACGCAGTGGTAGCACAGCGCGATGAGCAGCGCTTCGTCTTGAGGCGCGACGATCGCGATGTGCGCTATGCGCGGCCCACGAAGTTCGATCCGTTGCGGCTCGACGCTGCGGGGAATCTCCGCGGCCGCGACTTCCCGGCCCGCAGCGTCCAAACCGACAATCCGGCCGGGCCGGCCTGAATTGACAACAACGATAATGACCACGTCCGCGATGCACGACAGCTCGACGTCGGTGCGGTAGCCGGCGCTGAGGCCAAAAAAACCGTAGATCGCCTGAACTGACGTTCGTGGCAACGGGTCATTGCCGTGGTCATAGACCGTAAATCTAACGCCATCTTTGTCTCGCGGATTCGGCCCCTCGCGTTCGTCCTTCTCGCTGAGTTGAATGCAGCGGACCTCTTCATAGTCGCGCTCTCCGCGCAAGCCGACCGCGTAGGTCACAAGACACGCCTGCGTCTGCGTCGTGAAAGTGAACCGGAGAAACGCGCGGTTCCTGAGATCGAGTTCACCGAACGCCGGCGGCGGGAAATCATTGGTGACGACGAGTGGCTGGTCGCTAGACAGAGTTCCGTCTACGAACGTCACACTGTTGGTGCCGAGCGGCAGCGCACCACCCGCGACCGGTCTCAATTGCAACGGCACGACGCCGCGAAAGCGAGGCCGCAAGCACTGCCGCTCGCGCTCGCGATGCGGACGTCGCAACAAATAATAGCCGTACCACGGGAAGCCCTTGGTCCCGCCAAATCCCCAACGCAGATGAATTCCGTTAACAAGCGGCGGCTGGATAGGGTCCGGCGGCACGTCGTTATGTACACCGAGACCGAATAGCGCAATCGCATCAATATCCTGGAGTGCCATACGCCGCGCCCCTGCCCCGCCTGATGCAACAACAATCACCTACTACTGTAGCGAGTATGCATTCACACGGCAATGCAGTTTTCGCATCCGATGTCGGCATGATCAGATAAAAGCAAGTCCCGTCGCTCGGGCACACCGCCCCGTATAAGTAGATGGGCCTGGTGCCGGACGGAGCCCAGCACGGCCGGAGCCGGTGCCCGCGCCTCGTCGGCGAACATGATCCGCAAGCTACGTCCACGCTGGCAGCAGCCCGCCGGGCCTTCCTCACGGCATTTTGAAACCCGCTTTATTAAGAGCGTTCTGAGCCGCGAGGTTGCGTTTGGGATGGAAAGAACGCGGCATCAGCTTACGCCAGCCATGTCGGGCCAGAACATCGTAGATCGCGCTGTGGTTGGTTTCATGTCCGATCGCTTTCTCGTACGCCGCCTTGAGATCGTGAATGTTCAACATTTCGCCGGGCGGCTTTGACGCAGCCGCTCGGCGTCGTGATCCTGTCCAGCTCCAGGGGCGCACTCCAAGCGATAAGCGAGCAGTCCAGAATCAGAGGTCACCACCGAACCGCGAAACTGGAGGCGGGGTCAAAATTGAGCCGAACGGCATCCAATTCCAATTCACCCGTCGGCTTGATCATCCCCGCCTCGTTCAATCCAGGATACGCCGCTGATTGCTATGTCTAAATCGCCATGGGCTTTGCGCAAATCATCAGCACCTAATCCGGGGAATGCGTTAAGCAAGCCGCCGAGACGAGTTGAAAGCTCAAGCCCTTGCAAGGCATGCGGCGCAGATCGGTGTATTCCTCAGGGGTTCCAATACACTTTGATTTGATGGCCCCATGCTCCTGCGTGCGTTAAGCCTGAGCATGGCAATTGAGGGGACGAGCCGGGATTATTGAGCACGGAACGTGAGGGTCGCCCAGAATCGCCCTCACGTATCGTGACCATGAAAAGTTGGCATGAAAGATGCTTGCAGCCTTGTCTGTTCCTTTGTTCGATCCGGCAGCCGTTCCTTCGCCCCGACCGTGCACTCTTGCCTTCGCCGCCGCGCGCAGACGCCGTCAAGGTCGGCCGTCGCGCAAACCACGCCACAATGTCCGACTTCGCGAGGCCGCACCTTGGACGGTGGCGAGCACGGCGGCAGGCTTGCATGGGTCGGGCAGAAGACGATCAGACGATCGGGCACCGCGAAGTTGGAGCCCGCAATGCTCTCTCCGCCAAGCCAACTATGTGCACACGGATGCATCGTTCCCAGTTCCCGTTCCGGACTTCTCTACAATGTGCGGGAATGGGAACGGGAACGCCCATCAAACGCCGTGACTGCTGCGCCATCAAACTGCGTGAACGGGCTTAGTGCGTCGCGCCGCGCATTTTCGCGCAGCAATCGGCGAAGGCAAGATGGGCAGAGCAATCACAATTGCCGAGCTGGCGAATTTGCCGGATTTCGGATTCCTCTCGCGGGCCGAGCCGCGGTATACAGCTGTTCAAAAGACACGATCGACCGCATGGCACGCCGTGGATAAGGGCCGCCGCAGGTTCGCATCAGCCCTCGGCGGTGGGGCTACCCCGTCGGCGCTATCAAGAAAGAAAGACTTAGCCACGCCGATCACTGCGCCGCCCAGGGCCGCTGCGCCCGCCAACGCGGCGCCCACAAAGATGCCAAGAAGGCAGACAAGCTGGCGGAAGTACGCCCTGGCACGTCCGGGTAAGCCGCCATGTGCCCCAAATGCGCCGCGGGGCCACGTCACCGATTGCCCGGTGACGAGCCCCGCGAAATCGAGGCCCAGTTCACGCCCGGCGAGCCTGTCGAGCGTCTCAATTCCGATCATCGCGGATCGACGATCCTGGTGACCGGGAAGAACGGAAAGGTGCGGCGGCGTTTGGGCAAGGCCGCAAGCTCTTTTGCGTCGAAACTTCTACTCGTTCGGCGGCGCGACGGGCTTCGCCGCTTTAGAGATTCTCGCGATTTGATCCCGGTGACCGCGGCACCCAGCATCTAAAAATAGACAGGAATCGATCTATCACCGGGCTCGGATGGCGGCCTTCAGCGCTGCAATAGCCAAATGCGCGTCAATGGAGCGGCTGATCGCATATCCGACCAGCCGGAGCGCCGCTGGTGCATCGTGAGTCGCTCTTCGACATGTGCGACCCGGTTCAAGTGCTATGTTCCAGCGCATTTCACAATTGATCGTTTGATTGACATAGGCACGCGGCGGTAGGACACTTTCACTCGTTCGCTTTCGACTATCACCATCAATCGATCAGGAGTCGACCGTGCCGGAGTTGAATGGAACTTGGGTTTATCAAAGTTTTCGTCATTCCGCTGCCCCCCCATCGCCCCTATTGCCGTGGTCATCACCGGGGAAATTGTCTGTTACGACCGACGCGACGGGGAAGGTGGACGGCAAACTTGCAATCCCGCTCCCGCCAGACGCGCCCGTGCCTGAACTCGTGTTCACCGTCAGCGGCTCAATCACGTCTGCTACCGCGGGGATGCCGGAAGGGGTCCAGCTGACAGGCAAGCTGACGAACAGAGATGGTCGTGTCTCTGAAAATTTGCTTAGAGGGTATTTTGTCCCTGGTGGTACCAGCCCTGTAATAGTGGGAACGATCTGGGCAGTGCAAAATGACCCAGCGGGAGAGCCGAATGGCACCAGCGGGCCGTTCGTGTTGCTTCCTGCCAGATAATACACGCTTCACGCGGCGCGCTCAACGATGTCGATCCGCGGGCGTGGCTCACCGATCTGGCGGCCCACATCCGATTGCGCATTCCGGCGATCACGACCATTCGTTCCGAACGATCGCAAAGCATGGCGCGGAAGGTTATCGTAGGCGGTCTTTTGACCGCACGGATGATCTGATGGCTGCTTTCTAATACCGCTGCTGGTCAAACGCTAAAGGGTGCGGCGGTCAAACTCCGATTGGGCAACACGGTGCGCTCGGCCGCTACTTACGCCGGGCGAGGTGATGCAGCTGCCGCAGGACGAGGCGATCTCCGTTTCCGGGCTGCCGCCCATCCGCGCCAAGAAACTTCGCCACTATTTGTTCTTATGCCACAGCGCGCCGCATGTCACCATATTTCGTAGGCCCGATTCACAAGTTCGTTGAAGGCGGCTGCCGCGGCTTCACCTCGGAGGCCCCGCTAATCCCGGTCGACGTTCTTGTGGCCCAAGTCGTCGCGCCGGATAATCTCCGTCGTACCCGCATGAGGCCAGGGCTCTCGCAAATGCGCGGCGTGGCTGTTCGAGGCGCGTTGGCCCACGGGCTTTCGCTGCCCGGCCTGCGATCACGACAAGGCCTGGCCGCACGGGGGAAAGGCTTTCACCTACGAATGCGCGGCCTGCGGCAGGCAAACCTCCGTCACGGCGGGGACGATCATGCACGGCTCGAAGCTTCCTCTGACCGTCTGGTTCTGGGCCGCCTATCTGATGGCCACCCACTCCAACGGAATTTCAGCGCTGCAATTGCAGAGGCTGCTCCCGCTGGGCTCCTATAAGTCGGCTTGGCTGTTGTGCGCCAAGCTGCGGCGGGCCATGGTCGCGCCTGCCCGCGCGCTCCTGGCTGGGATCGCCGAGATCGACGAGACAGAAATCCCCTTGCGCGCCAAGGACGATCCGATCAGGGGTGGCGGCGGGCGCTCGTCCCAGAGCAAAATGCTCGTCGCCGGCGCGATCGAAGTCGCCGACGGCGCGTCCGGCCGCATTCGCCTCGCAACAATCGAGGACTTCTCCGCCGCCTCGCTGCACGGTTTTGTCGCCGCCAACCTGGCTCAAGGCGCAACCATCAAAACCGACGGATGGGCAGCCTATCCAGGCGCGCCCAACGTCGCCCACGATCCCCATGTCGTTGGCAACATGGCCGCCCATATCGTGCTGCCGTGGATCCATCGCGTCTTCTCCAACTTGAAGACCTGGGCGCTCGGCGTCTACCACGGCCTGCGAAGGAAACATCTCCAAAGCTATCTCGACGAATTCGCCTTCCGATTTAACCGCCGTCGCACGCGTCACGCCGCCTTCCGCTCGCTACTCTCCATCGGCCTTATAACCAAACCCATCACCTACGAAATGTTGATCCGACCGGAATCTGCGGCATAAGCCTTTGCGAGCATTTAGCCTACCGTATAAGTTCCTGATTTGGATACTAAGTCCAAAGAGGTGCGATGTTTTGATTCTGAGTCGTAGTCTATCAGGTGGAGGGCGATCTCGGACGCATGCGCTGAGCCGGCGTTCGCATGTCATTGGATTCAACCTCTCTCGGCCGGGATAACGGAACGTGAGAGCGCTGGGAGCGGGACTTCGTGACACTTACGATCCGGTTCCAGCATGTCGGAGAGCGTCGGCGTTATCCGAACCAAGAACGAGTATCCGATCTCCGCACGCCAGTATCCGAGACAGCAAACCGACAGGTTTCTTGGCCCATTTTTCCGCTGCGGTGCTTACCCATTGCTTACCCGTAGGCGTTTCCGATTTGCCGAAATCGGCTAAGTCATTGCTACCATGGCGCGCCCGAGGGAATTTCGAACCTCTGACCTTTGCCTTCGGAGCGCAACGCTTCAGAGTGCTCCCATGAACGGTGCCGTGTTCCTAGGACCAGCGAAAGTCGTTGCGCAATGCTGAAAAGTGGGGTGCGGCACGGATAATTGAGACACCCGGCTGAGGTCAATGCTGAAAAGGTTCATGGTTACCAACAACGGGTTCAACAGCCCAAAATGGATGGCTCCGCTTAGCTGACTGCGACGGATTATCTCTCCGACGGGCGAGGCTTGGGTTCCCAGCCTTCGCTCAGATTGGCGATGTATAATGAACCGCCCGCGATTTTGGCGCTTGGTCGGGAGACCCAAATCGGGCAATACATTCGGGTGAACAGGCACCTGGGCTGACCATGACCGGCCGTCTCACCACAGACGGATTCCGATATCGAACTGGAGGACGTCAGCTATTCGCGTGGAGGGAACCTGGTGCTCCAGGACGTATCCGTTCGCCTGCCGGTCGGCGCCAGCTCGGTCGTCGGGCCTTCCGGGAGCGGCAAGTCGACGCTCCTGCGGCTCCTCAACCGGCTGGCGGACCCGGACTCGGGGCGAGTCGTCTACGAGGGCACGGACGTGCGGGATCGCGACCCGCTGGAGCTTCGTCGCGAGGTGAGCCTGGTGCCCCAGCTCCCGGCGTTGATCGAGGGCAGCGTCCACGACAACGTCGCCTACGGGCCACGGCTCGCCGGCCACAGCTTCGACGCCCGCCGGTGCCTCGAGCTTGCCGGGCTCGATCCCGCGTTCGAGGACCGCGATTCCTCCAGGCTCTCCGTGGGGGAGCAGCAGCGGGTGATGCTGGCGCGGGCGCTGGCCCTCCAGCCCCGGGTCCTGCTGCTGGACGAGCCCACCTCCGCTCTCGATCAGTCGGCCCGGGACGCGGTCGAGGCCACCCTGGGAGGCCTGCGGGCCCGAACGGCGATCTCGGTCGTGGTGGTGACCCACGACATGGCGCAGGCGCGGCGGCTCGCGGACTACGTCGTCCGGATCGAGGAGGGTCTGGTGACCGCCCACGGACCGGCGGACGAGATCCTGGCCGAGCCCGCCGTCGCGGCCGCGAAGGACGCGTCGTGACGGTGCCGCTCGCCGCCTCGTCGATTCACGTCACGGTGGGGGAGGTCGGCGCCGCCCTGGCGCTGGTCGCGATCGCCGCGATCGCCTCGCGCGCCTGGCATGCCGGCCTCGAGGAGGACATCGGGATCGCCGTCGTCCGGTCGTTGATCCAGCTGACCGCGATCGGCTACGTGATCACCCTGATCTTCGACCAGGATTCGGCGCTCCTCGTCCTGGCCCTGATCACGGTGATGGTCGTTTTCGGGGCCTTCACCGCCCGTCATCGCGCGAGCCGGGTGCCCAACGCCTTCTGGCCGCTTCTGGTGTCGCTCGCCGTGGCGGCCGCCGCCACGCTCGGCCTGGTGATCGCTCTCGGCATCTTCCCGGCCACGCCCCGGTACCTGGTCCCGGTCGGCGGGATGGTCATCGGGAACTCGATGACGTCCGCGGCGGTCGCGCTCAACCGGCTGGGCGAGGACGTCCACGAGCAGGCGCGGAAGATCGAGGCGACGCTCGCCCTCGGCGCCACCTCCTCACAGGCCGTCACCCCGCTGGTCCGGCGGAGCCTGCGCTCGGGAATGATCACCCTGGTCGACTCGACCAAGACGACCGGCTTGATCTTCTTCCCGGGGACGATGGTGGGGATGTTGCTGGCGGGCGCGAACCCGACCGACGCCGTGCGCCTCCAGCTGATCCTGCTCTACGTCCTCCTGGGCGCGGTCTCCATCGCCGCCCTGATGTCGATCACGCTGGCCCGCCGCAACTTCTTCACGCCGGCGCACCAGCTGCGGGAGCCGCCGGAGCCCTAGGGCGTCTTTGGGTAAAGGAACTTGTGGCCCAAGAGCTCGGCCACGGTGACGAACTTGTAGCCGCGGTGGCGGAAGTGGGAGAGGATCGCCGGCAGGGCCGCGATCGTCTCGCTGCGGTTTCCGCCCCCATCGTGCATCACCACGATCGACCCGTTGCGGGCGTTGGCGATCACGTTGGAGGTGATCGCCCCGACGCCGGGAGTCGCCCAGTCCCTCGGGTCGACGTTCCAATTGACCGTGACGAGGTGCTGGGCGTGGGCGCGTGAGATCAGGCCGCTGTTGACCGATCCGTCCGGGGGGCGGAAATCGCAGGGGCGGAAGCCCGTGGCGCGCCGGATCAGGCGGTCGGTCCCGTGCAGCGACCCGGAGGAGGGATCGACTTCGTGGTGCAGCGAGTGGTTGCCGATCTCGTTTCCCTGCGCCAGGATCTTCTTCATGATCGCGTGCCGTCCCCCGGTCTCCTGGCCGATCTCGAAGAAGGTGGCGTGCGAGTTGAACCTCCGGAGCACCCGCAGGACTCGCGGGGTGTAGTCGCTCGGGCCGTCGTCGAAGCCGATCGCGATTCGCTTGCGGCCCTGGGGCCCATGGGTGACGAACGGGGAGCCGCCGTGAGTGCAGCCCATCGGCAGGGTCGGCTTGCCGGCCGGCCGGGCCCGTTGCGCAGCGGGACGCCGCGCGGCGGCGCTGCCGCCCGGAACGGCTGCAAGCGTCGCAGCCGCCAGCGCGATGAAGATGGCCCGTGCCCGCATCGAGCGCTGAGTCTCTCGCTTCGAGGCCGCCGCTGCAAGTGCACAGCGAGGACGAAGGCGCGTCCTCCGTAGACTCGGTGGCCTTGTCCGACGAGCGCCGACGACTGCGCTTCACGATCATCGCGACGATCCTGGGGTCCGTCGTCGTCTTTCTCGACGCGACGGTTGTGAACGTCGCCCTCCCGGCCGTCAGCGACGACCTGGGCACCGGCCTGGCGGACCAGCAGTGGGTCGTCGAGGCCTACCTGCTCGGGCTGGTCGCCCTGCTTCTGGTCGGAGGCTCACTCGGTGACCAGTTCGGCCGGCGGCGGATCTTCATCCTGGGGCTGGGGTTGTTCGGAGCCACCTCGATCCTCTGCGGCATCGCGCCGAGCAGCTCGATCCTGATCGCTTCGCGCGCCCTGCAGGGGTTCGCGGGAGCCCTGCTCGTCCCGGGGTCATTGGCGATCCTCGCCGCTGCCTTCGAGGGCGCGGAGCGCGGAAAGGCCGTCGGGACCTGGACGGCATGGACGGGGATCGCGACCGTGATCGGGCCCGTCGGGGGCGGCGCCTTGATCGAGGTATTCTCGTGGCGCGCGATCTTCCTCGTCAACGTGCCGCTGATCCTGGTGACGATGTGGATCGCCCACCGCTGCATCCGGGAGACCGTCGACGCGGACGCGGACCGGCATATCGACTGGCTCGGGATCGCTCTCTCCGCGGTGGGCCTGGGCCTGCCCGTGTTCGCCCTGATCCAGCAGCCCGCCCACGGCTGGGGCGATCCGATGGTCTACGTGTCCCTGATCGCCGGCCTGGTGATCTTCGCCCTCTTCGTGGTCTGGGAAGGCCGCTATCGCCACGCCATGCTCGACCTCAGCCTGTTCCGGGTCCGGAACTTCGCGATCACCAACATCGAGACATTGGTCGTCTACGCGGGCCTGTTCGGAGCGTTCTTCTTCATCACCCTCTTCCTCCAGCAGACCGCCGGGTACTCGCCGATCGGCGCCGGCCTGGCGACCACGCCGGTCTCGGTGGTGATGTTCATCCTCTCCCCGTGGTTCGGGAAGATGTCGACGGGAATCGGCCCGCGCGTTCCGATGACCATCGGGCCGATCATCGGCGGGATCGGGCTGATCATGCTGATGCGGGTTCACTCCGACCCCAACTACCTCACCGAGGTCCTACCGGCGATCCTGGTCTTCGGGCTCGGCCTCTCCGCCACAGTCGCGCCGCTGACCGCGACCGCCCTCAACTCCGTGGCGGAGCGCCACGTCGGGATCGCGTCCGGGATCAACAACGGCGTCTCCCGGGTCGCCGGCCTGCTGGCCATCGCGATTCTCGGCGCGCTGATCGCCGGCAAGTTCACCTCCACGATCGACTCCAATCTGGCCGGCAAGCAGCTCTCGCCGCAGGCTCAGCATGCGGTCAGCGACGCCAAGGACAAGCCCCTCGGCGCGGCCGACACGGCGGACCTTGCCGCGGTGGAGGCGGGCACGGTCGACAATGCGGTCACGGATGCCTCGACACAGGCCTTCCACGAGGGTGTTGCGGTGGGCGGCTTCCTGATGATCGTCGGCGGCGTGATCGCCGGAATCGGACTGCGCAACCCGCGCCGCGAGACCGAGTACGACGCGCCCGGCGCCACGACTGCCGGGGAGTGCGCTCATTGCCCTGACCATCTGGACGGGACACCACATCGCGAGGGCGACCGCGAGCGCGAGCCCGTGGCCGAACCGGCTTAGGCTGCGGTGGGCGATCTCCATCCAGAGGCGCGGGCGCTGATCGAATCGGATCGCCTGGCCCACATGGTCACGCTCAATCCCGACGGCGGGCCCCAGGTCACCTGCGTCTGGGTCGGCCTCGACGGCGACGAGCTGGTCACCGCGCACCTCGGCCGCTACCTGAAGGTGAAGAACGTCGAGCGAGATCCGCGGGTCGCGATCTCGATCCAGGGAGATGGCGTGAGCGAACGCGGGCTCCCCAAGTACCTGGTCGTCCGGGGAACCGCTCGGATCCAGGAGGGTGGAGCGCCGGAGTTGCTGCAGCGGCTCGCTCACATCTACATGGGGCCGGACGTGAAATACCCGCCGATGGACAACCCTCCGGCCGGCTTCGTGATCCGGACGACGCCGGAGAAGGTCAGCGGCGAAGGTCCCTGGCGCTAGCCGCCAGCAGCAGTGGCCGCGACCTGATGGCGAAGCCGTCCCGTCAGTAGGCTCGCGCCTTAGTGCGCATCTTCAGCGGCATCCAGCCGACGGGCCAGAAGCACCTCGGCAACTACATCGGGGCCATTCGGCAGTACGTCGAGGGCCAGGATCGCGGCGATCCGGCGATCTACTGCATCGTCGACCTTCACGCGCTGACCGTGCCCTGGGACCCCGCCACGCTGCGCGAGAGCGTCTACGACACGACGGCGATCCTGCTCGCCGCGGGACTCGATCCCGAGCGCTGCATCCTCTTCCGCCAGTCCGACGTCCGCGAGCACACCGAGCTCACCTGGTACCTCGCGGCGGTCACCTCCCACGGCGACCTCAACCGGATGACCCAGTTCAAGGACAAGTCGGCGAAGCAGCGGGAGCTGGTCTCGGCCGGGCTCTTCTTCTATCCGGTGCTGATGGCCGCCGACGTCCTCGCGTATCGCGGCCAGGAGGTGCCGGTCGGCCACGACCAGCTACAGCACGTGGAGCTGATGCGCGAGATCGCTCGCCGCTTCAACGAGCGCTTCGGCGAGGTCCTCACGGTGCCCGAGTCGCGCATCCCGGAGGTCGGCGCGCGGATCATGGACCTGCAGGAACCCACCAGCAAGATGTCGACGACCGGCGGCACCGACGCCGGAACCGTCCTGGTGCTCGACGACCCGAGGACCGTCACCAAGAAGATCAAGAGCGCGGTCACCGACTCGGGATCCGAGGTCAAGCGCGGCGACGGCAAGGAGGGCATCGCGAATCTCATCGAGATCCTGGCCGTGTCCCGTGGCGTCACCGAGGACGAGGTGGAGAAGGAGTTCGACGGTTCGGGCTACGGCGACTTCAAGGGCGCCGTTGCGGAGGCTGTCGTCGAGTACCTGGCGCCCGTTCGCGAGCGCTACGAGGAGCTCCGCCCCGACGAGGCTTCGCTCGAGGCGACGCTCAGCGCCGGCGCGGAGAAGGCCCGGGCCATCGCGGCGCCCATCCTCGCCGAGGTGCGCTCGGCGATCGGCGTCGGCCCGCGCCGCGGGGCGCTTTAGTCGTCCATATCGCGAATAAAGCGCCCCGCGGGGGGAGACGCCTGTGAGCGCTCTACTGTTTCGCCCGTGACCTCGGTCTCCGAGCTCGATCTCGACCTCGATGTCTTCCAGGGGCCCTTCGACCTGCTGCTGGCGGTGTTGCTGCGGGAGGAGATCTCCCTGTCGGAGGTCCCGCTCGGCGAGATCGTGATCGCCTACATCGACCACATGGGCGACGCCGGGGAGGGGGACCTGGACCTTGAGGCCGTCACCGAGTTCCTGGTGTTGATCGCGGCGCTCTGCGAGCTCAAGTCGCGGCTGCTGCTGCCCAGCGAGGAGGGGGACGAGGAGCTCGGGCCGCAGGAGGCCGCAGACGAGCTCCTCGCCCGGATGCTCGAGTACCGCCGCTACAGCGAGGCGGCCAGGATGCTCTCGGATCGCCTCGAGCGCGAGGGTGGCGTCATGTACCGGTCGGCGCCTCTGCCCGCCGAGCTCCGGCGGGCCGCCCTGGACGCCGCGACCAAGGTGTACGAGCCCGATCGCGTCGGCGTGGCCCTCGGCGACCTGCTGACGATTCCGCCCGAGCCGGATACCCGGCACATCCGCACCACGGTCACCCTCCAGCGCCGGCTCTCGATCGTGCGGGACCTGCTGCGGTCTCGCAAGTCGCTCGACTTCGACGAGACGTTCGGTGGCGAGGATCGATTCACCCAGGCGGTGACCCTGTTCGCGCTGCTCGAGCTCTACCGCCGCGGTGAGGCGACCTGGACGCAGAAGGAGACCTTCGGCCGGATCGAGGTGCAAGCGCAATGACGACCGATGGCCTGAGGGCCGCTGTGGAGGCGCTGCTCTTCCTGGCGCCCGAGCCGGTGTCGCCCGCTGAGCTGGCCGAGGCGATCGAGGTCGAGGAGGACGCCGTCGCCGGAGCGCTGGAGGAGCTGGAGGGCCGGCTGAAGGAGGATGGCCGCGGGGTGCAGCTGCGCCGTGTCGCCGGGGGCTACGCCCTCGCCGCGATCCCCGAGGCGGAGGATGCGGCCCGGCGCCTGCTCGCCAAGCCCCGGACGCCGCCGCTCACCCAGGCCCAGGCCGAGGTGCTGGCGATCGTCGCCTACCTGCAGCCGGTCTCTCGGCCCGAGGTCGCCCGCATCCGCGGTGTGTCGTCGGACTCCGCCGTGGCCAGCCTGACCGAGCGGGGGATGATCGAGGAGCGCGGGCGGACGCAGTTCGGCGCGGTCACCTACGGCACGACGCCTCTGTTCGAGAAGCTCTTCGGGCTCTCGGGCCTCGATGCTCTGCCCGACCCAGCTCAATTCGACCCGACGCCGGAGGACGAGCGCGAGCTGCGCGAGCGCCTGCTGAAGGCGGGTGAGCAGAGGGTCGAGTGAGGGGCCGGATCGCGGCGGGGCTGGTCCTGGCGGCGGTGGCGGCCGGTTTGGCGGGGCAGGCCGGTGCGGATCCCACGGCGGGCCGGGCGACCGAGCGGATCGAGATCGGGAGGTCCGTCCAGAAGCGCCCGATCACGGCCGTGCGGCTCGGCGACCCCGCCGGGGCGCGCGTGGCGCTGGTCGTCGGCGTGATCCACGGCGACGAGCGGGCCGGCCTGCGCATCGTCGCCGCGATCAAGCGGCGTGCGTCGGCGCAGGCGAGCGCCCTGCGGGGGACGCAACTCTGGGCGATCCAGACGGTTAATCCGGATGGGTTGAGGGCACACACGCGCAAGAACGCGCATGGGGTGGACCTGAACCGGAACTTCCCGTACCGATGGCGAGAAGACCTCCCACACTCCAACGGCTACTACCCGGGCCCCCGTCCTTCCTCGGAGCCCGAGTCGCGAGCCGTGATCGCGTTCGCCCGCCGGATCCGGCCCGATATCTCGATCTGGTACCACCAGCCGTGGGGCGCCGTGCTTGCCTGCCGCGGCAGGCCGCCGATCGCCGCGGAATACGCAAAGCTGGTGGGCATGCGGACGAGCTGCAGGGGCAAGGGGCTGCACGGCACGGCGATCACCTGGGAGATGCACGCCTTTCCGGGCAGCGCCGCCTTCGTGGTCGAGATGCCGCCCGGCCCGATCAGCGGTCGCTCCGCCGGTCGCCAGGCCAGGGCCGCACTGACCGTGGCGGAGGGCCGCTGAGGTGAGCCGCCTCGTCATCGGGTTGATCGCGATCGCCGCCGTGCTCGGCGCCGGCGCCGGATCCGGCGCCGGGGCGGCGCCGACCGCAACCAGCGCGGTCCGCAAGCCCCCGATCCACAAGAAGCTGATCCCGTACCCGAAGAAGCGCAAGCGGGAGATGGCCGCCTACTCCAAGCGCCACTACGGCCGCTACAAGTGGCGGCTCAAGAACCCGAAGCTGATCGTCGAGCACTATGCCGCGGCGGGCAGCATCAGCTCGATCTTCAACACCTTCAGGACCGACCGGCCCGACGTCGAGTTCCACGAGCTGCCCAACGTCTGCTCTCACTTCGCCGTCAGCGCCTCGGGCGCCGTCTACAAGTTCGTGCCGCCGACGATCCGCTGCCGCCACGTCGTCGGCCTCAACCAGGTCGCAATCGGGATCGAGCACGTCGGCTTCTCCGACCAGGACATCCTCAACCGGCCCGCACAGCTGAACGGCTCGCTCCACTTCACGCAGTGGCTCCGCTGCCGCTTCGGCATCCCGGTCTCGCAGGTCATCGGCCACAACGAGAGCCTCTCCTCGCCGTTCTACAAGGAGCTCGACCCGCGCTTCCGGGGCCAGACCCATGGCGACTGGAACCACGCCGACATGCAGATCTACCGCTCCGACCTGACCAAGCTCGGCGACTGCTGAGCCTCGGGGCGACAATGCGGGAGTGAGGCTCGCCAAGTACCTCGCCCATGCCGGCGTCGCGTCGCGTCGCGCGGCGGAGGGGCTGATCGCCGCGGGAAAGGTCCGGGTCGGCGGCGAGGTGGTCACCGACCCGGCCCGGGATGTGGACGAGGGTTCGGATGTGGCCGTGGATGGCCGCAGCGTCGCGCCCGAGCCGCGCGAGGTCTGGGCCGTCAACAAGCCCGCCGGAGTGGTCTCGACGGCCAGCGAGCCGGGGAAGCGTCCGGCCGTCACCGAGCTGGTGGACTCCGAGCGGCGGCTCTATCCCGTCGGCAGGCTGGACGCCGACTCGACAGGGCTGATCCTGCTCACCAACGACGGCGAGCTCGCCAACCGGCTCACGCATCCTCGATACGGGGTGCGGAAGACGTACCGCCTCCGCCTGGCTCGCCCGCCGTCCGACGCAGATCTCGACCGCCTGCGCGGCGGAGTCCGGCTCGAGGATGGCCCGACCGGCCCGGCCGAGGTCGTGCGGCGGGGCGAGCGCGGGATCGAGGTGACGATTCGCGAGGGGCGCAAGCGCCAGGTGCGCCGGATGGCGGAGGCGATCGGCAACGAAGCCCAGTCCCTGACCCGGATCAGGATCGGCTCTCTGGTGCTGGGGGAGCTTCGCCGTGGAGAGGCCCGGCTGCTCGAGGAGGGGCAGATCGCCGCGCTCTGGGAAGATTCCGCGCCATGAGCGATGACGTACGACTCTGGGCGGTTCGGGGCGCCACCAAGGTGGGCCGCAACGACCCCGCCGACATCGTCGAGGCGGCCGAGGAGCTGATGCGGGAGCTGATCGGCCGCAACGACCTGAAGCCCGAGCAGATGGTGAGCTGCATCTTCACCTCGACCGCCGACCTGAACGCCGAGTTCCCGGCGGTCGCGGCGCGCAAGCTCGGGCTCGACATGGTGCCGCTCCTCTGCGCCCGCGAGATCGACGTCCCAAACGCGATGCGGTCGGTGATTCGCGTGCTGCTGCACTACTACGCGCCCCCTGACCACACCCCGGCGCACGCCTATCTGGGGGAGGCCCAGGATCTCCGCTCCGACCTGAAGGCGGCGCAGTAGCCGTCGGTGTCCGCGAAGCGACGCCTGACGACACCGAGGCGATCGTCTCGGTGACGGCGGCGGGCTGGCGGATGGGATACCGCGAGATCGTCAACCCGGAGAAGCTCGAGCAGCTGCCGGTCGAGCGCTGGCGGCACGAGGTCGGCGTCGGGCTGAAGCGGCCGGTCGGCGACGCGTTCACCTACGTGGCGGAGATCGACCACTCGTTCGCGGGCTATTGCTACGTCGCCGCGCCCTCGCGCGAGTCCGACGTCGGGCCCGAGGTGGCCGAGCTGGTGGGGATGTACGTCGAGCCGGAGCACTGGCGCAGGGGGGCGGGGGAGGCCCTGATGCGCGCGGCGATGGAGCGCCTCTCTCGGTTGCCCTACTCGGAGGTGGTCCTCTGGACCTTCAAGGGGAACGCGCGCGCGATCGCCTTCTACGAGGGGCAGGGGTGGCGTCCCGACGGGTCCGAGAAGATCCACCCGCGTACCGGTGAGCCGGCGGTCCGCTACAGGCGACCGGTAACAATGGAGCCCCGATGACCGTCACCTTCGCGGACAAGCTGGCCCGGATCCCTCACTACGAGCCGGGCACGTCGCTCGACGACGCCAGGGCCCAGGCCGAGACCGCCGACACGGTCAAGCTGGCCTCGAACGAGTCGCCCTTCCCGCCGCACCCGGCGGTGATCGAGGCGATCGCACGGGCGGCCGCGGACGTCAACCGCTATCCGGATTCGGAGGCGCGGGTCCTCCGCCGCGAGATCGCCAACCGGCACGAGACGGATCCGGCCCGTATCGCCGTCTCCAACGGCTCCTGCGAGATCCTGCTCGCGGCCGCGCTGGCGCTCTGCGAGCCCGGTGACGAGATCCTCTACGCCTGGCCCTCCTTCTCGATCTATCCGCACCTGCCCGCCCTCTCGGGAGCGCGTGAGATCCGAGTCCCGCTCGGCGAGGGCTACGTCCACGACCTCGACGCGATGCTCGAGGAGGTCACGGCCGCCACGCAGCTGCTGATCGTCTGCAACCCCAACAACCCGACCGGGACCTACCTGCCGGCCGAGCGAATCGGCGCCTTCGTCGAGAGCGTCCCGGCCCGGACCACGATCATCCTGGACGAGGCGTACATCGAGTACCAGACGAGCGACGACCCGGACACGACGCTCGATCTGCTGGCGAAGCACCCGAACGTCGTGCTGCTCCGCACCTTCAGCAAGTGCCACGGTCTCGCGGGGCTCCGGGTCGGCTACGCGCTCTGCTCGCCGCAGTTCCGCGCCGCCATCGATGCGGTGCGCCAGCCCTTCAGCGTCAACACGCTCGCCCAGGCCGCCGCGGCGGAGGCGGTTCGCCACCAGGATGACGTCGCCGAGCGCGTCGAGAAGAACCTGGTCGAGCGGGTCTTCGTCGAGGAGGAGCTCAGCGGGATGGGCTTCGCCACGGCCGACTCGCAGACCAATTTCTCCTGGATCGAGCTGGGCGACCTCGACGAGGCCGAGGTGGTCGAGTCGCTAAGTAGGGCGGGCGTCGCGGTGCGTCCCGGCACGCCGCTCGGCGGCCCGGGCTGCCTGCGCGTTACCTACGGGACGCGCGCCGAGAACGAGCGTTTCCTCGCCTCGATGCGCGAGATCGCGGGCTAAGGGCCCATCCAGCCAGGGTCGCGCCACTGGATGCGGCCCAGGACCGGCGCTGGATCGCCGTCCACCTCCTCGTCAGTAGCACCGCTACTGACTTCGTCTGCGGTCGGCGCCCAGCTTGGTCCTGAACCGCCCCACAGGCACGCCCCTGACTGGACGGGCCCTCATCGTTCGCGATTTCCAGGGTTCTCTGCTTGAATGTCCCGCGATGCAGCAGCCCGGCACGCAGATCGCTTCTCCCATGAGCCGCTTCGCGGCCCACACGCGTGCCTACTTCTACTTCTGGCGATTTACCTAGGCGTCCGGCCCGCGGCTGCCGTTAGCCGCCGACGCAAGAAGATTCATCCGCCGGGCGCCGCCCCTCGCAGAGCACCTTGGGCACCCGTGCACGCCTGAGCCCGCAGTCAAGGACCCACGCCAGACCAGTAGAAAGAAGGAAGATCAGGATGAATTTCGAGATGAAGGAGATACCGAGACAGCAATCCGACCGCGTCCGCGACCAGCGGATCGAGCGCGTCGTCGAGCTGGTCAGCCCGGCCGAGATCCTCGAGGACCTGGCTCTGGGGCCGGAGCGTGAGGATGCAGTGCTCGGCCATCGCGCCGAGGTCAAGTCGGTGCTGGATCGTGCCGACGACCGCCTGCTCGTGGTCGTCGGGCCGTGCAGCGTGCACGATCCGGAGGCGGCCATCGACTACGCGACGCGGCTCAGCGTCCGGGCCAAGGACCTCCGCGACGACCTCTGCATCGCGATGCGCACGTACTTCGAGAAGCCGCGCACGACGACGGGCTGGAAGGGCCTGATCAACGACCCGCACCTCGACGATTCGAGGGACGTCAACCTCGGGCTGCACACCGCGCGCCGGCTGCTGCTCGAGGTCACCGACCTCGGCCTGGCGGTCGGCTGCGAGTTCCTGGACCCGATCACGCCGCAGTACATCTCCGACGTCGTCGCCTGGGGTGCGATCGGCGCCCGCACCACCGAGAGCCAGATCCACCGCCAGCTCGCGTCCGGGCTCTCGATGCCCGTCGGCTTCAAGAACGGCACCGCCGGGAGCGTCAAGCTCGCGGTCGATGCGGTCCGGGCCGCCGCCGGGCCCCACGCGTTCGCCGGGGTGGACGTCAGCGGGACACCGGCGATCCTCTACACGGAGGGCAACCCGGACTGCCACGTGATCCTGCGCGGCGGCAAAGGGGCGCCCAACTACGACGCCGAGAGTGTCTCCGGCGCCCTGGAGCAGCTCAGCGACGCCGAGCTGCGGGAGCGGATCATCATCGACGCGTCCCATGACAACAGCGGCAAGGACCACGAGCGCCAGCCTCAGGTCGTCAGCGAGCTCGCCGATCAGATCGCCGGCGGGAACGGTGCGATCGTCGGCGTGATGATGGAGTCGTTCCTGGTCGCGGGGCGCCAGGACCTCGAGCCCGAAGGCGACCTGATCTACGGCCAGTCGATCACCGACGCCTGCATGGACTGGGACACGACGGTGCTCACCCTGGACAGGCTCGCCTCGGCGGTGCGCAAGCGGCGCGAAGCCGCCTGACCTAGGTTCTGGCCATGAAGATCGCAGTCCTCGGCGTCGGCCTGATCGGAGGATCGATCGGGCTCGCCGCTCGCGCCAGACTCGACGCGGAGGTCGCTGGATTCGACCCGGACCGGTCGTTTGCCGATCTCGCACTCGAGCGGGGAGCGATCGATTCCGCGCCGCCCACGCTCGCGGAGGCGGTCGGGGGCGCCGAGATCGTCTTCTGCGCCGCCCCGGTGATGGCGCTCCCGGGCCTGGTGGCCGAGGCGCTCGACGCCGCTGGAGAGGACACAGCCGTCACCGACGTCGGCTCGGTGAAGAGAGACTTGATCGCGGCCGTCGGCTCGGACAGCCGCTTCATCGGCGGGCATCCGCTTGCCGGTGCCGAGACCTCCGGGGTGGAGAACGCACACGCCAACCTGTTCGAGGGCGCCCGCTGGTACCTGACCCCGACCGCGAACACCGGGGGAATGCTCTACGACCGCGTGCAGCGTGCCATCGCCGACATGGGGGCCCGGCCGCAGGCGATCGAGGCCGAGACGCACGACCGCCTGATGGCGACGATCAGTCACCTGCCGCACGTGGTCGCGAACGTCCTGGTGGCCCAGGCGGCGACGGCGCTCAGCGAGGAGGCCGAGCACCTGCCCGAGGTGGGGCCCAGCTTCCGCGACGCGACCAGAGTCGCCGGGGCGAACCCGGCGATCTGGGGGACATCTTCGCCGGGAATCGCGAGGCCGTCGCCGCGGAGATCGACGCGGCGATCGCGCGCCTCACCGAGGCGGCCGAGCTGCTCCGCTCCGGCGGGCGCGACGCCGTCGCCGCCTGGCACGAGGGGGCCGGGCAGTACCGCCGAGAGCTGATCGAGACCGAGATCGCGGGCGGGCCCCTCCACGAGCTCCGCGTGCGCGTTCCGAACCGCCCTGGGATCGTCGCGGAGGTCGCTCTGGAGCTCGGACGGGCCGGCGTCAACATCGAGGACATGGCGCTCTATCCCTCCGCCGACATGACCTCCGGCGCGATCTCCCTGTACATCGCCGGCGACGAGGAGGCGGGGCGGGCCGAGCGCCTGGTGCGCGACCTCGGCCACGACGTCTCACGAGCCGAATGACCCGCTTCGATCCCGCAGGTCCCCTGAGCGGCGAGCTGCGCCCGCCGCCAGACAAGTCGATCACCCACCGAGCGGCTCTGATCGGCGCGATGGCCGAAGGCCCAACGCGGATCACCGGCTACCTGGACTCCGAGGACACCCGCGCAACCCTCCGCGCCGTCGCCGCGGTCGGCGCCAATGTCCGGGAGGGCGAAGCCGACGAGCACGGGGGTCTCTTCGTCGAGATCGAGGGCATCGGCCTCCGGGGTCCACGCCCGGCCGAGATCGACGTTGGCAACGCAGGGACGCTGCTTCGGATCATGCCGGGATGGCTGGCCGGACAGCCCGGCGGCGAGTGGACCTTCGACGGAGACGAATCGATCAGGCGCCGCCCGGTCGACCGGATCGCGGACCCGCTGCGGCTGATGGGGGCGGAGGTCGACTGCCGCGACGACCGCCTGCCGCCTCTCCGCGTGCGCGGCTCGCAGCTGCGCGGGATCGACTACCCGATGCCCGTCGCCAGCGCGCAGGTGAAGTCGTGCCTGCTGCTCGCCGGCCTGCTGGCGGAGGGGGAGACGTCGATCCACGAGCCGGTCTGGACCCGGGACCACACCGAGCGGATGCTCGCCGCGATGGGCGCCTCGATCCGCCGTGAGGGAGAGAGGCTGATCGTCGCGCCCGCCGAGCGACTTGAGGCTGGCGACGTTCCGGTGCCCGGTGACTTCTCGTCCGCGGCGTTCTTCATCGCGGCCGCGCTGCTGGTGCCGGGCAGCGAGATCGCCCTGCGCGATGTCGGCATCAACCGAAACCGAATAGGCCTGCTGTCGATCCTCTCGCGGATGGGGGTCGAGATGGGCGGTGCGCACGAGGCGGGGCGCGCCATGACCGTGCACGAGATCCGCGAGCCGGGCCCTGAGCCGATCGCGACGCTGCGGGTGCGCAGCGCTCCGCTGGGCGGGACCGCCGTCACGTCAGAGGATGTCCCGAGCGCGATCGACGAGCTGCCGCTGGTCGCCCTGATGGGCTGCTTCGCCGAAGGCGAGACGGTGGTCGGCGGCGCGGCCGAGCTGCGGGCGAAGGAATCCGACCGGATCGCCGGAGTGGTTGAGGGCCTGTCGGGGCTCGGTGCCGAGATCGAGTCGCGGCCCGACGGCTTCGCGGTCCAGGGCGGTGGCGGCCTGCGCGGAGGGATCCTCGATGCGCGCGGCGATCATCGGCTGGCGATGGTGGGCGCCATCGCCGGGCTCGCCTCCCAGGAGGGGGTCGAGGTCGAGGGCTTCGACTCGGTCGCGGTCAGCTACCCGCGCTTCGAGCGCGACCTGCGGAGCCTCATCGACTAGGGCTTCTGAGATGGATGCCCGTCCCCGGGCCACGGGGAGAGCACGAGCAGGATCCGGGAGTCCTCGACCGCCTGCACCTCGTGGCGCTCCTTCGGGTCGAAGACGGCGAGCAGTCCAGCGCCGCCCGCGGCCCACTTGCCATCGGGCGTGTTGATCTCGACATTGCCATCGACAACCAGCACCCAGGCGCGCTCGTGGACCTGATGCTCCTGCAGCTGCTCGCCCTTGGGAAGGTTGATCACGATCGCGCGGCCCTCGGTTTCGGAATCGAGGACCTGTGGCGCCCGCGGCTCCACGTCCATCTCATTCAGGTTCCAGCTGTCCATGCTCAAACGGCACTCTATATCCACCTCCGTACCAGGGGAAACCGTTTAATGCAGGCATGGTGATCGCGATCGACGGCCCCGCCGGGGCCGGCAAGTCAACGGTGGCCCACGGCGTCGCCAGGGCCCTCGGCTTCACCTACCTCGATTCCGGGGCCATGTACCGCTGCGTGGCCCTTGCAGCCAGGGACCGTGGAATCGACGTCGAGGACGGCGAGAGGCTCGGCGAGCTGGCCTGGAGCCTCGACATCGGCTTCGACGGCGGTTCGATCCGGCTCGATGGGAATCCCGTCGAGGGCCGGATCCGCTCGCCCGAGGTGACGATCGCCGCCTCGCATGTCTCGGTCCATCCTCAGGTCAGGCGGGCGATGGTGAAGCGCCAGCGGGAGCTGATCGCGGCGGGCGATTACGTGGCCGAGGGGCGCGACATCGGCACGGTGGTGAGCCCGGACTCCCCGCTCAAGATCTTTCTCACGGCGGACGAGGGGGAGCGGGCCCGGCGGCGGGCGGCCGACAGCGGCGAATCGGTCGCCAAGGTCCAGGAGGACATGAGGGACCGCGACCGGCGCGATCAGGACCGCGCGGACAGCCCGCTCCGCGCCGCGGACGACTCGGTCTCGGTCGACACCACCGATCTCTCGCCCGAGCAGGTCGTCGAGCGAATCGCCGAGCTCGCGCGTGAGAGGGGGGTCGCGTGAGCGCCCAGGGCACCGGCTCAGTCCCCCCGGCACGTGCGCTGCGACGCCGCCCCGCGGTGGCGGTCGTCGGCTTCCCCAACGCCGGCAAGAGCACCTTGATCAACCGGCTGGCCGGCGGTCGCGAGGCCGTCACCGACGCCGAACCCGGGGTGACCCGCGACCGTCGTGCGCTCGAATGCGAGTGGAACGGTCTCTCCTTCGATCTGATCGACACCGGCGGCGTCGACCTGGCCGACTCGGACCAGCTCGCCCGCGCCGTGCAGGCCCAGGCGCAGGCGGCGATCGAGGAGGCGGAGGTGATCCTGATCGTGGTCGATGCGCGCAGCGGCCTCGGCCCCGGCGACGCCGAGCTCGCGGACCTGCTGCGCCGCTCGGGCCGCCCGGTCGTCGTCGCCGCCAACAAGATCGACCGCCCCGATGACGAGGCACTCGCCGCGGAGCTCCACGGCCTCGGCCTGGGAGATCCGCTGCCGGTATCTGCCAACCACGGGCTCGGGACGGGCGACCTGCTCGACCGCCTGGTCGAGCTGCTCGAGGCCCAGCGGGGGGATGCGGTCGAGGGCGACGAGGACGGGATCCCGCGTGTGGCGATCCTGGGGCGGCCGAACGTCGGCAAGTCCTCGCTGCTCAACGCGCTGCTCGGATCCGAGCGGGTGATCGTCAGCGAGCGGGCGGGCACGACCCGCGATCCGGTCGACACCGAGGCGGAGGTCGAGGGCAAGCGGATCGTCCTGGTCGACACGGCGGGGCTTCGGAGGCGGTCGAAGGTCGGCGGGTCGGTCGGCTACTACGCCCAGCTCCGCGCCGAGCGCGCCGCCGAGCGCGCCGACGCCGCGATCGTCGTCTGCGACGCGATCGAGGGGTTGACCAGCGAGGACCTGCGGGTGGCGGAGCTCGCGATGCGATCCGGCTGCGCCACGGTCCTGGCCTTCAATAAGTGGGACGCCTCGCGGACCGATCTCGAGGACGCCCGCGCCCGCGTGCTGCAGAAGAACCGGCTTCGCCCGCCCGTGCTCACGTGCTCGGCGATCACGGGCCGCGGTGTCGGGGCCGTGTTGACCCAGGCGATACAGCTCGCGGAGCGGGCGGCCGAGCGCATACCGACGCCGGAGCTCAACAAGTTCGTCGCCAGGGTTGTCGCGGACCGCCCGCCGCCGCAGCGGCACGGCAGGCGCCTTCGCCTCTACTACGCCGCGCAGGTCGGGCGAAGGCCGCCCCGCTTCGCGATCCAGGTGAACGACCGCAAGCTGATCACCCGCGACTGGGCCTTCCATCTCGAGAACCGGCTCCGCGACGCCTACTCGCTCCAGGGCGTCCCGCTGGTGATCGACTACGTGCCCAAGAAGGGGCGCGGGAACCGGAGCGGCCAGCGGGCGAGCCGGGTATAACGGCGGATCCGTGAGCACGCATCAACCCGGTGAGCCCTGGGGCAAGAAGGCCCCTGAAGAGGCCGGCGACAAGAGCGAGCAGGGCAAGGAGCGCCGCCGCGCGCGGTTCCGGCGACGGTTGAGCCTGCCCAGGCCCCGAGCGCCGAAGCTGGGGCGCCCGAAGCTGCCGAAGGTGGAGATACCCAAGCCGAAGACCGAGGGCGATCTCTGGTTCCGGTTGCACACCCGCCTCCGGGCGATCGGCTACTGGCTCAGGGAGAAGGCGCAGATCGCCGGGCGCCGGCTGAAGCGGGCCGGAAAGGCGCTCGCCCAGTGGTGGTCCAGGCGCTCCCGGGCGACGCGCCGGCGGATCTTCGCCGTCGCCGGTGTGGCCGTCCTCTATCTGATCGTCAAGTTCCTGCCGGTGCCGGGCGTCCCCTGCGAGATCTCGGCGGCGAAGGAGTGCGCGCCCTCCAACGACACGATCGCCTACGTGCCCAGGGACGCCGTGATCTACGCGCACGTTACGGTCAACGGAGACAGCCATCAGTCGGACCTCGCCGGCGACCTCGGCGACGAGCTCCCGAATATCACCGCGCTCCTGCAGAGCGACACGAGCGCGCTCGCCATCCCGTCCGGCAGGCCGATCGATCTCTCGCACGAGGTCCTGCCGTGGGCGAAGGACGACCTTGCCCTGGTGGGTGTCCCCGGGCCGAAGAAGACGACGCCCGAGGCCTACATCGTGGGAGCCGGGGATGAGGGCAAGGCGAACCGGTTCCTCGCCACCCTCTCGCCCGGCGGCGCGGCCAAGCAGGCGAAGGTGGGGGACGCGACGCTGAGCGTCTACGCCACCGGTCTCGCCACAGCTCACTTGGGCGACCAGGTGCTGTTCGGCAGCGTGGCCGCCGTCCGCGCCGCGCTCGACGCCAGGTCCGGGCACGCTCCCGGCCTGGAGGGATCCGGCCAGGACGCCGCTCGGGCCGCGCTGCCGGACGTCCGGCTCGCCGAGGTCTATCTCTCCCCGGTCGGCATCCGACGCTTCCTCGCCGGTCGCCAGGGCACCGCGACGCAACTCGGCACCTTCGTCGATTACGGCGCCAGCACCGGGATGGCGGCCTCCGCGCGAGCGCGCGACGACGGCGTCGAGATCAACCTGGTCAGCGACCTGGACCCAAGGCTGGAGCAACAGAGCCCCACGGTCTTCGCCAGCCTGCCGCGGTTCGAGCCTGACCTGGCGGGCGAGGCAGGATCGAGCGCGCTCGGGTACATCGGCGTGGGGGACCTGGGGCCGGCGCTCAACAAGGCGCTGGCGACGGCGGGCTCGGGCGCCCAGGGACTGGCGGGGTCGCTGAGGGCGCTCGCACAGGGCCTCCAGCAGCAGGCGGGCGTCGACCCGCTCAAGGACCTGCTCCCCGCGCTCGGCGGCCAGGCGGCACTGGTCGCGGAGCCGACCGGCGGCACCCCGTACGCCAGCCTGATCGTCGATGGGGTGGACGAGGGGAAGGCGAACGACGCCCTCGCCTCGCTACAGGCGCCGCTGGTGCACTCCCTGGCGACGCGAGGCCAGGTTCCGGCATTCCAGACCAAGGAGGTGGACGGTGTCGCGGTGCACTCGGTCCAGGTCTCACCCAGCGTGGACCTCTCCTACGCCGTGTTCGACGGCAAGCTCGTGATCTCGACGCAGCCCGCGGGGATTGCCCAGGTCCGCTCGAGCGGCGACAGCCTGGCCGGCACGGGCGCCTACCGGGCGGCCACGGATCACCTCCCCAGCGACGTCTCAGCGCTAGTCTTCCTCAACCTCAATGAGGTGTTGGGGTTGGCCCAGCAGGCCGGCCTGGCAGAGGATCCACTGTATGCCTCGCTCAGCGAAGACATCTCGCACGTTCAGTCTCTCGGCCTCGCCGTGAGAGGGAGCGACGAGGAGCTTCGCTCGCAGCTGTTTCTGGCCATCCACCACTGAGAAAAGGCACCATGCAACCGCTTTCAGAGAACGAGTTCCTGTTCACCTCCGAGTCGGTGACGGAGGGACATCCCGACAAGGTCTGCGACCAGATCTCGGACGGCGTCCTCGACGCCGTGATGGCCGAGGACTCCAGCGGCAGGGTTGCCTGCGAGTGCCTGGTCAACACCGGCCTCGTGGTCGTGTCCGGTGAGATCACCACGGAGACCTACGTTGACATCCCCGCGATCGCGCGCGAGACGATCCGCAAGATCGGCTACGACGATCCCCGCTACGGCTTCGACCACAAGGCGTGCGCGGTGCTCAGCGCGATCGACGAGCAGTCGCCTGACATCGCTCAGGGCGTCGACAAGGGCCTGGAGCAGCGCGAGGGCGAGTCCTCCGACGAGCTCGACGCGGCCGGTGCCGGCGACCAGGGAATGATGTTCGGCTACGCCAGCCGGGAGACCAAGGCTCTGATGCCGATGCCGATTCAGGTCGCCCACCAGCTCGCCCGGCAGCTCGCCGAGGTCCGCAAGGCCGGCGTGATCGGCTACCTCGGGCCCGACGGCAAGACCCAGGTCACCGTCCGCTACGAGAACGACCGCCCCGTCGAGATCGCCAAGGTCCTGATCTCGACGCAGCATCGCGAGGAGGCCGGCGAGCAGATGATCCGCAACGACCTCTGGGAGCACGTGCTGGAGCCCGTGCTGCACACCGAGTACAAGGAGCTCTTCACGGAGACGGAGCTGCTCGACAACTTCATGGTCAACCCGACCGGGAAGTTCGTGATCGGCGGCCCGGTCGGCGACGCCGGGCTCACCGGCCGCAAGATCATCGTCGACACCTACGGCGGCGCCGCCCGCCATGGCGGGGGCGCGTTCTCGGGCAAGGACCCGTCAAAGGTGGACCGCTCGGCCGCATATGCGGCGCGCTACGTCGCGAAGAACGTGGTGGCCGCGGGCCTGGCCGACCGCTGTGAGATTCAGGTCGCATACGCGATCGGCGTCGCGCATCCCGTCTCGGTGATGGCGCTGACCTTCGGCACGGGCAAGATCTCCGACTCCGAGATCGCGAGGGTCGTCCAGGAGAACTTCGACCTGCGACCGGCTGCGTTCCGGCGCTACCTCGACCTGCACCGCCCGATCTTCCAGAAGACCGCGGCCTACGGCCACTTCGGCCGGGAGGACGCCGACTTCACCTGGGAGCGAACGGATCGCGCGGATGCGCTGCGCGAGGCTGCGGGGCTCGGCACGAAGGCTGAGGCGCCGGCTTAGGTTCCGGGCTCGGCCTCTCCCTGGAGGCCGCTGAGGATCGGGGTCGCACTCTCCACCTGCTGGACCACCTGCTCGGGCTGAGCTACGCCCGCGAAGACGAAGTTCGACTCGTCGGTCCCGGCGGTGGTGAACTCGACGTCGCCGATCTGCATGAGCCGCTCGTAGACGCCCTGGTTGTAGTTCACGTTCTGGACGCGCTGGAGGCGCGTCTCCTGAACCTTGCGGGAGACGATCCCGATCTTGATGTTGAGCCGGCGGTCGGTGATCGTGTAGACGGTCGCCACCCGCCTGATGAAGCCGGCGAGGATGGTGATCGCGAGGACGACCACGAAGGTGACCACCCCGAGGCCCGCGCCTTCGTTGATCAGCGCGGCGAGCACCCCGGCGGCCGCGCCGACCAGCGCTCCCTTCAGGTAGAAGCCGAGGATCGCCCGCCAGGAGGGGTGACCCTCGTAGATGACCTTCTCCCCAGACTGAAGATCCACGACCGCCAGCCTATCTCGCCGCTCGGATCGCGGCTGTCCACCGCGTCCGCGGGCGTACCTAGGGTGAGTCGATGGCGATCGCAAAGGTCGAGCCGCTGCTCACCACCCGGAGCGTCTCCGGGCCCTTCGACTACCTCCTGCCCGAGGCGATGGCGGGGGTCGGGGTGGGATCGGTGCTGGTCGTCCCGTTCGGGCGCCGGCGCGTGGTGGGGGTGGTCGTCGGGCTGGCCGAGCGCAGCGAGCTGCCGGAGGCACGCCTCGCGGAGCCGCTCGAGGCCCTGGATGCCGGAGTGCCGCCTGAGCTCGTCGAGCTGGGGCGCTGGGTCGGGGAGGAGTACTGCTCGACCCCGGCGCGCGGGCTCGGCCTTGTCCTGCCGCCCGGTGTCGGGACCGGGGCAGAGGCCCGGCGGGTGCGGCCGCTCGTCGAGCTGGAGGTCGAGGCGACTCCCGACGGCATCGAGGCTGTCTCTGGCGGCGAGCGGCTCGGCTTGAGGCAGAAGGCGGTGCTCCGCGCCCTGATGGCGGGCCCGAAGCTCGCCCGGCGGCTGGCGGCGACGGCGGGCTCGGACCGAGCGACCCTGCGGCGGCTGGAGTCTCGTGGCCTGATCTCCACTCGCGAGGTGGAGCGCAGGCGGCGCCACGACGCGCCCGGCGTCGGCGCGGTTCGCGAGGGCGTCGAGCTCACCGCCGATCAGACGGCCGCCCTGGGGACGGTGATCGAGTCACTGGCGGGGAGGGAGGGGTCGAGCGGCGGCCGCTCCCTGCTGCTCCACGGTGTCACCGGCTCCGGCAAGACGGAGGTCTACCTCGAGGCCGCCCGAGAGTCGCTGGCGCGGGGGAGGGGGGCGATCATCCTGGTCCCGGAGATCGCCCTGACGCCGCAGACGATGGATCGCTTCCGGCGGCGCTTCGGAGACTCGGTCGCGCTGCTTCATTCGAAGATGCCGGCGGGCGCCCGGTACGACGAGTGGCGGCGACTGCGGTCCGGCGAGGCCCGGATCTGCGTCGGCCCGCGCTCCGCCGTCTTCGCTCCCGTCGCCGACCCGGCGCTGATCGTGATCGACGAGGAGCACGATTCGTCCTACAAGCAGGAGGGCGACCCGCGCTACGACGCCCGCGAGGTGGCGCGGCGGCGGGCGGCCGATGCGGGAGCGGTGCTGCTCTGCGGGACCGCGACGCCCCGCCCCGAGAGCTGGCACGAGCTGGAGCGCCTGGAGCTGCCCAGCCGCGTGGACGGGCGAAGCCTGCCGCCGGTCGAGATCGTCGACATGCGCGGCCCGGTCCCCGGACCGCTCCATCCGCGAACGCGCGAGGCGTTCACCGAGGTCGCCGCGGCTGGCGGCAAGGCGATCCTGCTGATCAACCGCCGCGGCTGGTCGACCCATCTGACCTGCCGTTCCTGCGGGCACGCATGGGAGTGCCCGAACTGCGACGTCTCCCTGATCCTCCACCGCGACGGCGCGCTGCGCTGCCATCACTGTGGTCATGCCGAGCCGAAGCCCGAGTCGTGCCCGGAATGCTCGTCGGTGACGATCGCCCGGGTCGGATCCGGGACCCAGCGCGTCGAGGCCGAGTTGAACGAGCTGCTCGCGCCGCTGGAGGTCTTCCGCCTGGACTCCGACAGCGCGGCGGGCCGGGGGCACGGCGACGTCCTGCGCCGCTTCGAGTCGGCCGAGTCCGGCGTGCTCGTCGGGACCCAGATGGTCGCCAAGGGACATGACTTCCCGGACGTCACGCTGAGCGTCGTGCTGGACGCCGACGGCGCGCTGCGCCTTCCTGACTTCCGCTCGGAGGAGCGCACCTTCGCACTGATCACCCAGCTCGCCGGCCGGAGCGGCCGGGGCGAGGCCGGCGGGCGCGTGCTGGTGCAGGCGATGGCGACCGGCGCGCCGAGCATTCGCCACGCCGCGCGGCACGACGCGAGCGGGTTCCTCGCCGAGGAGCTGGAGCGGCGTCGCGCCCTGCGCTACCCGCCCTTCTCTCACCTGATTGAGATCGGCCTGGCCGGCGAGCACGAGGATCGAGTGGAGGCGTCCGCCCAGACCATGCGCGGCCTGGTCGCCGACCGCCTGAGCGCCGACGACGGCCTGCTCGGGCCGGCGCCGCTCTTCCGCCTGCGGGGCAAGCACAGGCGCCGCCTGCTCGTCAAGACGGAGCAGCGCCACGCCGCCGTCGCGGCGGTTCGCGACTCGGTCCGGAGCGCGGTCAGCAATCGCGTCCTCCGCGAGGTGGCGATCTCGGTGGACGTCGACCCGCAGTAGCTGCTCTACAGGCCCAGCAGGCGCCGCAAGTCTTCGACGACCTGCTCACGCCGGGTCGTGACCTGATCCCGGGCGTAACCGGGCGTAACGGACGACCCGGAACCCCTTCGCACGCAAGCCCATCTCCCGCTGCCTGTCGCGCTTCATCGCCGCGATGCCGCCATGAGCCGGGCCGCCGTCGAGCTCGACGACCACTCGCTGCTCCCGCCAAAGCGCGTCGACCCGCATGCGGCCAATCGCGGCGTTGACCTCCGGCAAGCGGATCCCGGCGGATTGGCAGAGCTCGAGGAAGCGCTCCTCGAGGGCGCTCAGGGTCCGAGCAAGCTGAGGCATGTGGCCCTGCAGGGCAACACGCAGATTTCTTGAGCCCGGTCGTCCGCACCGCAGCACGGCCTCCACCTCGCGGGTGTCGAGCAGCCCGCGGTAGTCGGCTTCGGAGAGCGCCCGACGGAGTTGGCGGGCCGACAGGGCGCCGCCGAGGTCGAGCAGCGTTCGCGGGACGTCCGTCACCGGAAAGCCTCGATGCATCGCGGCATCCACGTGGCGGGATCGGTGCATCCGAACAGCTGGCAATGAGGAGCGGGGGCCGGAAGTAGTCACGTGGATTCGCCTTGGCGCGTCATCGATGAGAGACCAGATCCACCCGGCCGTCGTGTGGCTGAAGACAGCCTCAGGCCCGGCGTAGAGCAAAGCGGCCCAGAGCCGACCCCGCAATGAAAGAGCGGTGTGGCCAAGGGCGTAGACGTGCGGGTGGATTCGGTGGAGCCGCCCGCCCTTCAGCCACCGCGAGATCGCACCGCCGCCTAGGCCCGCGTCGGCCAGCTGCCCTCGGCTGACCACACCGTGCTGGGCCTCGACAACCCGACGCAGTCCTTCTGCGTCGATTTCCACCCGAGGGGTGGGCGGAATCTGACGCAGATCGGTCATACGCCGACCCTCACGGCACGGGTGTGCCGGGACGCATGCGGATGCTGTCCATTCATTACCGAAGTTGTGCCTAGCCTTGCAATCGGCTTGCCAGGCGCCCGGACTAGACTCGAAGGCGTGAGCGACGAGCACGCACCCACCCCCGTCGAGGAGCTCGACGATGAGATGGCCAGCGAGGCCGGTGAGCCGGACGGCATCGACCAGGAGGCGCTGGAGCGGCGCTCCGCGGCGCTGTCCCAGGTCGTCAAGTTCGGCGATCCGGTGCTCCGATCGGCGGCCTCGCCGGTGTCCGAGTTCGATGGCGACCTCGCCGACGAGGCGGAGCGGATGATCGGCCTGATGCGAGACGCGATCGGCGTCGGCCTCGCCGCCACCCAGCTCGGCGCGCTTCGGCGCATGCTCGTCTTCCAGGTCGGCTCGGAGGCGGAGCCGACGGTCCTCGTCAACCCGGAGATCGAGTGGAGCTCGGAGGACGACCTCGCCACGGCTGAGGAGGGCTGCCTCAGCCTGCCCGGTGTGATCGTCGACGTGGAGCGGCCGCTCCACGTCCGGGCGCGGGCCGTCGACGTGCATGGCGAGCCGCTGTCGATCGAGGCCTCCGGCCTGGAGGCCAGGGTGATCCAGCACGAGGTGGATCACCTCGACGGGGTTCTGATGCTCGATCGCACCGAGCGCGCTCAGCGCCGCGGCGCGCTGAGCGCCCTCCGCGAGGGCGGCACCTTCGCGCCGGAGAGGGAGGAAGAGGACGCGGTCGACGAGGGTGAACCGGCGGCGACGTCGACCGAGGATTGAGGACCGCCTACCTCGGCACATCGAGCTTCGCCGCGACGGTCCTGCGGCGCCTGGCCGACAGCACCCACCGGCCGGCCCTCGTGGTGACCCCTCCGGACAGCCGCCAGGGAAGAGGGCGCAGGCTTGCGGCACCCCCGGCCGCTGAAGCGGCGCGCGAGCTCGGTCTGCCCCTCCATCAGACCCCGAGTGTGAACTCGGCGGAGTCGATCGAGGCGATCCGCTCGGCGAACCCGGCCGCCATTGCGGTCTGCGCGTTCGGCCAGCTGATCAAGGAGCCGCTCCTGAGCGAGTTCCTGATGCTGAATGTCCATCCCTCCCTGATCCCGCGCTGGCGCGGCGCGGCCCCGATCGAGCGGGCGCTGATGGAGGGGGCTCCGAGCACCGGCGTCACGATCATGCGCGTCACGGAGGGACTCGACTCGGGCCCGATCGCCCTCGCCGAGAAGGTCGAGATCGCGAACGGAGACGACCACGAGTCCCTGTCGGCGAAGCTCGCCGATCTGGGAGGTGAGCTGCTGGTCCGGGCGCTGGACTCGCTGAGCGCGGGGGAGCTCGCGTTCACCGATCAGGACGAGTCGGCGGCCAGCTACGCGGAAAAGGTCTCGCCCGAGGAGCGCCATCTGCGCCCGTCGCGGACGGCGCCCGAGCTCGAGAGGACCGTCCGGGCGCTGACGCCGCACATCGGCGCCTATCTCGAGCTCGAGGGCGGAGAGCGTCTCGGCGTTCGATCCGCACGGGCCGTGCCGGATGGCCCGCCGGCCGGGGCGATCGAGGCGCGCGGCGAGCAGCTCGTGCTCGGCTCTTCCGACGGTGCGCTCAGCCTGGACGTCGTCCAGCCGCCCGGAAAGAAGCCGATGCGAGCGGCCGATTTTCTGCGTGGACACCCGCCGCCCACGAGGGCGCTGTAGCGCTCGATACTCTCGTCACATGGCCGAACGAGTCGACAGTCGCGCGGATGAGGAGATCGGCGCTCCCGAGGCCACCGAGGGTGCGCTCCAGCGCCCGAACTGCCCCGGCTGCGGCGAGCCCTGGCTGCGGCCCGCGCAGCTCCCCGGGCGCTTCGTCTGCGTCTACTGCCTGCGCCGCTTCGAGCTCGTCTCGCAGTGCCCCAACTGCGGGGAGCACGGGACGATCAGCCGCATGAGCCGGACCGAGGACATGAAGTGCCAGCAATGCGGCGACTCGATGCTCCGCTCGATCTGACCTTGGAAGCCGCCACCGACACAGCCACGACGGGCCGCCGTGACCTCTTCGCGACGAAGCGGGTCGCTCCGTCGATCCTCGCGTCCGACTTCTCCCGGCTGGGCGCGCAGATCGAGGAGGTGATGGCCGCGGGCGCGCGGATCATCCACGTGGACGTGATGGACGGCCACTTCGTCCCCCCGATCACGATCGGCCCCCTGGTCGCCGGTTCGATCGCCGACCTGGTCCATGACGCGGGCGGGGCGATCGACGTGCATCTGATGATCGAGCAGCCCGAGCGCCAGATCGAGGAGTTCGCGAACGCCGGCGCCGACAACATCACCTTTCACGCCGAGGCGACCCCGCACATAAACCGCACGCTCAACGCGATCCGGGAGCTGGGCTGCCTGGCGGGTCTCGCCGTCAACCCGGGCACGCCGGTCGCCGCCGTCAGCGAGTCGGTGAACGACGCCGACGTCTTCCTCTGCATGACCGTCAACCCGGGGTGGGGCGGCCAGCCCTTCATCGCCGACTCGCCGGACAAGGTGGGGAGGCTGAGCGCACTGGTCGGGGCCGGGGCCATCGAGGTCGACGGCGGTATCGAAGCGAGCACCGCGAGCGGAGTCGCCGCCGCCGGCGCGAGCCTGTTCGTGGCCGGATCGGCGGTCTTCGGGACGGACGACCCTGCCGCCGCATACGCCTCGATCGCCGAAGCGGCCGGCGCAGCCTGAGGGGGCTTCCGTGACCGACAGGCACGAGCGTCTCAGTCGCTTCAGGAGCTTCGAGGGGCCCGGCGACCGAGGCGAGTTCGAGCCGTTCCTGCGGCGTCTGGCCGTGCTGATCGGCGCGATTGTCGCGGTCCAGGTCTCTGGGGCCATCGCCTACTCGCTCACCGAGAGCGTCTCGTTCTGGCAGGGCTTCCTCTTCACCCTGGACACCGTCGCGACGGTCGGGTCCGACCCTACGCCGCCGGACCTCCCCGGCCAGATCGTCAAGGTCCTGCTGATCGTCCTGGGCGTGGGTACGCTCTTCTACGCGCTGGTGACGGTGACGGAGTTCTTCGTCGCCGGCCACCTGGGCGAGATCCTCGAGGAGCGCCGCACACTGAACAAGATCGAAGACCTCTCCGGCCACCACCTGATCTGCGGCTTCGGCCGCGTCGGTCGCCAGGTCGCACGCGATCTCCAGGCCGGCGGCGATGTCTTCGTCGTCGTCGACGAGCTGGACGACAACAAGCACATCGCCGACCAGATGGGCGTGCCGTTTCTGCTCGGACGACCCTCCGATGACGAGGTGCTGAGGGCGGCCGGGGTGGAGCGCGCGATCTCGGTGCTCGCCTGCGTCGACTCGGACGCCGAGAACATCTTCACCTGCCTGACCGCCCGCGAACTGCGCTCCGACATCACGGTCGTCGCGAGGGCGAGCGTCGAGGACTCCGAGAAGAAGCTGCTCCGCGCCGGGGCCAACCGGGTGATCTCTCCCTACAAGTCGAGTGGGGCCGAGATGGCGCGGCTGGCTCTGCAGCCGCAGGTCACCGGCGTCGTCGACGTCGCACCCGAGTACCGGATGGAGGAGATCGACGTGACGGACCGATGCGAAGCCGCAGGCAAGACGATCGGTCAGGTCAGGGGTACGACGACGATCGCCGCCGTTCGGGCCACCGACGGAATGGTCCATCCCCAGCCGGCGTCGGACACCGTGCTGCGCTCCGGCGACGTCGTGATCGCGATGGGAACCGCGGATGCGCTCAAGAAGCTCGAGTCGCTCTTCGTCCCACGGCCGGCCGGCCAGGTCGGCACAGTCCTGGGCGACCTGGGTTAGCCGGCCTCGTCGCCCGAGGCCAGCTGCAACTCCATCTCCTCGGTCGAGCCGGGCTTGACCCGCTCCTCCTTCGGCTCGAGCGGCTGTCGGTAGAGCCAATAGAGCAGCGAGAAGAGCAGAGCTGAGGCGCCCAGGTAGCCGATCACGACACGGGTGACGTCGCTGGGGACGACCGGAACGATGACCCAGACCACGAAGGCGATCGCTGAGCCGAGAAAGCAGAACGAGGCACGCCGCACCTGCCCGCGGGCGAGCGCCGCCTGATTGAGCGTCGCGGCCGAGAGATACACGCCCATCCCGATTGCGACCACCACGAGATCGGAACGGTGGTAGGTGTGCTTTTTGCCGAAGGCGATCTGCATCAACTCCGGGCCGGCGATGAGCATCGCGAGCGCAACCAGGCCCGCAAAGCCGGCGATCGCCAGGATCGTCACCCGGATCGAGGCGCGGAAGTCGTCCTCCTCGCCACGCGAGCCGAGAGTGGTGAGGTGGGGGAGGAGGCTGGTCTGGACCGCTTGAAAGAGCTGCAGTGGCGCCCGGGCGATCATCAGCACGTTGAAGACGTATCCGGCCGCGGCGGCCCCTGTGGTCGCGTTGACCAGCAGGTTGCCGGCGTTGAAGATGGTCTGCTCGGAGAGCATGATCAGGAAGACGCCCCCCGCGAAGCGGCCGCCGTGAGCCAAGGTGAACTCGTCGGTCGTGGGGGCGGCGGCCGGCGATGCCCCCTCAGGCCGCCGTTCGGCGGGAGTTCCTTCGGGGCCATCACCGACCACCGCCCCGGGCAGCGCAGCTTCACCAGCCCCCACGTCGGCCGGTTCTTCGGTGCCGAAGCGACGGAAGAAGGCGAACGGGACGACGATCAGCGACAGCGTTGGGGCGGCCACGATGCCCAGCGCCACCGCAGTCTGGCCTGAGGCGATGCCGACCGCCACGGCGAGGGGGAATGCTGTGCGGGCGACGGATTCGCAGATGATCTGGAGCGCGTAGATGGTGAGGCGGTGGCTGCCGGCCAGGAAGCCGCGCGCGAAGTAGCTGGCTCCATATGCGGTGACGGCCGCGACGCCGATCCAATAGAGCGTCGCATTGCCGTGGAGCAGGTGGTCCTGGATCGGCGTGCGCAGCGCGAGCGCGACGACGTCGAAGGCGAGCGCCACCGAGACCTGGATCGTGGCGGCGACCCGGACGGTTCGCCGGATGGGCGTGCCGTGTGCGAGGTTCTCGGAGACGGTCCGTGAAAGAAGCTGCTCGACCGGCCGCTGCAGGACCGAGATGACGATGAAGACGGAGACCCACAGCACGGTCACCTCTCCGTACTGGTCCTTCGAGAGCTCGTGCGAGGCGATCGCGAAGTACAGGTAGGTGATCAGCCCCGTGATCCCGACCCCGATCGAGAGCAGGCTGGCGCGGCGGCCGTAGCTCCTTGCCTCGCTTTGGTCCGCCTTTTCCCCTGCCCTTGCCATCGACGCGCAAGACTACTGGCGTACAATCACTGGCTGACTGACCAGTCAATCAGTCTCGCTAGCCCCGAAGGAGGGCGGCATGGGCACGGTCAGCACCGAACTTGAAGCCTCTTACCTGCGCAGAGCGCTGGAGCTTGCGGAGGGCGGTCGCGGGCGGGTGAGCCCGAATCCGCTGGTTGGCGCCGTGCTCGTCCGCGACGGCGAGGTCATCGGGGAGGGATTTCATGCGCAGTACGGTGATCCCCACGCCGAGCGAGCCGCGATCGAGGACTGCCGCTCGCGTGGCGCCGATCCCGCCGGCTCAGCGATCTACGTGACGCTCGAGCCCTGCGCCCACACCGGCCGTCAGCCGCCATGCACGGAGGCGATCCTCGAAGCCGGTATCTCGCGCGTCGTCTACGCGTCCGAGGACCCGACCGACAAGGCCTCGGGCCGCGGGCCGGGGATGCTCCGCGACGGCGGTGTCGAGGTCGAGCTCGCCGGTGGCCCCGAGGCGAGCGCCGCCCGGCTGCTCAACCAGCCTTTCCGCAAGCGCGCTCGCACCGGTCGCCCGCTCGTCACCTACAAGGCCGCGATGTCGCTCGACGGCCGCGTCGCGTCGCCGACCGGAGATTCACGGTGGATCTCGAGCGTCGAGAGCCGCGAGCTCGTCCACGGCTGGCGCGCCGAGTGCGACGCGGTTGCGGTGGGGATCGGCACCGCGCTCGCCGACGACCCGTTGCTCACCGCCCGGATCGAGGGCGCCGCCAGTCAGCCCGCCCGGGTCGTCTTCGACTCCGGCGCCCGGCTGCCGATCGGATCGGCCCTCGTCGGCTCGATCGAGGAGGCACCGCTGATCGTGATCTGCGCGCCCGAGGCGCCCTCCGCCAAGCGTGACGCTCTGGAGCACGCCGGCGCGGAGGTGATCGTCGCGCCGGGTCGCACCGATCGCGACCGCCTCGAGGCGGGGCTGAACGAGCTCGGTCGTCATGACATCCAGGATCTTCTCGTGGAGGGCGGCCCCACCTTCGCCGGTGCGCTCTTCGACGCGGGCGAGGTCGACGAGATGCGGCTCTTCATCGCCCCGGTCCTGGTCGGGGCGGCGCAAGCGAGAGCGGTTCTCGAGGGCGAGGGCGCCGTTCGCATCGCGGACGGTGTCCGCCCGCTGGCCACGACCTTCGACCGGGTGGGCGAGGACATGCTCGTCCGCGCGAGGCTTCGGGAATGGTGATGAGCAACTGATGTTCACCGGGATCATCAAGGAGCTGGGAAAGGTCGAGACGGTCGAGACCTCGGACGAAGGCGCACGTCTTCGAATCGATGCGGAGCTCGCCGCCGAGCTCGACGAGGGCGATTCCGTCGCGGTCAACGGCGCTTGCCTGACCGCCATCGCTGTCGCCGGTGGAGCCTTCGAAGCGGACGTCATGCACCAGACGCTCTCGCTGACGACCCTGGGTGAGCTCGAGTCATCCTCGCCGGTGAATCTGGAGCTTCCCCTGCTGGCAACCGATCGCCTTGGCGGCCACGTCGTCCAGGGGCACGTCGACGGAACTGCCACCGTCACCGAAATCGCTGGCGACGGATTCGCCAAGCGGCTGCGGATCGATCTCCCGGACGAGCTGCTGCCCTACGTCGTCGAGCGTGGATCGATCGCGATCGAGGGCGTCAGCCTGACGATCGCCGACCTCACCGATTTCGGCCTCGAGGTCTCGCTGATCCCCGAGACCCTGGAGCGGACGACCCTGGGATCGCTGGAGCCCGGCGACCGGGTCAACGTCGAGTGCGACGTCCTCGCCCGCTACGTGCGACGCCAGCTGGAAGCCGACGCGGGCCTGTCACCCTTAGCCACCGAGAACGAGTAGGAGTACAGATGACCGAGCGGACCAAGGACCAGACGATGACCGAGACGAAGACGGACTCGCCCTTCGCCACCATCGAGGAGGCGATCGAGGACATCCGTCGCGGCCGGATGGTCGTGGTCTGCGACGACGAGAACCGCGAGAACGAGGGCGACCTGACGATGGCCGCGCAGTTCGCGACCCCCGAGGCCGTCAACTTCATGGCGACCCACGGCAGGGGCCTGATCTGCCTGGCGCTCACCGACGAGCGCTGCAACGAGCTCGGGCTCAACCTGATGGCGGCCAAGAACGAGGCCCCATTCCAGACGGCCTTCACCGTGTCGGTCGAGGCGCGCGAGGGCGTCACCACCGGCATTTCCGCGGCCGATCGCGCCCGGACGATCCAGGTGGCGATCGATCCCCACTCGCGTCCCGAGGACCTCGTCCAGCCGGGCCACGTCTTCCCACTCAAGGCCAAGGACGGCGGCGTCCTGGAGCGCACCGGCCAGACCGAGGCCGCGGTCGACCTCGCCCGCCTCGCGGGTCTGATCCCCGCCGGGGTGATCTGCGAGGTGATGAACGAGGACGGCACGATGGCGCGCGTCCCCGACCTCGCGGACTACTGCGCAAAGCATGACCTGAAGATGGTCACAGTCGCCGACCTGATCGCCTACCGGCGGCGCAACGAGAAGCTCGTCGAGCGGATCGTCTCGACGAAGCTGCCGACCAAGTTCGGCGAGTTCAGCGCGGTCGGCTACCGCTCGCTGATCGACGACAAGCACCACGTCGCGATGGTCAAGGGCGAGGTGGCCGGCTCCGAGGACGTGCTGGTCCGCGTCCACTCCGAGTGCCTCACCGGCGACGTCTTCCACTCGCTGCGCTGCGACTGCGGCGAGCAGCTGGAGGCTGCCCTCGCGACGATCGAGCAGGAGGGGAAGGGCGTCCTGCTCTATCTCTCCCAGGAGGGCCGCGGCATCGGGCTGCTCAACAAGCTGCGCGCGTACAAGCTCCAGGAGGAGGGCCTCGACACCGTCGACGCCAACCTCAAGCTCGGCCTGCCGGCCGACCTGCGCGACTACGGAATCGGCGCCCAGATCCTCGTGGACCTCGGGCTCTCGAGCATCCGCATCCTCACCAACAACCCGAAGAAGATCCTCGGCCTGGAGGGCTACGGCCTCTCGGTCACCGACCAGGTGCCGATCCAGTCCGTTCCCAACCCGCACAACGAGGCCTACCTGAACGCCAAGCGCGACCGGATGGGCCACGCGCTCCATCACCAGGGCCTGCCGCTCGACGAGCAGCTGCTCTACGAGGAGCATCGCAAGGACGAGGAGAACCGCCGAGAGGACGCCGGCTCCCCGGACTATCCCCCCGGTGACTGAGGCACCCGAGCACGAGCGCTTCTCCGGGGAGGAGCGCGAGGCCCTGGCGGGCAGCGACTTCGCGGTCTGCGTGGCGACCTTCTACGAGGACATCGCCGAGCGGCTCCTGAACGGCGCCGCGGAGGGATTCGACCTCGGCGGCGTCAGCGAGGCCTCGGTCCACACCTACCGGGTGCCGGGCGCCTTCGAGCTGCCGTTCGCGGCGAAGCTCTGCGCCGAGAGCGGCCGGTTTGCGGGGATCGCCTGCCTCGGTGTGGTGATCCGCGGCGAGACCAGCCACTACGACCACGTCTGCAACGAGGTCGCGGCAGGGACACAACGGGTCCAGCTCGACACCGGCGTGCCCTGCGCCTTCGGGGTGATCACGGCCGAGAACATGGACCAGGCCCTGGCCCGCTCGGGCGGCGGCAAGCGCGACCAGGGCCGAGGGGCGGCCGTGGTCGCGATGCGAATGGCGCTGCTGGCTCGCGGGCTTCGAGCTGACAGCTAGCCCGCCGCGGCCAGCGCCACGTCGAGCGGCGCCGGCACGCCGAAGTAGAAGCCCTGCCCGTAGCGGAAGCCGGCGTCGATGAGTGCCTCGAGCTCCTCCTCGGTCTCGATGCCCTCGGCAATCACCCGCACGCCCACCTCGTCGGCGAACGTTACGAGGGATTTCGCCAGGGCGTGCACCACAGGGTTCTCGTCGACCCTCTCGGTCAGGGAGATGTCGAGCTTGATCCACTCCGGGCGCACCTTGATGATGTGCCGGAGGCTGGCGTAGCCGGCTCCGAAGTCATCGATGGCGACCCTCCCGCCGGCCGCGCGCAGCGGGCGGAGTTTCGACGTGAACCCTTCGTAGTCGTCGACCTTGAGGTGCTCGGTCAGCTCGACGGTGACCCTTTCGAGGGAAGCGCCGAAGCAGGAGATGAATCGCCCGGAGAAGACCGTCGGGGGAGACGCGTTGACGGAGAGACTGACATCGTCCGGAAGCTGCGGGAGCGCCCTGGCTGCGATCCGCACAGCCAGCAGCTCCAGGGGGATCCCGAGGCCGACGTCCCAGGCCTCCCCGAACCAGCGGTCCGGCCCGCGCTCCGGCTCGGCCGGGAATCGGGAGAGGGCCTCGTACGCGATCACCTGTCCGGTCTCCAGATTGAGGACGGGTTGGTAGACGGGATAGATCAGCTCCTTGTCGAGGACCGCCTGAACGCGATCGACCGATCTGAGGTGGTCCTCGCTGCTCAGCTTCTCGACCACGCGGCGATCGCCGACGGGTCGCGTCGAGCAGACGATCTCGATGACCTCGCCGGAATCCTCGTCGGAGATCGCGCGGATGGTCGTCTCGACCCAGAGGTACTCGTGGTCCTTTCGCCGTATCCGGTAGGCGACGGTGAACGGGGCCCCCTCGAGAGTGCTGCGATGCGCGGCCGCGACCTTGGCCATGTCGTCGGGATGAAAGAGGTCGTAAGCCGAGCGCCCGACCAGCTCATCGGGCTCATATCCCAGCAGTTCCTTCGACGCAGCCGAGACGTAGCGGTAGGTCCCGTCGGGGGCGTGGGCGGAGACCATGTCGCCCAGGTAATCGGCGATCGAGCCCTCGAGCGTCTCGAATTCCGCCCCGAGGGGTGCCTGCGCTCCGAATCGCGTCCTGTGCCGGATGGTCATCTGGTCCTCGAGGGCGTCATTTGCCGCCGCAGGGATCTCTGCCTACCGAGTATCGGTCGACGGATCCCGTGCAGAACTTGATGATTTCTCCAATGCCGGCCCCGTCCCTGCCTCGACCGGCGGCCGCCATAACGCCGCGGCGGCACGTCGCTACCATGCCCGCCCATGGCCAAGGTCTGTCACAGCTGCGGCAAGCGCCCCGCGTTCGGCAACTCGCGAAGCCACTCGATGGTGGCCACCCGGCGGCGCTTCAATCCCAACCTCCAGAAGGTCCGCATCCAGGAGCCGGGGGGCGGGACGGCGCGGGTGTACGTCTGCGCTCGCTGCCTGAAGTCGAACAAGGTGACCAAGGCCGCCTAATCACCCAATAGTTGTCCGCGGGGATCCACGGGGTTGTCGCGCGCCGCTCGGCGTGGTTGTATGCGCCTGACAACGAAGCTGACGTCGGCGCCGAGGGGAGGGGAGAACCAGCCTCGTTCACGGCCGTCGCGGCGTCCCCAATCAAGGAGTGGATATGGACAGCACCAAGGTGCGTGAGTACCTGCGCAGGCACGTGTTGGGGCTCTTGGCGATCTTCATCGCGCTGAGCGGCACCGCCGTCGCCGCACAAAGTGGACCGACAGCGTCATCGAGCGCGGTCAGCAACAAGAAGTTCAAGAAGCTGAAGAAGAAGGTGAACGGGCTCAACGCCCAGCTCAACTCGCCCGCCACCGGAGATCTGCAGGGGACCTACCCGAACCTGACGATCCGGGACAACGCGGTGACCGAGACGAAGATCGCCGACAACGCCGTGACGACGGGCAAGATCGCCGACGCCGCTGTGAGCACGGGCAAGCTCGCCGACCTGTCGGTGACAGAGGGCAAGCTCGCCGACCTGTCGGTGACAGAGGGCAAGATCGCCGCCGCCGCTGTGAGCACGGGCAAGCTGGCGAACGGCTCCGTTGGGGCCAACGCCCTGAAGAGCATCATCACCCGCTCGGGAGTCGCGGCCGGGGTCGCGGCGGCTGGGAGCACCCTCACCAGCAAGGGCTGTAATGCGGGCGAGCAGGTGGTAAGCGGTGGCGGAACATGGGATAGCAGCGATGCCGACCTGGCGATGTCCCAGGCGTTCCTCTTCGGCAACTGGTTCGTCCGAGCCGGGAACAGCGACGGTGCGGCGCACAATTTCACGCCGATCGCGGAGTGCCTGGAGCCATAAGCCGGAGCTGAAAGACCGGCTTGGCTGTGAACGGAGAGGCCCGGGCGCAAGCCCGGGTCTCTCTCATTCTGCGACCATTTCCGGCGCTCAATGGCAGATCCCTCCATAGAGCGCTTCCGGCGCGTCGTCAGCGCGGCCGCTGCCCACCTCGAGGAGCGGCGCAAGGAGGTCAACGACCTCAACGTCTTCCCCGTTGCCGACGGAGACACCGGGGACAACATGGCACTCACCCTGCGCGCCGTCAGCGACGAGCTCGATCGCCTCGATGGGCAGATGGTGGACGAGGTTGGCCGCACGGAGCTCGTCAACGCCCTCGCGAGGGCAGCGCTGATGGGCGCGCGCGGGAACTCCGGGGTGATCCTCAGCCAGATCGTTCGCGGGGCCGCCGAGGAGCTGGCGAGCCGCCCCGGGGAGCTGGTCGATCCGATGCTTGTCGCGGCGGCCTTCGCGCGCGCCGCCGATGCGGCCTACGATTCGGTCCGCGAGCCGGCGGAGGGCACGATGCTCACCGTCTTCCGCGAGATGGCCCACTCGATCTCGCGCCGCCTGGCCCACATGCAGGAGATCCGCCTCTCGCCCGACGCAACGCCCGCGGAACAGGACGCCCTCCTCGCCGAGCTGCTCGAGGACGCCGTCCGGGACGGAGAGCTGGCGGTTGCGCGGACCCCGGAGCAGCTCGAGGTGCTGCGCGAGTCCGGGGTGGTGGACGCCGGGGCGCACGGCCTGGTGGTGATCCTCGCCGGCGTGGTCGCCGGTCTGCGGGGTGACGTCGAGTCGTCTCCGGAGGTCCCGCACTACTCGCCGGCCATGGATACCCGCCCCCACCACGAGGACAGCCGCTACCGCTACTGCACGAACTTCATCGTCACCGGCTCCGGGCTCGACAGCCGCTCCTTTGCCCCGATGCTGGAGGAGCTGGGCGACTCGGTCCTGGTGGTCGGCGACGAGGCGACCCTGAAGGTCCACGTCCACACAGACGAGCCGGAGGCGGCGGTCGCGCTCTTCGATCAAACGGGCGGTGTGAGCCAGCTCGACGTCGCCGACATGCGCCAGCAGATCGCCGAGCGCAGTGCCCGGCTGCAGGCAGGCCGCTGCGCTGGCGTGGCGGTCGTTGCCGGCCGCGGGATGCGGGAGCTCTACGAGGGCCTCGGCGCGTTCGTCGTCGACGGCGGGGAGACCTTCAACCCTTCGATCTACGACCTGCTCGCCGCCATCCACGAGGTGCCGGCCGAGGAGGTCCTGGTCTTCCCCAACAACCCGAACGTGGTGATGGCGGCCGAGCGGGCCGCCGAGCTCTCTGACAAGGAGGCGACGGTGGTGGTGTGCACCTCGCAGCAGGCCGGCCTCGCGGCGCTGGTCGAGCTCGATCCAACCGCATCGATCGGCGAGAACGCGGAGAGGCTCAGCTCGTCCCTAGAGGGCATCCGGGCGGGCTCTGTCGCGCCCGCGGCGCGTGACGACGCCAAGGGCCGGTTCGTCACCGGCGACGCCGTCGGCTTCGTGGAGGATGAGATCGTCGCCTGGGGCGGCGCGGGCTCGACGCTGACGGAGACGATGACGCGTCTCGCGGAAGAGGCGGAGATCCTCACCGTGGTAGGGGGCGAGGGTGCGCCGATCCCCCTCGACGAGATCGAGGCCCAGGCGCCCGGCGGCGTGGAGCTCGAGCTTCACCAGGGCGGCCAGCCACATTACTGGTGGCTTCTAGCCGCGCAGTGACCCTGCTGGAGGAAGTCATGGATGCGGCGGGCGGGCGGCGACGCTGGCGACGGGTGAGGGGGATCTCCGCCCACGTCAAATCGAGCGGCCTGCTGATGCGGATGAAGGGAAAGGCGCATCGCTTCCGCGACTACGGCTTCAGCGTGACCGCCGAGCGCCAGAGCGCGGTGATCCAGCCCTACCCGGAGGAGGGGACCAGCGGCGTGTTCGACGCGGGCTCGGTGCGGATGGAGAGGGCGGACGGGACTGTCGTGGCCGAGCGCCGCGATGCGCGCGACGCCTTCTTCGGGCTCTCGGGGCTGCGGCGCAAGCTGTGGTGGGACGACCTGGATGCCCTCTACTTCGCGGCCTACGCGCTCTGGAACTATCTGACCATCCCTTTCCTGCTGGAGCGGCCGGGCTTCGAGGTCTCGGAGGGTGAGCCGCTCTCCGTCGGCGACGAGAGCTGGCGCCGGCTCGATGTTGCCTTCCCGGCGGGCGTGCACACTCATTGCCGGGCGCAATCGCTCTACTTCGATTCCGGGGGCCGCCTGCGCCGCCACGACTACCACCCCGACGTGGTCTCGTCCCTGGCGAACGCGGCGCACCTCTGCGATGGGCATCGCGAGTTCGACGGTCTGGTCTTTCCCACGAAGCGCCGCGTCGTCCCCAAGGGACCGAACGGCCGGCCCCTGCGCGGCCCCACGATCGTCTCCCTCGAGCTCGACTCGATCGAGGTGGACTGACGACGGCCGGCGGCGAGCCCTGGAGTTGGAGGAGTTCTTCGACGAGCACGCCGGACACGACATGAGGCGGGGGGGCTTCTGGGAGGCCAGGCGGAACCTCCCGTACGCGCTCCGATTCATGACCACCGACCAGCCCCGGGCAAAGGCCGCCGTGGGCCGGGTCGGCCTGAGGGCGGCATTCCCGTTCGTCTGGAGCTATATGAGCAAGCGGTACGACTTCGGCGAGGAGTCGGTGGTGCGAAGTCGCGACACGCTCCGGGCGGGTCTCGACCGGATCGACGCCGAGCGCGCTGGGGGCGAGTATCTCGTCGGTGAGACCTTCACGGTCGCCGATCTCACGGCGGCCGCGCTGTTCTATCCGCTGGTTTGGCCGAAGGAGTTCCAGTACCCGCTCCCGGAGCGGCCGTCGTGGGACCTGCCGGAGTCGCTTCGAGATCACCCGGCGCTGGATTGGATCGCCGGGATCTGGCGGCGTCGCCGTGGCACGCCGGCTACCAGCCCTCGGAGCCGGGCTCGCCCTTGAACGGGCCCTCGACCTCCTCGGTGATCCAGCCGCCGTAGTAGGCGCCCGGCTGCGGGGTGACCTGCTCATCGTCGAGATAGGCGGCGTCGACGCGCCGGGGGTAGAAGGCGAGGTGGCCGATCAGCTGCTCGTAGCCCTCCTTGGGCTCCGGGTAGTGCCAGGCGACCCGCTGCGCTCGCTTGCCGCCGGCCTCGGCGTGGACGTAATTGGCGGTTCCCTTCCACTCGCAGAAGGTCTCGACGCCGTCGGCGTCGATCAGGAGATCCGTGCGCACGTCCTCACGCGGGATGTAGAAGGTGGGGGGGCTGGAGGTCTCAAGGACTCGGAGCGCGCGGTCGCTCTCCGCGATCGTCTCGCCGCCGAGCACGATGCGGACATGCCGGTCGACCGGCTCGACGCGGGGTGGGCGCGGGTAGTCCCAGACGGATTCCTTGGCTCTCTGCGACTTCACGTTCTGCGGTCCTCGGGGACCCATCCAACGTTACGCCTAGCCTCTGGTCGGCTATGGAAGCGGCGCTCGAGCACATCCCCGATCCGTCCAGTGGGTACAGCCCCCGCGCGCTCGGCACCGGTGGGCCGCTCGCGAGTGACCAGTTGCTCGCCGCCCCGCTGAAGTCGCTACCTCGGCCCTCGATTCTCGACGCGCCGATCACCAAGCTGAAGGGAGCCGGCCCGAAGCTCGCGGAGGCCGCGTCCGAAATGGGGATCGCGAGCCTCGGCGATCTGTTGCGGCACGTGCCCCACACCTACCGGGACCGAGCGAACCCGGTTGGCCTGGGCAACCTGAGGCTGGGGGAGGAGGCGACGGTCGAGGTCGAGGTGAAGAGCGCGAAGCTGCGGCCGACCCGGCGCCGTCGCCTGACGATTCTCGAAGCGGACGTCCTCGATCCCAGCGGCAAGGCCAAGGCCGTCTGGTTCAACCGTGCCTGGCTCGCCGATCGGCTCCAGCCGGGAGCCCGGCTCCTGCTCCACGGCAAGCTCGAGAAGCGCGGGTTCAACGTTTCAGAGCATGAATTTCTGGAGGCGTCGAACACATCGGCCGGCCTGCACACGACCGGAATCGTGCCGGTGCACCCGGCCAGCGAGCGGATCCGGCCACAGAAGCTCCGCGAATGGGTCTGGCAGGCGGCGCCGATGGCCCGACACGCTGTGGAGCCGATCCCCGGCCGCATGCGGCGTGAGCTGCGGATGGCGAGCGCGACGGACTCGATCGTCGCCTCGCACTTCCCGGTCGACGAGCACCAGGCCGAGGCCGCCCGCGAAAGGCTCGCCTTCGAGGAGCTCTTCCTCTATCAGGCGGCGCTGGTGTCGCGGCGAGGGCGGCGCGTCTCGGGCAATAAGGGAGTCGAGCTGGCGCCTCCGGGCGCCGAGGTCGCCGGCTGGGTCGAGTCGCTGCCGTTCTCGCTGACCGGCGACCAGCAGCGCGCGTTGGAGGAGATCGACGACGACCTGGGAGAGGCACAGCCGATGCAGCGGCTGCTGATGGGCGAAGTAGGCAGCGGGAAGACCGTGCTCTGCGTGTACGCGATGCTGCGGGCGATCGAGTCCGGGCACCAAGCCGCCCTGATGGCTCCCACCGAGACGCTGGCTGAGCAGCACTTCCGCACGCTCGAGTCTCTGCGTGCCTCCGAGGCCACCACGGCGACCCTGCTCACGTCGGCGATCCCGCCGGCCGAGCGCCGGGAGCTGCTGGATTCGCTGGCGTCCGGCCAGCCGCAGCTCGTCGTCGGTACCCATGCCTTGATCGAGGACGCCGTCGAGTTCTCATCGCTCGCGGTGGCCGTCGTCGACGAGCAGCACCGCTTCGGCGTGCGCCAGCGGGCGGCTCTCGACGCCAAGGGTCCAGGCAACCGCCTGCCGCACGTCTTGCACATGACGGCGACCCCGATCCCGCGCACCCTGTCGCTGACTGCGTACGGCGACCTCGACACAACGGCGCTTCGCGAGCTGCCGAAAGGGCGCCAGCCCATCCGAACACGAGTCGTCGATGAGGAGCACAGGGCGGCGGCCTACGAGTTCATCCGTGAGCGGCTCCGGGAGGGCCGGCAGGCCTATGTCGTCTGTCCGCTGGTCAGCGAGTCGGAGTTGACGGAGGCCCGGGCCGCCGAGGCGGAGGCGAAGCGGTTGGCCAGGACCGAGTTCCGCGACGCCAAGGTCGGGCTCCTGCACGGGCAGATGTCCTCTGACGAGAAGGCGCGCGCCATGGACGCCTTCGTCTCGGGGGAGGCTCACGTTCTGGTGGCCACGACCGTGATCGAGGTCGGCATCGACGTGCCGAATGCGACGGTGATGCTGGTCGAGGGCGCCGAGCGCTTCGGGCTTTCGCAACTCCATCAGCTCCGCGGCCGCGTCGGCCGAGGCGAACACGAGTCCTTCTGCATCCTGTTCGGTGACCCGGAGTCGGAGGCGGCCAAGGTCGCGGCTGGAGGCCATCGCGGGAGAGGGGGACGGCTTCGCGCTCGCAGAGGTCGACCTGACGATCCGCGGCGAGGGAGAGATCCTCGGCACCCGCCAGCACGGCCTGCCCCGATTCAGGGCGGCCTCGCTGCCCGAGGACACCGCGCTGCTGCTCGAGGCGCGCCGCGAGTGCTGGAGCTGCGCGAGCGCTTCGGTTCGCTCGAGGCGCCGGGAATCGGTCCGCTGATGGACGAGGCCAGGCGGCGATTCGGCGACGAGCGGGTCGAGCAGGTCGCGGCGTAGGTGAGATGCCGCAGTTGCGGATCACCGGAGGAGAGCTCGGCGGGCGCCGCATCCAGGCGCCGAAGGGAGCCAAGCTGCGGCCGACCACCGAGCGCGTGCGGGAGGCCGTGTTCTCGATCCTCGGCGACGTCTCGGGCGCTCGCGTGCTCGATCTCTTCTGCGGGACGGGCGCGCTGGCGATCGAGGCTCTCTCCAGGGGCGCCGCCGAGGCGACCCTGGTCGACATCCACCCACCGCCGCGCGGCGCAACCTGGAGGCGCTCGAGCTGACCGGCCGCGCCGACGACGGTCGCTCCGATGCCGCGCGCTTCCTGCGCCGGGCGGAGGAGGGGTCCTACGATCTGGTGCTCTGCGACCCTCCCTATAGACTCGCCGACCGCCTGGCGGCCCATCTCGATCCGCTAATTCGGGGCGCTCTGCCGAGTCAGGCAGAGTGATGATCGAGTCCTCACCCGACAAACCCCTGCAAATGGAGCTTCCACTGCTGACGGAGCGCACCTACGGCGACACCCTGATCCGCGTCTACGGGAGCGAGAGATGAGCCCAGACGGCAGGATCGCGGTCTGCCCGGGCAGCTACGACCCGGTCACGAACGGCCACCTCGACATCATCACCCGTACCTCGCGCGTATTCGACCGGGTGATCGTCGGCGTGGTCAACCAGCCCGTTCGCAAACAGCAGACGCTGTTCACGGCCGAGGAGCGCAAGGCGTTCATCGAGGATGCGACCGCCGATCTCGACAGCGTGGAGGTCAAGATCATGTCCAACCTGCTGGTCGAGTTCGCGAAGGAGCACGGCGCCAGGGCGATCATCAAGGGGCTGCGGGCGATCTCGGACTTCGAATACGAGTTCGAGATGAATCAGCTCAACCGGAAGCTCGCCGCCGACATCGAGAGCATGTACATCTTCGCCTCCGCGAACTACAGCTTCCTCTCCTCGACGGGGGTCAAGGAGATCGCGACCTTCGGCGGGGACATCGGCGATCTGGTGCCGGCACCGGTTGCAAAAGCGCTTGCGGAACGACTGACCCGCTGAGGCCGTCGTGCGTGGGGGCTGGGCAGGAGCTTGCAATCCGGCCCAGAAAGCCAACCCGCGGCCCGCCAAGTGGGCCGATGCGTAAGCTTTAGCGACTGCAAATGGACGTTCTAGTACTCATCGACAAGCTCGACGACCTGGTCCACAACGCGCGGCCCGTGCCGCTCACGGATCAGGTACGCGTCGACCGCGAGGAGATCTACGACCTCCTCGACCAGATGCGCGCCACGATCCCCGAGGAGATCAAGCAGGCCCGCTGGATCGTCAAGGAGCGCCAGGAGATGCTCGCCGAGGCCAAGCGTGAGGCCGAGCGGATCGTCAAGGAGGCCCGCGAGCAGCAGGCCCGCCTCGTCGCGAACGAGGAGATCACCCGGCAGGCCGAGCGCGCCGCTGAGGAGATCGTCGAGGAGGCCCGCGAGCGCGAGCGCGAGATCCGACTGGGCGCCGAGGATTACGCGGACGACATCCTCTCGACTCTCGAGGTCAACCTCCAGAAGTTCCTGCAGGCAGTGCAGCGAGGCCGCGACCGGCTCCAGGGCCGCGAGCGCGAGCCTTCCGAGATCGGTTAGTCGGCGACTGGCCTAACCGGGGCGCCCGCCGCCGCCGGTGGCAGGCGCATCGACGCCAGCTGGTTCCTGAGTGTGGTGTCCGGGACGCGGATCGGCCCGCGCGTCGGGCGATCGAGATCGCTGGTGATGTAGAGCAGCATCGTCACCAGCATCGCCGCGAGGAAGACGGCGACCACGCCACGCCCGACGATCGCGAGATAGGCGGCGAGCAGGCCAAGTGCGAGCGCTGCGCCGAGAACCTCGAGGAACAGGACCGCGTTCGGGACACGGTTGTTGAGGGCCGCAACGCGGGTTCCCTGCGCGTCGATCATCACGTTGAGCGCTTCCTCGTAGAGCCGAGGTGCGCTGGCGACGGGCGCGTGGGCGAGCGCCTGGCCGTTCAAGCTCCAGAGCCGGCGCTGGATTGCGTCCTCTGTTACGCCTGCGGCGTCCTCCTGGCTGCTGTCGGGCGCGTAATCGGAGAGGCGGATGGCGCTCTCCGTGTAGCGGACGAGAAGCGCGAGCGAGCGGCTGCGCTCAGGCTCGCTCAGGGTCTGTGCGCGCAGATAGGTCGTCCCGATCGCGTTCGACTCGTCCACGATCGCCGCCCGCCGGTCTTCGTAGCGGGAAACGGCGAGCGAGAGGCCGAAGGCGAGGATCAGCCCCACGACGCCGAGCAGGGCGGCCTGCAGGACCCCGAACGGCTCGCTGAGACTCTCCGAGAGGTGCCGGACGCGGCGTCCCAGAAAAGCGCCCAGCGTCGTGGCCCCGAGGACGATTGCCGCGAGCGACAACGCGAGCTCGAGGCTGCTGAGGTCGAAGAAGAAGATGAGGCGCGGGACGCTAAGCGGTTATCCGGCGGCAAATAGGCTCTCGCCATGGAGGAGGAGCGGCTGGTCAGCGGCGTCCGGGAGGTCCTTGCCGAGCAGGGTGTCGACGCCCGCGAGCTTCAGCTGAGCCGGATTCCCGGTGGCGCCTCCCGCGAGACCTGGCGGGTGGAGTGCCCGGCCGGGCAGTGGGTGTTGCGCAGGGAGCCGGGAGGATCGGTCTCGCTGGTTCCGATGGGCGACGAATTCGCGCTGATCGCCGCAGCCGCCGACGCCGGGGTGCCCGTGCCGGCGCCGCTCGCCTTCGAGCCCGACGGGGGGCGCTTCGGCTCACCGGGGCTGCTGATGGGCTACGTCGGGGGAACCTCGGTGGCGCCTCGCGTTCTTCGCAAGTCTGAGTTCGAGCAAGCACGCGAGAGACTCGCCGGACAGCTCGCCGAGGCGCTCGCGCGGATCCACGCCGTCGATCCCGCGAAGCTGGATGAAGTGCTCCCCGAGACCTCCGGCGACCCGGCCGTCGCGCAGATCGGGGAGTGGGAGCGCCAGCTCGACGAGATCGGCGAGCCGCTCCCCGCCATCGAGCTGGGATTGCGCTGGCTGTGCGCCAATGCGCCCGAGCCCGCGGAGCCGCGACTCGTGCACGGCGACTTCCGCCTCGGCAACTTCATCGTCGACGAGGACGGCCTCGCGGCCGTGATCGACTGGGAGCTCGCCCACCTCGGCGACCCGGCGGAGGACATCGGCTGGCTCTGCATACGCTCCTGGCGGTTCGGCAACGACGATCTCCCGGTGGCCGGCGTGGCCGAGCTCGAGGACTTCGTCTCGGCCTACGAGGCGGCGGGCGGAGCGACTGTCGACCTCGACCGGGTTCGCTACTGGGAGGTGTTCGGCAACGCCAAGTGGGCCGTCATCTGCGCGCGCCAGGCCCACGACCATCTGACCGGCGTGCGGCGGAGTCACGAGCTCGCCTCGCTCGGCCGGCGCATCTGCGAACCGGAATGGGACCTGCTCGAATTGATGCGCTGATGCAGGACCGGCCGACCGCACCTGAGCTGCTCGATTCGGTCGCCGAGTACCTGGTCGGGGAGCTGCGACCCGAGGTGCCCCGGGAGCAGCGATTCAAGGTGCTCGTCGCGGCGAACGTCTGCGCCATCGTCGCCCGCGAGATCAGGGCGGAAGCCGAGCCCGACCAGGCTGACCTGGAGCTGTTCAACGAGCTTCTCGGCGATCAGTCCTCCGATGTCCATGCCGCGGCCGCCGAGCTCTCCCGCAGGCTGCGGGTGGGAGAGCTCGACGATCGCATCGATGAGCTCGTCCCTCGGCTCGAGGAGCACGTGCGGCGCAAGCTCGAGATCGCCCGGCCGGACTACGCCGGGGGCGGCCCCTAGGTCAAAGCGCAACTCCGCCAAGAGCCGGCGGTTTGAAAGGTGTGAGCCGTACCAGGCTCGCACGTTCGTACGAACCAAGAAAAGAACCCACAGGGAGAGAGGAACATGATGCGACGCCTCAAGAGACATCTTTCGCCGGGGCTCGTCCTCGGGCTGATCGCACTTGTCGTCGCCGTGGGCGGCAGCTCGTTCGCGATCGCACAGACCGGCAAGCAAGGGACGCTGAGGACGCGGCTGGGTGGGGCCACCCAACAGGTGGTCCAGGCGGTGAACCTGCTTCCCATGACCAACAACAACGGGATCTCGGACTTCACGGTCACCTGCCCGTCGAGCTCGAAGCTGGGCCCGGGCGTGGCGATCGGCGGGGGAGTGATCGACCCCAGGGGGCCCGACAGCACCAGGAACATGGCTCCCCTGTCCCAGAAGACCGATGGCCCGAAGGGCACGAACGCCTGGCTGTTCGAGTTCGACAACGACACGGCCGTCGCCCTGCCGGTCGAGCTGCGCGTGCTCTGCACGTACAGCAAGCTGAACACGAAGCGCGACCAACCGGGCGACTAGCAACCGGCGGTAACCGGATTCCGAGGGCAACGGGCCCGGGAGCGGCTCCCTTTCCGGGGGGCCGTTCCCGTCCGGGGCCCTCAGAGCCCGGTCTCGTGCGTGCCGGCGCGCCCGGCGTCGGTCTTCTCGTAGAAGCGGCCGAGCAGCTCCCGCGTTTCCTCCGGGTCCGCGCATGTGTAGGCGTTCCAGGCCTCGTTCCGGAGCTGCTCGTCGATCGTCTTGCCGATCGTGTCGAGGATGGTCTGCTTCGCGGAGCGCACCGCGCGCTGGGAGTTCCGCAGGATCTGCCGGGCGAGGGTCTCGGCCTCCGCCAGCAGGGTCTCGTGCGGAACGACCTTCGAAACCAGGTTGCACTGCAGCGCCCGCTGGGCGTCGATCGGCTCGGCGGTGAGCAGCATCTCCAGCGCTATTCCCGTGCCGCAGGTGTTGACGAGGCGGACGAGTCCGCCGTCGCCGTGGTGGAAGCCGCGGCGGGCCTCGAACGAGCCGAACATGGCCCGGTCGGAGGCGATCCGGATGTCGCAGGCGAGAGCCGTCTCCAGTCCCCCCGCCAGCGCCCAGCCGTTGATCGCGCCGATGATCGGCTTGTAGATACGGTGCATGCCGCGGGTGAAGCCGTTCAGGCCGAGCTCGACGATCTCGCGGATGTCGGTCACGTCGCCCTCGGCGATGATCGGCGGGATGTACTCCTTCAGGTCGGCGCCGGCGCAGAAGGCGTCGCCGGCCCCGGTCAGGATCGCGACGTCGACCGAATCGTCCTCGGCGAAGTCGGCCCAGGCGGCGATCATCGCCCGATGCACCTCGGGGCTGACGGCGTTGCGCGCCTCGGGCCGGTTGATCGTCACGTAGGCGATCCGGTCGCGCTTCTCGTAAAGGACGACGCCCTCGTCGGCCGAGGGTGGCGGTCCGGGCTTCTCCGGGTTGTGATGAGTCAAGGGTCCTCCGTTCTCAGTCGTAGGTGGCGCGCACGACGGCCAGGTCGTCCGCGGTCCAGGTGATCTCCCCACCGCACCACTCGGCGAGCTGATCGGCAGTATCCGGGAAGTCGAAGCCGGGCTCGATCGGCGTCACCTGCTTCTCGGACTTGACCACATCTCCGATCACGAGCGCGCGCGACTGCTCTCGCACCCGGCGAAAGAGAGTCCGCTTGGCGTCGTCCTGGAGGTGATGGACGGAGAGCACCGCGATGACCAGGTCCCAGGGGCCGTCCGGCAGCGGATCCTCCATGCGGGCGAGCTGCACGTCGTCGTACTCCTCGCGCAGCCGGTAGACCATGTTCGTGTCGGAGTCGAGGCCGATCACCCAGGCGTCCGGATAGGCCTCGAGCAGGACCCGCGTCGTCTCGCCGGTCCCCATCCCGAGCTCGAGGACACGGTCAGGGGCGAACGGGATCGCGTCCACCGCCGCCCTCTGGAGCTCGTCGAAGCGCGGGACCTCCGCCCGGATCTCCGCCAGGTAGGTCTCCGGGTTCCAGTGGAATTGGGCGCACACGTCGGCTCGGTACCCTCGGAGCGAGTGTATGCGGAAGGCGGAATCGTCGATCTCGAGCGCCTGGCGCTGTCCTCGGGGCAGGCCCGCGCGCTCGATCTCGACGTCCGCCTCGAGCCGATCGAGCTCGGCGGCCAGGCCTATTCCCCGGCGGGAGGCGGCGGCGAGGCTCGCCTCGACGTCTCGCGGACCAGCACCGGCTACGCGCTGCGGCTTCGCTTCGGCACCGAGCTGACCGGCCCCTGCGTCCGCTGCCTGGAGCCGGCCGGGACCGAGATCGAGATCGACGCCCGCGAGGTCGACCAGCCGCCGTCCCGTGACGAGGAGCTGCGCAGCCCATACGTCTCCGACGGCAACCTGGACGTGGAGCGCTGGGCGAATGACGCGCTTGTCCTGGCTTTCCCCGCGCAGCCGCTCTGCCGCCCCGGCTGCGCCGGGCTCTGCGCTGTCTGCGGCGAGTCACTGAACGATTCCGACCCGGAGGCGCACCGCCACGACCAGGGCGGCGATCCCCGGATGGCGAAGCTCAAGGGCCTGAAGCTGGAGTAGCTACTATCCCGCGCCAATGGCGGTCCCCAAGAAGAGACAGTCGAGGACGCGGCGCGACAAGCGGCGCGCTCAGCACAAGGTCTCGGCCCCCCGGCTGAACGAGTGCCCGCGCTGCCACAGCCCGCGTCTGCCCCATCGCGTCTGCCCCACCTGCGGCACGTACGCGGGGCGCGAGGTGATCCGCCACGAGGCCTCCGAGACCACGCCGCAGGCCGAGCAGCCGTCACCCCAGGACTAGGCGCACGTGCCTGAGCCGGTCGCGCTCGATGCGTATGGGGCGGACGGCGGACCCGAGTTGGTGCTCGAGGGCGCCAGGATCGCCGCCGCGGACGGCATTCCGATCCGCCTCTTCGGCCCCTCATCGCTCGATCCGCCGCCGGGGGTCGAGGTCGAGCCGACCACGAATTGGATCGGGAACGAGGCCGAGCCGGTCCCGGCGGTGCGCTCCACTCCCGAAGCCTCGGTCGTCCGCGGGGCCGCCGCGGTCGCCGAGGGTCGCTGCAGCGCGCTGGTGAGCGCCGGCTCCACGGGGGCGACGATGACCGCCGCCCTGTTCGCGCTGAAGCGCGCGCAGGGCGTGCACAGGCCGGCGCTGGCCGTGCAGATTCCCGTGCCTGGGCGAGAGGGACCCCCACTGGTCTTTCTGGACGCCGGCGCCAATACCGACGTTCGCCCCCAGCACCTGATCCAGTTCGCCTTCCTCGGCTCGGCCTTCTGCACGGCCGTGCTCGGGGTGGAGAGCCCGCGCGTCGCCCTGCTCTCGGTGGGCGAGGAGCAGAAGAAGGGGCGCGCCGACGTCGTCGAGGCCCACGAGGCGCTCACCGGCGCGGACGGGGTCCGCTTCATCGGGAACCTCGAGGGCCGGGACCTGCTCGGGGGCGAGGCGGACGTCGTCGTCACCGACGGCTTCACCGGAAACGTCACGCTGAAGACTGTGGAGGGCACGGCGAGGACGGTCGCCGACGCGGTACGCGCCGCAGCTCGCTCGGGGCCGCTCGCCTCGGCCGGCGGGCTGCTGCTGCGCCCGGCCCTGGGAGGCCTCCGGCGGAGCATGGACCCCAACTCCGTCGGAGGGGCCATCCTGCTCGGCCTGCGGGGCGTGGCGGTGGTCGCCCACGGAAGCTCGACCCCCGAGGGAATCGCCAACGCCGTCAGGCTCGCCGACCGCGCCGTCGGCGAGCACGCGGTGGAGCGAACGGCCGACCTGCTGGCGGCGTCCGGTGCGACCCGCGATGCGCTCCGCGAGGAGGAGTCCGGAACCGCTGAGCGATAGGCCATAATCGCTGCGATGGAACGTGAAGAGGTGATGAAGCTGGTGCGGACCCACCTGAGCACCGAGCTTGAGGTGGCGCCGGAGAAGATCCAGCTCGAGACCAGGTTCCGGGAGGACCTCGACGCCGACTCGCTCGATCTCTACGAGCTGGTCATGGAGCTCGAGGATCGCTACGGGATCCGGGTCAGCGAGGAGGAGGCGGCCGAGATCGAAACGGTCGGGGGCGCCGTCGACTTCGTCTGCGCCAGAGTGCCGGCAACCTAGGGGGAGGCGGCGCTCTGATCCGATGACACGTTCGACAGCCTCGCTGGCGGAGCTGTTCGCGGACACCCCCGAAGAGCTGCGCCGGCAGGCACTCTCCCACTCATCCTGGGTCGACACGCGGGTCGAGTCCTATGGAAGGCTCGCCTTCCTCGGGGACAGCGTCCTCGGCCTGGCAGTGGCCACGCTGCTCTTCGAGGAGCACCCGAGCGCCGACATCGGCGAGCTGACCAAGATCCTGAACCAGGCCGTCAGCGGACGCGCCTGCGCGGAGGTCGCCCGTCGCCTCGAGCTCCCCGAGCTGCTCACGGGGGAGGCCCCGGACGAGGGCGACGGGCTGCCGGTCGACACCCTGCTGGCATCGGAGCGGACCCTGGCCTCGGTCTGCGAGGCGGTGATCGGCGCCTGCTACATGGCGCACCGCTTCGAGCGGACCTCGGAGGCTGTCATCGAGGCATTCGGTGACCAGATCGAGCAGGCCACCCGCGAGCGCATGGACTTCAAGTCGGAGTTGCAGGAGCGCCTGGCCCGCGATGGCGAGACCGTCAGCTACGAGGTCAGCAGCCAGCACGGGCCTCCGCACGACCGCCGCTTCGAGATCACGGCGATGGTGAGCGGCGACGAGATCGGCATCGGCTCCGGCAGGAGCAAGAAGGAGGCCGAGCAGGCCGCGGCGCAGGTGGCGCTGGAGAAGCTGCGTTAGCGCGGAGCCGTCCGGGCGACGCGCGAGCATCCGCCTTCCTGCCACCCTTCCGACTTCCATGTATCTAAAGGCCATCAACCTGAAGGGCTTCAAGTCCTTCCCCGATCGCACCCGGCTGACCTTCTCGCCGGGCGTCAGCGTGATCGTCGGTCCCAACGGCTCGGGCAAGTCCAACATCACGGACGCGGTGCTCTGGGCGCTGGGCGAGCAGAGCCCCTCGGCGATCCGCGGCCAGCAGATGCGAGACGTGATCTTCGCCGGCGGCAACGGCCAGGGCGCGCGACGCTTCGCAGAGGTCGAGGTCGTGATCGACAACTCCGAGGGACGGGCCGCCAGCGAGTTCTCGGAGATCTCGATCTCCCGCCGGATCGAGCGCAACGGCGACGGCGAGTATCGGCTGAACGGCGCCCGCTGCCGGCTCGTCGACATCGTCGAGGCCCTCTCGGACACCAACATGGGGCGCGAGGCGCACTCGGTGATCAGTCAGGGCAAGGTCGAGGAGATCGTCAGCTCCAAGCCACGCGACCGGCGCATGCTGATCGAGGAGGCCGCCGGGCTCGGCAAGCACCGCAAGCGCCGCCATAGCGCGCAGCTCAAGCTCGACCGGACCCGCGACAACCTGGAGCGCGCGTTCGACGTCGAGCGGGAGGCGCGCTCGCGGCTGCGGCCGCTGAAGCGCCAGGCCGAGGCCGCGGAGCGCACCGCAAAGCTGATGCGCCAGTCGAACGAGCTCCGGGCGAAGATCGTCGCCGACGATCTCCGCGCCCAGCAGGGGGAGCTCTCCGCGGCGGAGGCGAAGCTCGCCGAGGTGCGCGCTCGGCGGGATTCGGTCGAGAAGCGTTTCGAGGAGGTGCGGGCCCGCCGGACGGCGATCGAGGAGCGAATCGCCGCCGGGGAGGAGGGCCGGCGCAGGCATGGAGAGCTGCTGGCGGAGGCGCGTGCGGCCACCGAGCGCGTCCGCGCCCGGGCCGAATCGCTGGACCACTCCGAGCGCGACCTGAGGAGCGCCCTGGGCGAGCGCCAGCTCAGGCTCGAAGCCCTGGACACCGAGCCCGACGAGGGCGCCGGCGCCGCCCGCGTCGTTGAGCTCGAGGCCGAGCTGGCGAAGCTGGGCGCCGACTCCTCCGAGGAGGGAGCGCGCCTGCGGCGGGATGCCGAGGAGGCGGAGGGACGCAGAGCCGCTGCCAAGGCCGCGCTCGAGCCGCTCGAGCGGGCCGAGGAGGAGGCGAGCGCGGCGTTGCGTCAGGCGACACAGCTTCATGAGGGCGCGCGAGCGGAGGCGCAGAAGGCCTCGGAGCGCCGGGCGACCCTGGCGGGTGAGCTGGCGGCCGTCGAGGCGAAGCTCGCCGCGGCGGCGGTCGAGGGCGAGCACGAGGCGCTCGCGGGGATGCTGGAGACGGGATCCGGGCTCGAGCGCGCGGTCTCGGCCGTCCTCGGAGAGCGGCTGCGCGCCTCGATCGTCGGCTCCGTCGGCGAGGGGCAGCAGCGGATCGCCGGCGCAGACGGCGCTGCACGGGCGCTGATCGCGTCCGGCGGGGCGAAGCGGGCCGGCGACGAGCCGAAGGACGGCGCGCGCCGACTGCTCGACCTGATCGAGGCCCGCGGGGATGCGGCGCCGATCACCGAGCGCCTGCTCGCGGATGCCTGGCTGGTCGACGAGATCGACGGGCTCGCCGAGGGCTTCACCGGCGTCGCCGTCACCGTGGACGGCGAGTGCTACGACGCCGCCGCGGGGGAGATTCGCCGGCTCCCGAAGGAGGGGACCGACCCGGCGCTGGCGGCCCGCTCGGAGCGCGAGGAGCTCGCCTCACGGCTGAGCCAGCGCGAGCAGACCCATGAGCGCGCCACGAACGATCTGGAGCGGGCCGAGTCGGCGCTCGCCGAGTCCCGTACTCGCGAGGGGGAATCTCAGGGGGCGCTGCGCGAAGCGCGCCGCGCGCTGGACGAGGCTGCGGAGGAGGCGAACCGCACCACCTGGCTCGCCGAGCGCCAGGCCGAGCGCGGTGGTGAGGCGTCGGGGTCGGGGGCGATCCAACGCGCCAAGCTCGAGGCCGAGCTGGCGGCCGAGCGCCGCCATGCGGAGGTCGCAGCGCGGGCGCAGGAGAAGCGACTCAGCGACCGCGAGGAGCTCGAGCGGCGAATCTCGCTGGAGAGCGAGACGTTGCCGGCGCTCGCGCGTGCACGCGACGCGCTGCGCCGGCTCGGCGAACAGCTCGAGGCGCGCGCCGCGAGCCTCACGGCTGACGAGGGTGACGGCGGCGGAGAAATCGCGGCCGAGCTGCGCGAGTGCTCGCAGCAGGAGTTCGGCCTGCAGGGCGAGCTCCGCGAGGCCAGCGAGGCGATGACCGTGGTGGAGGTCGAGGCGACCCAGCTGCGCGGCCATCGCGACGAGAGCACCGCCGAGCTCGAGCGGGTCGGCGCGGCCCTGGGCGAGCAGCTGGGGGCCGCCGCGGAGGCCCTCGATGACGAGGAGCGCGAGGGGATCGAGGCCCGGCTGGCCAAGCTGGGGCGCAATCGCGAGCAGATCGGGCCCGTCAACCCGCTGGCGGAGCGCGAGTACGCGGAGGCGCGCGAGCACCTCACGGAGCTGGCCGAGCAGCGCAAGGACCTCGAGAAGGCGATCGGCGAGCTGCGCGCGCTGATCCGGCGCACTGACAGGGAGATCGCCGCCGCCTTCGAGGAGACCTTCGAGGCCACCGCCCGGGGGTTCGAGGAGATGGTGGCCGAGCTCTTCCCCGGCGGCGGCGGGCGCCTGCGCCGGGTGAACGTCGGCCCGCGTCCGTTCGCGGGCCAGGCGCCCGAGGGCGACGAGGAGGAGGGCGAGGGAGCGGATCCCGACGAGGAGCTCGCCCCGCCGGACGAGGACGGCGGCGTCGAGATCGAGGTGACTCCGGCCGGTAAGTCGACCCGCCGGCTGTCATTGCTGTCTGGCGGCGAGAAGTCGCTGGTCGCCCTCGCGTTCGTCTTCGCGGTCCTGATGGCGCGCCCCTGCCCCTTCTACATCCTCGACGAGGTCGAGGCCGCGCTCGACGACATCAACATCGACCGCTTCCTGCGCCTCGTCCGCCGCTTCTCCGAGCGCTCGCAGTTCATCGTCGTCACCCACCAGAAGCGGACGATGGACGCCGCCGACATCCTCTACGGCGTCAGCATGGGCGGCGACGGCGTCACCAAGGTCGTCTCGCGTAAGCTTCCGCGCGACGAGCTCGGGATGGGCGTCGATCCGTCGGCGGGGTCTGTGGCCGACGGTAATGGCGGGGCCGCGACCGCCGAGGCCGAAGCAGCGGCCTGAGGCGGCCGGGCCCGTACCTCAGAGCCGCACGCTTCGCAGCTGTTCTCGGGAGGAGACGTCAAGCTTGCGGTAGATGGCGCCGAGGTGCGCCTCGACCGTCTTGCGGGTGATGAAGAGCTGCTCCGCAATCGCCGGATTGGCCAGCCCGGACGCCGCCAGCTCGGCGACCTGGTGCTCCCGAGGAGTGAGCGACTCGAGGCCGCTGCTGCGCTCCCGCCTCGGCCTGCCCCCGGCGGCTCGCAGCTCGGTGAGGGCGACGTCGCCGAGGGGGGTGGCGCCCAGCCGTCCGCTCAGGTCGAGCGCCTCTCGCAGCGGCTCCCTCGCATCGCGGGCATGACGCTCGCGCCGGAGCGCGATGCCCAGCCAGAGCAGCGCGCGCGCCCGCTCGAGCGCGGCGCCGGCCGTCTCGAGCGGGTGCAGGGACTCGCGCAGCAGATCGACGCCCTCGTCCCCTCCCCGGATCGCTCCGAGGGTGGCCAGCCCGACGCCGATCGCCCGCGGGGAGCCGATTCGCCGGCCGAGCTCGGTCTGCTCGGTGGCGAGCGCGCTCGCGCGCTCCGCCTGGCCGAGCTGATCGGCCGCGCGAGCGGCCAGCGACCGCCACCAGCAGTACCCGGGGCTCGGTGCGTCGATCGCGAGCAGGCGCTGCCCCGCGGACAGGCAGAGCTCCAGGGCGCGCTCCCAGTCGCGACGGGCCGCCGCGACCCGGGCGCGGCCGAGGGGCAGCCATCCCCAGCCCCAGGTGCCCGACGCCTCCGCCTCGAGGCCCTCGGGCAGGTCGAGCTGGGCGGCCGCCTCCTCCAGCGCACCCCGGTCGACCTTCATGTCGGCGTAGGCGATCCTCAGGGGGAGCTTGGCCACCTCCCAGGCGCCCTCGGTCATCGCGAAGATCGTCTCCGCGTCCGCGAGCCCGCCGATCAGGTCGCCCCGGCGCCAGCGCGACCAGACCCGGTCGTGCAGCGCCTCGGCGGTCTCCAGCCTGCTGCCGCGACGGCGGGCGCGCTCGAGGCTGGCGGCGATCAGCTGCTCCGCGTCGGCGTGAGCGTCGACGCCCGCGAGGACGAACGCGGGCCCGGTCCCCGTCAGCGACGGCAACGAGTCCGCCAGCTCGGGGTCGGACATGCGCTCCGCCGCCCAGATGAGCTCCGCGACCGCACCCTCGCGGTCGCCGCGGAGGTAGCAGTCGAGGCCGAGCAGATGCCGTCTCACCACCTCGGCGGCCGTCGGCTCGCCGCCAGGGCCGTATCGGGGCGTGGCGAGCCGGCCACGGAAGTCGTCCATCAGCTCGGCCCGCGGCCGCCCGGCGATGCCGTAGCTGAACAGGAGCTCCGCCTCGATCGCCCCACCGGTCCCGGGCGGAATCGCGTCCAGAGCGGCGCGGACCGCCTCGAAGGCGCCCAGGGTGTCGCCGGCGAGGTAGCGGCTCTGCGCCAGGGCTCCGTGGATCGTGCCCTGGAGCTCGGGTGGCCCGCCCGCCTCGGAGGCGGCCTCCAGATGCTCCAGGGCGGCCGGGTCGCTGGCCGCGAGCTCGGCCAGCCCGAGCTCCAGCAGCAGCGACGGGTCCTCCGTTCGAGCTGACTCATCGCAGGCGCGACGCAGAAAGGCGATCGCTTCCTCGGCTCCGCCCCGGCCCCTCGCCTGGCCGGCCGCTGCCCGCAGCTGCTCGGTCGCCCAGTCCTCCTCTCGCGGTTCGGTCTCGAGGAGATGGGCCGCCACCTGCTCCGCCGGGGCTCCCCTCCCGTGGAGGAGGTCCGCCGCGAGCCTGTGCCCGTGCTCACGGGCGGCGGGAGCGACCTGCTCGTAGAGGGCGCTCCTGACGATCGGGTGGGCAAAGCGCAATGGAAGCTCGCCCTCCACCAGGCCGATCTCAGCGAGCTCGTCGACCGCGGCCGCGGCAGCCAAGGGGTCGAGGTCCGCATGGGCGGCGACGACCTGCAGCTCCGCGTGGTCGAGGATGGACAGCGACGTCGCGACCCTCCGACAGCGCTCCGGCAGCCGCGTCAGCCGCGCCAGCGTCCAGTTCGCGACCGAAGGCGGCCCCAGCTCGGCGATTCGTTCGGCGTTCGCCTGGTCCGGGAGGGGCTCACCGGTGGCGGTGACCAGCGCGACCTCCCGAAGCAGGAATGGGTTGCCCCCGGTGACGCGGTGAGCGGTCGACGAGAACTCCCGCGTCGAGGGTCCCAACAGGTCCTCGAGCACCCGGCCGGATCCGTGTTCGCTCAGCGCTGCGGGCCGAATTCGCGACTGGCTTGGGATGTCCGAGAAGATCCCGCCGTCCCTGGTCGCGAGGACCAGGACGAGAGGATGCTCGTCGGCGCGTCGGCCGAGGTACTCGAGCGCGCGGACGGACGGCGGGTCGGCCCACTGGAGATCGTCCACCAGCAGCACGGTCGGCTGTTCCTCGGACAGGCGCACGCACGTCCAGTAGATCCCGTGCAACAGGGCGGAGCTGAGGTCCTGCGGGGGCAGGGAGTGGGCGGGGGGGCCGCCGAGGGCGGGCGCCGCCGCCGCGGCGGCTCCCGTGAGTATTCGATCGGCGGTGCCCGCGTCCCGAAGCTCGGGTTCGAGCAGCTGGCGGATCACTCCGTATGCGAACTGGCGCTCCAGCTCCGCGGCCCGTGCACGGAGATGGCGCATCCCGCGCGACTCCGCCGCGGCGCGGGCCTCCGCGAGCAGCCTTGTCTTGCCGATCCCGGCTTCGCCCTCGATCAGCACCACGCCACCCGAACCCAGCGCCGCTGAGTCGAGCGCGCCGGCGATCGTGGCGAGCTCCCTTTCCCTCTCCACGAGCGCTGCCGCCACGCCGCGCTCCTGCTCGCTCCCGCTCAGCGTCCTTGCGTCCACGTCGCTCCTCCTCCGTTGCGCAAGCGTATCCGGTGGCAGGAGAAAAGATTGGGGTGGCTCCCTGATGAAGAAACGGGGCTGAACGCCCAGACTCAGCGCCAAGGCCAGGGGGAGAAGGCGGCCCGGAAAGTGCCGTCCTATGAGGGCGGAGGCGCAGATAGCCAAGGCGAGCAACGCCGACGACGGTCCTTAGGCGAGCCGGAAAGCGGAGATTCGCGTAGGCGGGAGAGGCATCGTTACCCTCCGCCGCCGTGGCGACGAACTGGCAGGAGGTCTTCGACCTCGGCGACCGCGAGGTCCCGGCGGTCGAGGAGAATGAGGAGCGCACCGGGGTCTTCCGCCGGCTGCGCGAGGGGCTCACCCGCAGCCGGCAGGCGCTGACCGCGGAGCTCTCCTCGAGCTTCACGGGACGGATCGACGAATCGACCTGGGAGCACCTCGAGGAAGGGCTGATCCTGGCGGACGTCGGCGCCCCGACCACGGCCGCGGTCGTTCGGCGGCTCGAGGACGAGGTCGAGGCCGGAGAGGTAGCCGGGGGCGAGGCGCTCCGCGAGCGCCTGATCGCCCTGCTGGCCGAGACCGCCTCGCCCGCGGGCGACGACTCGGCTCGCATCCACCTGCGCGAGCGGCCGTCCGTCCTGATGGTGGTCGGGGTGAACGGCACCGGCAAGACGACGACGATCGGCAAGATCGCCTGGCATCTCCAGAAGGAGCTCGGCCTCGACGTGATCGTCGCCGCCGCCGACACCTACCGTGCCGCCGCCGTCAACCAGCTCGCCGAGTGGGCGGACCGGGCGGGGACGCAGATCGTCCGCGGCACGGAGGGCGGCGATCCCGGCGCGGTCGTGTTCGATGGCGTCGCCGCAGCCGAGGCTCGCGGCGCGGACGTTGTGATCTGCGACACGGCCGGGAGGCTCCACACCCACGGCAACCTGATGGAGGAGCTCTCCAAGGTCCGCCGGGTGATCGCCAAGCGGATCCCGGACGCGCCCCACGAGACACTGGTGGTGATCGACGCGACCACCGGGCAGAACGGGATCCGTCAGGCCCAGGAGTTCGCCAAGTCCGTCGAGGTGACCGGAGCGGTCCTCACCAAGCTGGACGGCAGCGCCAAGGGCGGAGTCGCGCTCGCGATCGCCTCGGAGCTGGGCATTCCGGTGAAGCTGATCGGGATCGGCGAGTCGCTCGAGGACCTGCGGCCGTTCGACGCGGAGCAGTTCGCCCGCGCCCTGATCGAGGAGTAGCCGCCCGAGTCCACCGGCGTTACCCGAGGTGCAACGTCGCTCCCAGTCGATTCCGCGAATCCGGGCAGGCTGGGGACGTGCCTGCGGGTGGCACCAAGATGCTCGTCCTGATTGGGGCGGTCATAGGGGGCCTCCTTGCCATGCCCGCAACCGCCAGCGCCGGAAGCGCCGACGTCGCCGCTCTGCAGGTGGCCATGACCGGAGTCGGCCTCTACCCGCACCCGGTGGACGGGATCAGCGGGCCCTGGACCCAGGGCGCGGTCCGGACCTTCCAGTCCCAGCACGGTCTGGCCGCGGACGGCGTCGCCGGGCCCCAGACTCGTGCGGCCCTCGGCAAGCGCGGCAAGCCCAATCTCGGCGCTCGCCCGCTGCGCGAGGGCAAGACGGGCTGGGACGTCGCCGCCCTGCAGTTCCTGCTCCACACGCGCGGCTTCGAGCCGGGAGGCTTCGACGGCGGCTTCGGGCCGAACACTCAAAGCGCGGTGCGCCGGTACCAGGGCGGCGCGGGGCTCCAGGCCGACGGGGTGGCCGGGCCGAGCACGCTTAACGCCCTGCGGGGAGGCCAGGTCGTGACCGCCGCGCCGCCATCCAGCCCGGTCCGCTTCTTCCAGCCGGTATCCGGGGCGGTCGGGGATCGCTTCGGCTGGATTCCGCCCGGGCGCTGGCATACCGGGTTGGACTTCCCCGAGCCCATGGGCACCCCGATCCACGCGGGCGGCGTCGGCGTGGTCTCCTTCGCCGGATTCAACACCGGCGGCTATGGCAATCTCGTCGTGATCACGCATCGCCTCGGATTCGAGAGCTGGTACGCGCACATGTCGAAGATCGCGGCCTCGGTCGGCGAGCACGTCGTGGGAGGCCAGACGATCGGCTACGTCGGCTCCACGGGGCACTCGACGGGCCCGCACCTCCACTTCGAGGTGCGCCATTTCGGCACGCCGGTGGATCCGGCGCCGTATCTGCTCGGCTACCGCGCCGCCGGTGCGCCGCTGGGTCATCGTTCGGCCGGCAAGCGCCACCGCCACCGTCATCGAAAGGGATGCCGCCCGAACGCCGATGCGCGCGGCCGCGGGGCCGACCCGTTGACCGCGCGCCTCGACCGCTGCCCTCGATGAGCAGCTGATCGCCGACCCTCTCTAAGGGCCTAAGCTGGGCCGCGATGTTCGACCAGCTATCAGAGCGCCTCCAGGGCGTGCTCAGCGACGTCCGCTCGCGGGGCAAGCTCTCCGAGGACGATGTCAACAAGGCCCTCCGCGAGGTGCGGCTCGCCCTGCTCGAGGCCGACGTCAACTTCAAGGTGGTCAAGGACTTCACCGCCGCCCTCAAGGAGCGCCTCGCGGGGGAGGAGATCTCCGAGGCGCTCAACCCCGGCCAGACGGTGGTCAAGGCCGTCAACGACGAGCTCGCCGCGCTGATGGGCGGCGCGGGGCGCGACCTGGTCTTCGCGCCGAGCGGCCCGACGGTGGTGCTGATGACGGGCCTGCAGGGATCGGGCAAGACCACCGCCTGCGCGAAGCTGGCAAAGCTCCTGAAGAAGGACAACAAGAACGTCGCCCTCGCCGCCTGCGACCTGCAGCGGCCCGCGGCGGTCGAGCAGCTCGAGAAGCTCGGCGCCCAGGCCAACGCCCACGTCTACGCCCAGCCGGGCGAGACGGATCCCGTCAAGGTGGCGGGCTGGGCCCGCGACGAGGCCGTGCGCGAGAACCGCGACGTCCTGATCGTCGACACCGCCGGCCGCCTGCACGTCGACCAGGACCTGATGGACGAGCTGGGGAGAGTGAGGAAGGTCACCAAGCCGCACGACGTCCTCCTGGTCGTCGACGCCATGACCGGCCAGGACGCGGTCAACGTCGCGGAGAGCTTCGCCGAGACGGCCGACTTCGACGGCGTCGTGATCACCAAGCTCGATGGCGACGCGCGCGGCGGCGCGGCGCTCTCGGTCCGCGCGGTCACCGGCAAGCCGATCATCTACGCGTCGACGGGCGAGAAGCTCGACGAGCTCGAACGCTTCCACCCCGACCGGATGGCCGGCCGGATCCTGGGCATGGGCGACGTGATGTCGCTGATCGAGAAGACCCAGGGCGAGTTCGACGAGGATCAGGCCGCCGACCTCGAGCGGAAGATCCGCAAGGAGCAGTTCACCCTCGACGACTTCCTGAAGCAGATGAAGCAGGTCCGCAGCATGGGGCCGCTCGGCAACCTGATGAAGATGGTGCCCGGCATGGGCAAGGCCATGCAGGGAATGGGGCAGGTCGACGAGCGCGAGCTCGACCGGCTCGAGGCGATCATCCAGTCGATGACGCCCTACGAGCGCTCCCACCCGACCGAGATCAACGGCTCCCGCCGCAAGCGGATCGCCACCGGGTCGGGGACGACCGTCCAGGCGGTCAACCGCCTGGTCAAGCAGTTCGGCCAGATGAACAAGCTGATGAAGCAGATGTCCGAGGGCAGGATGCCCGACCCGCAGCAGCTCATGCGGGGGATGCGCTAGTTCGCTGAGAGCGCGACTGCCACGACCTGGGAATTGAGGTACTGGGCGTCGAGGTTGTCCTGCAGACAGTCGATGCCGAATGAATGAGTGCCGGCGGGAAAGACGCCGGTGACGCCGACAAAGGTGGCGGTCTCCAACGCAACCAGCACCTGACCGCTGGCCGACGGAACTTGCCCGGAGGTGGTCCCGAGACGACATTGCCCATTGCCCTGGGGAGTCGAGCTGTTGAGTTGGGTCTTCCCGATCACCAGGACCCGCGCCGGCGCCGGCAGGGTGAGGTTGACGCTGGCGCAGGTGACGTAGGTCGAGCTGTTTGGATCGCAGACGGGGCTCGAGACCTGCGTCCCTCTGCCGGTCCCTCCGACGGCGGCGCTGAGCGCGGACGTGGCGCTGCCGGCCGTCCCGGCGCTGGTAGCGAATCCTGCCGAGCCCGCTGAACCCGCGCGGTCCGCCGAGCCCGCTGAACCCGCGCGGTCCGCCGAGCCCGCTGAACCCGCGCGGTCCGCCGACTTGACCGAGAGCCCGGGCGCGAGCTTGCCGACCTCCCTGTCGGCGATCGCCCTCGTCTGCTTCTTCTCCTTCTTGCTGAGCGCGCTGATCGTGGCGACGCTCGCAACGCCGGTCCCCGCCAGCGAGACAAACAGGGCGATGATCGAGATGATCAGCGCCGGCGATGGCTTTCTCCCTCTGGTTCTCAAAGCTCCTCCAAAGCCGGAGGCCCCCTCTTCAACCCACGCTGACGGGAGCGCGGGGAAAGTCAAGCCTCGTTGGTCTCGGGACAGCGATGGTCTAACCTCACCGGCCGCATGTCAGTGAGAATCAGACTTCGCAGGGTCGGGTCGAAGAAGAACCCGATCTGGAGGGTTGTCGTCGCCGACCAGCGCTCGCCGCGGGACGGCCGCACGATCGAGACGATCGGCCAGTACAACCCGCAGACCGATCCGTCGCTGATCGTCATCGATCAGGATCGCGCCCAGCACTGGCTTCAGAAGGGGGCCCAGCCCACCCGCACGGTGGCGACGCTGCTCCGCACCAAGGGGATCCAGGCGACCGGCCGCTAGGCGCCGGGCCCGGGGCGTCTCGTGCGCGATCTGCTCGACTTCCTCGCCAGGTCGCTGGTCGAGAGCCCAGACTCGGTCCAGGTGACCGAGGTCGAGGAGATCGAGGGCGAGGTCGTGCTCGAGCTCGAGGTGGCCGACGATGACCTCGGCCGGGTCATCGGACGCGGCGGACGTGTCGCCAACGCTCTCCGCTCCGTGATGAAGGCCGCGGCGACCCGCGAGGAGAAGCGCGTGGTCGTCGACATACTGGACTGAGGGGCCCCCCCAGAGTGGTCATCGACGTCTTCACGCTCTTCCCGGAGCATTTCGAGTGGTTCCTGCGCCAGCGCCATGTCTCGAACGCGCTGGCGGGCGGGACGGAGCTCAGGTTCCGGAACTACCGGGACACCACGCCGCTGGGCGCCGGTCAGGTCGATGACTCGCCCTACGGCGGCGGCGCGGGGATGGTGATGCGCGTCGACGTCGTGGACGCGGCCCTCGAGTCGGCGTACGGATCCCATCGCGGCGCCGTTCGCAAGATCGCGCTGGCGCCGTCGGGGCGCCTCTTCGACGAGCGACTCGCCGCGGAGCTCGCGGAGGAGCCGCACCTCGCCCTGCTCTGCGGCCGCTATGAGGGCTTCGACGAGCGGGCGGTCGAGCACTTGGCGGATGAGTCCATCTCGATCGGGCGCTACGTGCTCGCCGGCGGGGAGCTGCCCGCGATGGTGATCGCCGATTCGGTGCTGCGGAAGCTGCCCGGCGCTCTCGGCGACGCCGACAGTGCGGTCGAGGAGTCCTACAGCGCGGCGCTCGAGGGCGCGCCGGAGTATCCCCACTACACGCGCCCTGCCTCGTACCGCGGCTGGGAGGTCCCCGAGGTGCTGCTCTCCGGCAATCACGCCCTGGTCAGGGAGTGGCGGCTCGAGCAGGCGCGCCGGCGAGCCCAGGATTAACGGACGCCACCCACACCGGGGCCGGTCTACCGCTACATTTTGCGGCGCTGCGCGGGCCGTCCGGTACGCGCATTTTTTGAGTCCCATCACCCTCCCCGCCCCTGATGAGCACAGTCATCGAAAGCCTCGAGAAGCGAGACCTGAAGCAGCGCCCCAGGTTCGGCGCCGGCGATCGCGTGCGCGTCCACTTCCAGGTCGTCGAGGGCAACCGCCGGCGGACCCAGGTCTTCGAGGGAATCGTGATCAAGCGCCAGGGCAGCGGCGCCCGCGAGACCTTCACTGTCCGGAAGCAGTCGTTCGGCGTCGGAGTGGAGCGGACCTTCCCGTTGCACTCCCCCAAGATCGAGAAGCTCGAGGTCGCCGCGCGCGGGGACGTCCGCCGGGCGAAGCTCTACTACCTGCGTGACAAGGTCGGCAAGCGGGCCCGCGTAGCGGAACGTCGCTGGGGGATCGAGGACGAGATCGTCGTCGCCCCGGAGGACGCGGAGGCGGTTGACGCCGAGGGTGTCGCGGCCGGCGAGGCGGAGGCCGAGCTGACCGAGCCGCCCGAAGGCGAAGGCGAGGGCGAGGCCGGGGAGGCGCAGCCCGCGGAGGCGGATGGGGACCAGGCGGAGGCGGAAGAAGAGCCGGAGCCAGAGGCGACGGCCGAGGACGCCTCCACCGACGAGGCAGAAGACTGAGAATCCCGAGGCCGGACAGCACCCAGGGCGCGCTCCTCGAGCTCGTCGTGATCGTCGCGCTCGCCCTCGGGTTGGCGCTGGGGATCCAGGCGTTCATCGTCAAGCCGTACCAGATCCCGTCCGAGTCGATGGAGCCGACGATCGAAAAGACTCAGAGAGTTCTCGTCAATCGGTTCATCTATCGCTTCAAGGACCCGCAGATCGGCGACATCGTGGTCTTTCACCCCCCGGAGGGGGCGGACGGCCCCAGCGGAGGCCAGTGCGGCGACCCGAGGACCGGCGCGAACGGAAGCAGCGGGGCCGCCTGCGACAAGCCGCAGCCAGACGAGTCGAGCACAAACTTCATAAAGCGAATCGTCGCCGGCCCTGGCGACACGCTGAGCGTCCAGAACGGTCATCCGGTGGTCAACGGACAGATCGCTCAGGAGGACTTCATCCGCCCCTGTCAGGCTGGCGGAGCTTGCAATTTGCCCAAACAGATCAGAATCCCGCCCGACCATTACTTCATGATGGGCGACAACCGTGGGCAAAGCGACGACAGCCGCTTCTGGGGACCGGTCCCCCGAGACTGGATCATCGGCGAGGCTTTCCTCACCTACTGGCCGCCCGACCGGATCGGGATCTTCTAGCTCTCCGCGTAAGCGGCGGAAGAAGCGCACCGCTGCCCGCCTGTTCAAGTTCGACCGCTCTTTCGGCCGTCGATTCGTGGCCGGGGTCGACGAGGCCGGGAGGGGCTCCCTGGCCGGCCCACTGCTGGCCGCCGGCGTCCTGATCGACCTCGAGCGGATCGGCCGCTCCGAGCGCCTCGCCCTCGCGCGGCTCGACGACTCCAAGCAGAAGAGCCCGGAGGAGCGCGAGGAGCTCTATCCGCAGGTGATCCGGGCAGCGGCCTGCGTCTCGGTGGCGGTGCGCTCGCCGCGCGCGATCGACCGCAACGGCCTCCACGTCTCCAACATCGCAGCGCTCACGGACTGCATGCGGTCCGCGGCGCAGGAGGATGCGACTCGGCTGGTCGACGGCTTCCGGCTCCCGGCCTGCGAGCTCGAGCACACGCGGGTGGTCGATGGCGACGCCCGCAGCGCCGCGATCGCCGCCGCCTCCGTGATCGCCAAGGTGACCCGCGACCGTTACATGCACCGCGTGGCGCCCCTCTATCCGGAGTGGTGCTTCGAGGTGAACGTCGGCTACTCGACCCCCGAGCACCGCGAGGCGATCCTCCGGCATGGCATCTGTCCGCTTCACCGGCGCTCGTTCGCGTCGATCGCGTACTCCCAGCTCGAGCTGGGGACGCCGGCCGGAGAGTTCGAGGGGGCCGGCTCAGAAGGCATTGCGGATGTGATCGACATCCGCGAGGCCATCAGGGCCGAAGCGGACCCCGACGACGTCGAAGCGATAGCCCGAGACGCCTGAGGGCCCGCGCCGCTCCGCGATCCACTCGCGGGCGAGCCGGCGGAGCTTCACCTGCTTGCGGCGACCGACCGCGTGCGCCGGGCGCTCGGGGCCGACGGTGGCGCCGGCGCGGCCGGCCTTGACCTCGACGAAGACGAGGGTGGAGTCGTCCAGGGCGACGATGTCGAGCTCCCCTGACGGCAGGCGCACGTTTCTCCCGACGACCTGCCAGCCGCCGTGCCGCAGCCGGGCCGCGACGAGATCCTCGGCTCTCCGGCCGAGCCTTTGCCTGGCGTAGGTCATGCCGCCAGCCTCCGGCGTCGCTTCGCCCGGCGCGCACGCCGGCCGCAACGAGGGCGTGACGGGAGCGTGACGTTCCGCGCGCCACCCGCGCATTGGCGCCTCCTACCGTCGCCGCATGTTCGCGATCGCCCGCACATTCGCGCTGATCGGGGTGGCCGCCGAGCCGGTGCACGTCGAGGTTGACATCGGCGCCGGACTGCCTTCCTTCACGATCGTCGGCCTGCCGGACGCGGCCGTCAGGGAGTCGCGGGAGCGGGTTCGCTCCGCGCTGGTCAACTCCGGCTTTCGCTACCCGCAGCACAGGATCACCGCGAACCTGGCGCCGGCCGACCTGCGCAAGGCGGGGCCGGGGTTCGATCTCGCGATCGCCGCGGCGGTGCTCGTCGCGTCGGGGCAGCTGCCGCGCGGGGTGCTCGAGCGGTATGCGCTGGCCGGGGAGCTTGCTCTGGACGGGGCGATCCGGCCGGTGCCCGGGGCCCTCGCGATGGCGGAGGGCGCGAGGGGGTGGGGCATGCGCGGCGTCGCGGTCGCGCCGGGGGATGCCGGCCAGGCGGCGCTGGTCGACGGCCTCGAGGTGGTCCCGGTCGAGCACGTGACCCGGCTGCGGGACCTGGGGGAGGGCACGATCGAGCCGGTGCCTCGGGCGTTCCCTCCCGAGTCCCCATCGGACGACCTGCCCGACCTGTCGGACCTGCGCGGGCACCCGGTGCTCCGGCGCTGCCTCGAGATCGCGGCGGCCGGCGCGCACAGCCTCCTGCTGATCGGGCCGCCCGGCGGGGGCAAGACCCTCGCCCTGCAGCGCCTGCCCTCGCTGCTTCCGGCCCTGAGCCGCAACGAGGTGATCGAGGTGACCCGCATCGCGGGGGTCTGCGGGGACAACGGCGGCCCGCGCCTGCGCCGGCCGTTTCGGGCGCCGCACCACACCGTTTCGGGCCGGGCCCTCGTCGGCGGCGGCGCACCGCCGCGACCGGGGGAGGTGACGCGAGCCCATCGCGGGGTCCTGTTCCTGGACGAGCTCGGGGAGTTCCGGCGTGACGCCCTCGAAGCCCTCAGGGTTCCGCTCGAGGAAGGCGTCATCACGGTCAGCAGGACCACCGGCACCGTCTTCCTGCCCTGCCGCTTCATGCTGGTCGCCGCGTCGAATCCCTGCCCGTGCGGGAACGGCCCTGACTCCGGCGAGTGCGAGTGCCACCCGGGCGCCGTCTCGCGCTACCGGGCCAAGTTGAGCGGGGCGCTCGCCGACCGCATCGACATCACGCTGACCGTCGATCCGCCGCCCGTCGAAGAGCTGAATGAGGACGACCCGGAGGGCTCGGTCGTCGTCAGAGAACGGGTCGATGGTGCCCGCCGCCTGCAGGATGAGCGCCTCGGGCCCGGGCGGGTGAACGCCGAGATGACGCCGGCGGAGCTCCGGGCGCACTGCGAGCTCGACGCCGAGGGCCGGAGGACGCTGGAGAACGGTCACCGGCAGCTGGGCTTGAGCGCGCGGGGCTGGGACCGGTGCCTGCGCCTGGCGAGGACGATCGCCGACCTGGCGGGCGAGGAGCGGATCGCCCCGGACCACGTGGCCGAGGCGATCGACAAGCGCAGGCGCGGCGAGCAGTGAGCCCGCCCGAGTGCCCCCGGGCGTGCGCCGAGTGCCTGAGGCGAGCCTGGCTGATCGGCTCTCTCGCCGGTCACATCGAGAAGGCCGTCGACAGGGCGACGCCTGGAAGGCGGGCGCACGAGCTGCTGGCGCTCTCGGACGCGGATTTGTCCACGGCGCTCGCCCGGTCGCGGGCCGGCGAGTTCCTGGAGCACGCGCGGGCGCGGGACCCGGAGCTCATGCGCGCGGCCGTCGCCGGGACTCACGGTTGGGCCTGCTGCCGTCACGACGATCGCCATCCGGAGGGCCTCGGCGACCTCGGGGACGGGCCGGCGGTGCTGTTCGGCCGGGGTGACCCGGCGCTGCTCGCCGCGCTCGCACCGGCCGCGGCGGTGACGGTCGTCGGCTCGCGCCGGCCGAGCAGCTACGGCCGCGAGCTCGCCATGAAGCTCGGCCGCGAGATCGGCGCGGCGGGACTGGTCGTGGTCAGTGGGATGGCGATGGGCATCGACTCGTGCGCGCACCGGGGGGCGCTGGAGGCCGGCGGAGTGACCGTGGCGGTGCTCGGGACCGGTGTCGACGTCGCATACCCGCCGCGCAACGCCCGCCTCTACGAGGAGATCATCGAGCGCGGGCTGGTGATCTCGGAGCTGCCGCCCGGCACGACCGCGCGCCGCTGGACGTTCCCGGCCCGCAACCGGATCATGGCCGGGCTGAGCCGGATGACCGTGGTAGTCGAGGCTCGGGAGCGCTCCGGCTCCCTGATCACGGCCGAGATGGCACAGGAGCTGGGCAGGGATGTCGGTGCGGTCCCGGGCCGGGTCGGCTCCTCTCCGGCGGCGGGGACGAATGCGTTGCTCCGCGACGGCGGATTCGTGATCCGGGGCGGGGAGGACGTGCTCGACTCGATGCTCGGCCCTGGCGCTCGAGCTCTCCTGCCCGCGGCCCGTGGACCCGCCCTCGAGCCGGAGCTGGCGGAGGTGCTCGACCTTGTCGAGCAAGGCTCGAGCAGCGCCGATGCGCTTGCGCGCGGGTCTGGCCTGGACCCGGGGCCGCTGGCCGCGGCCCTGGTCAGGCTGGAGCTCGCGGGCTACGTGCGCTCGGATTCAGGCGGCCGCTACGAGCGCACGACGCTCGCCTCGGCCGAGCAGGCATAGACGCCGTCACTAGCCTTAGCGGCATGGCGGAGCAGGCGCGCATCCCCGTTGCGATGACGATCGCGACCTCGGACTCCGGCGGTGGCGCCGGGATCCAGGCCGACCTGAAGGCATTCGCAGCCTGCGGCGTGCACGGCACGTCGGCGATCGTCGCGCTCACCGCGCAGAACACCCACGAGGTGATCTCGGTCGAGACGCTGCCGCGTCAGTTCATCCTCGATCAGGTCCGAGCCGTAACTTCGGATATGGGAGTCGATGCCGTCAAGATCGGGATGCTGTTCGACCGGCCGACCATCGAGGCGGTGGAGGAGGCCCTCGAGCTGGTGGGCGACGCGCCCGTGGTCCTCGATCCGGTGATGGTCGCCGAGAGCGGCGCCGTGCTCCTCCAGCCGGACGCGAAGCAGGCGCTGATAGATCGCATCGTCCCTCGCGCCATGGTGGTGACCCCCAACGCCTCGGAGGCACGGGAGCTGACTGGTCTCGGCGATGACGCGTCACCCGAGGACCTGGCCCGCGCGGTCCACGCGCTCGGCCCGCGGGTGGCGGTCGTCACGGGCGGGCATCTCGACGACGGCGCGGACCGCTACTTCGACGGCGACGTGCTCGAGAAGATCGAGGGTCCCCGGCACTCGGACGGCGCCTCGCACGGATCCGGCTGCACCCATTCCTCCGCGCTCGCAGCGCGCCTCGCCCTCGGTGACGCACCGCTCGAGGCGGCGCGGGCGGCGCGGCGGATCGCGGCCGAGGCGGTGGCAAACGGCCTGCGCGAAATCGGCGCAGGTGCCGGTCCCGTGGACGTACTGGGCATAATCGGTACATGAAGCTGCTTCGGATGACGCCGGGGAAGGGGGATGTCCTGCTCGCCGAGGGGGATCCGGCGGTGGCCGAGGACGAGGAGCGTCTCGTCCGCGAGTTCCGCCGCCAGCTCGACCTGGGCATGTGGGCGGCCGTTCCGCACGAGGGCCAGGGAGGGCGCCGCGAGGCGACCATGGTCCGCGATTTCTCCGAGATCCCGGCCGCCGCGGAGCGCGTGATCTTCTTCCCTCAGGCAGCGGGGGGCTGATGCGGCGCCGATACGTCAGGAATCCGGCGCGAGAGCGCCGGGCCGAGCGGCGGGCGCGCGAGCTGCTGCGCTCGACGGCGGGCGAGGACGCGTTCGAGATGTACGAGCGCTTCGGCCTGCTGTCGGTCGAGCATCGCGACTATGGCTACCTGATCTACCCGCACCGCCCGCTCGTGGCGTACGACGCCGAGACGGGCGAGCTGCTCAGCGAGTACTGCGTCCGCTTCCGCGACGGCTCGGATCCCGAGGCGGGGGAGAGGCTTCCGGACGCCGACGATGTGCTCGCCAAGTGGATGGCCCTCCGCGCCGACGAGAATGAGCTGATCGGGACAGCCAACGTCCACCCCCTGGGCCGCCAGCTCGACCCGGCGATGGTCCGCAGAGATCTGAAAATGTTGAGGCAATGGCGACCGTAAAGAGCAACGGGATGCGGACACGAAGCAGCGTGGTCTTCGACGGCCCGGACCGCGCCTTCGCCCGCGCCTACATGAAGGGCATCGGCTTCGACGACGACGACCTGCGCCGGCCGACGGTCGGGATCGCCAACACCTGGATCGAGGCGATGCCGTGCAACTTCCACCTCCGCGGGCTCGCCGAGCACATCAAGGAGGGCGTTCGCGCCGCGGGGGGTACCCCGCTCGAGTTCAACTCGATCGCCATCTCGGATGGGATCACGATGGGCACCGAGGGGATGAAGACCTCGCTCGTCAGCCGCGAGGTGATCGCGGACTCCATCGAGCTGACCGCGCGCGGCTACCAGTTCGACGCCGTGATCGCGCTCTCCGGCTGCGACAAGACGATCCCGGGCTGCGTCATGGCGCTGACCCGCCTCGACATCCCCTCGCTGATGCTCTACGGCGGCTCGATCCTGCCGGGCCGCTGGCACGACCAGGACGTGACCATCCAGGACGTCTTCGAGGCGATCGGCAAGCACGCCACCGGCGAGATGTCGGACGACGACCTCTACGAGCTCGAGGGGTGCGCCAGCCCCGGGGCCGGAGCCTGCGGCGCCCAGTTCACCGCCAACACAATGGCCTGCGCCTTCGAGGTGATGGGGATGACGCCGATGGGCTCCGGGATGGTCCCGGCGGTCGCCGGCGCCCGCGAGCAGGTCGCGCGCGAATGCGGCGAGCTCGTCATGAAGGTGCTCGCGGACGACCTCCGTCCCAGCCAGATCATCACGAAGGACTCGATCGAGAACGCGATCGCCACCGTCGCGATGTCGGGCGGCTCGACCAACGGGGTGCTGCACCTGCTGGCCGTCGCCAACGAGGCGGGAATCGAGCTGACGATCGACGACTTCGACCGGATCTCCGAGAGGACGCCGCTGCTCGGCGACCTGAAGCCGGGCGGCCGCTTCGTCGCCAAGGACCTCTACGAGGCCGGCGGGGTCGGGGTCCTCGCGAAGCGGCTCGACGAGGCCGGCGTCCTCCATCGCGAGGCGATGACCGTCACCGGGAGGACCGTCGGCGAGGAGGCCGACGCGACCCAGGAGACACCGGCGCAGCAGGTCGTCCGCCCGCTGTCCGACCCGATCAAGCCGACCGGCGGCCTGGTGATCCTGCGCGGCAACCTCGCGCCGGAGGGCTGCGTCGTGAAGGTCGCCGGCGAGGAGCGCCGCAAGCACACCGGCCCGGCCCGCGTCTTCGGCTCCGAGGAGGAGTGCTTCGCGGTGGTCGAGCAGCAGGGGATCAACCCCGGCGACGTCGTCGTGATCCGAAACGAGGGGCCCTCCGGCGGCCCCGGCATGCGCGAGATGCTCCAGGTGACGGCGGCCCTCGTCGGGGAGGGGATCGGCGACCAGGTCGCCCTGCTCACCGATGGCCGCTTCTCGGGAGCGACCCACGGCCTGATGGCCGGCCACGTCGCGCCCGAGGCGATCCGCGGCGGCCCGATCGCCGCGGTCCGCGACGGCGACGAGATCACCCTCGACATCGACGCCCGCCGCCTCGACGTCGATCTCTCGGATGAGGAGATCGCGAAGAGGGTGGAGGCCTACGAGCCCCCCGAGCCGCACTACAAGCGCGGCGTGATGGCCAAGTACGCGGCGTCGGTCTCGAGCGCCTCGCAGGGCGCCGTCACGGGCTGACCGGTTCCGGCCCCTGCACGTTTGCCGGGGACGGCTGGCCCAGCCGGTCGTGTACGAACCGCACGACCATCGCGCCCTCGCCGACCGCGGTGGCGACCCGCTTCGGGGATCCCGCGCGCACATCGCCGACGGCATACACGCCGGCCGCGCTCGTCTCGAGCAGGTTCTCGCTGCCGGCGGCCGATCCGGTCAGCACGAAGCCTTTCTCGTCCCGGGCGATCTCGTCGCCCAGCCACTCGGTGCACGGCGCCGCGCCCAAGAACAGGAACAGGTTCGAGAAGGAGAGCCGCTCACCGTCGGTGAGCGTGACGGCCTCGAGTTCTCCGTCGCTCCCGTGGAGCTCGGCCACTTCGCTCAGGTCGCGGACCTGGACTCCGTAGCGGTCAAGGTCGCGGATCAGATAGTCGGACATCGTCTCGCTCAGGTCGGCGCGCCGATGGAGAAGGCTCACGAGAGCGCCTCCCCGTGCGAGCCAGATCGCCGCCTGGGCCGCCGAGTTGCCGCCCCCGACCACGCCCACGCGGCTGCCCCCGCAGCGCCTTGCCTCGGGCGGGCCGGCGAAGTAAAAGACGCTGATCCCCTCGAATTCGGAGAGTCGTTCGACGGGGAGGCGCCGATAGGCGGCGCCGGTGGCGATCACGACGGCGCGAGCTGCAATCGCGTTGCCCTCCTCCACGCGGACCACGCGGCGTTCCCCGTCGCACTCGAGACCGGCGATGACGTATGGGGTGGCGGTCCTGGCCCCGAACTTCCTCGCCTGCGTGACCGCCCGGCTCGTGAGCTCTGCGCCCCCGATGCCGGCCGGAAACCCAAGGTAGTTCTCGATCCGCCTGGAGAAGCCGGCCTGGCCGCCCAGAACCGTGCGCTCGAGCACCAGGGTGTCGAGGCCCTCCGATGCCGCGTAGACGGCGGCGCCGAGCCCGGCTGGGCCGCCACCGAGGATCAGGAGGTCCACCTCCTCGCGCTCGGCCAGCTCCAGGCCGATACCGAGCGTGCGTGAGAGGTTGCCGGGACTGGGTCCCTCGAGCTCGATCCCGCCCGGAACGCGAACCAGCGGCAGCCGCTCGGCACCGAGCGATTCGACGAGATCCGTCGCCTCGGTGTCGCCCGCCTGGGCCGGGGTGTCCGGATCCCTCCAGACATAGGGGATCCGAGCATTCCTCAGCCATTCCGCGATCTCTCGGGTCCGCTCGGAGGAACGTGGGCCGATCACCTCGATGCCGAGTCCGTCCTCACCTTGGAGAAGCTCACGCCGTGCAACAAAGGCAGAGAGCAGAAGGTCGGCGAGGTCAGGGTTCTCGAAGAGAAGCTCTCGGAGCTCCATCCTGTCGACGGCGATGTAGCGCATCGGCTCGGTCGCTACGGCGTTCAGGAAGACGGTCTGGCCGGTCAGCAGGTTGAGCTCGCCGACGAACCCCGTCGGTCCGTGCCGAATCAGCTCATGGCCGGATTCGGTGCGAATCGCGGCCTCCCCCTCGATGATCGCCATGAACGGGTAGCTGCGGTCGCCGACCTTGAAGAGGAGCTCGCCGGCATCCGCGGTGCGCTCCTCGCCGTGTTCGGCCAGGAGGTCGAGCTGCTCCTGGGAGAGGACCTGGGTGCTCTGCACGGAACGAGCCTAGACCAGCGGATGCGCAGGGGCCTGACTTCCCAGTGCTGCTACTCAGGGGTTCCGGCGCGCCCGAGAAACTCCTCGAGCACCCGGTTGAAGCGCACCGGCCGCTCGATCTGGGGGACGTGGCCGCAGCGGTCGAAGATGACCAGCTCGGCGTTGTCCCCGATTCGCCTCTCATAGGAGAGGGCGGCGGGAACGGGGACGACCCGGTCGTTGCGGCCCCAGACGATCAACGTCGGGACCTCGATCTCCTCCAGCCGGTCGCGGATGTCGTAGCCCCAGAGCGTGGTCAGCGCGTCGTAGTAGCCGGGGCTCTGCAGCGCGGGCACGACGTTCTCCCAGATCGTCTCCCGCCTCAGCCCATTGGGATCGAAGAAGATTCCCTGGAAGACGCTCTTGCGGAGCCCGGGTCGCCTGATCCAGGACATGTGGAAGCGGGTGACCAGGGGGGCCGTCGCCAGGCCCACCCGGCCGATCATCGCCGCGGGCTCACGGCGGGCGCGCGCCCAGGTGATCCCCGCCGCCGAGACGAGCACGAGATCGTCGACCCGCTCGGGGTCGGTGATCGCCACCTCGGTGGCGATGAATCCACCCATCGAATTGCCGGCCAGCGAGCAGCGGGCGATCCCGATTCGCTCGCAGAAGTCGCGCAGGAAGCGGCCATAGGCAGGAATCGAGATCTCCCAGGAGGGCATCGCGCTCGAGCCGAAGCCCGGGAGGTCCAGGGCCACGACCCGGTGGGTGCGCGCGAAATGAGGAATGGTCTCGAGCCAGTTCTGCCAGGCGCCGGAGAGGCCGTGGACGAGAAGGAGCGGAGGGCCCTCGCCCATCTCGATGTAGTTCACCTTCGATCCGACGACGTCCACCTCATGCCGATGCTCTCGCCAGTCGATCCGCATCCACTCCGGGTCCGGGTTGCCGTAGGGATCGGGTCCATCCGCCGGCGTGGCCGGTGGGAGGCGGATCTTGCCCCTCGCCAATCGAAAGGCGTACGCGGTGTCGGAGGCGATCCGGCGCAGCTCGTCGCGGACCGGGCGGGCGTCGGCTTCGCTGCGCTCACGCTCCTCGGCCAGCGCGACCGGTTCGTGGGCGCTCACGCGTACCCCATCCGCTCGAGGATCGGGATCTCCCGGATCTGCGGCGGCTGCAGGTGGTCCCAGAGGATCCCGCGGGGCCGCGCGTACTGGCGCTCCAGTTCGATCACCGCGCGCGGCGTCGCGACCAGGTCAACGGGCAGGTCGTGCGTCGTCATCGGCAGGTGCTCGCGCAGGATCTGGGTTGGATGCACCGTGGTGGCGATCGTGGTGTGGTCGTCGATCTTGCCGGCGTGGATCAGCAGTCCGTACTCGAGGTCGGAGAAGCCGCCGCCCTTGCCGACTCGCGCGCCGCTCAGATTGACGGCGACCGAGCCGCAGAGGACGAAGTCGATGTCCGGGAGGTCCTCCTCGGCCACGACGCGGCCGTGCTTCATCGCTCCCTTGATCGTCGCGGCCTCGCGGACCTGCTTCTTCGAGAGCTTGCGGGGATCGAGTAGCCGGAAGGGATGCGGGTCACGGAGCCGCGGGACGGCCATGATCAGCGTCTTTCCGTCCTCGAGCGCCGCCCGACGGGCGTGGGTCTGCGGCGAGTCCGGGTTCACCTTGATCACCTGGGCCCGCTTCCAGAGGCGGTGCACCGAGAGCTTCTCCGCGGCGAGCTTGGCGCCGGCGAAGTTGGGGATCCTCCCCTCCGCGCCCGGGAAGCGCGAGACCCCCTCGCGCTCCATGGCCTTCCAGACGTCCCGCCGGACCTGGTCCTTGGTCCTCAACGGGCGATCGAAGTCGGCGACATGACGATTCGGATCCTAAGGGTCGCCCGCTTCGTCTACCTTCCGCGCGAAGGGCGTCCGGTTGTACCCGCAACGCCTGTTGCGAAACGCGTCCCGACAAGGACCCGGCGGAGTTGAAACGTAAGATTCACCGCGGGGGGAAAGCTGATCCATAGCGGAGATATGCGCGCAAGGCTGAAAATGCACCAGAAGGTCCTGATCGCCCTGGTGGCGCTGCTCACCATGGGAATGCTGCTGGCCGTCGGCGTCTGGGCCTACGACGATGCCCAGAAGGACCACATCGCGCCCGGCGTCAAGGTGGGCGGCGTCGACATCGGCGGCCGTGACGCGGACTCCGCCCGGAACATCATCGAGAAGCGGGTCGTCGCTCCGCTCAAGCAGCCCGTGGTGGTGAGCTACGCCGGCAAGGACTACACGCTCAGCCCGAAGCAGCTGCGCGAGCACGCGGACGTCGACGGCATGGTGCAGGAGGCGATCGACCGCAGCCGTCAGGGGAACATCCTCGACCGAGTCTCCCGATACGCCAGCGGTGGCGGTGTTGATGTGAACCTCGAGCCGCGAGTGGGCTACGACAAGTCAGCGGTCAAGGACTTCGTGCACGAGCTGGCCGACAAGATCGACCAGGACCCAGTCGACGCCACCGTGGTGCCAAGCGGCGGCAGGCTGCGGCAGGAGGCCGGCCAGCCCGGGCAAGCGGTCGACACGGGCGACATGACTACCGCGATCAACAAGGCCGCCCGCTCGCCCGGCCGCGACCAGGCGATCCCGGCGGTGGTCAGGACGACCAAGCCCGATGTCAACAAGAAGGACCTCGCCCAGGCATACCCGCGCTACATCTACATCGATCGCTCCAGCTTCACCCTGCGCTTCTACTCCCACCTGAAGTTGAAGAAGTCCTACACAGTGGCCGTCGGCCAGCAGGGCCTCGAGACGCCCGCCGGCCTCTACCACGCCCTGGACAAGCAGGTCGACCCCTCCTGGCACGTGCCCAACTCCGCCTGGGCGGGCAGTCTCGCCGGCCAGGTGATCCCGCCCGGCCCGGGGGATCCCCTGAAGGCACGCTGGATCGGCATCTTCGACGGCGCCGGCATCCATGGCACCGACGAGACCTCCTCACTGGGCCACGCGTTCTCCCACGGCTGCGTGCGCATGGCGATCCCGGACGTGATCGATCTCTATGACCGCGTCAACGTCGGCGACCCGATCTACATCCAGTAACTCCGGCGTAACGCAGGGTCCAGGCGTCCCATGACGAAGTTATGTACATGGGCGAGGCGACTCGAGAGTCCTCTCTGAGCGCTGGCTGGCTCGACGCCCTCCGCCTGTTCGATCGCGATCTCGCGGTTCGCTCGGCGGCCGAGGCGACGCGCCGCGCGTATTCCAACGACGTGGGGCAGCTCGCCGCGTGGGCGAGCTCGAACGGCCGGGACCCTGACGCCCTCGACCATCGCGATCTCCGCCGCTTCGCTGCGGTGCTCTCCGAGCGGGGCATCTCGAAGGCGGGCGTGGCGCGCAAGCTCGCCGCCACTCGCTCTTTCTACGGAGCGCTGCTCCGTGCCGGCGAGGTCAGCGCCAATCCCGCGGACCTCGTGGCCACCCCGAAGCGCGACCGCAAGCTCCCTCGCGTTCTCAGCCGCGAAGAGATGCAGACTCTGCTCGATCGAATCCCGACGCGAACACCACTCGAGATGCGCGACCGAGCCATGCTCGAGCTCGCCTACTCGTGCGGCCTGCGCGCCGAGGAGGTGGTCAACCTCAACACCGATGCGCCCGACTTCGACGGCGAGCGGCTGCGGATCGAGGGCAAGGGCGGGAAGACGCGCCTGGTGCCGATGGGCGAGCCCGCCCAGGCGGCCCTCAGCGGTTACCTCGAGCGGGGCCGGAGCGCTCTCGTTGGTGCAGGCTCCGAAAATGCCCTTCTGGTCTCAAAAAGCGGGAGACGGCTCCATCCGTCCGATGTGCGCCGCCGCCTCCAGCGCTGGCTGCGGGAGGCGGCGATCACCGGCGGAGTCTCGCCGCACGCCCTGCGCCATTCGTTCGCAACCCACCTGCTGGAGGGAGGGGCGGACCTGCGGAGCATTCAGGAGCTCCTCGGGCACGCCAGCCTCTCGACGACGCAGGTTTACACCCAAGTGGAGCCGACCTGGCTTCAAAGCCAGTACGCTCGGAGTCATCCTCGCGCTTGAGGAAAGCGCCCAAGTGCAGGTGAAAGGCTTATGGAAGCCGAGGTAAAGGCGTTCGAGCTCAGGGAGCTCTGGCGCAGGTACAAGGAGGGGGGAGACGCCAACGCCAGAGAGAGGCTGGTCGTGGCCTACTCGCCGCTGGTCAAGTTCGTCGCCGGTCGCACCGGCGCGCGGCTGCCCTCGCACGTCGACCAGGCCGACCTGATCTCCTACGGCATGATCGGGCTGATCGAGGCGATGGACCGCTTCGAGCCCCGCCGCCAGATCCGCTTCGAGACCTTCGCCATGCAGCGCATCCGCGGGGCGATCATCGACGAGCTCCGCTCGCTCGACTGGGTGCCGCGCTCCGTCCGTTCCCGCGCTCGCGACATCGAGCAGGCGAACTCCAAGCTCGAGCACGAGCTCGGCCGCGCCCCGACCGACGCCGAGTTGGCCGAGCGCCTCGGCATGAATGAGACGGAGCTCCAGGAGGCCCTGCTGCAGATCTCGAATTCCTCGATCCTCGCCCTCGAGGAGCTCTGGATGACCCCCGACGCATCGGGCGACAAGGTCTCGCTGCTCGACACGATCGAGGACGAGAGCGCCCCCGACCCGCAGACCTCGCTCGACACGAGCGAGGTGAAGGACCGCCTCTCGGAGGCGATCCAGGATCTGCCCGAGCGCGAGACCCTCGTCGTCGCCCTCTACTACTTCGAGAACCTGACCCTGAGGGAGATCGGCGAGGTGCTCGGCGTCACGGAGTCCCGGGTCTCGCAGCTCCACTCAAAGGCGGTTCTGCGCCTTCGCTCGCGCCTCAAGTCACCAGGTTGAACCCGGCCTGACGTTCACATAGGGTCCGTGGCCATGCCTCATCAGGCTGCCGACCGGATTCGAAACGTCGCGCTGATCGGCCATCGCGGCAGCGGCAAGACCTCGCTGCACGAGGCACTCCTCTTCGAGGCCGGGATCGTCAAGCGCCTGGGAAAGGTCGATGAGGGCACGACCACCTCCGACTTCGAGCCCGACGAGCAGGAGCGGCAGATGTCGATCGGCGCCACGGTCTCCTCGTTCGAGCACGACGAGCGCAAGATCAACCTGATCGACACCCCCGGCGACCCGAGCTTCGTCGCGGATACGGTCGCCGCTCTCCGGGTCGCGGACGCCGCGGTGGTGGTCGTCAACGGCGTCATGGGCGTGGAGGTGCATACCGAGCGGCTCTGGGAGCGGGCCGACGCCGAGGGGCTCGCCCGCCTGGTCTTCGTCAATATGCTCGACCGCGAGCGCGCCGACTTCTTCCGCGCCCTGGAGTCGCTGCAGAGCGCCTTCGGCAATCACGTCGTGGCCACCGAGATCCCGATCGGATCGGAGCACGAGATCCGGGGCGTGATCGACCTGATCGACATGAAGGCGTTCCTCGCGCAGGGGGAGGGGAGGGGCGCTCCGGAGCCTCAGGACATCCCCGAGGAACTTGCCGCGCAGGCGCAGGAGTACCGCGAGAAGCTGATGGACGAGGTGGCCGAGAACTCCGATGCCCTGATGGAGCGATATCTGGAGGGCGAGGAGATCGACCACGACGAGATCGTCACGGTGCTCAAGCAGGGCGTGACCGCGGGCAAGATCTTCCCAGTCACCTGCGGGGTGGCGACAAAGAACCTGGGGACGACGCGCCTGCTCGAGGCCCTGGTGGAGGACCTTCCCTCGCCCGCCATGCGCGGAACGGTGACCGCGATCGGGGAGGACTCCGAGGGGATCGAGATCTCACCCGACGAGGACGGCGAGTTGGTCGCGTACGTCTTCAAGACCCTCGCCGATCCCTACGCCGGGCGCCTCAACCTCTTCCGCGTCTACTCGGGCGTGCTCAAGGGCGACTCGCAGGTGAGCAACGTGACCCGCCGCGCCAAGGAGCGGATCGGCCAGATCCTCGTCCCGCACGGCAAGGAGCACGAGCAGATCGAGGAGCTGGGCGCCGGCGACATCGGGGCCGTGGCGAAGCTGAAGGAGACCCGCGCCGGGGACGTGCTGGCCGCCAAGGACTCGAAGGTCTCGTTCCCCGCCCTGCAGCTGCCAGCGCCGGTGATGGCCTTCGCCTTCGAGGCCAAGACCAAGGGCGACGAGGACAAGGCCGCCACCGCCATCCGCCGGCTCGAGGAGGAGGATCCGACCCTCGACGTCCACCGCGATCAGCAGACCGGCGAGCAGATCATCGCCGGGCTGACCCAGATCCACGTCGAGGTGATCGTCGACCGGATGAAGAGCCGCTTCGGGGCGGAGATCGAGCTGCACCCGCCCCGCGTGCCCTACCTGGAGGCGATCCGCAAGGCCGCCAAGGCGCACGGCCGCTACAAGAAGCAGACCGGCGGGCGCGGCCAGTTCGGCGACTGCCACATCGAGATCGCGCCAGCCGAGGCGGGCACCGGCTTCGAGTTCGTCGACGAGATCAAGGGCGGCTCCATCCCCAAGGGCTTCATCCCCGCGGTCGAGAAGGGAGTGGCGGAGGCGATGCACCACGGCGTGCTCGCCGGCTACCCGGTCAAGGATCTCCAGGTGCGACTCTTCGACGGGCAGTACCACCGGGTGGACTCCTCCGAGAACGCCTTCAAGATCGCCGGCTCCATGGCCTTCAAGGAGGCGATGGAGCAGGCCGACCCTGTCCTGCTCGAGCCGATCATGCTGCTCACCGTCAGCGTCCCGGAGGACGCCGTCGGCGACGTGGTCGGGGACCTCAACTCGCGCCGCGGCCGGCCGTTGGGCATGGAGGCGAAGGGCTCGGCGACCGAGATCAAGGCGGAGGTGCCAATGGCCGAGGTGCTCGACTACGCGCGCGACCTCCGCCAGATCACGGGCGGCCGCGGCGACTACACGATGGAGTTCGCGCGGCATGAGGAGATCCCGTCGCACCTCGCTCAGAAGGTGATCTCGGAGGCCACCTCCGAGGAGGAAGTGCGCGCCTGAAGGTTGTCGTCAACGTCGACGGCGGCTCACGGGGAAATCCGGGACCGGCGGCGGTCGCCGCCGTCGCCACCGATCCGTCCGGCGAGGTGCTGGCCGAGCGCAGCAAGACGATCGGCGAGGCCACCAACAACGTGGCGGAGTACCGCGCCCTGCTGCTCGGGATCGATCTGGCCAAGGAGCTCGGCGCCGACGAGGTCGAGTTCGTCGGGGACTCGATGCTGATCGTCGAGCAGGTGCGGGGCAACTGGAAGGTCAAGCAGGAGCACCTGCGCCCGCTCCACACCAAGGTCAAGGACTCGCTCAGGGACCTGGGGAAGTGGTCGATCCGGCACGTCAAGCGCGACGAGAACACCCGCGCCGACGACCTCCTCAACGAGGCCCTCGACAAATGAAAAGGCCGGGCCCCTCAGCCCGGCCTTTCCAGTTTCGTCCCGTTGCTGCTCTCTACAGGCCGAGGCCCTTTAGGGCCGCCTGGACCACGTTGGCATTGAACGGCTCGGTCCCGGGAACCAGGTTGACCCCGGAGAACCCGGATCCGTTGGCGTGCATGTAGGCGATCTCCTTCGGGAGGTCGCCGACGCCGTTCGAGCCCGCGAGGGGCGCGAGCTGGACCGTGCTGAGAATCCCGATCGCCCCTCCGGTCGCGTTCATGAATCCACTGCCGGAGTCCCCGGGGATACCCGGAGTGGCGGTGTAGACGTCATGGCTCCAGCCGCTGGCGGCGTTCTGCAGGACGACACCCTGCTTCGGGCTGAGCGCCGTGACACCACCGCGCAGCTCCGAGTTGCCGTACGTATAGACCGTCGAGCCGGCGGCACCCCAGGTGCCCACGCCCGTTGGCCCTCCGAACGACGGTACCGACGGATTGACGCTCGCCACGTCAGCCGGATCCAGCTTGATCAGGGCGAGGTCGTTGAACGCGCAGGTGTCGGCGTCCGCCTCTCCCTTCGACTGCATGGTGAGCCAGGAGTTGTAGACAAGCATCCCTGGATGGCTTGCGCCCGTGACGTCCACCGGCGTGCCGATCGGGAGTGACCCCGAGGTGCAGCCGTTGGTGTCCGTGCTCGACCCGGTGCCCGAACAGTGGGCGGCCTGACCGAGGTAGACGTTCGAGGCGTCCTGGAAGACGAAGTTGGCGGTGCACTGCGCGCCGTTCGTGAACACCTGGACGCCCGGATGGACGGTTGCCGAACTCGCCGGCGCCCACGCCGAAGCGGCGGACGGTGCGATGGCAAGGACAGAGATCGCAGCCACGGCGATGACCGCGGTCAGAGCCTTTCGATGCATTGATGCCCCCTCATGTAGTTGGCGAAGCCGGGAGGACACTACCCAAAATTGGGGAACAAAAGCGCAGGTGGGCCGCGCCTATACTGCGTGCCCGCGCGGCTGTAGCTCAGCTGGCTAGAGCGTCTGCTTGCCATGCAGAAGGTCGTGGGTTCGAATCCCATCAGCCGCTTGCCTCGACTCACTCGCCCCGTGGGCATGAAGCCTCCGGGGCGTTTTCACGTCCAGAGGCCGTCGCTAGGCTCTGGACACTCGGCGCCTTGGCGGAGTGGCTACGCAGCGGCCTGCAAAGCCGTTTACACCGGTTCGATTCCGGTAGGCGCCTCTCGGCACGGCCGCCCGTAGCATCGAGCGGTGCTCCTGATCGGCGCGATCGCGCTCGCACTCTTGGTGCTGCCGCCTGCGTGGGGATTGGCGTTGGTGGCGGTTGCAGCTCTGATCGAGGTCGCCGAGGTCGGGTTCTGGATCCGGTTCCTGCGCCGCTACCGGATCGCGACCGGCGTGGAGGCCCTGATCGGATCGTCCGCCGAGGTGATCGAGGCGTGCGACCCGCGCGGACGCGTCCGGTTCCGTGGTGAGATCTGGCACGCCGAATGCGACACGAGAGCCGAGGTCGGCGATCGGGTGACGGTCGCCGGCGTCCACGGCCTCACCCTGGAGGTCGACCGAGATCCCGGCTGAACCTCAGGTTCATGTGAAGCCGGAAGCGGGGAAGCGCCGGGAACGGAAAAGGGCCCCGGTGAGGGGGCCCTTTGTATCCGAAAGGACGTGCCGCCGGCGAAATTCCCCTTCACCGGCCCGTCGGTCCTTCAAGTTCAAGTCTCATGGCCCAATGTCGGCGGATCTGAAGCTCGACTTGAGCCTGTCAAGAGACACTAACACGAGCTTTCGCGGAAGGTTGCACTTATCCGTAGTTCCTGCAGGAAATTGTGGATTTCCCGCAATCGCGAAAGTTGAGCGATCGCTCGCAGACGCTGGCCGCCCAGCCAGGATAGGATGCGGGCCGTGCGTTATCTGATCACAGGCGGCTCCGGCTACATCGGCGGCCGGTTGACCGATGAGCTCTCCGGCCGGGACGAGACCGAGAAGATCGTCGACGTCGATCTCCGCCCGCCGCCTCGCTCCTGGCCGAAGCACGAGTTCGTCAAGGCCGACATCCGCGACCGCAAGCAGATGCGCGACCTGCTCGAGCGCCACGAGATCGACGCGGTCATGCACTTCGCCTTCGTCCTCAACCCGATCCGCGACGAAGCGAGGATGTACGACGTCGACGTCAACGGCACCGCGGCGGTCCTCCAGGCCGCGCAGGATGCCGGGATCAAGCAGGTGATCCAGACCTCCTCGGCGACCGCCTACGGCGCCTTCCCGGACAACCCGAAGCCGATCGCGGAGGACTGGCCGGTCCGCGGCGCCCCCGACTTCTCCTACGCCAAGCACAAGGCGGACTCCGATCGCATCGCTCAGCTCTGGGCCCTGCAGAACCCCGACGCCGTGATGACCATCGTGCGCCCGTCGATCGTGTTCGGGCCGAGCGTCGACAACTACATCGTCCGCGCTTTCGGCAACAACCCCTTCATCCCGATCCTCGACGGCGTCGACGAGGAGTTCCAGCTCGTCCACGAGGACGACGTGGTCTCCGCCCTGATCGCGCTCCTTGACGGCAAGCATGCCGGCGCCTTCAACCTCGCCGGCGACGGCCTGCTGACGTGGAGCCGCGCCGCGGAGATGGTCGGCAAGAAGACCCGGAACATCTCGCTGAAGGCGATGAAGCGCGTCAACGGCGCGATGTGGAAGCTCCACGTGCCGCGCACCGAGGCTCCGGCCGGCAACCTGGACTTCATCCGCTACCCGTGGGTCGTCTCCACCGAGAAGCTCAAGTCGACCACCGACTGGCAGCCGAAGTACGACACCCTCGAGACCTTCAAGATCACCATGCGCGCCAAGGGGCTGCTGCCCGAGGCGCCGGCGACGGCCCAGGCGCCCACCGCACCGGTCGCCTAGCGGTCACCGGACCGCTGCTAACTTTCTCGCCCCCGGGCGCATAGCTCAGTTGGGAGAGCGCCGCCTCGACAAGGCGGAGGTCGCTGGTTCGAGCCCAGCTGTGCCCATTTGGTCGATGATTTGCCACGAGACCCGGCCTCGGCGGTGGCGGACGGCGGGCTACCGGTGCCGAGGATCCTCGAGCGTTCGGCCTACCCGGATCGAGAGGAGTGGCTTCAGTCCTCGCGGTTCACCGTCGATCTCCTAACTCGGGTCGCCGGACGGGACGATCTCTCCAAGATCGAGCTCCTCGACGTCGGCTGCGGCACCAAGGTCGTCAAGAGGCTCCTGGACGATTCCCTGCCGATCGGCCACTACACCGGGATCGACGTCTCCTCGGAGGTGATCGACTGGCTCCGGGCGAACGTCTCGCGCCCCGAGTTCGAGTTTCACCACTTCAATGCCCACAACGACCTGTACAACCCGGAGGGGGCGCCACTCGCAAGCTTCGATCTCCTCCCGGTGGGGCCGGCTCGATTCGACCTCATCTCCCTGTTCTCGGTCTTCACCCACCTGGCGCCCGACGACTTCACCGCAATGCTGCGCCTGCTCCGGCGCCACATCAAGCCCGATGGGAAGCTGCTGTTCTCGCTCTACCTGGACGACCCCGAGCATCCGAGCCTCCTTGCCGAGGCGGTTCGGAACGGTCTCAACAGCGACGACCCCGAGGTCAGGGCACGGATGACCGAGGCCGTGGAGGAGGGGCGCCGTCACGCGGAGGCAGCCGGCCACGACCCCCGGTTCTCGGACGAGATTCCCGGCCAGCCACTGATGGTGGCGCGGTATCGGCGCGACTACGCGCTCGAGCTCTTCGAGGGCACGGGGTGGGAGATCGAATCCATCCATCCGCCGGAGCGCTACATCCAGCACTACGTCGTCTGCCACCCGTAGGACGAGGGCTAGGCCGGGTCCCGCCAGTACGTCGAGGTGGCTAGGAGTATGAGTCCCAGTACTGCAGCTCGGGCAGAGGGTCATACGCGGCGCCGCCCACGTACCAGCCCGGCGCGCTCCAGCGCTCGAAGTGCAGGTGGCATCCCACGGCGTCGCCGGTGTCGCCGACCTTGCCGATCTGCTGGCCGGGCCCGACGCTGGTTCCGGCGGGCGCCCAGCTCGGCGCCGTCAGGTGCATGTACACGGCGTCGCTCCCGGTGATCGTCCCGTGGATGACGATGTAGTACCCGGCGCCGCCCGCCTGGTACGCGTTCGTGCTCACGACCCCCCTCTCGATGGCGTAGAGCTTCTCGCCGCAGGCTGCGGGCACGTCCTGCCCCTGGTGGGTGTGGCCCGCCCGCGGGGCGCCGAAGCGTGCGTCCGGGCCGCCGTAGGTGTGCGGGCCGGGGACCGGGAACTGGTGCAGGTGCATCCCGAAGGGCTCGGTCTGGCCACCGGTGACGGTTGCGCCCGTGGTGCCAGTGTCGGCGAGCCTGAGCTGATAGGTGCCGTCGGCGGCGATGCCCGAGGGTGTGGTCCCGTTCCAGGCGGCGCCGCGCGATCCCGCGCCGTCGAAGGTGACGGAGATGGCCTCGACGAGATCCCCCGCGGCGTTCAGCACCTTGACCTTGGCGGTACCGGCCTTGCGGGCGGTCAGGTTGAGGGTGGGGTCGACGTAGCCCTCGACGAAGTAGCCGCCGGTCACCCTGCGCTTCACGAGCATCTTCTTGATCCGCTTGGCGTCCTTCTTGGAGACGACGCCGTTCACCGGCCAGCCGCGCTGCCGCTCGAGGGCCTTGACGCTCCTGAAGGTTCCCTTGCCGAAGATGCCGTCGACCGAGGTCGCCACGCCGAGCCTGGTCAGCGAGCGCTGCAGGTAGCGGACGTCCTTGCCCTTGCTACCCCGAGCCAGTGGGCGCGAGCCGAAGCGGTGCACCCGGTGCTTGCCCTTCTTGGGCGCCGCGGATGCCGACGTGGCCGGCGCAATTGCCACCGCTGCAAATGCGAGCGCGACGAGGGCGCACGCCAACGACCTGGGTCTGCCCGTGCCCATTGGCTCTCCTAACTGGTGTACGGCGGGCAAGTTGCGCATCCCTGCAAGCTGGGCGAGAACACCCACGGATAGCCTTAGCCGCGTGAGTCCAGAGACACTCAAGGTGAAGTTGCCCGACGGAGCGGAGCTGGAGCTCGAGCCGGGAGCCACCGGCGCGGACGCCGCTGCCGCGATCGGCCCCGGCCTCGCGAAGGCGGCGCTCGCGCTCAAGGTCGACGGCGAGCTCCGCGACCTCAGCGCCCCGGTGACGGACGGTGAGGCGATCGAGATCGTCACGGACCGCAGCCCGGAGGCGCTCGAGCTGATCCGGCACGACGCCGCCCACGTGCTCGCCGAGTCGGTCCTCGACATCTGGCCCGAGGCGAAGATCTCGATCGGCCCGCCGATCGCCAACGGCTTCTACTACGACATCGAGTTCCCGGACGGCAATCCCGGCGAGGAGGACCTGGCCCGGATCGAGGAGCGGATGCGCGAGCACGTCAAGGCAGACGAGCCCTTCCAGCGCCGCGAGCTGACGGCGAAGGAGGCGATCGAGCACTTCCAGGGGCAGGGCCAGGACTACAAGGTCGAGCTGATCGAGGACCTGGTCCGCGACGAGGGCGCCGAGAGCGTCTCGCTCTACCGCAACGGGGACTTCGAGGACCTCTGCCGCGGCCCGCACGGGCCGTCCACGGGACGGATCGGCGCCTTCAAGCTGACCTCGCTGGCCGGCGCCTACTGGCGCGGCGACGAGACGAGGCAGATGCTGACCCGCGTATACGGCACGGCCTTCATGGACCGCAAGGAGCTCGAGCAGCACCTGGAGAGACTCGAGCAGGCCCGCGAGCGCGATCACCGCAGGCTCGGCCCGGAGCTCGACCTTTTCCAGTTCCGCCCCGAGGCGCCCGGGATGCCCTTCTGGCTTCCGCAGGGCACCGTCCTGCTGCGGCTGATCGAGGCCGAGGTCCGCAAGCAGCTCGATGCGCGGGGCTACGAGGAGATCAAGACACCGCAGGTGCTGGACGTCGAGCTCTGGCACCGCTCCGGGCACTGGGACAACTACAAGGAGAACATGTTCTTCACGGCGGCCGCGGAGCGCGAGGGCTCCGGGGACGAGCGGCAGTACGCGCTCAAGCCGATGAACTGCCCTGGCGCCTGCCTGGTCTTCGCCTCGGGTCGCCACTCCTACCGGGAGCTGCCGCTGCGGCTCGCCGAGTTCGGCCTCGTCTCGCGCTACGAGCGCGAGGGCGTGCTCCACGGCCTGCTCCGGGTGCGGGCCTTCACCCAGGACGACGCCCACGTCTACTGCACGCTCGATCAGGTCACCGACGAGGTCGACTCCATCTGCGCCGGCATCGACGAGCTCTACGAGCGCTTCGGGTTCGACGATGTCAGGGTTGAGCTCTCCACCCGGCCCGAGAAGTCGATCGGCACTGACGAGCAATGGGAGCGGGCGGAGGGGGCGCTTCGCGAGGCGCTCGAGCAGCAGGGGCGCGAGTACGACGTCAGCCCGGGAGAGGGGACCTTCTACGGGCCCAAGATCGACTTCCACATCACCGACGCTCTGGGCCGCTCGTGGCAGTGCGGCACCTGCCAGCTCGACTTCCAGATGCCGGAGCGCTTCGACCTGGCCTACACGGGCGCCGACAACGCCGAGCACCGGCCGGTGATGATCCACCGCGCCCTGCTGGGCTCGATGGAGCGTTTCGCCGGGATCCTGATCGAGCACTACGGGGGGCGCTTCCCGCTCTGGCTGTCGCCGGTGCAGGCGGCGATCCTGCCCGTCGCCGACCGCCACAACGAGCGCGCCGCCGCTGTGGCCGATGCCCTCCGAGCGGCCGGCCTTCGGGCTCGCGTCGACGATCGCACCGAATCCGTCGGCAAGAAGATCCGCGATGCGGAGCTCTCCAAGGCCCCCTACATGCTGGTCGTTGGGGACAAGGAGATCGAGTCGGATTCGGTCTCGGTCCGCCATCACGGCGACGGCGACCTCGGTGCGATGGGGCTGGACGCCCTGATCGCTCGAATGAGCGAGGAAGTGGGCGATTAGCGGCCCATTCTCCGACGCCTCGTGCGACCGGGTAGGTGCGTCTATACTGGCCGCAATGCCGGGCACCCACACCACGCCGCGCACCTAAGCGCCCCGTGCCCGCCTCAGCGATCCAATCTCGCCCATCGTCTTCTTGAAGCTCTACCTCACGCGCAACTAGTGGCGGTCTCCCGCTTCGACCGACGTCCGCCTGAACGCGACACGACTCGTATCAACGAGCGCATCCGCGTGCCGGAGGTCCGCCTGATCGATGAGAACGGCGAGCAGGTCGGGATCATCCCCACCCCTGACGCGCTCGAGCGCGCGCGCGAGCGCGAACTCGACCTGGTCGAGGTGTCGCCCACCTCAAAGCCGCCCGTCTGCCGGATCCTCGACTATTCGAAGTACAAGTACGAGCAGGAGCAGAAGGCAAAGGCCGCCCGCAAGCACCAGCAGCAGGTGAACGTGCGCGAGATCAAGCTGCGGCCCAAGATCGCCCAGCACGACTACGAGACCAAGCGCGGCCACGTCGAGCGCTTCCTGAAGCAGCAGGACAAGGTCAAGGTGACGATCATGTTCCGCGGGCGCGAGCAGAGCCACCCCGAGCGAGGCCGGATGCTGCTCGACCGGCTCCTGGAGGACGTCTCCGAGATCGGCGTGATGGAGTCGCCGCCGCTCCAGGAAGGCCGGAACATGACGATGCTGCTGGCGCCGACGAGAGCCGCGGGGCAGGAGAAGGAAGCGGCCGCGAGCTAGCCGCTCGTCTGCTTCAATAGTCGGCCCGATGCCGAAGATGAAGACCCATTCCGGCGCCAAGAAGCGCTTTCGCAAGACCGCCAAGGGCAAGCTGCGCGGTCGGCGCGCATACTCGAGCCACATCCTCGAGAAGAAGTCGCCTGACCGGAAGCGGCGTATGGGACGGCCCTCCGTGATCTCGGGGGCGGACAGCAAGAGGGTCAAGAAGCTGCTCGTGAAGGGCGGTCGCTGATGCCTCGCGCGACCAACGCCGTCGCCCGCAAGCGGCGCAAGAAGAAGGTCCTCGGCCGCGCCAAGGGCTACTTCGGGCGCAAGCACTCGAGCTACCGGCTCGCGAACGAGCAGGTGATGCGCTCGGACGCCTACGCGTACCGCGACCGGCGCACACGCAAGAGGGACTTCCGCCGGCTCTGGATCACGCGGATCAACGCCGCCGCGCGGCAGGAGGGGATGAGCTATTCCCAGCTGATCCACGGCCTCAGCGAGGCCGGCGTCGACGTGAACCGGAAGATGCTCGCCGACATCGCCGTCAACGATCCCGATGGCTTTCGCCGATTTGTGGAACTAGCCCGGGAGGCTGCTGCCGCCTAGCTCAAGGCAGCAAGAGCCAGAATCCCCGGGCGGTCCGCGAAGCGGCCGCCCTTTTCTTTTCAGGGCCTCATATCCGACCCCCGCATGATCACCAGCCCACACAACGAGAAGCTCAAGCTGATCCGCCGCCTCGGCAGGCGGCGGAGCCGTGAGCGCGAGGGGCTCTTCGTCGGTGAGGGCGAGGACCTGCTGGCCGCGGCGCGGGCCGCGGGCGCGGATCCGGTCGAGCTTCTGACCGCGGCGGGCGAGGGCCTCGGCGGGACCGAGGTGGAGCCCGCCCTGCTGGCGCAGGTCTCGAAGCTCGGTTCCGGAACTCGATCGATCGGCGTCTGGAGGGAGGCATGGGCGGACGGGCCGGTGGCGCCCTGCGTCTACCTGCACGGCGTCTCCGATCCGGGCAACGTCGGCACCGTGATCCGCACCGCCAACGCACTGGTCGGCGGCTCCGTCGTGCTGGGGCCGGACTGCGCCGATCCCTACGGTGCGCACGCCGTCCGGGCGAGCATGGGCGCGGTCTTCGCCGAGCCGCTGCTCCGGGGCGACCTCGGCGGGACACCAGGCCCGCGCGCAGCGCTGGTCGCGCACGGCGGCGAGCCGATCGAGGCGCTCGACTCCGCGGGGACGCTCTGCCTCGGTGCCGAGCGCGAGGGGCTGCCGGCCGAGGTCGTGGAGCTGTGCGACGTCCGGGTGACGATCCCGCTGCGTGGGAGCGCCGAGTCGCTGAACGTGGCAGCGGCGGCTGCGATCGCCCTGCAGCGGATAGCGTCCGATGCTGGAGAAGCGGATGGCTGAGCGCATCGACGAGATCCGGAAGGAAGCGGCTGACGCGATCGGCGCGGCTTCGACGACCGCCGAGCTCGAGGAGCTCCGGGTCCGCTACCTGGGGCGCAAGGCGGAACTCACGCAGATCCTGCGCGGGATCGCCGACCTGCCGGCCGAAGAACGCGGGCCGGTGGGCAAGTCGGGCAACGAGGCCCGACAGGAGCTCGAGTCGCTGCTCGCGTCGAGGGGCACCGAGCTCGACGCCTCAGAGCTGGGCACGCGCCTGGCCGAGGACGCCATCGACGTCACGCTCCCCGGATCCCCGCCGGTGCCGGCCGGCGCCCAGAACCCGCTTCTCCGGACCCAGCGCGAGATCGAGGACATCTTCGTTGGCCTCGGCTACCGGGTGATGGAGGGGCCCGAGGTCGAGCTCGACTACTACAACTTCACCGCGCTCAATCATCCGCCCGGCCATCCGGCGCGGATGGCGCAGGACACCTTCTACGTCGATCCGGCGACTCTGCGGAGCGATCTGCGGATCCGGTCGGACGGCAAGGAGCTCCCGCCCGGGCCCGAGGACGTCGTGCTTCGCACCCACACCTCGCCCATGCAGGTGCGCGCGATGGAGTCACAGCCGCCGCCGATCTTCATCGTCGTCCCGGGACGCTGCTACCGCTCCGACCCCTTCGATGCGACCCACAGCCCGATCTTCCATCAGGTCGAGGGGCTCGCCGTGGGCCCGGAGGTCACGCTGGCCGACCTGAAGGGGACGCTCGACGAGTTCGCCAGGGCGATCTTCGGGCCCGAGCGCGAGACGCGCTTCCGGCCGGGCTTCTTCCCGTTCACCGAGCCGAGCGTCGAGGTCGACGTCTCCTGCTTCCGCTGTGGCGGCAGCGGGCAGCTCCCGGACGGGTCGCGTGACCCGCTCTGCAAGGGCATCGGCTGGATCGAGATCCTCGGCGCCGGGATGGTGGACGCCAACGTCTACGGGTTCGTGGCGGAGAACGGATACGACCCGGAGCAGATCCAGGGCTTCGCGTTCGGGATGGGGATTGAGCGCATCGCGATGCTCAAGTACGGGGTCCCCGACCTGCGCAAGTTCTTCGAGAACGACGTCCGGGTGCTGGAGCAATTCCGATGAGGGCGCCGACGTCCTGGCTGCTCAGCTATTGCGACCCAGGGCTCCCGGTTGAGGAGCTCGCGGACGAGCTGGCGATGCACAGCATCGAGGTCGAGCGGATCACCCACGTCGGGGCCCCGGATGCGGACGGCTTTGTGGTCGGCAAGGTGACCTCGGTCGAGAAGCATCCGGACGCCGACAAGCTCAGCGTCTGCGAGGTCGATGCCGGCGACGGAGGCCGGACGATCGTCTGCGGCGCTCCAAACGTCGCGGCAGGGCAGACCGTGCCGGTGGCGCTGCCCGGCGCCGTCATGCCGGACGGAAGCAAGCTCGGCAAGGCGAAGCTTCGCGGGGTCGAGTCCAACGGGATGATCCTCTCCGAGTCCGAACTCGAGCTCGGCGACGACGCCGATGGGATCGCCGTGCTGGACAACGGCTGGACTCCGGGGACGTCGCTCGCCGAGGTGGTCCCGGTCTCCGACCCGGTGATCGAGCTGGAGCCGACCTCGAACCGCGTCGACTGCTTCGGTCAATACGGCGTGGCGCGCGAGGTCCACGCGATCACCGGCGCCGAGCTGGCGAGCGCGCCCTGGGATGAGGACGCGGAGGCCACCGGCGAGGGCCAGGTCTCGGACTACGCCTCGGTGAAGGTCGAGGTTCCCGAGCTCTGCCCGCGGTTCAGCGCCCGAGTCTTCACCGACGTCGAGATCGGCCCGTCGCCGCTCTGGCTCAAGGCCCGCCTGATCGGCGCGGGGATGCGGCCGATCAACAACGTGGTCGACATCACCAACTACGTGATGCTGATGACGGCCCAGCCGCTCCACGCCTTCGACCTCGACAAGGTCCCCGACGGCGCGCTCACCGTCCGCACGGCCAAGAAGGGGGAGAAGATGACCACGCTCGACGGCGTCGAGCGGGCCTTCGACGAGGATGCGGTCCTCGTCTGCGACGCCAACGGGCCCTCGGGGATCGCCGGGATCATGGGCGGCGAGGTCTCCGAAGTCTCGGAGACGACCACTCGGGTCCTGCTCGAGGTCGCCACCTGGGACGGCGTCAACATCCTGCGGACCTCGCGGAAGCTGGGCCTGCGGACCGACGCCTCAAACCGCTTCGAGAAGCAGCTGCACCCGGAGCTGGCGTTGAGAGCGCAGCGGATCGCCTCGCGGTTGATGGTGGAGCTCTGCGGCGCGAAGCTCGTCCCCGGGACCATCGACGAGGCGGCCGAGATCCCGGAGCCCCATGAGCTGGAGCTGCGGACCGACCGGGTCGAGGGCCTTCTGGGAATTCCGATCGAGCCCAAGCTCTGCTCCGAGTATCTGAAGCGGCTCGACTTCGAGGTCTCCGGCAGAGGAAAGGCGCTGAAGGTGACCGTCCCGCTCCATCGCCACTACGACGTCACCCGCGAGGTCGACCTGATCGAGGAGGTCGGCCGCATCCACGGCTACGCGAACAACCTGCCCTCCACATTGCCGTCGACGAGCGGCCAGGCCGGCCGCCTCACGCGCGAACAGGTCCTGCGCCGCCGGGCGGAGGACGCGATGCGCGACCTCGGCTTCGACGCCGTCGTCAATCTGAGCCTCACCGACCCCGGCCTGCCGGAGCGGCTCCGGATCCCCGACGGGGACTCCAGAGCCGAGCCGATCCGTGTCTCCAACCCGCTCTCCACCGAGCACTCCGCGGAGCGCACGGCGCTGATCGGGTCGCTCCTCGATGCGGCGCGGTACAACCGCGCTCACGGCGCGGAGCGCGTCGCGCTATTCGAGTCCGGGCGCGCCCACCTGCGCGAGGGAAGCTCGCCCCACGAGGGTGTGCTCGCCGGCAAGTTCGTGGGCGACCGGCCCGCTCCCGCGTTCGAGCCCTGGCGAATCGCCGCGGTGGCGACGGGGGAGCTCCGTCCTGGCGGCTGGCGCGGCGACCCGGTGGTGGCCGACTTCTACTCGCTGAAGGGTGCGGTCGAGGCGCTCGCGGCCCAGTTGGGGGTGGCGATCGAGGTCGTCCCCGGCGATGAGCCCTTCCTGCACCCCGGCCGCAGCGGCCGGGCGCTGGTCGATGGCGAGGACATCGGCTGGATCGGCGAGATCCACCCGCTCGTCTGCAGGCAGTGGGACCTGGAGAGCGCGGCGGGCTTCGAGCTCGACCTGGTGCCGCTGGTGGCCGCGTCGCCCTTCGGTGCAGAGAGCTACGAGGACGTGATCTCCTACCCGGCCGTCCACCAGGACGTGGCCGTGGTCGTCGACGACGGCGTCCCGGCCGCCGAGGTGCGGTCCGCGGTGCTCGAGGGCGGCGGCGAGCTGCTGCGCTCCGCCCACGTGTTCGACCTCTACCGGGGCGAGCAGCTCGGCGAGGGCCGCAAGAGCCTCGCGCTGCGCCTCACCTTCAGGGCCGCCGACCGGACGCTCACCGACGAGGAGGTCGCCGAGCGCAGGCGGGAGATCGAGGCCGCCGTCGAGAGGATCGGGGGGTCGCTCCGTGAGTAGGGTCCTGGTGGCCGGGGCCTCCGGGTATGCCGGAGCGCTCTCGGCGGAGCTGATCAGAAAGCACCCGAGCCTCGAGCTCGCGCGGGTCACGGCGCGGACCGATGCCGGCAAGCGGCTCGACGAGCTCTATCCGCAATACGGCGTCGACCTGGTGCTGGAGGAGCCCGCCGCCGAGGACGGCTCCGACGTGGACGCCGCGATCGTCGCCTACCCGCACGGGGCTGCCGCGCCCGTCGTCGCGGCGTTTCGGGAGCAGGGAACGAAGGTCGTCGATCTGTCGGCGGACTTCCGTCTCCACGACCTGGAGACATACGGCCGCTGGTACGGGGAGCACGGTGCGCCGCGGCTGCTGGACGAGGCGGTCTACGGGCTGACCGAGCTCCACCGCGAGGCGATCGCCGACGCCGATCTGGTCGCCAACCCCGGCTGCTACCCGACAGCAAGCATCCTGGCCTTGGCTCCGCTCGCGGCCGAGGGCCTGATCTCCGATGTCGTGATCGACGCCAAGTCCGGGGTCTCGGGCGCCGGGCGCGCCGCGGAGGAGGAGATGGCGGTCGTCAAGGAGAGCGACGACACCAGGCCCTACAAGGTCACCGGCCATCGCCACACGCCGGAGATCGCCCAGGAGCTCGCCGGCCTCGCCGGGACCAACGGCGCGGAGTCGGCGCTGACCTTCGTCCCGCACCTGATGCCCTTCGACCAGGGCGAGCTGGTGAGCTGCTACGTCCGCACGGCCGAACCGGTCGACCCGGCGCGGATGCTGGCCCTCTACGAGGAGCGCTACGGGGACGAGCCGTTCGTCGAGGTCACCTCAGAGCCGCCGGGCGTCAGCGGCGTCCGCGGGACAAACCTCTGCCGGATCCACCTGGCCCTGAACGAGGCCTCCGGCCGGGCGATGGCGTTCGCCTCGATCGACAACCTCTGGAAGGGCGCCGCCTCGCAGGCGATCCAGAACCTCAACCTGATGCTCGGGCTGCCCGAGGGCGAGGGCATCGCATGAGCGCGGCTACGCAGACGTTCTTCCGCTCCCGCTGGGTGACGCCGCCCCCGGAGTTCGAGCAGCTCGAGCCCTCGCAGCTGGCTCCCAGCTTTCGGGCCGCGGGTGTCGCCTGCGGCCTGAAGGGCGACGGCGCGACCGACGTGGGGGTGATGGCCTGCGACGCGGATCAGGTGAAGTCCGCGCTGGCGCTTACCCGCAACGCGGCGGCCGCGGCGCCGATCCGCGTCTGCCGGGACGAGTGCGATGCGGGCGCGCTCCGCGCCGTCGCGGTCAACTCCGGGAACGCAAACGCGGCCACCGGCGAGCAGGGCTATCGGGACGCGCTCGCGATGCGCGACGCTGGGGCCGACGCGCTCGGCGTCGACCCCCGCACGGTGGCGGTCGCCGAGACCGGCACGATCGGCGTGCCGCTGGAAATCGAGGCGGTCACCGCTGGCGTTCTCGAGGCGGTCCAAGGACTATCGGCGACCGGCGGCGAGGACTTTGCCAACGCGATCATGACCACCGACAAGGGGCCCAAGCGCTGCGCGATCCGGGCGGGCGAGGTGACGGTCTCCGCTCAGGCGAAGGGGGCCGGGATGATCGAGCCAGGCTTCGCGACGATGCTCTGCTTCATCCAGACCGACGCCGTTGTGGAGAACCCGGACAGGGCCCTCCGCTCGGCGCTGGCGAATTCCATGGAGCGGATCACGGTCGACGGCCAGATGAGCACCAACGACACCGTCATGCTTCAGGCGACTGGGTCGGCCGGCGCGGTGCTCCCGCAGGGGCTGCTCGAGGCCGTCCTGCTGCAGCTCGCCCTCGAGATCGTCGCCGACGGCGAAGGAGCGACGCGGGTCGGCCGAGCCGAGGTCACGGGCGCGAAGAGCGCCGCCGAAGCCGAGCGGGTCGCTCGGGCCATCGCGAACTCACCCTTGGTCAAGACCGCGCTCTTCGGCCGGGACTCCAACTGGGGCCGGATCGCCCAAGCCGCCGGAATGGCGCTGGCCGGCGAGGAGCTCGAGGAGCTGGGCCCGGACCGGATTCAGGCCGCGGACCTCGCCGCGGAGCTGCCGGAGGCCGAGCTGTCCGTCAACCTGGGCCGCGGCAAGGCGCGGGCGCACGTCTACTTCAGCGACCTCACCCACGACTACATCCGGATCAACGCCGAGTACACGACATGAGCAATTCCGTAGAGACCCTCCTCGAGGCGCTCCCCTACATCAGGGAGTTCCACGGCCGCACGATCGTGATCAAGTACGGCGGCGCGGCGATGCGCGACGAGGAGCTCCGCGAGGCCTTCGCCAGGGACGTGGTCCTGCTCAAGTACGTGGGCATGAACCCGGTGATCGTCCACGGCGGCGGCCCGGAGATCACCCACTACATGGAGCGCATGGGCATGGAGGTGAAGTTCGTCGAGGGCCTGCGCGTCTCCGACGCCGAGACCGTCGAGGTCGCGAAGATGGTGCTGCTCGGAAAGATCAACTCGGACATCCTCACCAGGCTCAACCGCCACGGCCAGCCCGCCGTCGGCTTGGGGGGCGAGGACGGCTCCCTCTTCGAGGTGAAGCCCGTGGGGCAGTCCGCGGACGTCGGCTTCGTCGGCGAGATCACGAACGTGAACGTCGACGTGATCGAGCACATCGCCGAGGACTACATCCCGGTGATCGCCTCCGTCGGCACCGATCGCGAAGGCGCGTCCTACAACGTCAACGCGGACGAGGCGGCAGGCAAGGTCGCGGCCGCGATGCCCGCGCACAAGGCGATCTTCCTCACCGACGTCGACGGCTGGCTGCGGGACCCCGAGGACCCGGAGTCGCGCATCTCCCAGGCCACGGCCGATGAGGTCCGGGCCGCGCTCGGCGGCGTCGAGGGCGGGATGCGCCCGAAGCTGACCGCATGCGTCGACGCGATCGCGGGCGGGGTGGAGGCCGCGCACATCGTCGACGGCCGCCGCCCGCACACGCTGCTGCTCGAGCTGTTCACAGACGCCGGCATCGGCACCAAGATCACGGCATGAGGGCCGCCGGATGAAGGTCGCAGAGCTCCAGGAGCTGGAGTCGCGCTGGGTCGTTCAGACCTACCCACGCGCGCCCATCGAGTTCGTGCGGGGCGAGGGAGCGCGCCTCACCGACTCCGATGGCAACGAGTACCTCGACTTCCTGGCCGGGATCTCGGTCTGCTCGGTCGGCCACTGCCACCCCGCGGTGGTCGAGGCCGTGCGTGACCAGGTCGGCAAGCTCACCCACACCTCGAACCTCTATCTGACCGAGGGCGGCGTCCGGCTCGCCGAGCGCCTCTGCGCATCCAGCCTCGGCGGCAAGGCCTTCCTCTGCAACTCGGGCACCGAGGCCAACGAGTGCGCGATCAAGCTGGCCCGGAAGCACGCACACGCGCGCGGCATCTCGGACCCTGAGATCGTCGTGCTCGAGGGCGCCTTTCACGGCCGGACGATGGGCTCGCTCTCGGCCACTCCGGGGCTGTCGGGCAATCCGAGCTTCGCGCCCTATCTCCCCGGGTTCACGGCCGTGCCGCGCGACGACGCCGGGGCGCTCGAGGCCGCGGTCGGAGAGCGCACCGCCGCGGTCCTGATGGAGCCGATCCAGGGGGAGACCGGCGTGCACGTGATCGGTGACGAGGTGATCGCCGCGGCGCGAGAGGCCTGCGACGCCGCCGGCGCGCTGCTCGTCTTCGACGAGATCCAGACCGGCATGGGGAGGACGGGCTCGCTCTGGGCGTACGAGCAGCTCCCGGCGAGGCCCGACGTGTTGACCACGGCGAAGGCCCTCGGCGGGGGGCTGCCCGTTGGGGCGTGTGTGACCAGCTCGGAGACGGCCGGAGTCCTGGAGCGGGGGGACCACGGCTCGACCTTCGCCGGAGGGCCGCTGATCGCCGCCGCCTCGCTCGCGGCGTTCGGGGTGATCGACGACCCTGAGCTGCTCCGGCGGGTTCGGGAACTGGGCGGCAGGCTCTCCAAGGGCATCGAGGCGATCGACGCGGTGGCCGAGGTGCGCGGTCGCGGGCTGATGCTGGGCGCCCGGCTCGACGGCCTGGACGCCAAGGAGTCCGCCGCTCGGCTGATGGACGAGGGCCTGATCGTCAATCCGATCGGCGACGACACCCTGCGCTTCCTTCCCCCGCTGGTGATCGGCGAGGCCGAGGTCGACGAGGCGCTCGAGATTCTCGGCCGAACACTGGGTTAGGATCGCCGACGTGAACACTCGAGCCCGATGGACGATCGGAATCCTCGTTGCGCTCGTGATCGGGCTGGTCGTCGGCTTGATCATCGTCGCCGGCGATGACAACAACAACAACTCGGCGACGACTCAATCGATCCAGTCGATATCCACGCCCACCCGTTCGACGACGAGCCAGACGACGACGCAGGCGACGATCTCCACCACCACGAGTCAGAGCGGCGGCACACCGGTTCCCGGAGGCACCACGACGACCGGGGGGTCCGGCGGGCTCTAACGTGCGTGACCAAGAGCCCGAGCGACTGACGCTACGGGGCTAGCCAGCCCCCCTCGCCGGTGATGTCGAAGGTGTCGATCCGGGTGAGCTTGGCGAAGATCGCGTAGCGGTGGGCGGCGCTGTACGGCGGGTGACATGCGGTCAGAACCAGCTGGTTGAAGCCGACCGGCTTCAGGATCCCGATGTCGCTCGGATCGACGACCTCATGCCTGAGGACGGTGTAGGTGAAGGCGGCGTAGGGCATCTCGACTCGGATCTCGTCCCCGTTGCGGATCTCGTCGATGTGCCGGAACGGCGCCAGGTAGGTGGTGCGGTGTCCCGCGATCGCCACGGTTCCGGGCTGCCCGGGGATCGACGTGTTCGTGTAGTGGCCAGGTCCCTTCTCGAGGGATGCGGTCTCGGTGCCCTGCACCACGACGATGTTGAGCCCGATCCGATCGATCTTGATCCGACCGAATGCGTGGCCTTCCTGGAGGTGAGGCTTGAAGCGGTCGGCGAGGACCCGCGCCTTGGCGGCGTTGCCTCGGACCCCGGAGATGGCCGCCAGGTCGGCCGGCGTCGGATATTGGGACTCGAGCTGGTTGAGCTGGTCCTCGGCCTGGCCCTGCTTGATCGCTCCGTAGGCGGCGGAGAGCGGCTCCTGCCAGAAATAGGTCAGGCCCGCGTCGAACAGCACAACGAGCCCGGCGGTGATCAGCGTGATCGAGAAGATTCGCGTCGCCCGGCGCATTGCCGGGATTCTCGCAGCGCGGCCTAAACAAAAACGCCACACTCCCGGCCATGGAAGAGGCGCCGAGAATCGCGTCCTACCAGGCGGATCCTTCGCAGGTCGGCCGGGTCCTGCTGCTCTACTCCGGCGGCCTGGACACGAGCGTGATGCTGAAGTGGATCCAGGAGCGCTACGGGGCGGAGATCGTCACCCTCACCGTCAACCTCGGCCAGCCGGGTGAGGATTGGGACGTCGTCACCGGCAAGGCGGAGCAGCTCGGCGCGGTCGAGACGGTCCTGGTCGACGCTCGGGAGGAGTTCGCCGGCGACTACGTGCTGCCCTCGATCAAGGCGAACGCGCTCTACGGAGGGGGCTACCCGCTGTTCACGGCGCTCGGCAGGCCCCTGATCGGCAAGCTGGCCGTGGAGGCTGCCCGGAAGCACGGCTGCGACACGATCGCGCACGGCTGCACCGGCAAGGGCAACGACCAGGTCCGGATCGAGGCGACCATCGCAACCCTCGACCCGGACCTCCGGATCATTGCTCCTGTCCGCGAGTGGCAGATGGGCCGCGAGGAGGAGATCGCCTACGCCCGCGAGCACGGCATTCCCGTGAAGGGCGGGACCGAGGTCTCGCCCTACTCGATCGACGACAACCTCTGGGGCCGGTCCTCCGAGGGGCGGACGATCGAGGACCTGGGTCAGGCACCTCCCGATGACGTCTTCCAGCTCGTCACCCGCCCCGAGGACGCGCCGGACGAGCCGCAGGAGGTCTCGATCGGATTCGAGCGCGGCCGGCCCGTCTCACTTGACGGCGAGCGGCTGGGCCTCGTCGAGTTGCTGGAGCGGGCCGCCGAGATCGGTCAGCGGCACGGCATCGGGATCGTCGATCACATCGAGGACCGCGTGGTCGGGCTCAAGGTGCGCGACCTATACGAGGTTCCCGCGGCGGCCATCGTCCTCGCCGCTCACCGGGAGCTGGAGAAGCTCGTCTGCACGATTCACCAGAACAACTTCAAGGCCACTCTCGAGAGCCAGTGGGCCTACCTCTGCTACGCGGGGCTCTGGCTGGAGCCCCTGCGCGCCGACCTCGACGCCTACATGGACTCGGTCAACGAGTTCGTCACCGGCGAGGTGGCGCTCAAGCTCTACCGCGGCTCGGTGACCCCGATCCGGCGCAGCTCGCCCTACGCGCTCTATGACCAGTCGCTGGCATCTTTTGGCGAATCCGGGGGAGACTTCTCCCAGCACGCGAGCCCAGGGTTCATCGAGCTCTTTACCTTGCAGAGCCGTCTTGCCCACCGGATCAGAAAGGAGACGGAGTGATCTACGAGTTCATCGGCCGAGCAATTGCCGCGTTCCTCTGGCGGGCCTACGGGCGCGAGATCCGCATCGCCGCCGGGGCGGGGTTGGTTCTAACCGCCCTCGGGGTAGGTGCCTACCTCGCCAGCCGCGGCGACGAGGACGAATCGGACTGACCTATTGGGCCTTCGGGCGGAGCAGGTGGGTGTGCTCCGACCCGGGGATCGAGCCCGGCAGGGCGCGGTTGGCGCGGACGAAGTGGTTGCGAATCGCTCGCTCCCGACGGCGAGCCCGGACGCGCTCGCGAAACAGGTGAAGCCGGCGCGCTCGCGGCTTCCTGGTCCCGCTCCTTGGAATCCCGATTGTTCCCGCGTGCGCTTCCATCTCAGCTCCTCTCGATCCGTTTTCCATAAGACCGTCGCCCTCTTGCGAACTCATCGATAGAACGAGGCGAATGCTCCTCTCTGTGAGGTATCAGCGCAACATGGATTCCTTCTCGCCCTGATAAGTTCCCCTTATGCTCGACATCCGGAGGATGAGGGTGCTTCAGGAGGTCGTCGCCCGCGGCTCGTTCTCCGCGGCGGCCGAGTCGCTGCACCTCTCGCAGTCCGCGGTCAGCCAGCAGATCGCGGTGCTCGAGCGGGAGGTCGGCATCCCGCTGCTCGAGCGCACCAGCGACGGCCCCAAGCTGACCGCCGCGGGCGAGGCGCTGATGTCCCATGGGGACGCCGTGATGTGCCGGCTGGAGGAGGCCGAGCGAGAGCTCTCCCAGATCGCCGGCCTGGAGGGCGGCCGGCTTCGGCTGGCGAGCTTCCCGACCGCCAGCGCCACCCTGATGACTCGCGCGCTGTCGCAGTTCCGCGAGCGGTTCCCGAAGATCGAGCTGCAGTTCTCCGAGGACGAGCCCGAGGTTTCGTTCCCCGGGCTGAAGCGAGGCGATTTCGACCTCGCCGTCGTCTTCGACTACCCCGACTTCCCTCTCGACTTCGCCCGCGACGTGGAGACCGAGCTGATCTATGAGGAGCCGATGCGCGTGGCGCTGCCGCCGGGCCATCCGCTCGCTGCGGCCAAGTCGGTGCGGATCGCGGACCTGGCCGACGAGGATTGGCTCTGCGGCGCCCTGCCGAGCTCCTGCCGCGATCAGGTGATCGAGCTCTGCCGGGGCGCGGGCTTCGAACCGAGGATCAGCTTCCGCAGCGAGGACTACGAGGTGATCAAGGGCTTCGTCGCCGCGGGCCTCGGCGTCACGATCCTGCCCGAGCTCGCCGGGGGGCATCCCGGCATCGAGCTGCGAGCCGTGAGAGGACAGAAGCCCATTCGCCGGGTCTGGGCCGTGACGCGCGAGAGCTCGCGCTCGCCCGCGAGCGAGCAGATGCTGGGCATTTTGCGCGAGGTCTGTCGTACGTATCGAGAGGACCGGGAGCTGCTCCTCGCCGCCTAGATCACGCCTGATCTGCATGATTTCTTGCAGGCAGCGGCAGGCGGAAATCGGGGCGCGGCAGGCGCGACGCGCCTGTGAGAGCGTTCGCTACCGTTCCTGGCTCGATAGAGCCGAATCTCTCGAGTCAGAGAGAGCGGGGAACCCAAACCGGCGGCGCAGGCCGCCCGGGGCGAATCGCCGGCAACTGCTCCGGCGTAACGCGACTCCTTTCCGCGTGAGCCCGTCAGCTAACCCCGCAGGCACCGAAGGAGATGACGGCAGTCCCTACATATGGCAACAGCACCCCGCGCATCCGGCCACGCCGGGCCTACAGGCGTCGCCGCGTAACGGCGGGCATCGCCTGTGCGGTGGCGGCCGCAACGGTGCTCGGCGTCGGCCTCGCTGGCGCCAAGGATCCATCCCTGAAGGACAAGATCGATGCGGCGCGCTCCGACGCGGGACAGCTATCGGACAAGGTCAACTCGCAGACCGCGCAGATCTCCTCGCTGACGGAGCAGGCCCACCAGGCCGGCGCTCGAGCGATGGTGCTGAACGCCCAGGTCCAAACGGCACAGAGCCGCTCCGACGAGCTGGCCAAGCAGCTCGATGTGGCCGAGCGCCAGCTCGAACAGCTGCGCGGCCAGTACGCGTCGGCCGTGAAGCAGCTCGACCGGCGGCTGGTCTCGATCTACGAGAGCGACGCCCCCGACTCCGTCACGGTGCTGCTCAACTCCAGCGGCTTCGACGATCTCTCCACCCGCACGGACTACCTCAACGCCTTGCACGACGCCGACACCCGGACCGCCGACAAGGTCGCCTCCCTCCGCGATCAGATGGCGCAGCACACCCACCAGGTTTCCGACCTGAAGCAGCAGTCCGATGCCGAGGCACAGCAGCTGAGCGCAGCGAAGTCGAGCTTCCTGGCGAGCGCGCAGGCGGCCAACCAGAGCGCCGCCGCGGTGGCGCAGGCGCGCTCCGGGACGCAGGCCTCCCTGTCGGACGCCCAGGGCCAGGTCGCCGACCTGGAGCAGCAGCAGGCGGAGCAGCGGGCTGCAGTCGGCACTGGGGCCGGGGCTCCGGCCTACCTCGGGGGCCCCTACTCGATCCCGACGTACATCGTCATGTGCGAGTCGGGCGGCAACTACCACGCCGTCAACTCATCGAGCGGGGCCGGCGGCGCGTACCAGATCCTGCCGTCGACCTGGGCCGCCTACGGCGGCCAGGGCGCGCCTCAAGACGCGCCCAAGGCCGAGCAGGATCGGATCGCCGCTGAGATCTGGCGCGACTCCGGGCCTAGCGCCTGGGCCTGCGCCTAGACCCGGCCGCGGTGTTTGTCGCGGCCGCTTAGAGAAATTCCTCGAGAGCCGGGGCGATCGCCTCAGGCGAGGCCGCATGATCCTGGCCCTCGAGGGTCCGATAGCTGACGTCCGGCAGCAGCTGGACCAGGGCCTGGCAGGACCTGTGCAGCCAGGTCGGGCTGTTGCCGCCGTCCATCACCAGGGTCGGGATGGTCACCGCGTCCCTCCATTCCGCAGGTAGTGGCTGGCCGTACATGCTGCCCCTGAGCATCACCCGCCCGTCGTAGGAGACGGTGTGGGCGAGGGGCAGCATCGACTCCGCCATCGGCGAGCTCACGATCGGCTCGACAATCTCGGGGGGCATGCCGACCGCGGTCGTCATGAAGTACCGGATCACCTCTCTGCCCTCGCCCGCGGCCGACAGCTCCTCCAGATGCTCGACGTAGTCGGTGGGCAGCGGCGGCCGGCTGTCGTCGACGATGTAGGGGGGCTCGTACATGGCGAGCCTGGAGACGTTGACGCTCCGGGCGGTGGTCTCGAGCGCCAGTGAGGCCCCCGACGAGTGCCCGAAGAGGTGCGCGGTCCCGCCGGCGCTCTCGATCACGGCCTGGAGATCCTCGATCTCGCGCTCGACAGCGTAGGGCTCGGTGAACCCGCTGCCGCCCCGGCCGCGACGATCATAGGTGTAGACGGTGAAGCCGCTCGCCAGCCGCTCGGCGAGCTGTGCCGGCGTCTTCCGGTCGTTCCAGGCGCCGCCGACCAGGATCAGCGCGGGGCCGCTCCCAATGCGATCCAAGGCGATCTCGGTCCCATCGGCTGAAGTGGTCATCTCGGCGACTGGCATCTGACTCCTCCTGTTTGAAAGGTCTCGAGCACTAAGACCGTGCACCGGCGCGCAACTCATCGGTGGATTAGCGCGAGATCGCCCCGGGTAGGGTCGACCTGATGGCCACGACGGATACCACGCGAGCCTCCGAGGGCATCCTCGGCGACGATCGGCGCGCGGAGCGCGACGAGATCATCGGGATGCTGCAGAAGGCCTACTGGATGGAGATCGAGACGGTGATGAGCTACCTGGCCAACTCGGTCAACCCGGATGGCGTCCGCGCGCAGGAGATCAAGGAGTCGCTCGAGCAGGACATCGCTGAAGAGCTCGGGCACGCCAAGCTCTTCGCGCAGAGGATCAAGGATCTCTACGGCGTCGTCCCCGGTTCCGAGAAGTTCTCAGCCGAGCAGTCCTACCTCCAGCCGCCCGACGACCAGGTCGACATCGTCCACGTGATCCGTGGTGTGATCGAGGCGGAGACCGGCGCGATCGAGCACTACACGAAGATCGTCGAGGCGACCGATGGCGTCGACCCGGTCACCAACGACATGGTGATCGCGATCCTCCACGACGAGCAGGGTCACCGCCGGCTGTTCGAGGGATTCCTGCGCGAGTACGAGTCGCAGGGCCTGGCCTAGCCGGCGATCTGCTTCAGGTCCTTCGGGCGCAGGAGGGCGTGGAGCAGGTGGTCGTCGATTGCCGCGATACCGCCCTTCTTCATCTTCACTCGCGAGCCGGTGACGAGCGCGACGGCCTGGGAGCAGTCGGGCTCGTGGCCGACCAGCAGCACCTCGCCGCGGCCCGTGGCCAATTCGAGTGGGTCGAAATCTCCGCCAGCGAGCCGGTCGTCCACCTCGACCTCAACACCCAGAACGTCGCACGCAAGGTCGGCCGTCTGTTTCGCCCTGACCTTCGAGCTCGTCAGGCAGACATCCAAACCCGCTCCGAGGATCTTCAGGGCCCTGCCCGCGTTGACGGACTGACTCTCGCCCTTCTCGGTCAGCTCGCGATCGGCGTCGGGCTTCCCCTCGCCAGCCTCCGCGTCGCCGTGCCGAAGGATCCAGATCACGCATAGAACCTATCTCGCAAGAGGTGATATCTGCGGGGTTGGTGAGTTATCGACCCCCGTAGGGCGGTAACTCACCAACGGACGAAATTTCGTGCGGCCAGTGCGGGAAAGGTGCTTGTTCGGCGCGTTTTTCGTATCGACTCTGTCCGCCCGCCCAGGCATGATCGACGGGTGAGCCCCGGAACGGTCCACCTCCACGTCCACAGCGAGTACTCGCTGCTCGACGGGGCCTGCAAGATCGACAAGCTCGCCCAGCGGGCGGCCGAGCTCGACATGCCGGCGCTCGGGCTCACCGACCACGGCGTGATGAACGGCTCGGTCGAGCACTACAAGGCGTGCAAGGCCGCGGGGATCAAGCCGATCATCGGCCTGGAGGCCTACCTGGTGGACGATCGCAACGCGACCCCGCAGGCGACCCGGTACGAGCGCAACCACATCACCCTGCTGGCCTCCAGCGAGGCGGGCTTCCGCAACCTGGTCAGGCTGAGCTCCGCGGGCTTCCTCGAGGGCTTCTCGCGGGGCAAGGCCAACGTGGACATGGAGCTGCTCTCGGCGCACTCCGATGGAGTGATCGCGCTCACGGGTTGCCTGCAGTCGCGCTTCTGCCGCCGGCTCGTCGAGGATCGCCCCGGCGACGCCCGGGGGCACATCGATGACCTGATCGGCGCCTTCGGGCCCGAGCAGGTCTACTTCGAGGTGCAGCGGAACGGCATCCCGGAGCAGGACAAGGCGAACGAGGGGATCGTCCGGGTCGCCAAGGAGCTCGGCCGGCCCCTGGTGGCCACCGCCGACGTGCACTACCTGCGCCGCGAGGACTACGACAGCCATGCAGCGCTGCTCTGCGTGCAGACGAAGTCGACGATCGAGCAGCCGAAGCTTCGCTTCGACACCAACGAGTTCTATCTGAAGAGCTCGGACGAGATGTCGGAGTCCTTCGCCGACATGCCGGAGGCGGTCGCCAGCACCCTCGAGATAGCAGAGCGCTGCGAGCTGGAGATGCAGCTCGGCCAGCTCCTGCTGCCGCGTTTCCCGACGCCGGACGGGGTCGAGCCGGGGGAGATGCTCCGCGATCTCGCACTCAAGGGACTCCGGCAACGGTACGGCGACCCGATCCCGGCCGAGGCGATGGAGCGCTTCGACTTCGAGCTCGGGGTGATCTCCGAGATGGGCTTCGAGTCCTACTTCCTGATCGTCTGGGACTTCGTCACCTACGCGAAGGACAACGGCATCGCGGTGGGCCCGGGGCGCGGATCGGCCGCAGGATCGATCGTTGCGTTCGCCCTGGAGATCACCGACATCGATCCCCTCGCCAACGATCTGCTCTTCGAGCGCTTCCTCAACCCCGGCCGCAAGTCCATGCCGGACATCGACATCGACTTCTCGGTGCGCGGCCGCGAGCAGGTGATCCGCTACGTCGCCGACAAGTACGGGCGCGAGTGCGTCGCGCAGATCATCACCTTCGGCAAGATGGCCCCGCGCGCGGCCATTCGCGACGGTGCCCGCGTCCTCGGCTACGACTACGCGACCGGTGACCGGCTCGCCAAGCAGATTCCCGAGCCGATCTTCGGCCGCAGCCCGAGCTTCGAGGAGTGCCTGAAGCCGGGGGAGGAGCTGAAGCGGACCTACGACTCCGATCCTGACGCGCAGAAGATTCTCGACACGGCCCAGGGCCTCGAGGGCATCGTCCGCAACCACTCGATCCACGCAGCCGCGGTGGTGATCGCCGACCGGCCGCTCCAGGAGATCGTCCCCCTGCAGCTCGCCGAGGACCGCGGGGCCGGCAACGGCAACGGGAACGGGAACGGCAAGGCCGAGCGCGCCTACAAGACCGTCACCCAGTACTCGATGGGCCCGATCGAGGAGATCGGCCTGCTGAAGATGGACTTCCTCGGCCTGCGCAATCTCGACGTGATCGAGGACGCGGTGGCGATCATCGAGCGCTCCCGCGGCGAGAGGATCGACATCAAGGATATCCCGCCCGACGATCCCAAGACCTACGAGATGCTCCGCAGGGGAGAGTCGATCGGCGTCTTCCAGTTCGAGTCCGAGGGGATGCAGGATGCCCTCAAGACCGTGAAGCCGACCGAGTTCCAGGACCTGGTCGCGCTGAACGCCCTCTATCGGCCGGGGGCGATGCGCTACATCCCCGACTACGCCAAGGGCAAGCGCGATCCGGAGGCCGTCCGCTATCCGGACCCCCGTCTGCGTCCGATCAGCGAGGCGACCTACGGCTGCGTGATCTACCAGGAGCAGCTGATGGAGATCGCGAAGCAGATGGCCGGCTTCAGCCCCGCCGAGGCGGACGATCTCCGCAAGGCGGTCGGCAAGAAGAAGCGGGAGCTGATGGCGACCATGAAGGAGAAGTTCCTCGAGGGCATGACGGCGTCGAACACGGACCGACGTGTCGCCCAGGATCTCTGGTCGCTGATGGAGGCGGCCGCGGACTACTCGTTCAATCGCTCCCATGCCGCCTGCTACGCGATGATCTCCTACCGGACCGCCTGGCTGCGCGCCAACTACCCGGCCGAGTACATGGCCGCCCTGATCTCGACGGTGATGTCGACCAAGGACAAGGTCCCGTTCTTTGTCAACCGCTGCGCCGAGATGGATATCGAGGTGCTGCCCCCGGACGTGAACAGCTCCGACCACGGCTTCGTGGTCTCGGGCAACAGCATCCGCTTCGGCCTCGACGCGGTGAAGAACGTCGGCCACATCGCCGTGCAGGCGATCCTCGACGCTCGTTCGGACGGCGGGGACTTCACCTCACTATGGGATTTCTGCGAGCGGGTGGACACCCGGGCGGTGAACAAGCGCGCGGTGGAATGCCTCGTCAAATGCGGAGCACTCGACTCGACGGGCGCCTCGCGGAGGGGGATGCTCGAGGCGCTGCCCGCCGCCACCGCATTCGGCCAGAAGGCCCAGGAGGACTCGCGAATGGGCCAATCCTCGATCTTCGACCTCGGGGGCGGGGCGAAGGAGTCGGGCCCGTCGCGACAGCACCACGCCCCGATCCGCGCCGAGGAGTTCGATCAGCGCGAGCTGCTCCAGCTCGAGAAGGAGACCCTCGGCACGTTCCTCTCCTCGCATCCCCTGGCCGAGGTGAAGGACGCGCTGCGCTCCCGGGTGGATTGCTCGCTCTCGAGCCTCGCCGAGCGGTCCGACGGCTCTTGGGTGAGCGTCGGCGGGATCATCACGGAGTTCAAGAGGCACACCTCGAAGAACGGCTCGCTGATGTCGTTCGCGACCCTCGACGACATCGAGGGCCAGGTCGAGATGCTCGTCATGGGCAAGGCCTATGAGGCCTCGAGGGAGTTCCTGGCCGCAGACGCGGTCGTCATCGTGCGGGGCCGGCTCGACCACAAGGGCCGCGGGGAGACCAAGCTGGTCGCGCAGGAGGTGGAGCTCTTCGAACCCACGGAGGACGAGGTCGCCAAGGCGCGGGCCACCCGGGACACCGGGCCCCTGAGCCTCGCCATCGATGCGTCCCAGTTCGGCGCCTCCCTGATCGAGGAGCTGAAGGGGATCCTCGAGCACTTCCCCGGCGACTCGGAGGTGCTGCTGGTGATGAAGACGCGCCAGGGGACTCGCGAGCTTCGCTTCGGCCGCGACTACCGGGTCCGGCGCTCCGCCGGCCTCGACGCCGAGCTCGACACCCTCCTGGGGACCGGTTCCCGGGCCGCGGCTTGACCCGCCAGTCAACCTTCGGCTAGCAGACTTGACCCTCTTCGCGCAAGTCCCGAAGCGGCCAAGCGATCCCCAAGCCGCCCGCACGTCGTCCTAGACTGAACGCGTGCCCAGGCAGACACAGCAGGAGCGCAGCAGCGCCGGCGAATGCCGCCAGTGCCGAACCTTCTGCGACAAGCTGGTCAACCCGGCGGGATGCCTCGAGATGGGGTGCAAGTTCCTCTACACCTACGAGGACGTTCGCACCGGCGGCCGCTTCATGGGATGCATGAACAACGTCTTCAGCGCCGAGATCGACTTCGACATGTTCCTGCTCGCCGAGCGCACCAGGGAGGGATTCGGCGGTATCAAGATGACCGGCGACCCGCTGCCCCACTGCGAGTTCAGCGTCGAGCGGGCATACGAGGGGGACGGGCCCGGCCACGAGTGCGTCAACCGCCGCTTCTTCGACGCCCCGGACGACACCCCGGAATCGATCCGGGCGTTCGACCTGCGCAACACGCTCAGCTGAGGTAGGCCCGGCCACGCGGCGAGAGCCGGTAGCCCACCGGGAGGCTCTCGGTCAGGCCAAGCTCCTTCAGCTTGCGGACGCCTCGCTTGAAGGGCGCCTTCTCCATCCCGAGGGAGGCCGCCAGGTCCGCCGCCAGGGTCTCCGGTCGCTCGGCTATCAGCTCGAGCACCCGGCGGGTCCACGGCTCGCCGCGGGCGCCATCCATGCGGGCTAGGCGGGCGTCGATCCCGGCGCGCTCGGCGGCGCTGATCTCGGCGCGCTCGCGCAGCACCTCGCGTGGGTCGGCGCCAAGGCGGTGAAACTCGATCCGGTAGAGGCGCCCCTGCGGGCGCAGGCTTCGGAGCAGCGCAGCGCGCGAGGCGAAGCCAGCGCGCCGGGCGTCCTCGGCGCTGATGCTGCGCACGCCGGCCGGTTCGACGGCGTCGATGGCCAGAACCCCAGCGCGACTCCGCAAGGTGCCGCCGGCCTTGACGGTGGGTCGCTTCCAGCGCCGGAAGGCAAGGTCGATCTCCCCGGCGGCGATCCCATCGAGAGCGCGCCGGTTGAGGAGCATCAGCCTCCCTTTCGGATTGCCTCGCGGTGCAGTCGCCTGACGATCTGGATGTCCTCGCGGACCACCGCCTTGCCGTCGATGCCCGGACCCTCCAGGACGGCCGGAAGCCCCTGCAGGCGCGGCTCGCCGAGGAAGGCGCGCATCCCCTTCCGGCCGATCTCTCCATTCGGGATGGGGGCATGGCGATCGCGGTTCGATCCACGCGCGTCCCGCGAGTCGTTGACGTGCAGGAGCTTGAGCTGCTTCAGGCCGATCTTCGAGTCGATCTCGTCGACGAGGGCCTTCATCCCTTGGGCCGTGCGAACGTCATACCCGGTCGCGTGCAGGTGACACGAGTCGATGCAGAGCCCGAGGCGCTTGGGACCACCGGTCTTCTCGATCAGGTCGGCGGTCTCGTCGAAATCGCGGCCGAGGAGCTGGGGTGAGCCGGCCGTGTTCTCGTAGAGGATCGGGCAGCGCTCCGTCTCGGCCAGCGCCTCCTTGATCAGCTTCACCGCCCGTTTGCGGGCGTTGGTGCGTGTGTCCTCCTTGAGAGCGCCGGGATGGATGACCACCCCGATGGCCCCGATACCGTCCCCGACGCGGAGGGCATGACTGAGCGAGTCGAGCGACTTCTTCCGCATCTCCTTGTCGTTGGTCGCCGGATTGATCAGGTAGATCGCGTGGATCGCGACCGCCTCGACCCGGGATTCCTCCATCGCCTCCCGGAAGGCGGCGAAGTCGTCGTCCACGTAGCGCGTCGGCTTCCACATCCGCGGGCTCTGGTTGAAGATCTGGATCGCGTCGCAGCGCGCGTCCTCGGCGCGCCCGATGGCCTTGGAGAGGCCACCCCCTGTGGAAACATGGGCGCCGATCAGCATGATGAGCTCCGATCCAGTTCGAGTCCGCTTCGCCCCGTCACCGACGGGCGCCCTCCACATCGGGGGAGCGAGGACGGCACTGTACAACTGGCTCTACGCGCGCGGCCGGGGGGAGAGCTCATCCTGCGGATCGAGGACACCGACCGCGAGCGCTCCACTCCCGAGAACGTCGAGCAGATCCTGGACGCGCTGCGCTGGCTGGAGCTCGACTGGGACGAGGGGCCCTTGAGCCAGGCAGAGCGCGCCGAGCGACACCGCGAGCGGCTCGAGGAGCTGCTCGCCTCCGGCCGCGCCTACCGCGACTCGGCGACCGGCGAGGACGTCGCCGCCTGGAAGAAGTCGCACGGCAACCGGGGCTACCGCGGCGAGCCGAGCGACGATCCGGACGCCGCCGTGCGCCTGCGGGCCCCGGATGAGGGAGACACGGTGGTCGAGGATGAGATCCGCGGCGAGGTGCGGTTCCCGAACGCAAGCTCGGACGACTTCGTGATCGCCAGGGCCGATGGGTCCGTCCTCTACAACTTCGCGGTCGCCGTCGACGACGCGGACATGGGGATCACCCACGTTATTCGCGGTGACGACCATCTCTCCAACACACCGAAGCAGGACCTGGTGATGGAGGCGCTCGGGGTCGACCCGCCGCACTACGCGCACCTGCCGCTGCTCCACGGCCCCGACGGCAAGAAGCTCTCCAAGCGCCACGGAGCCGCCAGCGTGCAGGAGCTCCGCGACGGGGGCTATCTGCCCGCCGCCGTCCGGAACTACCTGGCGCTGCTGGGCTGGGGCACACAGGACGACACGACGATCATGAGCACCGACGAGCTGATCGAGCGCTTCGACATCGCCGACGTGGGCCGCGCCAGCGCGATCTTCGACGAGCAGAAGCTGCGCTGGCTGAACGGCCGCTTCATGCGCGAGATGGATCTGGACGACTACACGGCCGCGGTCGCCCGCCACGTCGGCCGCGAGCCGGACGAGCGCCTGCGCGCCGCCTGCGAGATCGCCCAGGAGAAGGCGCAGACCCTGGACGAGGTCTGGCCGCTGATCGGGTTCCTCTTCGAGGAGCCCGAGACCGACGAGAGGGCCTGGAAGAAGGTGATGAAGGACGGCGCCCTGCCGCTGCTCACGGATGCCCTCGAGGCGCTCCGCGGCGCCGAATCCTTCGAGCCGGCCGAGCTGGAGACCGCGCTGGGGCGGATCCTCGCCGACCACGAGGTGAAGCCCGGCAAGCTCTATCAGCCCGTTCGCGTGGCGATCACCGGCACCGCGGTCTCGCCGGGCATCTTCGAGTCGCTCGCCGTGCTGGGCAAGGACCGTTCACTGGAGCGGATCGAGAATGCGGTGCGGCGGCTTTCTACGGAGGTCGAAAAACCCACTTCTGGGTAGATCAACGGATGGGCTAAACAATCGGTAGGCGAGTGCCGATGACTACCGCATGGCGAGCACGGCCACGTCCACACGGGGTGTCCAGACGAGCGTCCGAGGCGAGGGCCGCGGGCGCGTCCTGGCGGCGGCCTTCGACGAGGCAGAGCGCCAGCCCGCCCTCCAGGAGGGCCGCGAGCAGGCCCTCGAGCAGGTAAACCGTGGCGCTCCGCCACACGAGGTGGCCGCGGTGGTCGAGGCCGACGTCGGCCTCACCAGCGCGATCATCCGCGCCGCCGGGCAGCTTCAGGGCAGCGGCCGCATCCACAGCGTCTCGGACGGCGTCGAGCGGCTCGGTCCGGGCGCGGTCGAGGCGATTTTGCGCTCGGCCCCCTCATACGACCTCTTCAACGGTGACGGGCGACTCGCCCTCGCCCCGGACCGCTTCCGGCTGCACGCCCTGGCGGTGCAGCGGGCGGCCGACCGCATCGCCGAGATCAGCGGGATCGGCGACCGCGACGAGCTGGCCCTGGCCGCGATCCTCCATGACATCGGCAGGCCCGTTCTCGCGCGTCTGCATCCGGGCTATGCCGAGCGCTTCGACCGGCGCGGAGCCACCCCCGACGACCGGATCGCCGAGGAGCGCCGCGAGCTCGGCATCGACCACGCGCTCGTCGGCGGCGTCCTCACCCGCCGCTGGGGCGTGCACGCGCGCGTCGCCGAGGCGATCGAGCGCCATCACACCCGTCAGGCGGAGGGGATGGCCGCCGTGATCCGCGTCGCGGACATGGTCGCCGCCCACATCGAGGACTGTCCCGTCAGCACCACGGATCTCGTCGAGGCCGCTGAGAGCTGCGGCATGGACGAGACCGCCGTGCGCATGGTCCTCTACGAGCTTCCCCAGGGCAAGGGGTCACGTCGCCGGGCCACCGGCCCGTGTCCGCTCTCCTCTCGAGAGCTGGACGTCCTCAGGCGCCTCGCCGAGGGCAAGGTCTACAAGCAGATCGCCGTGGAGCTCGATCTCTCCGCGAGCACGGTACGCAGCCACCTGCACAACGTGTACGGCAAGCTGGGCGCCCTGGACCGCGCGCAGGCGGTCCTCATGGCGACCGAGCAAGGCTGGATTTAGGAGCTCTCTCTCTGGCGTCGACCTTCCCTCTTCCCTTGAGGGAGGGCCGGCGTGCGCGGATCAGGATCACGGCGATCGCCATGCCGATCGCATCGACCCCGACGTCAACCGGGCTCCCGTGCCTGCCGCGCACGAAGGTCTGGTGGAACTCGTCCGTGCAGGCGTAGGCCAGGGCGATGCAGACGGCGATCAGGACGGGCCGCCTGACGACCCCCTGCAGCGCCCAGGCCCAGAGCGCCGTCAGCAGCGCGTAGCCGGTGACGTGACCGAGCTTGCGCACCACGAACTCCCACCAGGCGTGGTGGGCCGCGGCCGGCTGCGCCGAGAGGTAGAAGATCAGGCCCATCACCGCCAGCGGGGCGAGCGCGCGCAGCAGGGCTCGGTTGGGTCGATTCATCGCGACGCCGCGCGGCCCGCTAAAACGGATGGCGTGATCTCGGTCACCTCGAAGTCACGTTACGCGGTGGTGGCGCTGGCGGAGCTGGCGCGCGCCGGCGAGAGCCCGATGCCGATCGGACAGGTCGCCGAGCGCCGCGGCATCCCCGTCCAGTTCCTGGAGCAGCTCTTCTCGACCCTGCGACGCGCCGGCATCCTGGTCAGCCACCGAGGGGCGAAGGGCGGCTACACGCTCGCGCGCCCGGCCGACCAGATCAACGTCCTCGAGGTGGTCCAGGCGCTCGACGGCGTCGTCGGCCAGGAGGGCAAGGAGGCCGGCGGCATCTGGGAGGAGGGGGTCGAGTCCCTGCGCACCACCTTCCGCTCCGCGACGATCGCCGACATCGCCCGCCGCGAGGCCGACGAGGCCGGCACGGGGATGTACCACATCTAGAAAGCGTGACAAGCGCGGGCGCCTACTCGCCCGAGAGGAGCCCGAAGTCGTTCGCGATCAGGTCCGCGATGCGGAAGGCCGACGGATCGAGCTCGCCGCCTCCTCTGTAGATGTGAGCTCCGTGCAGGTCGACGCGCACCTCGCTCACGAACTCATCCGATTCCGCTTGGGCGAGGATCAGCTGGATGACCAGGCGAACGAGCGACGGTCCCGCCCGACCTGAGTCGGCGAGGAATCGCTCGACGCCCGCCTTGAGCTCCTCCGGGCTCGGGTCGTCGAGCGTGGCCGCCAGGGCTCGGGTGACGAGATGCTGGTGGTTCCAGTCCTCGATCACGAACAGCCCGCCCGGGCGCAGCCTCGGGAAGAGAAGCTCGAACGACGCACGTGTCTCGTCAAGCCGGTGCGAGGCGTCGTCGATGACGAGTCCCATCGGCTCGTCGCCGAACTCGTCGTCGAGGATCGCCGCCAGCTGCTCCCGGTTTCCCTGGTCGACGCCATAGTGCAGCCCGACGCGCTCGGCGAGGCCGCGCTCGGTGACCAGGGCGTCGAGGGCTTCGATGCGTTCCGCTCCGATGTCGAGGGCGACGAGCTTGCGGGGCGGTGCGACGAGCGCGGTCAGGGCGACGCTGCCGCCGGAGCCGATTCCCAGTTCGACGAAGTTGTCTCCCTTGAACCGTTCGATGATCTCGAGGTATGCCTCGATCCCGGCCCGGTCCTTGCGGATCGAGAACAGCCGGTCCTCGGAGGGGGCAAACTCGCAGCGGAACTCGACCTCGCCGACCCGGAAGCGCGGAGCCGGACCCGACGACATGAACTCGGCATCGCTCGGGGACTCGATCCAGGTAAGGGCCTCGCTCAAGCCGAGAAACATAGTCCCTCCTCCCGCAGCCCGGGGGTCGCGGGGCCACAATCCCCGGAAACCTGACCCGGTTCCGCTAGTTTGCATCAATGGCCGGGTCCAACGGGACGACAACGACGCTTCGCGTCGGCGCGGAGAGCTCCGCGGTGGTGGGCAACACGCCGCTCGTCGCCCTGCCTCGGCTGAGTGCGGAGCTGCCGGGCGAGGTCGTCGCCAAGCTCGAGTTCTTCAACCCCGGCGGCTCGGTCAAGGACCGGATCGGCGTGGCGATGATCGACGCGGCCGAGCGCGACGGGCTGATCGAGCGCGGGCGGTCCGTGATCGTCGAGCCGACCAGCGGCAACACGGGCATCGCGCTGGCCCTCGTCGCAGCCGCGCGCGACTACCGCCTCATCCTCACCCTGCCCGAGGGCATGAGCCGCGAGCGCACCGCGCTGCTCCGCACCTACGGCGCCGAGGTCCACGAGACCCCCTCGCTCGGCGGGATGAACGAGGCGGTCGAACTCGCCACCCGACTGGCCAAGGAGCACGATGGCTTCATCCCACAGCAGTTCTCCAACCCGGCGAACCCGGAGATCCACCGCCGGACGACCGCGGAGGAGATCTGGCGCGACCTGGACGGCCAGGTAGACGCCTTCGTCTCCGGCGTCGGCACCGGCGGCACGATCACCGGCGTCGGGCAGGTGCTGAAAGAGCGCCGGCCGGACATTCGGATCGTCGGAGTGGAGCCGTCGGCCTCGCCAGTGCTCACGGGCGGGCTCCCCGGCCCGCACAAGATCCAGGGGATCGGCGCCGGCTTCGTGCCCGAGGTGCTGGATCGCGACGTGATCGACGAGATCGTCGGCGTCAGCGACGAGGACGCCCTCGAGACTGCGCGCGCCTCGGCCCGGCGCGAAGGGCTGCTGATCGGAATCTCGGCCGGTGCGGCCGTGCGAGCGGCGCTCGACCTTGCGGCCAGGGAGGAGATGCGCGGCAAGCGGATCGTCGTGATCGTGCCCGACTCGGGCGAGCGGTACATGTCCCTGCCGTTTTTCGCCCCGTGATCGCCGCGCGGCGTCCCTAAGCTTCGGCGTTGTGCTCGGGTTAGGAACACTCAGACGCGTGCTCGGGGAGGTCACGAGCGACGTGGCCTCCGCGCGCGAGCGCGACCCCGCGGCTCGCGGAATCGGCACGCTGGAGATCCTCACCGGCTGGGCCGGCGTGCAGGCGCTGCTCGCCCACCGCGCCGCGCACGCCCTCTGGGAGGCCGAGGTGCCGCTCGCGCCCCGGGCGATCGCGTACACGAGCCGCGCGCTGACGGGCGTCGAGATCCACCCCGCGGCGAGGATCGGCTCGGACTTCTTCATCGACCACGGCTCGGGTGTCGTGATCGGCGAGACGACGGAGATCGGCGACCGGGTCACGCTCTACCAGGGCGTCACGCTTGGCGGCACCGGCTTCGCACGAGGCAAGCGGCACCCGACCCTCGACGATGACGTCACCGTCGGGTCCGGCGCCAAGCTGCTCGGCCCCGTCACGGTCGGTCGCAACGCCAAGGTCGGCGCCAACACCGTCGTCATCGAGGACGTGCCCGCCCACACGACCGTCGTCGGCAACCCGGGACATCCGGTCCGGGTCGAGGGGCGCCCGGTTGAGGGCCCCGACAGCGACTGGATCCACCTGCCCGATCCCATCGCGGAGGCGATGAAGGAGCTCTCGGACCGGATCGCGGAAGTCGAGAAGCATCTCGCGAGCCTCACCGGTGAGGACGCGGGCGAGGCCGACGTGACCGAGCTGCGGCCGAAGAAGGGACCGAGCTCAGCGGGCGGGTGACGGCGGGGCCCACGCCTATCCTTGGCGCGTGGCCACCGGCAGAGAGGAATTGAAGGTCGTCCCGGAAACCGCGGCCGAGGAGGCACCCGGGGCGCCGGTCGATGCGGGCGCCGACCAGGTCGAGCGGCTGCTCGCCGGGCTCAACGGGCCGCAGCGCGAGGCCGTGACCTTCGACGAGGGGCCGCTGCTGATCCTGGCCGGGGCCGGCTCGGGCAAGACCCGGGCTCTGACGCACCGGATCGCCTGGCTGCTCGCCACGGGCCGCGCACACCCGAACCAGATCCTCGCGATCACCTTCACGAACAAGGCGGCCAACGAGATGCGCGACCGGGTCGCCGCCCTGATCGGCGGCGTCACCAGGCGGATGTGGGTGATGACCTTCCACGCCGCCTGCGCGCGCCTACTGCGGATCGAGGCGGAGCGCCTCGGCTACACCAGCCGCTTCACGATCTACGACGAGGCCGACTCGCTGCGCATGCTGAAGCGCTGTCTGGAGGAGCTCGAGGTCGACACCAAGCGCTACCCGCCGCGCGCCGTCCGCGCCCGTATCTCCGACGCGAAGAACCAGCTGATCGACGCCGAGACCTACCAGGAGCAGGTCGGGGGCCCCTTCGAGGACATGGTCGGCCAGGCCTACCGCCTCTACGAGCGGCGGATGCTCGACGCCAACTCGATGGACTTCGACGACCTGCTCATGCGGACCGTCAACGTCCTGGAGCTGTTCGAGGACGTCCGCCGCCGCTATCGCGAGCGCTTCCGCTGGATCCTCGTTGACGAGTACCAGGACACGAACCACGCCCAGTACCGGCTGCTGCAGCTGCTCGCCGGGGAGGACGGGAACCTGACGGTCGTCGGCGACGAGGACCAGTGTGTGCTTGAGGGGACTCAGATCACGATGGCCGATGGATCCACGAAACCGGTTGAGAGCGTGGCGGTCGGTGACGAGGTGCTGTCCTGCTATGGCAGCGGAGACTTTCGGCCCGCGCGAGTTAACAAGCTTCATCGGGCTCGACGTAAATGGGGTGTGTCCATTACGACCAAGTCCGGCCGCCACTTGGTCACCACCGCGGAACACACTCATTTCGCCGGCTACCGCGTTGGAACAACGCCTCAAATGCACATCACATACCTCATGGCAAAAAAGCAGCAGGGGTTTCGAGTGGGGACTACCTGCGTCTACACCGCGGGTCAGAGCAAGCCCAAGCTCGGTCTTTCCCAGCGCTGTCTGCACGAAGGGGCCGATGCAGGCTGGGTGATCTCGACACATGCGGACGACGCGGATGCGCGAACAGATGAGGCGATCCTCGCTGCAACCTATGGGCTCCCTCCGCTGCCCTTCTATGCACGGGAGAGCAACGGAACCAAGGGAGTGGTCGCAAACCAGGAGCTATTAGACGAGGTGTTCTCAAACGTCGACACGCAGTCCGGCGGACTTCAACTTCTCGAGGATGAGGGATTGGATCCAAACCATCCGCATCACTCAGCGCAGGCAAGTACTGGTATACGCCGGAAGCTGACGATCACGTTGTGCGGCGATCATCGAGGGAAGCAGACAATGCACCGAATCGCGATCTTTGGTCAAGACGACGAGGGTCGCAAGGCACTCGAGGACTTAGGTCTAAGCGTCCGTCCAGCCCGTTCAGGATCGAATGGATGGCGACATGAATCTGCCTTCGCTGACATGGGTCTACTTGTCGAACGCGTGAATCGGATCAAGGATGCGCTGGATCCCGAGATCAAATGGACCGCCCGGCTTGGCAAGAAGGTCGTTGGGCAGGGCAACTCTTTGCCTCTCATCCCGGCGGGATCAGTGCGACCAGGAATGGCGATCTTCGGCGAGAACGGCGAGTTCGACGTTGTGACCTCGGTTTCTGACGTGCCGACGGGCGGCAAACGGTTTATCGATCTAGACATTGAGGGGACCCATAACTTCATTGCAAATGGCGTGATCACCCACAACTCCGTCTACGGCTTCAGAGGCGCCGAGGTTCGCAACATCCTCGAGTTCGAGGATGACTTCCCTGACGCCGACGTGGTCAAGCTCGAGCAGAACTACCGCTCGACCGAGACGATCCTGAAGGCCGCCAACGCGGTCATCTCGCACAACACGGGGCGACTCGGCAAGCACCTCTGGTCGGACCTCGGCGAGGGCGAGAAGATCCACGTCGCCGAGCTCGAGGACGAGCACGCGGAGGCGCGCTTCGTCGCCGGCGAGATCGAGGAGCTGATCGACCAGCACGGCATGACACGCGACGAGATCGCGGTCTTCTACCGGACCAACGCCCACAGCCGGGTGCTCGAGGACATCCTCGTCCGCTACGAGCTCCCGTACCAGGTGATCGGCGGGACGAAGTTCTACGAGCGAGCCGAGATCAAGGACGCCGTCGCCTATCTGCAGCTTCTCCTCAACCCGGCTGACGAGGTGAGCTTCTCCAGGGTGATCAACTCCCCGCGGCGCGGGATCGGCAACACCAGCCAGGGCCGCCTGCTGGCGCACGCCAACACGACCGGCCGGACGATCTGGGAGATCGCGCTCGAGAAGGAGGGCGTTCCCGGGCTGTCCGCGGCCGCGATGAAGTCGATCGGCCGCTTCACCGAGCTGATCGAGGAGCTGCGCGCGGAGTTCGAGGCCGGTCCGGTGGCGGACCTCCTGCGCGCCCTGCTGGAGCGCTCCGGCTACCTCGACGCCCTGCGGGCCGAGCGAACGATCGAGGCCGAGGGCAGGATGGAGAACCTCGAGGAGCTCGTCGGGGTCGCGGCCGAGTTCGACGCCAGCCGCGAGGTCGAGGGGCCCTCGGAGCTGGCGCCGCTCGAGGAGTTCCTCCAGGCGATCTCGCTCTACACCGATCAGGACGACCTCGACCGGGACGAGTCCAAGGTGACCCTGATGACCCTGCACAATGCGAAGGGCCTCGAATACGACGCTGTCTTCGTCATCGGCTGCGAGGAGGGCGTCTTCCCGCACTCGCGCTCGCTGGAGGAGGGGAACGAGGAGGAGGAGCGCCGCCTCGCCTACGTCGGCATCACCCGGGCCCGCAAGCGGCTCTGGATGACCCACGCCCGCAGCCGCCGCCTCTTCGGCGGCCGGGAGACCGGCTTCCCCTCCCGCTTCCTCTCGGAGCTGCCCGACGACCTGGTCGAGAGGGAGGGCACGCAGGAGCAGGCGCTCACCGGCTGGTCGCTCGGCCAGAGCACCGGACCGGCGCCGAAGGCCGACCCCTCGCTCTCCTTCGCGACCGGCGACGACATCGTCCACGCGAGCTTCGGCGACGGCGTCGTCACCGCCGTCGAGCCGGGAGGGGTGATAGTCGTCCGCTTCGCAGGCGATGGTGCCGAGCGCAAGCTGATGGCCGACTACGCACCCCTGAGGAAGGCGAGCTGAGATGGCGGCGACCGTGATCGACGGCAAGGCCGTGGCGGCCTCCGTGCGTGAGCGCGTGCGAGGCGAGGTCGATGACCTCTCCGCGCAGCTGGGACGCCCGCCCGGGCTCGCCACCGTGCTGGTCGGCGACGACAAGGCCTCCGCGATCTACGTGCGCCGCAAGCGCGAGGCGTGCGAGGAGGTCGGGATCCGCTCCTTCCACCATGAGCCCGTCGGCTCCATCTCCCAGGATGAGCTGCTCGAGCTGGTGGCGGCGCTCAACGACTCGGATGAGATCGACGGAATCCTGGTCCAGCTGCCGCTGCCGGATCAGATCGACGCCGGCGCGATCGTCGACGCCATCGACCCGGACAAGGACGTCGACGGGCTCACGGCGATCAGCGCGGGCAGGCTGGCGCGCGGCGAACCGGGCCTGGTGTCCTGCACTCCGCGGGGCATCATGGAGCTGCTGGCATCGGCCGGGGTGGACCCCGCGGGCAAGGAGGCCGTGATCGTCGGTCGCTCCAACCTCGTCGGGCGGCCTCTCTTCTCGCTGCTGCTCGGCGCCAACGCCACGGTGACCGTCTGCCACAGCCGGACGAAGGACCTGGGCGAGGTCTGCCGGCGCGCCGAGATCCTGGTCGCGGCGGCCGGTCAGCCCAGGCTGATCGGCGGCGACATGGTGCGCCCGGGCGCGACGGTGATCGACGTCGGCACCAACCGCACCGACGGCGGTCTCGTCGGCGACGTCGACTTCGACGCCGCCGTGGAGGTCGCAGCGGCGATCACCCCGGTCCCCGGCGGGGTGGGTCCGATGACCATCGCGATGCTGCTGGCCAACACGGTGAGCGCGGCACGAATTCGCCATCAGGCCGCTGCCGCTAGTGCTTGAATCCCCGCCGCAGCACTAATCCATCGACGGAGGCTGACTTGGACTCATCAAGGGTTCGCACGGGTGAGATGGTCGCCGGCATCGCCGGCATCGCCCTGTTCGTGTTCCTTTTCTTCGACTGGTTCGGCGGTGGCGCGGAGGTGAGCGGCAGCCTGGTCAACGGCACCGCGACCCTCTCCCATCCGGGGATCAGCGGCTGGGACGCCCTGACCGACCTGCCGGGATTCCTGATCATCCTCTCCGGCGTCTCGGGTATCGCCCTGGCGTACCTGGCGGCCGCCGGGCAGCGGGTGAACATCCCGGTTCGCCGCGGGATGACCACGGCCCTGCTCGGCGCACTGGCCGTCCTGTTGATCCTCTGGCGGATGTTCGCCGGATCGCCGACGCTCAGGATCGGCGTGTTTCTCGGTCTTGCCTCGGCGATCGCCATCACCGCCGGCGCCTTGATGGCGCTCGGCGAGGATGGCTTCGAGCCGCTGGTTGCGGTGGCCGGCGGTCGCACGCGCGTGGCAGCCGCCAGCGCCCCGGACGCCACGCCGACCCCGCCGCCCGCGGCGGCGCCCGCCAAGAGCGCTTCGCGTTCGAGCGGCTCGGCCGCCACGAAGAAGAGCACGACGATGAAGAAGAAGTCGCCGGCCCGCTCAGGGTCGAAGACGAAGGCGAAGGCGAAGTCGTCCAGCTCGCGCTCCAGCTCGGGCAAGAAGAAGAGCTCGTCACGCTCTGGCGCCAGCAAGAGCAAGCGATCCGGCGGCGCCAAGAAGAAGTAGCTCCGACCCTGGGGTCAGGTCTTGCATCGAGGTGCCGCATCGCAAGACCTGACCCCGACGGGTTCCTCCCGGTAGGGTCCGCGCGCCCACGCAGAAAGTCGACGGAGGACGAACATGGTCGGAGGACGGTTGTCTCAGGGGCAGGTGATCGCGGCGGTCGGAGCCGTGGTCCTGCTGGTCGGGATGTTCCTGCCCTGGATCGGGGTGAGCGGCTCATCGCTGCCATCCGGGGTCAACTTGCCGCCCGGCGTTGCCAACGGCATTTCGGGCGCCGCGAGCACGTCCGACAACATCTGGAAGGGCTCGACGCTCGACATCTATCTGCTGATCACCGCCGTGGTCGCGCTGCTGCCTGCGCTTCTGGCGCTCACCGATGCCGCCGAGGAGTTCTCCTTCGTCTCGGCCGCGACCTTTCTGCTCGGCGTCGTCGGAACGATCCTCGTGATCGCCTGGCTGACGGTCGACTTCCCGGACGGGGCGGACCGCAAGTACGGCGCGTTCATCGGCCTGGCTGCGGCCATCGTGATCGCCATCGGCGGCTTCAGGGCGATGCAGGAAGAGGTCGCCGGGGAGATATAGGCTCGGATGCGAGGGCGCGCGTCAGCGCGGCCCTTCTGGAAAAAGGAAAGAGGAGACCAATTGGACGCGAACAGGTTGTCTCAGGGTCAGCTCGTTGCAGCGATTGGAGCAATCGCCCTGTTCATCATCAGCTTCTTGCCGTGGTTCAGCATCGGGCAGGCGATCACCGTGGGTGGAACCTCGGTCGGCGGGTCCGTCAACCGGAATATGTGGGAGGCGGAAAACCCACTCGACATCTATCTGCTCATCGTGATCCTGGTCGCGCTGGTGCCCGCGGCAATGACCCTGTTGGGCGACGGCGCCGAAGCACCGCTCGCGCCCGTCGCGACGGCGCTGCTCGCGGGCGTCGGGACGATCTTGATCTTCTACCAGCTGTTTGACCACTTCGGCAGCGGTGTGTCAATCAAGATCGGACTGATCCTGGGCCTGATCGCGTGCGGCGCGATAGCGGTCGGCGGCTACCTGACCATGCAGGAGGACGCCGGGGGCGAGCGCTACTGAAGCGTGGGTTGAGAGCAGGCGAGCTGGTCGGGGCCGTCGGCGGCCTCGGCCTGCTCGTCAGCCTCTTTCTCGCGTGGTATTCGGTGAGTGAGAACCACATCACCGGCTGGAAGGCCTTCAGCGTCACGGACATCGTGCTCGCCGCTGCCGGGGCCGTTGCGCTCTCCGTCGCGATCTGCGTGCTCCTCCGGATCTCGGTGAGCTACCCGGTGGCGGGTTCGTCGGTGGCCACCGGCATCGGCTTCGTGAGCGTCGTGCTGATCGTGATCCGGATGATCAATCCGCCCGGCTATGGCGCCGTCGGCCTGGAGATCGGCGCCTGGATCGGGCTCGCCTCGGCAGTCGCGATCACGCTCGGTGGCTACATGGGGATGCAGCCGCTGAAGACCCCGAAGGCCTCAGCCGCCTAGAGCGGCGCCGACATCCCCCGCCACGTGGGTGGCGCAGGCGATGATGGTCATCATCGGGTTGACGCCGACCGAGGTCGGCAGCAGGCTGGCGTCGGCCACGTAGAGGTTCTCGGTGCCGCGGACCGCGCCGGCGGGGTCGCAGACGCTCGTCGCCGCGTCCACTCCCATTCGGGCGCTGCTCATCGGGTGAAAGGCCTCGAGGCGAAGGTCCGCGGGCCTCAGCGACAGGGACTCGAAGCCGGCCAGCTCGCCGCGCGAGATCACGGAGACCGGGCCGACGTTCGGATAGACCTCGGTCGCTCCGGCGGCGAAATGGATCTCCGCGGCGCGCGCGATCCCGAATTGGATTCGGCGGGCCTCCTCCTCGAGCAGCCGGTAGGAGAGCCGGAGCGATCCGTTCGAGGTGAGGCCGACGCGTCCCTCGGAGAGGTCGTGGAGATGGACCCCGATCGACGCGATGTGCCCGAAGTTGGCGACCCGGTCCGAGAAGGCCGCACCGACGCCCGGCAGCCACTGGGCACCGAAGGAGAGCGGGGTGAAGGTCGCCTCGAGCAGGATCCGCTCGGGCTGCCACTCGTCGACGTAATAGCTCTGCATGACGCCTTCCCAGCCGCGGACCTCCTCCTCGTAGCGGGCGCCGATCCAGGCGGCTGGATGGATATGGAGGTGGCGGCCGAGCGCGGGATGGTTGATCCCGGAACGGAGCAGCAGCTCGGGCGTGCCGAAGGCGCCGCCGGCGCTGATCACGGCCTTCGCCCGGACCTGCCAGTCGCGGCCGGGAGCCCGCCGGCCGCTTTGGGACATCTCCTGGGCGCCGGTCGGGGGCATGCCCGCCCGGCAGGAGAGGCCGACGGCGCGATCGCCCTCGGTGATGATCCGCTGGACCTTGACGCCGGCTCGCACCCGCGCCCCCGCGGCGACGGCCCGGGGGAGGTAGGAGACGTGGGTGGCTCGCTTCGCGTCGATCTTGCAGCCGAGAGGGCACGAGCTGCACTGCACGCACTTCCCGGCGTTGCGGCTGATCGGGCCACCGCTGGCCCCGAGGGCGCTGGCCCCCTCGGCGCAGAGCTGACCGTTGCGGCCGAGGGTCTCGAGGTCCAGCGGAGTGACCGCGAGCATCTCCTCGGCGGCCTCGTAGAGGGGGTCCAGATCGGCGGCCCACTGGATCCCCTCGCGCTCGCGCCATTCCTCGAGAACCTCGGCGGGGGCGCGGAAGCAGGTACCGGAGTTGATCACCGTCGTGCCCCCGACCGTGCGCCCTACCGGGATCGGGATGGCGGGCTTGCCCGACGCGATCGTCATGCCGCCATCCCGATAGAGCAGCGGGAGGCCGTCGAGCGGGTCGGTCGGGTAGCTCGTCCGATCGACGTAGGGCCCGGACTCGAGCACCATCACGTCGAGGCCCGCCTCGGCCAGGATGGCCGCGGCCGCCGCGCCGCCGGCGCCGGAGCCGACGATCGCCACGTCGCAGTCCTCGCCGGCACCCCGCGGCTCCAGGTCGCCCACTCCGGTCGAGGATGGCTGGGGCGCCCCCTCCGCGACCGCGCAGCGGGACTCGAACCCGACCGCCGCCTGCACCCGGTCGTCGCGTGCCCAGCCCACCATCGCGAGCAGCTTTACGAGCAGCAGGAGGTCCCGGTAGAGGGAGAAGCGCGAGCTCTCCATCTTGGCCATGTACTGCGAGCGGGCCTCGACGCTCATCCGGCTGAAGCGCCAGGGGAATGGGAGGAACTCGAAGGCGCTCAGCGCCAGGCGCACCACCTGGACCGTGCGTGCGGGCAGCTTGGACAGAAAGCGGGCCAGCGGCTCTGCGACCGGGACCTCCGTCTCGGCAGCGGGCAGCCCGTCCTCACCAGGGGCGATTGCCTCCGCGATCGCTCGCAGAGTGCGCAGCTCGGCGGCCCGCAGCCCCGGCGGGCGCCTTCAGGGAGGAGCGGCGGTGGAGCCGACCCGGCCGGCGAGCGACCAGAGCAGCAGGGACGCGAAGACGAGCGAGCCGTCGACGATCCCATTGAGCAGGTAGGCGAAGACGTCGTCCTCGGCAAAGAAGATCAGGGAGGTGATCGACGAAGCGGCCTTGCCGGCCGCGAGCGCAAGCATCAGCGGCCGATAGCGGACCACGTCGGCCTGGGCGATCAGCGCGATCGCGGTGATCACGACCATGTAGGCGAAGCCGAGCGAGAGCCAGAGGCGTTCCTCGGTCTTGGGCGCCGCGGTGTGGAAGCCGAAATGGTGACCGAGCTCGGTGATGCGGTCGAGCGTGCCGTCGGGCCAGGCGATGAAGAAGAACCCGGTGATGGCGAAGCCGATCGCCATCAGGCGCAGGTTCAGGACGACGAAGCGCTCGGCTTTCTCCCCCGTCATCGCGCGCATCCTATGTAACGCCCTGGCGCGCGGGTCCTGTCGCCGAATCCCGCCACGGATCGAGGTATCTCACCGTGGCGGGATTCGGCGCCACCCGCGCGAGGGGCGTCCGTATGATCCGGCCCATGATCGCCGAGGAACAGGTGCTCCACGTCGCCAAGCTCGCACGGCTCAAGCTCAACGACCAAGAGGTTGAGCGGATGGCGAGTGAGCTCTCCGGGATTCTTGAGCACGTCGAGCGCATCTCTGAGCTCGACCTCGAAGGTGTGGAGCCCACCTCTCACGTGATCGCCCTCGAGAACGTCCTGCGTCCCGATGAGCCCCGGCCCAGCTGGGATAGGGACGAGGTGCTCGAGCGCGCGCCCGATCCCGCCGCCGGCTCCTTCCGCGTCCCCTCGCCGCAGGCCTAGATGCCCTCGGAGCTGATCGACCTCACGATCGCGCAGGCGGCCGATCGAATCCGCTCGAGGGAGCTCTCCGCCGACGAGTACTTCGACGCCTACCGCGAGGCGGCCGCCGGCGATTCGCTGAACGCCTACCTCTGGACGGCTGACGAGCCCGAGGAGGCCCCGGAAGGCCCGCTGGGCGGCATCCCGATCGCCGTCAAGGACATCTTCTGCACCGAGGGCATCCCGACCACCGCCGGGTCGCGGATCCTCGAGGGCTACCGCCCGCCCTACACGGCGACCGCCGTGCGCAGGCTCCGTGACGCGGGTGCGCGCGTCCTCGGCAAGGCGAACATGGATGAGTTCGCGATGGGGTCGTCCAACGAGAACTCCGGGTATGGGCCGGTCCTCAATCCCTGGGACTCGGGGCGCGTGCCAGGGGGTTCGTCGGGCGGCAGCGCCGCGGCGGTCTCCGGGCGCCTGGCGCCATGCGCGATCGGAACCGACACCGGCGGATCCATCCGCCAGCCGGCCGCGCTCTGCGGGATCGTCGGGATGAAGCCCACCTACGGGGCCGTCTCGCGCTACGGCATGATCGCCTTTGCCTCGTCGCTCGACCAGTGTGGCCCGCTGACCAGGGACGTCACCGACGCCGCGCTGCTGCTGCGGGCGATGGAGGGCCGCGACCCCTGCGATTCGACCTCGGTCGGGATCGAAGGCGGCATCGAGCTGCCGAGCCGGGAGGACCTCAATGGCCTCAGCTTCGGTATCCCCCGGGAGCTCGCCTCCGATGCGGAGGGGATCGAGTCGGGCGTCCAGGAGGTCTTCGAGCGAACCGTCGCCCTGATCGAGGAGCTTGGCGGCGAGGTCTCGGAGACCGAGCTGCCGCACGCGCCCCATGGCATCTCCGCCTATTACGTGCTGGCTCCCGCCGAGGCCTCGGCGAACCTTGCTCGCTTCGACGGCGTTCGCTACGGGATGCGCGTGGACGCGGATGACCTGACCGAGATGTACGAGGAGACCCGCGCGAAGGGCTTCGGCCCGGAGGTGAAGCGCCGGATCATGCTCGGCACCTACGCGCTCTCGTCGGGCTACTACGAGGCCTACTACGGCCGGGCGCAGCGCGTTCGGACCAAGATCGCGGAGGACTTCTCGAGGGCATTCGAGCGCTTCGACTTCGTCGTCACGCCGACCTCTCCGACGGTCGCCTTCAAGCTCGGCGCGAAGACCGACGACCCGCTGGCGATGTACATGAACGACTACTGCACGGTGCCGATGCCGCTGGCGGGGATCCCGGCGATCTCGATCCCCGCCGGGGTGGCGCCGCCGGCGGATGGCGGGCCCGAGCTGCCCGTCGGCTTCCAGATCGCGGGCCCGGCCTTCAGCGACTCCGCGATGCTCGACGCCGCACACGCCCTGGAGGCCGCGATCGGCTTCCGGCGGAACGGAGGCGCGAGTTGAGCGACTACGAGGCGGTGATCGGGCTGGAGATCCACGTCCAGCTCTCCACCAAGACGAAGATGTTCTGCGGCTGCGCGCTTTCCTTCGGCGACGAGCCCAACGTGCACACCTGCCCGGTCTGCCTGGGACATCCCGGGACGCTGCCCACGATCAACGAGGAGGCGATCCGCACCGCGCTGATGATCGCCGCCGCGCTCGAGTGCGACGTCGCCCCCCGCTCGGAGTTCGCCCGCAAGAACTACTTCTACCCCGACCTGCCGAAGGGCTACCAGATCAGCCAATACGACCTCCCGATCGCCGTCGATGGGCGGCTGGGCGACGTCCGCATCCATCGCGCCCACCTGGAGGAGGACGCCGCCAAGCTCAACCACGTCGGCGAGTCCGGCCGCATCCACGGCTCGGGGGCGTCGCTGGTCGACTTCAACCGTGGAGGCACACCGCTCGTCGAGATCGTCACCGAGCCGGATATCCGCTCCGCGGCCCAGGCGCGGGAGTGGGCACAGCTCCTCCGCACGACCGTTCGCCAGCTGGGTGTCTCCGACGTGAACATGGAGGAGGGAAGCCTGCGGGTGGATGGCAACATCTCCATCAGGCCGGCCGGCTCCGGCGATCTCGGCACCAAGACCGAGCTCAAGAACATGAACAGCTTCCGCTTCCTCGAGCGCGGAATCGAGGCCGAGCTCGCCCGGCAGCGCGAGCTGCTCGAGAGCGGGGAGGAGATCCTCCAGGAGACGCTGCACTTCCATCCCGAGGATGGCTCCCTGACCCCGCTGCGCTCCAAGGAGTACGCGCACGACTACCGCTACTTCCCGGAGCCCGACCTGGTCCCAGTGGCGCCGACCGAACAGATGCTGAAGCAGGCGCGCGAGTCCCTGCCCGAGCTGCCGGCGGCGCGTCGCGAGCGGTACGTGGCCGAGGTCGGCCTCTCCGAGGAGGCGGCGAACACCCTCGCCTTCCACGCCGAAATGGGTGAGTACTTCGAGCGGGCAGTCGCGGCCGGCGACGGCGTTCCGGCTTCGGCGATCGCCAACTGGGTCACCGGCGATCTCGTGGCGGCGCTGCGCCAGGCCGGCGCCGAGGACGATCCCCTCGCCTCGAAGGCGGCTCCCGAGGCCGTCGCCGCCCTGGCCGGGCTGGTGGAGGCGAAGACCATCTCCCACGGCGCCGGCAAGCAGGTGCTGGCCAAGCTCGTCGAGGACGGGGGAGACCCGGCGCAGATCGTGGAACGGGAGGGCCTCGCCCAGATCTCCGACCCCTCGGAGCTCGAGGGGATCGTCGACCGCGCGATCGAGGCCGAGGCCGAGGCCGCGGAGCAGATCCGCCAGGGGAATGACAAGGCGATCGGCCGGATCGTCGGCGCCGCGATGAGGGAGAGCAAGGGCCGCGCCGACGGCGGCGCCGTCACCAAGCTGATCCGCGAGCGTCTCCGCGCCTAGGTGTCCAGATGGCGGGCGCCCCATACGTGCTCATCGCCCTGCTCTTCGGCCTCGCGACCGGATTCATCGGCCGCGGCAAGGGCAGCTCCTTCTTCATCTGGTTCCTGGTCGGGACCGTGCTGCCGCTTCTCGGCCTGATCGCGGTGATCCTCTACCGCTCCGAGCACGACGAGCCCGAGCGCCGCTGCCCCACCTGCGGCAAGATCCTGAAGCTCCACGTCCAGGTGTGCCCCCGCTGCGGGACGGACCTGTATCTGCCCGATCCGAGTGAGGTCCGACCCGGGCCGGCGCATCGGTAGTGCCTGCTACCTGAGCCAGGTGCGAACGATCGCGTTGGCGAAGCCGAGCCCGTAGCGCACCACGGCCGGCTTCTTCGAGTGGCCGTGGGTTCGCTTGGCCACCGTCACCGGCACCTCCATCGCGGGGACACCGCGCTTGATCGCCTCGATCAGGAACTCGGAGGTGTGGAACTGCTCCTGGCGCAGGACCAGCTGGGGCAGGACCGAGGTGCGAACCGCCCGGTAGCCGTTGGAGCAGTCCGAGACCTTGGTCCGGGTGATGAAGGAGACGAGCCTGTTGAAGAAGACGATGCCGAACTCGCGTGAGCGGGAATTCGGGTCCGCGTCCCCGAGCACCCGCGAGCCGTGGGCGACGTCGACCTGGTCGTCGAGCACCGGCTTCACCAGGCGCTCCATCTCGCTCGGCAGGTGCTGTCCGTCGGCGTCCAGCGTGACGACCACCAGGGCGCCCGACTCCGCCATCAGCCGGTAGCCGGTCCGCAGCGCGGCCCCGCCCCCGCGGTTGATCACGTGCCGGGCGACGACCGCCCCGGCCTTACCCGAGGCCTCGCCCGTGTCGTCGCTCGAGCCGTCGTCGACCACGAGCACCGCCGTCCTCTCACCGCAGACCTCCGGAGGGATCTGGCGGATCACGTTCCCGACGCTGTCCGCTTCGTTGTAGGCGGGGATGACGACGGCGACCTTGTCGCGGAAGCGCTCGGGCAGCTTCGCCTCCCTGAACTCCTCCCAGGCCAGCCCCTCGAGCAGCGCCGAGAGCTGCTGGTTCATTCGGGAGCTCTCGGTCAGCGCCCGCAGGACCAGCAGGAACAGGATCACGATCGAGAAGACGGCGAGGCCCAGGATTCGCCCTCCGTTGCCCTTCTCGAAGGAGAAGGCGGAGAGCAGCCTGTTGAGCACCTCCGTGCCCGAGACGATCGCCAATGCCGCGCCGCCGAGGAGGGCCAGCAGCACGGCGCCGTTGGAGAGCGAGCGGCGGCGCCAGACCGCGAACGCGATCAGCAGGACCGCGAGGACGAGCCCGAACGCGCGCAGCGCGGTCAGTTCTTCCGGGAACACCGATGCGAGCACGGGGACGGTCAAGGCGGCGCCAGAATAGCCGTGCCCAAACCCACCGGCGGGCATGACGATGCGCCGCCGGGGGCGCTACTCTGCCGCCTCTCATGCGCGTCCTCATCCTCGGGGGCGACGGGTATCTCGGTTGGCCGACGGCGATGCGCTTCTCGGCCGGTGGGCACGAGGTCTCCGTCGTCGACAACTTCTCCCGCCGCCATTGGCACGAGCGGCACGGCACCGATTCCCTGACGCCGATCAGGCCGCTGGACGAGCGGATCTCCGCCTGGCACGAGGTCTCGGGCAGGGAGATCCGCACCTACGTCGGCGCGATCGAGGACGCCGCCTTCCTCGAGGAGGTCATCGTCGAGACCAGGCCGGAGGCCGTCATCCACTACGGCGAGCAGCCCTCGGCGCCGTTCTCGATGGCGAGCCGCGAGCAGGCGGTCGAGACCCAGTACACCAACGTGATCGGCACCCTCAACCTCCTCTTCTTCCTCCGCGATCACGCCCCCGAGTGCCACCTGGTGAAGCTCGGGACGATGGGCGAGTACGGAACCCCCAACATCGACATCGAGGAGGGGTTCATCGAGATCGAGCACAAGGGCCGCAAGGACACGCTGCCCTTCCCGAAGATGCCCGGCTCGCTCTACCACCTCTCCAAGGTCCACGATTCCAACAACATCCAGTTCGCCTGCAGGATCTGGGGACTGCGCTCGACCGACCTCAACCAGGGCGTCGTCTACGGGATCGAAACGGACGAGACCGCCCAGGACGAGCGCCTCTGCACGCGCTTCGACTACGACGAGTGGTTCGGGACGGTGCTCAACCGGTTCTGCGTGCAGGCCGTGGTCGGCCACCCGCTGACGGTCTACGGCAAGGGCGGTCAGACCCGTGGCTTCCTCAACATCCGGGACACGCTCCAGTGTGTCGAGCTGGCGGTCGAGAACCCGGCGGATGCCGGCGAGTACCGGGTCTTCAACCAGTTCACCGAGCAGTTCTCGGTCGGCGAGCTCGCGGAGCTGGTGCAGCGTTCGGCCGGCGAGGTCGGCTTCGAGATCGACATCGATCACCTCGAGAACCCGCGCGTCGAGGCCGAGGAGCACTACTTCAACCCGGTCCACACGAAGCTGCTGGACCTGGGCCTGAAGCCGAGCCACCTCGGCGACGAGCTGGTCCGGTCGATGCTGAAGACGATCGAGCGCCACCGAGAGCGCGTGATCGACTCCGCGATCGACCCGCGCACGCAGTGGAAGCCCGTCGGGGCTCCTGCGGCAACCGGCTGACCCGCTTCGCCATCAAACGCGGCTGACAGCGGCCGCCCCGCACAAGTCGCTTCGGGCTTCGCCCTGCGCTCCTGAGTGCAGCGGCCTTGCAGCCGCTCGCTACCATCGGCCCATGCGCGCAGCGGACGCATTGATGGAGGCCCTCAAGGCCGAGGGCGTCAGGCACATCTTCGGGATCCCCGGCGGGGCAAACCTGCCGATCTACGACGCCGTCCACGGCGCCGACCTCGATCACATCCAGGCCCGCCACGAGCAGGGCGCGGGCCACATGGCCGAGGGCTATGCCAAGGCGACCGGGCGGGTCGGCGTTGCCTTCGCCACCTCCGGGCCCGGTGCCACCAACCTGATCACCCCGATCGCCGACGCGATCATGGACTCGGTCCCGACCGTCTTCATCACGGGTCAGGTGCGAACGGACCTGATCGGCACCGACGGCTTCCAGGAGGCCGACGTCAACGGCATCACGATGCCGATCGTCAAGCACTCCTTCATGGTCCAGGACCCGCGCTTCATCCCGGACTACGTCCACGCGGCCTTCCACATCGCGTCGACCGGCCGCCCGGGCCCGGTCCTGATCGACATTCCCCAGGACCTCTCGCGGGCCGACATCGACTACGAGCCGATGACCGACATCCCGAACCTGCCCGGGTACAAGCCCTCGACCGAGGGCAACATCAAGCAGATCCGGATCGCCGCCAAGGCCCTGGCCAACGCCAAGCGGCCCGTGATCTACGCGGGCGGGGGCGTGATCAACGCCAACGCCTCGGCTGAGCTCCGGGACCTGTGCCTCGCCGACAACTTCCCGGTCACCTGCACGGTGATGGGCCTGGGCGGCTTCCCCGCCGATCACGAGCAGTGGCTCGGGATGCTCGGCATGCACGGCACCAGGACCGCCAACTACGCGATGGACAACGCCGACCTGATCGTCGGGATCGGCGCTCGCTTCGACGACAGGATCACGGGGAAGCTCTCCGAGTTCGCGCCGCGGGCGAAGTTCGTCCACATCGACATCGATCCGGCCGAGATCTCCAAGAACGTCCCGGCGCACATCCCGATCGTCGGGGACGCCAGGGAGGTGCTGCCGAAGCTCACCAAGGAGTACCGGGCCCTCCAGGCGGAGCGATCCCGCCTCGATCCCTGGTGGGAGCAGATCCACGGCTGGCAGAACGACTACCCGCTGGGCTACGAGGACTCGAGCGACTCCGAGATCAAGCCCCAGGCGATGATCGAGGCGATGTACAGGGCGACCGATGGCGACGCGATCATCACCTCGGACGTCGGCCAGCACCAGATGTGGGCCGCTCAGTACTACGGCTTCACCAAGCCCCGGCGCTGGATCAACTCCGGCGGGCTGGGGACGATGGGATTCGGCCTCCCCTCGGCGATCGGGGCCAAGGTCGGAGAGCCGGACGAGACGGTGGTGTGCCTTGCCGGTGACGGCAGCCTGATCATGACCTGCCAGGAGCTCGCGACCGCGGTCCGCCACGACATTCCCGTGAAGGTCTTCCTGATGAACAACGGCTACTTCGGCATGGTCCGCCAGTGGCAGGAGCTCTTCTGGGACGGCCGCTACTCCTCGGTCGAGATGGGCTCCAGCCCCGACTGGCCGAAGCTGGCGGAGGCCTTCGGCGCCACCGGGGTGATGGTCGACGACAAGAATGAGGTCGAGGGCGCGATGCGCGATGCGATCAAGACCGAGGGGCCAGTCCTGCTGGACGTGCGCGTCTCCCAAGAGGAGAACTGCTACCCGATGATCCCGGCAGGGGCCGCCGCCCGGGACATGGTGGGCGGCCCGGAGCCCGCTCACAAGGGATAGGACGATGGAAGCCGGCACACCCGATCTGATCAAGCTCGAGGACCTGCAGGCGGCCACGGGCGCGCTCACCGGGCGCAAGCACGTGCTCTCGATCATGGTCGAGAACCGCCCGGGCGTCCTGGCCCGAATCGCGGGGCTGTTCAGCCGCCGCGGCTTCAACATCGACACGCTTGCGGTCGGGCCCACCGAGGACCCCGATATCTCCCGGATCACCCTCACCCTCGACGGCGCCGTCCATCCGATCGACCAGGTCACGAAGCAGCTTCACAAGCTCGTCAACGTGATCAAGATCAGGGACATGGAGCCGGGCGAGACGATCGCCCGTGAGATGGCCCTCTTCAAGGTCTCCGCGCCGATCGAGAGCCGCGCGGAGATCATGCAGTTCGCCGAGATCTTCCGAGCCAAGATCGTCGACGTCTCCCGCCGGTCGCTGACCATCGAGGTCACCGGCAGCGCCGACAAGATCGAGGCCTTCGAGCGGATGATCCGCCCCCACGGGCTGATCGAGATGGTCCGCACGGGCGAGGTCGCGATCGCCCGCGCCAAACCCGACAACTAGGCGTTCGATGAGCGTCGCCCTCGACGCCGGACCGCTGCTCGCCCGGTTCGAGAGCGCCCTGTCGCGTGCGGATGAAGGGCGGCTGGTCGCTGCCACGGTTGAGGTCGAGGAGGAGCTGGACCCGACCGCGCTCGCCGCGGGCTCCAGGCTCGCCGCCGACCGCTGGTTCAGCTGGGAGCAGCCGGACCGCGGCTTTGCGCTCGCCGGAATCGGCTCTGCGGCCGAGGTGGTGAGCCGCGGGCAGGATCGGTTCCGCGACCTGGCGGAGGGGTGCTCGCGCATCACCCGGGATCGCGTCGCCGACGAACCGAGCGGGCTGCCCGCCGGGGCGGGCCCGGTCTGGGCGACGGGCCTCGCCTTTGCGCCCGACGGAGGAACTGAGCCGATCTGGTCGTCCCTGCCGCCCGCGCTCGCGGTCCTCCCCGAGATCGCGATCACGCAGAGCGAGGGGCGCGGGTTCATCACGGCCTCCGCGCTGCTCGAGCACGGGGCCGACGCCGATGCGCTGATGGCGAGGATCGCCGGCAGGCTCGGCTCGCTGCGGCGGGCGCCGCTCACCCCGCCCGATCCGCATCCGAGCGCGGCGACGCGGATCTCCGGCCGCTATCCGCCGGAGCGTTACGAGCGGATCGTCTCCGAGGCCGTGGAGCGGATCCGCTCCAGCAAGGTCGACAAGGTCGTTCTTGCCCGTGAGCTGACGGTCGATGCCCCGGCCGCCCATGACCCCGCCGCGCTGCTGGGAGCTCTCCGCGATCTCTTCCCGTCCTGCTTCTGCTTCTGCTTCGGAACACCGGAGGCCGCGTTCATCGGCGCGAGCCCGGAGCTGCTGGTGCGCCGCTCCGGCGCCGTGGCCGCGACCGTGGCTCTGGCCGGGACCACGTCCCGAAGCGCGGATCCGGCCGTGGACGACCACCTCGGCGAGGCGATGCTGCGGAGCCCCAAGGTCCGCGACGAGCACGGGATCGTCGTGCGGCGCATCGAGCGCACCCTGCTGCCCCACTCGGTCTGGGTCCACGCTGAGGGCGAGCCCTTCGTCGTCAAGGTCGGCAATCTCCAGCATCTCGCCACGCCGATCCGTGCTCAGCTCGCCGAATCGCACAGCGCGATCGAGCTGGCCGCCTTCCTGCACCCGACGCCGGCCATCGGCGGCGAGCCGCGCGCTCCCGCGCTGGAGCTGATCGACGAGCTCGAGGGAATCGACCGCGGCTGGTACACGGGCCCGGTCGGTTGGATGGACGCCGCCGAGGACGGGGAGTTCTGCGTCGGCCTGCGATCCGCCCTGCTGCGTGACCGCGAGGCCCACCTGTTCGCCGGCTGCGGGATCGTCGCCGATTCTGACCCGTCCGCCGAGCTTCAGGAATCCGAGCTCAAGTTCGAGGCGCTGCTGCCGCTGCTAGCCGGCTGAGCTCCCGGTGGAGCTCCAGGTTGCGGCGGCGATCGGTCCGCACGACCATCACTCGCGAATCCCCGGCGAGGGCGTCGTCCAACTCGGCCGGGGTGCCGGGTGTCGCGACGCTGAGGCCGAACAACTCGCCGGCGGCCGCCGGGTCGAGGCCGCTCGGCGTGCCAAGGAGGGCTTCGAACTCGCCCTCCGGCATGGCCTCCTCCTGCGGCAGGAAGTGGAAGATGCCGCCGCCCGAGTTGTCGATCACGATCAGTCGCAACTCGGGCGCGTGACGAACCGCCGCCAGGCCCCCGAGATCGTGGAAAAGGGCGAGGTCGCCGAGCACGGCCCAGGTCCGGGCCCCGCTGCCCGCCGACAGCCCGGCCGCGGTCGAGACCAGGCCGTCGATGCCATTGGCCCCCCTGTTGGAGGCGAAACGCACACCCTCCGGGCCCGGCCGCAGGAATGACTCCAGGTCACGGACCGGCATGCTCGAGGCGGCGAGGACGGAGTCGCCGTCCCGCAGGGCACCCGCGAGGGCGCTCCAGACGCCGGGCTCGCTGAGCTCTTCGAGCTCCCCGAGTCGTGTGTCGACCGCCTCGCGCACGGCCCGCTCCGCAGCGAGCCACTCAGTCGCAAAGGGGGCGCCCGCCGCCGTGCTCGCTCCGGGGCGCAACCGTGACATGCGCTCCGTCAGGGACCTGGCGGTCGCGATCGGATCGGCGCGCAGGATCGTTTCCGCCTTACGCGAGGGCTCGCGCCATTCGCCCACTGGATCGACGACGACCTGATCGAGCCCCTCGATCGCGGCGAACCACTGGCGGAGTGGCTTGCTGGTCGGCATGTCGCCAACCCGGAGGATCAGCTCGGGCTCGAGCGCGGTGGGCCGGTCGCGGGCGATGTGGTCGTATGCCGAGACCACCAGGGACCGGTCGTGCGGCCCGCGCCGGAGCTGGGAGGTCGGCTCGGCGAGGATCGGATACCCCGAGGCGGCCGCCAGGGCCGCGACGGGCTCGGCCAGCATCGGATCCGCCTGGCGCCCGGCGACGATCAGCCCTCGCGGAGCCCCCTCGATTCGCTCGGCGAGCCGATCCAGAAGGCCCTCATCGGCGCGGGAAGGGCTTCGGGCCACCGCGTTGAGCGGAGCATCCGCACGACCCTCGAGGGCGAGCGGATCGGTGGCGGTCACCTGCCCGTCCACCGGGATAGGGGCGAGCGGCTCGCGCCACGGGACATTCAGGTGCACGGGGCCGGGTCTTGGATCCCCCGATGCGGCGGCGTAGGCGCGGCAGGCGACCGCGCGGAAGTGCAGCAGGCCCTCGTCGTCGGCCTCCTGGGTGCCGACGTCGCAGAACCAGCGCACCGCGTCGCCGTAGAGCTTGAGCTGGTCGATGGTCTGCCCGGCGCCGATGCCCCGCAGCTCCGGCGGGCGATCGGCGGTGAGCACGATCATCGGCACGCACGCCTCGTCGGCCTCGACCACCGAGGGGTGGAGATTGGCTGCGGCCGACCCGGACGTGCACAGCACCGCGGCGGGCTCACCGGTGGCGAGCGCGGTGCCGAGGGCGAAGAAGCCGGCGCTGCGCTCGTCGAGGATCACCGTCACCTCGATCCCGGTCCGGCGCCAGAGCGCCACCGCCAGCGGCGTGGAGCGCGAGCCGGGGGAGACCACGGCCCTGCGTACTCCGCAGCGCTCCAGCTCCTCGGCCATCGCCGAGGCCAGGGCCGTGTTGCGATTGGTCGGATCCACTGCGGCGAACCGTAGTTCAGTCGAGGCGCCGCGCCGCAAGCATGTCTTCGTCGATCTCGACGCCCAGGCCGGGGCGCCCGCCGACGATCAGCTCGTCGCGCTCCGCGACCGCCCCGCTGCCCACGGTCGCCGAGAAGAGGCGCTCGGTTGCGAGGCCATGGGCGACGCCGGCATCGCCTTCCCGCCCCTCGAGCGCCTGCACGACGTGGGCGGCGGCCGTTATCCCGACCGGTCCCTCCAGCGCGCTCGAGATATACGACGGCATGATCTCGGCGATCCCGAGCGCCGCCCCGATCCCGCCCACCTTGGCGACCTTGACCGCGGCCACCTGACAGGCGCCGAGCTCGCGGGCGCGCCGCGCGTCGAACGGCGAGACGAGACTCTCGTCCGCAGCGATCTTCACCTGGACCAGCCCCTGCAGATCCACCATCTGCTCGAAGGTGCCGACCGGCTGCTCCGCGAGCTCGATGCCGTGCTCAGAGATGGCCCGGAGCCGCTCGGCCGCATCCTCGACGCTCCAGGCTCCGTTGGCGTCGACCCGGATCGTCGCCCGGGGCCCGAGCGTCTGGCGGACAGTCGCGACCTGGGTGACGTCGCCGGGCAAGCCGACCTTGAGCTTGAAGGTGCGAAAGCCCTCCGCCCGCCAGTCCTCGGCCATCTTCCTGGTCGCGGCCGGGTTGGCCGCCGGGAGGGTCGCGTTGCAGACCACGGGCTTCGCCCCCCTGGCGCCGAGCAGGCGCCAGACCGGGTCGCCGGATGCACGGCCCGCCAGGTCGTGGAGCGCGATATCCACCCCGGCCAGCGCCTGCGCCGACGCGCCACGATTCCGGCAACGGGCGATCGCGGACCAGATCCTGGTGGGATCGACGCCTCCGTCCAGAAGCGCGGGCCAGCAGCGCTCGTGGATCTCGGCCACGATCGCATCGATGCTCGCGCCGCCTCGCAGGGAGAGGGCGGCGGTCTCTCCAAGCCCCTCCAGGCCCTCACCGCGAATCCGCACCAGGATCAGCTTGCGCTCCCGCAACTCCCCTCGGGCGGTCACGTAGGGCTCGCGAAACGGCAGCGAGTACGGGATGACCTCGATCTCCTCCAGGAGCACCCGCCGACTCTAACCCGGCGGTCAGGCAGCGATCAGGAGCCCCGCCGAGACCGCGAGGCTGAAGGCGCCGAGCAGCGCGCCGGTTCCCGCCAGGGCGCCGTTCAGGGCCGGGCCGTCGGTGCGGGTCAGGACCGCGCGCGTCGGGCGGATCGCCAGCGGCAGGGAGATCAGCCCCAGGAGCGCCCACCAAGGCCCGCCCCTCGTCGTCACGACGCCGATCAGGGCGAGGTACGCGGCGGCGACCAGGCCGACGTAGAGCCGGCGAGCCCCCTGCCTGCCCAGCCGCACCGCGAGGGTGTTCTTCTGCGAGCGGCGGTCCGTCTCGATGTCCCGCACGTTGTTGACCACCAGGATCGCCGTGGCGAGGCAGCCGACCGCGACCGAGAGGCCGAACGGCACCCAGTCGAGTCGCTCCAGCTGTACGTAGTACGAGCCGTTCACGGCGACCAGGCCGAAGAAGAGGAAGACGAAGAGCTCGCCGAGCCCCGCATAGCCGTACGGCCGGGGCCCCCCGGTGTAGAGGACGCCCGCGGCGATCGAGGCGACGCCGACCGCGATGATCACCCAGCCGGCGACCGTTGCCAGGTAGATGCCCGCCGCCACCGCGATACCGAACGCGACCCAGGTCGCGACCAGCACCCGCTGCGGAGCCACGAGCCCGGCGGAGGTGACCCGGACCGGGCCGAGCCGGTCCACGGTGTCGGCGCCGCGCTTGGCGTCCGAGTAGTCGTTGGCGAGATTGGTCCCGATCTGGATGAAGATCGAGCCGATCAGGGCCGCGATGAAGGCGCCGACCCGTCGCAGGTCGCCGTGGTGCTCGATCGCCGCGGCGGTCCCGACCAGCACCGGCGCGATCGCCGCCGGCAGCGTCCGCGGACGCGCCGCCATCAGCCAGATCCTCATGCCTGGTTCCCTATGGCCTCTTCGGATATTTGGAGAAGTCCGGGCTGCGTCCCTGCTGGTAGGCGTTGCGCCCCTCCTGCCCTTCTTCCGTCATGTAGAAGAGGAGGGTCGCGTCGTGGGAGAGCTGCTGGATCCCGGCGAGCCCGTCCTCGGTGGCGTTGAAGCTCGACTTGAGCAGCCGCAGCGAGAGGGGGGAGAGGGCGGCCATCTCGCGGCACCAGGCGACGGTCTCGCGCTCGAGGTCGGCGACCGGGAAGACGGCGTTCACGAGCCCCATGTCGAGCGCCTCCTCCGCGTCGTAGAGCCGGGAGAGGAACCAAATCTCCTTGGCCTTCTTGACGCCGACGTTGCGCTCGAGGAGCGAGGCACCGAAGCCACCGTCGAAGCTGCCCACCCGCGGCCCGGTCTGGCCGAAGACGGCGTTGTCCCCGGCGATCGTCAGGTCGCAGACGAGATGGAGGATGTGGCCGCCGCCGACCGCGTAACCCGCCACCATCGCGACCACCGGCTTCGGCAGCCGGCGGATCTGCACGTGAAGATCGCCGACGTCGAGCCGGCCGACGCCCTGCTTGGCGACGTCGTCGTCGCCGATGTAGCCGTCGTCGCCACGGATCCGCTGGTCGCCGCCGGAGCAGAACGCCTGGTCTCCGGCTCCGGTGAAGATGATCGCGGCGACCTCGACGTCGTCGCGAGCGCGCGTGAAGGCGTCGCGCAGCTCGGCGAGTGTCGGCGGCCGGAAGGCGTTGTGGACCTCGGGCCGGTTGATCGAGATCTTGGCGATCGAGTCGCCGCGCTCGTAGAGGATGTCTTCGTAGTCGCCCTCACCGCGCCACTCGATCGGCGCGTAGAGCTGCTCGGTGGGCGGAGCGTCTTTGTGGCGTCTCGGCACGGCGGCAACCATAGACTTTCGGCTGTGAAGCTCGACAACTGGCTCGCGCAGCGGGCTCAGAGCTGTCCCGAGCGAACGGCGCTGGTGACGGAGGCGTCCAGCGTGACCTACGCGGAGCTCGAGGCGGAGGCGACCTGGGTCGCCAGGCGGCTCGCGGCCTACGGAGTGAGGAGGGACGGCATCGCTGCCCTCACCATGCACCCGCGCCGCGAGGAGGTGGTGCTGCTCCACGCCCTGATGAAGCTCGGCGCCGTGGCGCTGCCGCTCAGCCCGCAGCTGACGGAATCCGAGCGCGCCGCGGTGCTTGCGGTCGAGCGCCCGGCGGTCGACCTGAACGACGCCGCGGACCTGACCCAGACCGAGGCGGACCTGCCGCTGCTCGGCGAGCACGACATGGATGACCTCCAATGCCGGATCCTGACCAGCGGCACCTCCGGAGCGCCCCGCCCGGTGGACCTCACCTACGGGAACTTCCTGTTCAGCGCGGTCGGCTCCGCCTTCAACATCGGCGTCGAGCCGAGTGACCGCTGGCTCTGCTGCCTGCCCCTCAGCCACGTCGCCGGGCTCTCGATCATCCTGCGCTCGGTCATCTACGGCACCACCGCGGTGCTGCTCGACGGATTCGACACCGAGCAGGTGGCGGAGACGCTCCTCAGCGGCGACATCAGCCTGCTCTCCCTCGTCCCCACCCAGCTGATCCGGCTGCTCGAGGCCGGCGCCGATCTCTCGCACCCGCGCGCGATCCTGATCGGCGGCGGGCCGGTCCCGCCCGATGCGCTGCGCGAGGCGCTCAACCGGGACGCAACCGTCGTGCAGACCTACGGCTTGACCGAATCCTGCTCCCAGGTGACCACCCTGGCGACGGAGGATGCGGAGCGGAAGGTGGGCTCGGCCGGGCGACCGCTGTTGACCACGCACGTGCGGATCGAGGACGGCGAGATCCTGGTCCAGGGGCCGACCGTGTCACGCGAGGCGATCGACGCGGACGGCTGGCTTCACACCGGAGACCTGGGGCACATCGACGAGGAGGGATTCCTCTACGTCACCGGCCGCGGCAGCGACGTGATCGTGACCGGCGGCGAGAACGTGATGCCGGCCGAGGTGGAGGCGGTGCTGCTTTCCCACCCAGCCGTTGCGGATGCCGCCGTAGTCGGCCGCCCCGACCCGGAGTGGCAGGAGGCCGTCTGCGCGCTGGTGATCCTCGCCGAGGGAGGCGAGGCCGACGAGGAGGAGCTGCGCTCCCACTGCTCGGCCTCGCTGGCGCCGTACAAGGTGCCGAAGCAGGTGGACTTCGTCTCCGACCTGCCGCGCACGGCGTCGGGGAAGCTTCTTCGCGGACAGCTGCCGGAACCCGCCGGTCGCTAGCATCCGCCGCCGCATGGCCGCCGCCGACGAGGTTCTCTACGACAAGGACGCCGACCTCTCCGTCCTGGAGGGGAAGACCGTCGCGATCCTCGGCTACGGCTCTCAGGGCCACGCCCACGCGCTCAACCTGAAGGACTCGGGCGTCAACGTCGTCGTCGGGCTCAGGCCGGACTCATCCAGCCGCGACGACGCCGAGGGCGAGGGCCTCGAGGTCCTCGACGTCGCCGATGCGGCGAGCAAGGGCGACGTCGTGATGATCCTGCTGCCCGACGAGAAGCAGGCCCAGATCTGGCGAGAGGAGATCTCCGACGGGATCGCCGACGGCAACCTGTTGATGTTCGCCCACGGCTTTGCGATCCGCTTCGGGCAGATCGAGCCGCCGGCCGGAGTCGACGTCGGCATGGTCGCCCCGAAGGGCCCCGGCCATCTCGTGAGGCGCGAGTTCGTCGACGGGGCCGGAGTGCCCTGCCTGATGGCGGTGCACCAGGACGCCACCGGGACCGCCCGGGAGCAGGTCCTCGCCTACGCCAGCGGAATCGGCGGCGGGCGCGCCGGGATCATCGAGACGACCTTCAAGGACGAGGCTGAGACCGACCTCTTCGGCGAGCAGGCCGTCCTCTGCGGGGGCGCCACCGAGCTCGTCCGCGCGGGATTCGAGACCCTCGTCGAGGCCGGCTACGACCCACGGCTCGCCTACTTCGAGTGCCTCCACGAGCTCAAGCTGATCGTCGACCTGATGTACGAGCACGGCATCCAGGGAATGCGTCACTCGATCTCCAACACCGCCGAGTACGGCGACATGACCAGAGGCCCCAAGGTGATCACCGACGAGACCCGTCAGGCGATGAGGAAGATCCTCGCCGACATCCAGTCGGGCGAGTTCGCCAAGGAGTGGATCGCGGAGAACGAGGCGGGCCAGGAGAACTTCCAGCGCATGCGGGAGGAGGCGGCCGGCTCCCAGGTGGAGCAGGTCGGCAAGGACCTCCGCTCGATGATGCCCTGGATCGAGGACTGAGCCCGGCCCTCGCGGACCGGGCTCGAGCCTCGACGTTCGCCTCTAGGCGATTGCAGGCGCGACGGTCGTCGCCGGCGGGGGTCCGTACTTGTTCTCGCCGGGGTCGCTGTCACGCAGGTAGAAGACGAGCAGCACGATGAAGCCGATGATCGGGATCAGGCCGATCAGGATCCACCAGCCGCTGTGGTCGGTGTCGTGGAGGCGCCTGATGGACACCGAGATGTTCGGCAGCAGCAGCGCCAGCGCCGCGAGCCCATTGACGACGCCCCAGGTGCCGAGGATGGCGTCGATGATATTGGCGCCGATTGCAACCAGGACTCCGAACAGGAACCACCACCAGAACGCCGGCCTGGCGGCCCGACCATCGAACTTCGTGTAGTGGTCGAAGCCGTCCTTGATCGCTTCCGTGAAGGTCATTCTCTTCTCCCTCTTTCGCGCTCGGGCGTCAGGGGTAGCGCCCGATACGACTGACACGGTAGTTGAGGAAGCGGCGGTTTCCTAGAACCCGGGACGGCGCAGCCGGTTGGGGCCCGGCCTCGGGCCGGGCCCCAATTCCAGCGGATGGCTTGCCTGGCCCTAGGCCTGGCGGGTCTCTGACTCGCTTCCGATCTGTCCGGCCGGCGCGGAGCCACCCTCCTCATAGGTGAACGGCGGATAGTCCTCCGTGAGCAGGAGGAAGTAGCCGGTTCCCCTTGTCAGGTACGCGATCGCGGAGCGCATCGGGTTGAACAGGCCCTCCGGGAGCTTGCCCGTGAACAGGATCACGAACCAGGCGATGATTGCGCAGACGCTGAGGATGATCGACTGGACGATCGCCAGCAACCAGACTGGGATCCCGATGATCAGGCGCAGCCCGGTCTTGAGCCGGTCGTACTCGTCGAGCGGGGGCGGGACGCCGACGCGGACCGGGTAGTTCGGCGCATCGTCACCGCCGAACGGCGGCCACTCGTCGTTGAGCAGATACTCGAATCCGTACACCCTGCTGATCATCCGCAGGTAACCCGCGTTGAAGTTGTAGAGGCCCTCCGGGTACTTTCCGGTGAAGACGATCGCGAACCAAGCGATCACCGCGACGATCTCGGCGACGAAGCCGTAGATGCTCGCGACGATCAACCACGGGATCGCGACGATGTATCGGAAGAAACTCGTTAGCCGGTTCCTGCCATCCAGGGCGGGGTCGGCGTCATAGCTGATGGGGTACATATATCTCTCCAGGTCGAGGTCTCGGGGACGGACGCGCCCCCGGCGAAGCCGGCCCCTCGGACGCTCAGCCACACTAACCCACGTGACGGCGGGCGGTCCAGCGTTGCCGCCCAATACGCTGAATCGATGACACGAACGATTGTTGAGATACCCGATGCCCTAAAGCCGGCCGACGGCCGGTTCGGTTGCGGTCCCTCGAAGGTCAGGCCCGAGGCCCTGGCCAAGCTGGCGGCCCAGAACGACCTGATGGGCACCTCGCACCGTCAGGCGCCGGTGAAGGATCTGGTCGCGCGCGTCCGCGCGGGGGTCGGTGAGCTCTTTGACATCCCCGACGGCTACGAGGTCGCCCTGGGCAACGGCGGCACGACCGCCTTCTGGGACGCGGCTGCGACCTCCCTCGTCCGCAATCGGCCGCTCCACCTGACCTACGGCGAGTTCTCATCGAAGTTCGCCAAATCCACCGCGGGCGCTCCCTTTCTGGCCGACCCGATCGTGATCGAGGCCGAGCCGGGTGATGCCCCGGTTCCGGTCGCCGACCCGGAGGCCGACGTGATCGCGTGGGCCCATAACGAGACCTCGACCGGCGTGATGGTTCCCGTGGAGCGACCCGAGGGCGCGGGCGAGAGCCTCGTGCTGATCGACGGGACCTCCGGGGCGGGCGGCTTGCCCGTGGACGTCGGACAGGCCGACGCGTACTACTTCGCCCCGCAGAAGGCCTTCGCGTCCGATGGCGGGCTTTGGCTGGCGCTCCTGAGCCCCGCCGCGATTTTGCGGATCGAGGAGCTCGCCGGGGCCGAGGACGGCCGCTGGCAGCCGGCGTTCCTCTCGCTGGCGACCGCACTCGAGAACTCGCGCAAGGACCAGACCTACAACACACCCGCGCTGGCCACGCTGTTTCTCCTCGCCGATCAGATCGAGTGGCTGCTGGAGGGGGGTGGACTCGAGTTCGGCGTGTCTCGCAGCCTCGCCTCGTCGCGGCACCTCTACGGCTGGGCTGAGGAGTCGCAGCGGACCGCGCCCTTCGTCAGCGATCCGGCAAAGCGCTCACTGGTGGTGGGGACGATCGACTTCGCGGATGAGATCGACGCCGCGGCGATCGCCGGCACGCTTCGGGCGAACGGCATCGTGGACGTCGAGCCCTACCGCAAGCTCGGCCGCAACCAGCTGCGGATCGGGATGTTTCCGGCGGTCGATCCGGGCGATGTCGAGGCCCTGACCGCGTGCATCGACTGGGTGCTCGAGAACTCGGACGAGGTGCGGCGATGAAGGTCCTGGTCAAGGAGAAGATCGCCGACACGGGCGTCGAGCTCCTGCGCGAGCAGTTCGACGTGGAGCTGGGCCTCGACTGGGACGGCGACGAGCTCGAGCAGCGCATCGGCGAGTTCGACGGCATCCTGATCCGCTCGGCGACCAAGCTGACGCCCGATCTGATCGGCCGTGCCGAGAACCTCAAGGTGATCGGCCGCGCAGGGACCGGGGTGGACAACGTCGACGTCGACGCCGCCACCAAGCGCGGAATCGTCGTCGCCAACGCGCCGGAGGCGAACTCGATCGCGGCGGCCGAGCACACGATGGCCCTGATGCTCGCCCTCTGCCGGAACATCCCGCAGGCGCACGCCTCCCTGGCCGGCGGGAAGTGGGACCGCGCCAGCTTCAAGGGAACGGAGCTCTACGGCAAGACCCTGGGCGTTCTCGGCTTCGGCCGGATCGGCCAGCTGGTCGCCGCGCGGGCCCGGGCCTTCGACATGAACGTGGTGGCCTACGACAAGTTCGTCACCGCAGAGCGCTTTCGGGAGCTGGGCGTCGAGGGCGTCGAGGATCCGGCTGAGCTCTACGCACGCTCTGACTTCATCACCCTCCACCTGCCCAAGACCAAGGAAACCGTCGACTTCATCGACGGCGAGGCGATTCAGCAGATGCGCGACGGCGCCCGGATCGTCAATTGCGCGCGCGGAGAGCTGATCGACCTCGACGCCCTCGTCGGCGGCCTCGAGTCGGGGAAGCTCGGCGGCGCCGCCCTGGACGTCTTCCCGGAGGAGCCATTCGGTGGCCATCCCGTGCTGGAGCGAGACGACGTGGTGGTGACGCCGCATCTCGGCGCGTCCACCGCGGAGGCGCAGGATCGCGCGGGCGTCGTCACCGCCGAGCAGGTGACCGCCGCCCTCACCGGAGGCGTGGTGACCACGGCGGTCAACATCGCGCCGGTCCGTCCCGAGGTGATGGAGCAGCTCGCCCCGTTCGTGCCGCTCTGCGAGAAGCTCGGCCGCCTCGCTCAGGCATTGGAAAAGGGCCCACCCGATCGGGTCGAGGTCGAGTTCCGTGGGCGCCTCGCGGATCAGGACACGCGCATCCTCGGCATCGCCGCGCTCGTCGGGATTCTCGCCGGCCACACCGAGGAGCCGGTCAACCTGGTCAACGGCCCGCACATGGCCGAGGAGCGGGGCATCGAGCTGACCGAGACCAAGGATGCGACCGCGGAGGACTTCACCGAGCTCGTCGTCGTGCGCCTCCACACCGCAGACGAGTTGGTCGAGGTCGCCGGCACCTGCGTCGGGCCCCGCAACATCCCCTACCTGGCGCGGGTCTGGGGGGAGGACTTCTACCTGCCCTTCGCCGAGCACCTGGCGATCTTCCGCTACACCGATCAGCCGGGCATGATCGGCCGGGTCGGGACGATCTTCGGCGAGGAGGGCGTCAACATCGTCTCGGCCGCGGTCGGCGCGGAACCCGACGGCGAGACCGCCGTGATGGCGCTGACCACGGACGCTCCGGCCAACCCCGCCACGATCGGCCGGATCCTGGAGCTCGACGGGTTCTCCGTCGGCAGGTCCGTTTCGCTCTAGCGCAACCCGTTTCGCGTAGGGTCGTCCCATGCGCGCGGTCGTTCAGACCGGCACCGGAGGGCCCGAGGTCCTTCAGGTCCAGGAGAGGCCCGACCCGCCGGTGGGTCCGGGCGAGGTGCGAATCGACGTCAAGGCGGCCGGGATCAACTTCGCGGACACCATGGCGCGCGTCGGTCTCTACCCGGAGGCACCGAAGCCGCCGTGCGTGATGGGCTACGAGGTAGCCGGCGACGTCGAGTCGGTCGGCGACGGCGTCGACTCGGTGAAGGCGGGGGACAGGGTAATGGCCGGTACTCGCTTCGGCGGACAGTGCTCGATGGTCACGGTCCCGGAGGGACAGATCATCCCGTTGGCCGACGCCCTCTCCTACGAGCAGGGCGCCGCCTTTCCCGTCAACTACACGACCTCCTACGTCGCGCTGGTGATGATGGGCGGACTGCGAGAGGGCGAGCGCGTGCTGATCCACGCCGCGGCGGGTGGTGTCGGGATCTCCGCGACCCAGATCGCCCGCTCGAGGGGCGCCGAGATCTTCGGCACGGCCTCGGCCTCCAAGCATGACGCGATCCGCGCGCAGGGCGTGGAGCACGCAATCGACTACCGCACCCAGGACTTCGAGCGGGAGGTGCGCCGGATCACCGGCGGCGAGGGCCTCGATCTGATCATGGACGCCACAGGGCCGACCAATTTCCGCAAGGACTACCGGCTGCTCCGAGAGGGGGGCCGGCTGATCATGTACGGCGCTTCCGAGCTCGCCACCGAGCAGGGGCGCAGCATTCCCACCCTGGCCCGGAACCTGATGCGGATGCCGATGGCCACCATCCCGTGGTGGAAGAGCCTCTCGATCCTGAGCGAGAACAAGGGTGTCTTCGGCCTCAACATGCTCGCCTGGCAGGACAGGGAGGGTCTCGATCGCGTCATCGAGCCGCTGAGCAAGGAGATCGAGGCGGGCACGATCACGATCGACCCGGTCGTGGCCGAGGCGTTCCCGTTCGACCGCGCCGGCGACGCCCATCGGTTCATCGCGGAGCGCCGGAACATCGGCAAGGTCGTCCTCGTCCCCTAGAAGACCCACCCGGTGTGGGGCGCTCTGATCGCTCCGGAGCAGGGTTACGATCGACAGAGATGAAGCCAGGGAGAAGAAAGGGACTGTGCGTTATCGGCATGCTCGCCGCCGGTATCGCCGTGGCGCCGGCGGCGGCCTCGGCGCGGGCGGATCTGACCGACGCCGTCTGGACCCTGCACGGCCATGGCGCGAGCGCGTCGGCCTCGATGAACGTGCTCACGCTCAACGATCAGGGGCGAAGCGACAACCGGATCAGCGCCTTCATCGCCTCGAATGGTCGCCTGGTGCTGACCGCACCGGAGGGCCTTGGAGACCCCGACGGAAGCGGCGACAACTGCGGCCTCGACAACGCGAAGACCGGTGAGACGAGCGCGACCGAGGTCAGCTGCGCGGGCGGCTACATCGGGGCGATCGTCGGCGATCTGGGCGGCGGCAGCGACACCTTCGACGCCGATCCGGGCCTGCCGGTGATGGTCGGCGCCCTGATCGACGGACGGGCACGCCCGCTTTCGGGCGGTCCCGGTCGCGACCGGCTGGTGGGCGGGGCGATGCCGGACCTGCTCGACGGTGAGGGCGGACCCGACTCGATCGCCGGTGGCGGGGGACGGGACCGTTTGCTCGGCGGGCCGGGTGCGGACAAGCTGAGCGGCGGAGGGGGCAACGACCTCCTGTCCGGCGGCGGTGGCCCGGACAAGCTGAACGGCGGCGGAGGCAGGGACCTCTGCCGCGGCGCCGGTGGAAAGGACACCGGCAAGGCCTGCGAGGTGATCCGCTCCATCCCATAGCGTTCGGGCCATGTTGGTAATGGGGAGCGTCGCGAGCGCCTACCGCGACGGCATCGTGGACACCGGGCGCGAGACCCAGTTCCTGTTCTTCGTCGCCTTCCTCGTCTCGTTCGGCTTCATCCGGACGAGCGCTCACATGATCCGGGCGCAGGTGAGCTGGTGGCCCGGCAACGTCTCCGTCGGCGGGACGCACATCCACCACTTGGTCTGGGGGATCCTGCTCCTGCTGATCAACGGCTACGTCGGCGTCGCGATCCACCCCGGCGACCCGTGGCGGGACATCGTCGCGGTCCTTTTCGGCATCGGCACCGGGCTGACGCTCGACGAGTTCGCGCTCTGGCTCAATCTCAAGGACGTCTACTGGTCGCAGCAGGGGCGCCGTTCGATCGACGCGGTCGTGGTGGCCGCGGCGCTGTCGGGCATGCTGCTGATCGGCCTCCGGAGCTGGATCGACGTGACCACCGAGGTCGCGGATGTGGTTCAGGCCATCGTCGGAGTGACCGGCCTGCTGGGCGTAATCCTCGCGCTTGTCAACGCGGCCAAGGAGAAGTTCGGAATGGCGATCTGGAGCATCCTGGTTCCGGTCGTGGGGCTGGTGGGGGCATTTCGGCTCGCCAAGCCGCACTCCGTCTGGGCGAAGCTGTTCTACCGCCACGGCAAGAAGGAAGGCTCCGAGAAGCGCTTCGTGGGCGACCGCGGCAGGCCCTTCTGGAAGCGGGGCGGCGAGCTACTTGCCAGGCTCAGGCTCCGCCGCCCCGTCGGGGGGACCTAGCGGGCCGCTGAACACCAGCTCGTCGATCACCACGCCGAGCGACGCCGCGGTCGGGATGGCGAGCAGCGCACCGAGCACCCCGGCGAGGTTCGCGCCCACGATCACGGCGACGATCGCCACCGCTGGGTTCACCTTCAGCGCGCCGCCCTTGTACAGCACAGGCTGGATGACCCGGTCTTGGAGCTGCTGGTAGACGAGGAAGAGGACGAGCCAGACGATCGCGTCGCCCGGGCCGCCATCGATCATCAAAACGGCGAAGACGGAGAAGCCGCCGATCGTCAGGCCGATCAGCGGGATCAGGTCGAGGAACGCCACCAGGACCGCGAGCGGCACGGCAAGGTGGAAGCCCTCCGCCTCGAGGAACCCCCAGGTGAGGACCCCCGCGGCGACGGCGAGCAGCAGGTTGACGCTGACGTAGGCCTTGACCACCTCGGCGACCCGGTTCGCGATCCGGCGGGCACGGTCTCGCTGCGGCTCGGGGAGGCGACCTGTCCCGCGCTCCACCATGCCGCGCCCATCGAGCAACAGGAAGAAGGTCAGCGTGATCACGGTGATCGCGGCGATCAGGTGCTCGAGGATGCTCACGGTGAAGGAGCCGAGCGTGCTGGCCCCGCTGCTCAGGTGCGATGGCAGCGTCGCGCCCTCCTGGCTCAGCTTCGCGGTGATGTGGTACTTGGCGTTGAGGTCCTGGAACTGCTTGTTGCTGTTCGCCCAGTTCTCGAAGTCGTGCACGTATCTGGGCAGCTTCTTGGCCAGCCCCTCGATGTCGTGGACGATCGGCGGGAAGACGTGGAGGACGAGGAAGACCAGTGCCGCCAGGCCGACCAGGTAGACGAGCAGGATCGCGAGGACTCTGGGCATCTTCCCCTCGCCCGGCCAGGCGCGCTGGATCAACCCCACGGCCGGGTCGAACGCCAGGGCCAGGAAGACCGCGGCGGCAACCCACTGCAGCGTCGTGCGGATGTGGAGCAGGGCGATCGCGAAGAGGATGGCCACCCCGCTCCAAAAGAGCGCGACCAGCACGATCTTGGCGACCGCCCGCGCCTGGATCTGGTCCGCGCGCATCGAGGTGACGCTAATGCGCGCCTCGGACCCAAGAATCGGCTCGACCGGCTGGGCCGGCTGCGCTACTCTCCGTGAACTTCGATGACGCACCGGCTCGACAGCCTCGCGCTTCTCCTTCTCCTCCCCCCTCGGGGGGAATAGCGCTGGGCGGCGCGTCAGCCGCGAACTCAGGAACAGGTCATCGGAAGTCTTAGGAGAAGGAGGTAACTCATGAGTGATGCAGGCGGTGCAGCCGATCCGGTCTCAGAGGAGAACCGGGTCCACATCTTCGATACGACGCTGCGCGACGGGGAGCAGTCCCCGGGCATCTCGCTGAACACGCAGGAGAAGGTCGAGATCGCGCAGCAGCTCGCTCGCCTCGGCGTCGACGTGATCGAGGCCGGCTTCCCGATCACCTCTCCCGGCGACTTCGAGGCCGTCGATGCGATCGCCCGAGGCGTGCAGGGCCCGGTGATCTGCGGGCTCGCCCGCACCCACAAGGCGGACATCGACGCCGCCTGGAACGCGATCAAGGGCGCGGAGCGGCCGAGGATCCACACCTTCATCTCGACCTCCGACATCCACATCGAGCACCAGCTCCAGACGACCCGTGAGGACGTCAAGGGACAGGCGAAGGCAGCGGTGGCGCTGGCCAAGTCCTACACAGACGACGTCGAGTTCTCGCCGATGGACGCGACCCGCGCCGATCTCGAGTTCACCGCCGAGGTCTGCGCGATCGCCGTGACCGAGGGCGCGACCGTGATCAACGTCCCGGATACGGTCGGCTACACGACGCCCGAGGAGTACGCCGCGTACTTCCGCAAGCTCTACGAGCTGGTCCCGGGCCTCGATGGGGTGGAGGTCTCGGTCCACTGCCACGACGACCTCGGCCTGGCGGTCGCCAACTCGTTCGCGGGTGTCGTCGCCGGCGCGCGGCAGGTCGAGTGCGCCGTCAACGGCATCGGCGAGCGAGCCGGTAACTGCTCGCTCGAGGAGATCGTGATGCTGCTCCGGACGCGCCGCGACGTGCACGGCCTGGACACCGGCATCGATGCCCGCGAGCTGGCTCGCACCAGCCGCATGGTCTCGCGCCTGACCGGCTACTCCGTCCCGCCGAACAAGGCCGTGGTGGGCAGGAACGCCTTCGCGCACGAGTCCGGCATCCATCAGGACGGCGTGCTCAAGGAGCGCTCGACCTACGAGATCATGGACGCGACCGAGGTCGGCCTCGAGTCCAACTCGATCGTGCTCGGCAAGCATTCGGGCCGCCACGCCCTCCAGGACGCACTGCACCAGCTGGGCTTCAAGGTGGAGGGCGGCGCGCTCAATCAGGCGTTCAAGCGCTTCAAGGAGATCGCGGACAAGAAGAAGCAGGTCACCGCGCTCGACCTCGAGGCGATCGTCTCCGAGGAGATGCGCCAGACGGCCGAGACCTACAACCTCGGCTGGTTCGAGGTCGAGGCGGGCTCTCAGCGTGCCCCTCAGGCTCGGGTCAGCGTCGTGCTGCCGAGCGGAGAGGAGTCCGTCGCTCAGGCATCCGGCGACGGTCCCGTCGATGCGATCTTCGGCGCGATCAGCCAGGCGACCGGTGCCGACGCCGAGCTACAACGCTATGAGGTGGAGGCCGTCACCGGCGGCACCGATGCGCTGGGAGAGGTGAGCGTCTCGGTTCGCGCCAATGGCCGGTTGGCCAGCGGCCAGGGCGTGGCGACGGACATACTCGAGGCATCGGCCCGCGCCTTCGTCCGTGCGATCTCGAACGCCCTCGAGGGCGTCGCGATCCGCGAGGCGGAGGAGGCGACGGCCGACGCCGCCGTGGAGCGCACCCCGGGGCCGTAAGCGCACGAACCCGCGATGAGAGGGGCGGCGTTCGGGGTTCTGCGTCGATTTACGCCCACCCCTCGGGTGCAAGTCGACACAGATAGGGTGAAGCGCCATGAAGGTCCCGAATGTGCTGCCGCCGGCGCCCAAGTCGACGTCACCACTCTGGTGGTTCTGGGAGCGGTTCACCGATTTCCACACCCTCGCCTACAAGGCGAGCCACGGGCGGGTCGGCGGCACCGCCTACGGGGTGCCGGTGGTGCTGGTCGACTCGGTTGGGCGCAAGTCCGGCAAGCGCCGGACCCACCCGTTGCTCTGCCAGCCGGACGGGGACAATCTCGTGCTGGTCGCCTCCAAGGGCGGCACGGACCGGCATCCGGCCTGGTACCACAACCTCATGGCCCACCCCGAGACCACCGCCTGGTGGAAGGGGGAGAAGCGCCGGGTCAGGGCACGGGAGGCGAGCGGCGAGGAGCGAGAGCGCCTCTGGCGGATGATGGCCGACGCCTACCCCGAGTACGAGAGCTACCGGCGGCGTACCGAGCGCCAGATCCCGGTGATCGTGCTCGAGCCGGCCTGATCGAAGAGCTGTGCACGATCGTGGCGAGATCGACGACGAGGGCGGGGATGCGCCGCTCGGCGTGCGAGCCATCGGATCAGCAACCGGATCCTGCTCGGATAGAGGGACCCAGTCGAATCCAGATGATCGCCTGGAACGGTGGTGGCCGAGACGAGGCGCTCCTTGCTCGCCCATGCCAGGGTCGACTGCGTCAGGGGATCGCCATCGGCCGCCACCGTGGCGAAAATTCGGTTCGCCGCCCCGTGGGACGCCGGGGAATAGCGCTGCTCATCGATCAGGGTGGGGACGCCGAGGCGTTCTGGGAGCGAATCGCCGAGCAGGGAGAGCAAGAAGGGCAGGTTCGCCACTGGTGACTGAATTGCCGCGGCTTCAACGTGGGCCTCTTGGGCAAGGCGGGCAGCGAGCAGGCCACCGGCCGATTCCCCGTATGCGAACACCCTCCGCCTGTGCGGGACTGCCTGGCGAGCGGCTCTCATTGCGGCCGGCACGTTGCCCAGCGGGTATTCGATGTCGCGGGGCTCGAAGCCCTGCCTCTTGGCGACGTCCTCAGCCCAAGCCAGACATGTCCGGCAATTGAAGATGAAGCCCCCAGCATGGAACATCAGAAGAACCGGACGTGAGGAAGAGCCCTTTGGGGACACGCTGCGCGTCGTGGCGGGGGAGATCAAGATCAGAGCGCCGAGCGCCAGTAGAGAGATAAGCCCGACTCGGAAGGGGCGGCCGAGGTGGCGAGGGGCATGACGTCGTAGCCCCAGCCCCTTGGTGGTTCTTCGCGTGTCTCGGCGGATCAAGAGGCCCCCAATGCCGGGGTGCTCTGACCGTCCGCTAAGGCGATCGAGCCCCTCGGAGGTCTCCTACCTCAGGATCTCGCCCTTGGATTGAGATCTTACGCATCGAAAGCTTGGTTGGCCAGCAGACGTACGTATGTGATAGCGTACGGTGCCGATGGCGACAAAGGCACGAACAGTCGAGCCCAACGACACCGTCGTCTCCGTTGAGGGTGCGGTCGGGAGTCGCGTCAAGAGCCTCCGCGAGGCGATGGACCTGTCCCTGCGCGACCTGGCCGAGCGCAGCGGGGTCAGCGCGCCGATGCTCTCCCAGGTCGAGCGCGGCGACACGAGCCCGACGCTGACCGTCGCCCAGAAGATCGCCGCCGGCCTTGACCTGTCGCTTTCCCAGCTGCTCCGTCTGGACGAGGACCGGCATGTGGTGGTGGTCCGCGCTCGCGAGCGGCGTGCGCGTCGCCGCCGGGGGCATCGCGTCGAGGAGCTGACGCCGCCGCTGCCCGGCCAGCGCGCCGACGTCTCCGAGCACACGCTCGCACCCGGGTCCGCGACCGGCGCACCGGACGATCCCCCGGTGCACGAGCCCGGAAGCCGCGAGACGGCCGTGGTGCTGGAGGGCACGGTCGAGCTCTTCATCGACGGGCAGCGTCACGAGCTCGCCGACGGCGACAGCGTCACCTTCGACGCCGACCTGCCGCATCATTTCGAGAACAATTCCCCTGACGAGGCCCGGTTGATCGCGGTCGTCGCCGCCGGGCTGAGACGAGGCTAGGAGACCGATGGCAAAGAACCTGTTCGAGAAGATCTGGGACGCGCACGAGGTCGACGATGACCTGATCTACATCGACCTCCACCTCGTCCACGAGGTGACCTCGCCGCAGGCCTTCGACGGCCTGCGGCTCGCCGAGCGCGGGGTCCGCCGGCCCGACAAGACCCTTGCCACCGCGGACCACAACGTCCCCACGGACGGGACCCCGACGGCCCGGCTGATCGCCGACGAGCTCTCGCGGGTGCAGGTGGAGGCCCTCGAGCGCAACTGCGAGGAGTTCGGGATCCCCGTCTATTCCCTCGGGTCGGAGCGCCGCGGGATAGTCCACGTGATCGGGCCGGAGCTGGGCGTTACCCAGCCGGGCATGACGATCGTCTGCGGGGACTCCCATACCTCCACCCACGGGGCCTTCGGCGCGCTCGCCTTCGGTATCGGCACCTCCGAGGTCGAGCACGTCCTCGCGACCCAGTGCCTGGTCCAGCGCCGGCCGAAGTCGATGCGGATCGACTACTCCGGGGAGCTGGGCTTCGGCGTAACCGCCAAGGACCTGATCCTGGCGACGATCGGCCGCCTGGGCGTCGGCGGGATGCGCGGCTATGCGGTCGAGTACGCGGGCGATGCGATTCGCGCCCTCTCGATGGAGAACCGGATGACGATCTGCAACATGACGATCGAGGGCGGCGGCCGGGCCGGGATGGTCGCCCCCGACGAGACGACCTTCGAGTACATCCGCGGCCGCCCCGGGGCGCCCGAGGACTTGGAAGCCGCGGTCGAGCGCTGGCGCGCCCTGCCGAGTGACGACGGGGCGAGCTTCGACACCGAGGTCGAGGTGGACGCCGCCGCGATCTCGCCGATGGTCACCTGGGGGACGACTCCGGGCATGGTCGTCCAGGTCACCGACCAGGTGCCCGATCCCTCCGGCATGGATTCGCCGGCGGACCGGGAGACCGCGGAGCGCGCGCTGGTCTACATGGACCTTCGGCCGGGCACGCCGATGATGGAGATCCCGCTCGACCGTATCTTCATCGGCTCCTGCACCAACTCGCGGATCTCCGACCTACGAGAGGCCGCCTCGATCGTCGATGGGCGAAAGATCGCCACGAGCCTGCGCGGCATGGTCGTGCCGGGTTCTCAGCAGGTGAAGGCCGAAGCGGAGGCCGAGGGACTCGACGACGTCTTCCATTCGGCCGGCTTCGAGTGGCGCGAGTCGGGCTGCTCCGCCTGCCTCGGCATGAACCCGGACATCCTCCAGCCGGGCGAGCGCTGCGCCTCCACATCGAACCGCAACTTCGAGGGCCGGCAGGGCGCCGGAGGCCGTACCCATCTGGTCAGCCCGAAGATGGCCGCCGCGGCCGCGGTCGAGGGCAGGTTCGTCGACATCAGGGAATGGAGCTGACATGCCGATGGACCCCATCGACATCATCGAGGGGCGCGTCGCGGTGCTGGACCGCGCCGACGTCGACACCGACCAGATCATCCCCAAGCAGTTCCTGAAGCGGATCGAGCGCACCGGCTTCGGCGAGTTCCTGTTCTACGACTGGTTCCGCTCCGGCGAGATCGAGCTCGAGGCCCATCCGATCCTGGTGACGGGCCGCAACTTCGGCTCCGGCTCCTCCCGCGAGCACGCCGTCTGGGCTCTCAAGGACTACGGCTACGACGCCGTGATCGCGCCGTCGTTCTCGGACATCTTCTTCACCAACTGCACCAAGAACGGGCTGCTGCCGGTCGTGCTCGACGAGGAGCACTGTCGAGCCGTAGCGGGAACGGGCGAGGCTCGCATCGACCTCGACGACCAGACCGTGACCTGCGCGGAGGGGGTCTTCAAATTCGAGATCGACGAGGACATCAAGCACCGCCTGGCCAACGGACTCGACGACGTCGCCATGACCCTGCAGCGCGCCGAGACGATCGACCGCTTCGAGCAGGCCGGCAAGGCGGACGCGGGCCCGGTGACGACCTCGCTGTGAGCACCCACTCGATGAACACCGGCCCTCGGGAGTGGGACGCGAAGACCTACGACGAGATCTCCGAGCCCCAGTACCAGTGGGGGCTCGAGGTGCTCGAGCGGCTGGCTCCCGACCCGGGCGAGACCGTGATCGATGCGGGCATCGGCTCGGGCCGCGTCGCCGAGCGCCTGCTCGAGCGGCTCCCCGACGGCCGGCTGATCGGCGTAGATGGGTCCGCGGAGATGATCAAGGTCGCCGGCGAGCGCTTCGACGGCGACGAGCGAGTGACGCTCTTCGTCTCCGACCTGCTCGATCTCAGCCCGGATCTCCTCGCCGATCACGGCGCCCCGCGTGCGGCGGACGCGCTCTTCTCGACCGCGACCTTCCACTGGATCCTCGACCACGATCGGCTCTTCTCCCGCATCCACTCGGTGCTGCGCTCCGGTGGCCGCCTGGTGGCTCAGTGCGGCGGCGCCGGGAACATCGCGGACCACGCCCGCGCCATCGCGACGGTCGCGACGAGCGACGAGTACGCGGAGCACTTCCAAGGCATGGAGATGATGTGGAACTTCGCCCAGCCGGAGGAGACGGAGGAGCGTCTGCGGGGTGCCGGATTCGAGGACGTTCGCTGTTGGCTCGAGGACAAGCGGGTGCAGCCGAGCGACCCGTATGACTTCACCACGACCGTGACGACGGGGCCTCACCTGGCGCGGCTGCCGGAAGAGGAGCGCAGGCCGTTCGCCGAGGCGGTGCTCGAGCTCTCCGGCGACCCGCTGGTCCTCAACTACGTTCGCCTCAACATGGACGCCCGCCGTGCCTAGGATCGCGCTGCTGCCCGGCGACGGGATCGGACCGGAGATCGGCGCGGCGGCGACCACGGTGCTGGCAAAGCTGGGCGACTTCGAGATCACCGAGCACCTGGTCGGCGGCGCATCGATCGACGAGCACGGGACCGCCCTCACGGACGAGGTCCTGGAGGCGTGCCGGGCGGCCGACGCCGTGCTGCTCTGCGCCGTCGGCGGGCCGAAATGGGACACCACCGACCCGGACAAGCCCCGGCCGGAGCAGGGGCTGCTCGGCCTGCGCAAGGGGCTCGGCCTGTTCGCCAACCTGCGGCCGGTCCGGCCGAGCGAGGCGCTGCTCGACGCCAGCCCTCTTCGCCGCGAGCGAATCGAGGGCACCGACCTGCTCGTGGTCCGGGAGCTCACCGGCGGCATCTACTTCGGCGATTCCGGTCGCGACGGCGACCGGGCCCACGACGACTGCGCCTACACGGTCGAGGAGATCAAGCGAATCGCCCGCGTCGCGTTCGAGGCCGCCGGCGAGCGCAACGGCCGGCTCATCTCGGTCGACAAGGCCAACGTCATGGAGACCTCACGCCTCTGGCGGGAAACCGTCACCAAGCTCGCGCCCGAGTACGGCGAGATCGAGCTCGAACACCTGCTGGTGGACAACGCGGCGATGCAGCTGGTCTCGCGGCCGGCGGACTTCGACGTGATCGTCACCGAGAACCTCTTCGGCGACATCCTCAGCGACGAGGCGGCGATGCTCACCGGCTCGCTCGGGATGCTGCCGTCGGCCAGCCTCGGCGAGGACGGCCCGGGCCTGTACGAGCCTGTCCACGGATCAGCGCCGGACATCGCCGGAACCGGCAAGGCGAACCCGCTCGCGACCCTGCTCTCGGTGGCCATGATGCTCCGCTACGGGTTGGGAATGCACGACGAGGCGGAGCGCCTGGACGGTGCGGTCGACGCCGCCCTCGAGCAGGGCCTCCGCACGCCGGACCTGGCGGGGGGCGAGGGCACCCGCGAGGTCGGCACCGGCGAGATGACCGACGCTGTGCTGGCAAAGCTCTGATTCTCCGGCATACTTTCCCGACCTCATGGAGAAGGCAGAGCTCATCTGGAAGAACGGCGAGTTCGTCCCCTGGGACGAGGCGAACGTGCACGTCCTCACGCACGGGCTCCACTACGGCACCGGCGTCTTCGAGGGAATCCGCTGCTACGACACGGAAATCGGGCCTGCGATCTTCCGCCACCAGGAGCATCTGGACCGGCTCGCCAAGTCCGCTGAGCTCTACTACCTGCCGCTCGATCACCCGCTGGAGGAGATCCGCGAGGCCACCAAGGAGCTGATCCGCCGCAACGGGCTGCGCAGCTGCTACATCCGCCCGCTCGCGTTCCGCGGGTACGGCGAGATGGGCCTCTACGCCCACAGCGCGCCTGTCGACGTGATCATCGCCGTCTGGCCCTGGGGCGCCTACCTGGGCGAGGAGGGCAAGAAGAACGGCATCCGCGCCAAGGTCTCCTCCTGGCGCCGGATCTCGCCCGCCGGGCTGATCCCGCACGCGAAGGCCTCGGGCCAGTACCTCAACTCCATCCTCGCCAAGACCGAGAGCGCCAACGCCGGCTACGACGAGGCGATCCTGCTCGACGAGCGCGGCTTCGTCTGCGAGGGCTCCGGCGAGAACATCTACCTCGTCCGCGACGGCGAGATCGTCACGCCGGGACACGGCTCTTCGATCCTCGACGGGGTCAACCGCAAGTCCGTCATCCAGCTCGCTCGCGACCTCGGCTACACGGTGGTCGAGCGCGATGTCGCGCGCGCCGAGCTCTACCTGGCCGAGGAGGTCTTCCTGACCGGCACCGCCGCCGAGCTCGTTCCGGTCCGCGAGATCGACGACCACGAGGTCGGCAACCCGGGGGAGATCACCCGCGTGATCCAGGGCAAGTTCGACGACGCCCTCCACGGGCGGCTCGAGGAGTACCGCGAGTGGCTCGACCCGGTCGGGGAGCCGACCGGCACGCCGCCGCGTGAGCCGACCGCTGCAGAGGTCGACGCCGAGGAAATCGGCGAACCCGCCTCCCGTACACTGGGTTCCTGATGCTGCACCGCTTCACAGGGCGAATTACGCAGGCCGCGACCGCTTAGCGGTCCCGGTCCGCACGACCCCGTTCAGGGGTTTCCATTCTCCCGACGAAGCTAGAAAGGCAGCAATGACACAGGTACTCCTCTACGACACGACTCTCAGGGACGGCATGCAGGGCCAGGGCATGTCCCTGTCCGCGCAGGAGAAGGTCCGCGTGGTCCGCAAGCTCGACGAGCTCGGGATCCACTTCATCGAGGGCGGATTTCCGGGCTCCAATCCGAAGGAGCTCGAGCTCTTCGAGATGCTGGCCGAGGTGGAGCTCCGGCAGGCCGCGGTCTGCGCCTTCGGCATGACCCGGCGCCGCGACACCGAGGCGGCGGAGGACGAGGCTCTGCGACTGCTCGCCACCGGATTCGCCCCGGTCGTGACCCTGGTGGGGAAGACGTGGGGCCTCCACCTCGAGAAGGTCACCAAGGTGAGTCGCGACGAGAACCTGGCGATGATCCGCGACTCCGTCGCCTATCTCGCCCAGGCGGGCAAGCGGGTGATCTACGACGCCGAGCACTTCTTCGACGGTTACCGCGACGACGCCGGCTACGCCCTGGAGTGCCTGAGCGCCGCCGCCGAGGCGGGAGCCGAGAACGTCACCCTCTGCGATACCAACGGCTCGAGCCTCCCCGCGCAGATCGCCGAGGCGACCGGAGCGATGGTCGAGGCGCTCGACGTCGGCATCGGGATCCACACCCACAACGACCTCGAGTGCGCCGTCGCCAACTCCATGGCGGCCGTCGAGGAGGGCGCGAGCCTCGTGCAGGGGACGATGAACGGCATCGGCGAGCGCACGGGCAACGCCAACCTGACGTCGATCCTTCCCGCGCTCCAGCTGAAGATGGGCTACAGCTGCGTCGGGGACGAGCAGCTCGCGCGGCTCACCGGGATCGCCCATTTCATCGACGAGCTGCTCAACATCACCCCGGACCCGGACCAGCCCTTCGTTGGGCGCAACGCCTTCGCCCACAAGGGCGGCATGCACGTGGCCGGCGTCAACGCGGACGCCAGGACCTTCGAGCACATGGACCCGGCCGAGGTCGGCAATGAGCGCGAGATGGTCGTCTCGGAGCTCTCCGGCAAGGGCACCGTGCTGCAGCGGGCGGAGCGCTCCGGCATCCCACTCGACGAGGAGCAGGCGGCGCGGGCGCTGCGCACCCTGAAGGAGCGGGAGCATCGCGGCTATCACTACGAGGCTGCGGACGCCTCCTTCGAGCTGCTCCTGCGGAAGGAGACCGAGGGCTACGAGCCGCTGTTCCGGCTCGAGGGCTTCCGCGTCCTGGTCGAGAAGCGCGAGGACGGCAAGGTCGTCACCGAGGCCACGATCAAGGTCTGGGTCGACGGTGAGCGCTACCTGCGCACCGCGGAGGGCAACGGCCCCGTGAACGCGCTCGACAAGGCCCTGCGCGGCGCGATCAGCGACCGGCACCCGCACCTGGCCGACATCGAGCTCACCAACTACAAGGTCCGGATCTTGGATGAGCACCACGGGACCGGCGCCGTCACCCGAGTCCTGCTGGACTCGTCCGACGGTGACCGGGAATGGGGCTCGATCGGCGTCTCGGAGAACATCATCGAGGCCTCCTGGGAGGCCCTCGTCGACTCGCTGGAGTACGCCTTCCAACCACGTCAAGAGAGCGCCGCACCGAGTGAACGAGCCGATACCGCTCGCACGCCCTGAGCTCGGCCCGCGCGAGGAGGAGCTGCTGCTGGAGGTCGTTCGCTCCGGCTCGCTCTCGCTGGGGCCCAAGCTGGAGCAGTTCGAGCACGACTTCTCGGACTGGATCGGCGGAGACGCCTACGCGGTAGCCGTCTCCAGCGGGACTGCCGCGCTCCATCTGGCCGTCAGGGCGCGGGGCTGGTCGGACGAGGACGAGGTGATCACCAGTCCGCTCAGCTTCATTGCCTCGACCAACTGCCTGCTCTACGAGGGCGCGACCCCGGTCTTCTGCGACATCGATCCGATCACCCTGAACCTCGACCCCGAGCCCGTCGCAGCGGCGGTGACGGACAAGACCGCGGGCCTCCTACCGGTACACATCTTCGGCTACCCGGCCGACCTGCCCGCCTTCGGCAAGATCGCCTCGGACCGAGGGATCGGCATGATCGAGGATGCCTGCCAGGCCGTCGGTGCAGTCGATCGGACCGGCCACAAGATCGGGACGGACGGCAACATCGCGACCTTCGCGTTCTACGCGAACAAGCAGATGACCACGGGGGAGGGGGGGATGCTGATCACGCCGGACCGCGAGGTCGCCGAGGGCGTGGAGAGCGAGCGCAACCAGGGGCGCGCCCCGGACATGAACTTCATCGACCACGACCGCGTGGGCTTCAACTACCGGCTCAGCGATCTGCACGCCGCGATCGGCATCGCGCAGCTCGAGCGGCTCGACGAGATGCTGAACGCTCGCGAGAACGTCGCCGCCCTCTACCGAGAGCGGCTCACGCAGCTCGGCGCCGAACCCGCCGGCGAGGAGGAGCACCACGACATCGTCCTTCCCTGCGAGAACCGCGGCGACGAGCGCCGCAGCTGGTTCGTATTCGTCCTCCAGCTCCCCGCCGGCGCGGATCGCGAGGCCGTCATCGCCTCGCTCGCGCAGAACGGGATCGCCTCGAAGGCCTATCTGCCCTGTATCCATCTGATGCCGCCTTACCGCGAGCGCTTCGGCTTCGTGGGGGGCGAGTTCCCGGTCGCGGAGCGGGTGGCCGAGCGCTCCCTGGCGCTCCCCTTCTTCACCTCGATGACCGAGTCGCAGGTCGACAGGGTCTGCACGGCGCTGGGCGAAGCACTGGGACTCCAACCCTAGACTCCGGGTCATGTCCCGCTTCGGCGAAGAGCAGGACCCGCTGTTCAGGCGGATCAACTCCTCGATCTCCTTCGACTGGCGCCTCGCGTCCTTCGACATCGAGCAGTCCAAGGCGCATGCACGCGCGCTTCGCAGGCTTGACGTCCTGGACGACGCGGAGCTCGAGCAGATCACAGAGGGGCTCGAACGGGTGGGCGCGGAGCTGGACAACGGCTCCTTCGAGTTCCGCGAGGAGGACGAGGACATCCACATGGCGATCGAGCGGCGGCTGACGGAGCTGATCGGCGCGGCTGGCGGCAAGCTCCACACGGCGCGCTCGCGGAACGACCAGGTCGCCACGGACCTGTCCCTGCTCGTCCGAGCGCACGCCGCACGCGCGATCGCGCTTCTGGAGAGCCTGATGGAGACGCTCGTGGTCCAGGCCGAGGCCCATCGCGACTGGCCCGCTCCTTCCTACACCCACCTGCAGAGGGCCCAGCCCGTCTATCTGGGCCACCATCTGCTCGCGTACTTCTGGATGTTCCAGCGCGACTCCCGCCGCTTCTTCCGCGCAGCCGAGGCGACGACGGACATGCCCGCGGGCTCCGGCGCACTCGCCGGACTGAACTGGGACATCGACCGAGATGCGCTCGCCGCCGACCTCGGCTTCGAGCGCCCCTATCCCAACTCGCTCGACGCGGTCTCCAACCGGGACTTCGCCCTCGACTACCTGACGGCGGCTTCCATCTGCGCGATGCACCTCTCGCGTCTGGGCGGCGAGATCGTGCTCTGGTCGAGCCAGGAGTTCGGCTTCTGCGAGCTTCCGGACTCCTTCTCCTCGGGCTCGAGCATCATGCCCCAGAAGAAGAACCCGGACGCGGCCGAGCTGCTGCGTGGCAAGGCCCCGCGGATCGCGGCGTCGCTGGCGAGCCTGCTGGGCACGATGCACGCCCTGCCGCTCGCCTACAGCAAGGACCTCCAGGAGGACAAGGAGCCGCTCTTCGACGCGATCGACAACCTGGAGCTCTGCCTGGCGGCGGCGACCGGCATGCTCGCGGGCATCAGCTTCAACCGGGAGCGGCTGGCCGACGCCGCGGAGGACGAGATGCTCGCAGCGACCGACCTCGCCGACGCGCTGGTGCAGGAAGGCGTCCCGTTCCGGGAGGCCCATGGCTTGGTCGGAGGCCTGGTTCGGGCCGCGGTCGAGTCGGGCAAGCCGCTCTCGGAGCTGACGACCTCAGAGCTCGACGGCGTCCCCGAGGACGCCCGGCAGGCGGTGCGGCGCGCGCTCGAATCCGGCCGGACGATCGAGTCGAAGGTGTCGGCCGGGGGGACCTCCTCGCCACGATTGGGCGAGCAACTCGAGCGGGCGCGCGAGGCGCTCGCGGCCATGCGCGCGTGAACCGCGAGTTCTTCGACCGATCCGTGCACGAGGTCGCGCGTGAGCTGATCGGCTGCGAGCTGTCGGTCGGCGAAACGGCCGGGATCATCGTCGAGACCGAGGCCTACGACGAGACCGACCCGGCCTGCCACGCCTACATCGGCCGGACGGCCCGAAACGAGGTGCTGTTCGGCCCTCCCGGCCGCGCCTACGTCTACCTCTCCTACGGGATCCACAGCCTGCTCAACGCCGTCGCCGAGCCGGAGGGGAGCGCCGCCGCGGTCCTGATCCGCGCCCTCGAGCCGACCGCCGGCATCGATCTGATGAGGGAGCGACGCGACCGGGATGTGCTGGAGGAGCTCTGCTCGGGGCCGGGCAAGCTGACCGAGGCCCTCGGTGTGGACCTCGGGCTGAACGGGGCGGACCTGCTCCAGCCGCCGTTTCGGATCTCCGCGCGCACCCCCGAACGGGAGGCCCTCGAGATCGCGGCCTCACCGCGGATCGGCATCACGAAGGCCGCCGAGCTGCCGTGGCGCTACAGCGTCAAGGGGAGCCGCCACGTCTCGCGGCCGTGGCCGGATCTGACCGAGGTGCGAGCGGCTGCCTAGAGCCCGGTGCCGCCGGTGCCGCCGGTGGGACCGCCGCCGGTTGCGCCGCCACCACCACCGCCACCGGCGGGAGCGGGCGTTCCGGCGTTGCCGCCTCCGCCACCACTACCACCACCGCCTCCGCCGGTGCCGCTGCCGGACGAGGAGCTCGAGGAGGAGCTCGGAGCGACGTAGGAGTCACCGGAGCCGGAGGTGCTGGAGCTGGAGGTCGAGCCGGAGCTGTCCTTGTTCTTGGCCGCGGCCTTGTGCTCGGAGTAGATGTTCTCGATCGACGACATGATCCGCCCCCAGATCTCCGCCGGGTAGGTGCCGCCGTCCACCGGCCCGCCGTTGTAGTCGGTCGCCATCGACTGGGTGCTGTCGGCGTGCCCGACCCAGACGCAGGTCGTGAAGTGCTCGTCGCCTCCGCAGAACCAGGCGTCGCCGTTGTTCTCAGTGGTGCCGGTCTTGCCCCACTCGGTGCTGTCGCCGAACTGGGCGTTCTTCCCGGTGCCTCCGAGGATGTTCGCGTGGAGGATGCTCTTCACCTCATTGGCGACGCTCTCCGAGAGGACGCGGATCTTCTTGGGGTGATTCTGGGCGAGGGTGTCGCCGTTCGGGGCGGTGACCTTGTCGATTGCGACCGGGCCCAGCTGGTCGGGCCTGTTGTTCGCGCCCTGGCTGGCGTCGAGGTTGCCGCCCACGCGCTCGCCGCCTGTCGAAAGCGTCTCGTAGGCGTGCGCCATCTCGAGCGGCGTGACGCCTGGGTCGATCGCGCCGAGGACCATCGACGGGTTGGTCGAGAAGTCGGTCTGGATCCCCATCTGGTGGGCGGTGTGGGCGATCCGCTTGGTACCGCCGCGGACGGCGGGGCTGTTGCCGCACCCCTGGACGCAGCGGATGGTGCGACGCAGTGCCAATTCGGCGAAGACTGAGTTGTCCGAATGCAGGGTCGCGTCGTAGAGGCTGGAGGTTCCGTAGTACTCGTCGCTGTAGTTATGGACGTCGAAGTACTCGTGCTTCGAGTGCGGGACCTTGAAGATCTTCTCGTTGGACGGGTAGCTGTTGTTGGGGGAGATCCCCTGGCTCAGCGCGGTCGCCAGGGTGAACGGCTTGAAGGACGATCCCGGCTGCCGGTGCCCGTTGGTCGCCAGGTTGAACGGATGCGTCTGGAAGTCGTTGCCGCCGACCATCGCCCTCACCTCGCCGCTGGAGTTGTCGATCACGACCAC
>CAWFHN010000007.1:0-13238 GCA_963815665.1 uncultured Solirubrobacterales bacterium | reverse complement strand
GACTCGAACCCGCGGCCTCCGGCGTGACAGTTCGACCGGGAAATCCCTGCAAACCCCACGAAAATCCGCTCCACAACTGGGAATGCGCCATCTGCCGCCGCCGTTCTGAAGGCCCGCCATTTCATCGCAAATTGCGGCCGGTTTTCGGCGTTTTGGGCACCGAATTTGGAGCGAGCTGACCTGCTCAGCTGCCGCTAACCAGAACCTCAAGCCCGAGGCGAGCGAGGCGGAGCTGCTCCTCCGAGAACCGATCCGCGAGCCCCGGATCATCGAGCCGGAGGAGCCGGCGCGTGTCCCGAAGCCAACGTCGCTCGCTGCCGCGTAGCTCGTCCGCCATGGCCCGCGGATCCTCGATGAAGCTCAACAGCAGGATCAGGTCCTGGCGCTGATCCTCGCGGCGCTTGTGCACCATCAGGGAACGAGCCTTCAGCAGGATCGCTCCGAGCATCGTCGGCCGCCGAATCATCGTCGCTGGCCCGCCCTGTACAGAGATCGCGACCGTCTCGGTTCGCCTCAGCGCCTGGCTGCCGCCCGGAATCTCAAACGTCTCGAATCTCCCGAGTGTGCGCGGTCGCTTCCTGAGTCCGTCTGGACCCAGGATGTCGACAATCTGTCCGTCGACCTCAAATCGATATCCGAGGCGCGGGTCCGTGGTAGGCGGCGTCGGCAGTTCGGCGCCCAGCTCGCTGAGCTTCTTGGCGACCCTGCTGATTACCGTCGGACGACGTCGAGCATCCGCCAAGACATCTATGTCCGTCGTCGGACGCGGGCTCGCAGCGTACTCATAGGCGTATAGCTGGACCATCAGACCGCCGACAAGACACCAGTCCTGCTCTGGTCCGAACTCGCGACCAAGCTCGGCGACCTTCTGCCACAGGCGAACCGCCTCGTCGTCGGCGGGCTGAATCTCGATCACCGGCTGACCGGTCAGGACGGCTTCCGATCCCGGTCGAGCTTCTTGATGATGTTGTTGCCAACCCGCGACGAGCGCGAGTCGGGGTCGTCCGCAAGATCGACCGCGACGGCGGCAAGGGGTGCAACGTGATCATGTTGATCGTCACTGTCGAGGTGCCAAGCTGAATCAGGCACGACGCGCAAGACCACGTTCCCCTCGCCGATCGCCGCGGGCTCCAGCGCGTGCTCACGTTGCACGCGCTTCACGAGGCCGCTCCGGATATACGCATCGAACTCCTCGCCCGGTACCAGGCCCAGGTCGTAGCCGCCGGCCGCGCTGATCCCGGACCTGGCGAGCTCGTCGCGTGCCCGCAGACGGTGCAACTCACCGGGATGGACGTGAAAGCGCTGCATCTCAGCGCGTCGAGTCAGGCGTGGGCATAGTCCTGCCAGCCCCCTGAACGCCAAGCCCTGCTCGAGCCGCCAGCGAACGCTGGATGCGAGCCACGGAGCTTCCTCGTTTGAAGCGAGAAAGAGGATGCCCCACGCGTTCCCGGGTTCAAACGGGCGGCCGGGCGATCTTTCGTTGCGGCGCCGTCGCGCAATCTCAGCGCTGTCGATCGCCCAGCGGTTCCCCACCTTGACGCCAGGAATGACTCTTGAGGAAACGAGGGCGCGTACGCGTGACGGATCGAGCCCCAACTCCTTGGCAGCCTCATGTACGGACAGGAAGGTCATAGTAGAAATATAGCGCAATCGCTTGTAATGACACAACTAACACGATAGCGCTTGATTTCTGTCATCCCGCCAGTTAGGTCGCGGGTGGTGGAAGTCCGCCTGGACGGCGGGCGGCCGATGTTTGCACGGCAGAGCCGTGCCGTTGGCCACCCTCATGGCCGCCCAGCCGGACTCCCGCCCAGGCGCCCGCGAGCGCGAGCGAAACGCCGAGCTGCTTACCGAAGTGCTTCAGCGGAGCGAGCATCTGCTTCAGCGACAAGCCCATCGGCACGCCGAGCATCAGGACGACGCGGACGACGCGCTGCAGTCCGCCTACCTGCTCTTCATCGAGCGGTACAACGGCCTCGGAGAACCTCTCGCGTGGCTGTATACGACCGTGAAGCGCGAGGCCTGGGCGATTCGGAGACGGGGCTCGCGCCAGAAGGAACGCAGCCTGATGTATGAAGCCGACGGGAATGAGGGCGAGTTCGACCTCTCGGAGCTCCTACCGACCGATGCGGCGGGGCCGGCCGAGAGTCTCCAGCGCAACGAGCTCCTCGCAGAACGGCGCCGAGACCTGGCGGCTTTGAAGCCCGACGAGCGCCGGGCACTGTGGCTCCAGGCCCTGGGTCTCAGCTACGTGGAGATCTGCGAGGCGACGGGGTGGACGCACACCAAGGTCAATCGCTGCCTCAGCGAGGGTCGCGCAGCCCTGCGCAATGCGCACCACTGACCGGCATCGCCCTCCCGCTACCGGCTTCCACCTTCGCCGAAATCCCCGGGACTCAGTCGGTCAATCCGTCCAAGTCCAGAGTCGCCACCCTGAGCGACGCGGGCGGAAGGTTGCGGTTGGCCGGATCCCAGTGGAACGCTCGCAGCTCTGAGATCCCTACGTGCACTCGGAACGGACGCGTTGCTTGGATCAGGACGAGCGGGCGCGGCACGCCCGCCTCGGCATCGTCCGCCATTATTGCCGCACTCGTTATGTCGACGCGGCTCGGGTGGGCAGCCCCCCTCGGATGCGAGTGCCAGTCGCCCAGATAGGCGAGTCGCCCGTCGTAGCGATCAAAGATCTGCGTGATCCTGGTCTGTACATCAACTGGATCCATGACCAAGCGCGTCCGCCGGTGACGAGCCTTGGGTCCCGGCCCGAACGCATGAGCGACGATCAGCCCATCCTTGGACTCATATCCGAACACCGGTCCGCCTGTCTCGCGCACACGACGGGTAGCGGCCTCCTCAGCGATTAACTCTCGGGCCGAGGCATCCAACCATACGTCAGACATGGTCCCTAGAACACCACGGGCACTCAGCGTCGGGCCGGAGCTCGCCCTGGGCCCACCGATCAGCCCCGGGTCGGAAGTTCAACACAGCCCAATCGAAATCGAGCGCCGGATAGGCCGTCACGCCAGCAGTACGAACGGCGGTCCGCGCCGTATTCGCCGCGAGCTCTGTGACATCGAACCCCGCACACGAAGCCGCCGGGTGCGAGCACCCATAGGGCGTCCGGGCCTCCCTTGGGCCTTCAAGTGGTTTCGGAATGCCTACATCGTCAAGGAAACAACTCAAGCAAGGGCGTTCTTCCCGGAGAATCACAATCCGGCCACCCTGCCCACCCACGCTCAGCGCGGCACTGACTAGCGGTTTTCCGCCCTCGCTCGTAATGAGGTGGGCCGTCCGCGTGACCTGATGGAGACCGGTGGTGTCGATGACGACATCCGCCTCCGTAACCAGCTTCGACAACTGCTCACTGGCGGGATCAGGACCACCGACGCGCAGCTCGTGACCCCGGACCTCGACAAATGGATTCAGGGGTCCGGCCCACTCAGCGACTGCGACGGCCTTTGGTGCTCCAGCGGAGGTGATCGGCAGAACGTGGCGGACACTGTTGTTGAGGTCATAGGTGTCGGGATCAACCACATCGACGACGCCCAGTCCGGCACGAACGAGCTCTCCAACGACGTGACCACCGAGCGCCCCCGCTCCGATCACCACTGCTCGTACCCCGTCGAGGCCGGCTAGCTCACGGGTTCGCTCACGCCGAGTGGCTCGAGCGAGTGCTTGTGTTCTGTGCATGTCGCCGCCCGTGAGGCGCCCGCTCCGGTCAAGGGTTGCCTCGAAGAAAAGCCACGCCCGCCTCTGCTCTCCACGACGCGGGCCCTCTTCGAGAAAGGTGAGCGCCGCCCACACCTCTCGACGGGCGGGATTGCGGCGCTTCCGGCTTGGCCGAAGGATCGCCTGCGCCTCTTGCTGCAGCAGCTCGGCTCCTCGACGCCGCAGGCGGTCGATGTCGCCCGGGCTTGGCGGCGGAGCTATGACGACCCAGCGCCCCTTGCCTCGCTTGCCTCCCGAAGTCGCACCCATTCGTTCGAGGAGGTCGTCGGATGTGGCAACAGCCGACCCCAAGACACCTGCGACGCGGGTTACAACCACCCTGCCCGGGGCGAACTCCATCAACTCGAAGGTGCCCTCATCGGCCGCCAAGTCCGCGGCAAGCATGTGGTCGTTGACTACAACCGCTCTCCCAGGCCGTAGTGGGAGATAGCCGGTCAGTGGTTCCGGGATGTCTAGCTCTTCATCGCCCACGGCCCCTTTGGCCGACGCATCGAGGAGCCGCTGCAACTCCCGGATCATCATCGCCGCGGTGTAATCGGGCCGCCACCAGTGCTCCTCGTTGTCGACCACGCAGAAGTTCCCGCCGATCGGGTTCTGGTGCCGCTCCAGAACCCGCTTTTCGCTTTGCAGCGTGGGGACCACTGTCGGATGGGCCGCCGAGAAGACAACCTCGACCGGCACCTTCTCCCCCTCGAACAGCAGGTCGATCACGTAGATCAGCCGGCCGCCCTCGACGCCCTTCCTGGTGACCGGCGCGATCTCACGCAGGTGGGCAAGCTCAAGCTCCAGACGAGCCGGATCCTCCTCCCACCATGGGCGGCGGCTACCCCCACTCGACACGGGGAGCCTTCTGGCGTCGGGACCGTCCAGGCGGTGGGGCCGCGGGTGTGAAACGCCCCTCGTCGCTGATCGGGCCCGGGAAGTCCGTGCCGAAGATCTGGCGCCAGAGCTCCCGACTGCGATTCAGGTCGCCTTCTCCCAGAGCCCGCTCGGCGAGGTCGGCCGCCTCGGAGATCGCCTGCTTGAAGTCTCCAAACTCAGCCACCGTCCAGCGATCCGCCAGGTTCTCTTGCTCCAAGACCGGATTCCTGATCTCTGGCGGCTGGGTGTGGGGAGCGAGCGTCTCCGCGATCGTCCGCAGGGTGCCGGCCACCCGCTCGGCATCGCTACTCGACTCCGCCAGGTTCTCGCTGATCAACACCTGCAGCAGGATCGACTTGATCGCCTCGAGGACGGTCTGGCTATGGTCACGCCAGCGCTTCAGCATCTGCACCGTCCGGGCGAACTCGATGCCGTGTCTCTTGCACCACTCGGTGTACTGCTGCGGTGCAGTCTCACGCCAGCCGGCGCCGGGCCGTGGGATCTCCAGCGGAGCATCGCCTGCTGCCGGCCGAGCCGGAGTGAGGTCGACGTGGAATCCTCCCGTCTCCTCGTCGGCATAGCGGAGGCGGACGCACGGCCGGCCAGGGTTCCGCTCGATCATCCCGGCATAGGTCCCGTGCTCGGCCAGCACGCCCTCGAGGGCGTTAATCGCCTCCTCGGGGCTGGCGTCGGGAGCGGCGCAGACAACCACGAGGTCAACGTCATACTCGCCGTCCTTCTTTTGAGGGTCAGGCTTGATCGCCGTGCCATTGGGGACGGATCCCTGCATGAAGACATCCTTTGACACCAGCTTGAGCCGCTCGACGAGGAACTTCGTGAGGTTCCCGACCGCGCTCTCGACGCGCTCCATCTGGGCGGTCGACAGGACGATCTTGCCGTGGAACGTCTCGAACTCGTCTGGCAGCTTCATCAGCTACTCCCTTTCTGGTTGGCGCCGTTGCGCTGGCGGTTTCGCCACATCACGCCGAGGCGCGGAAACCACCAGAGCGAAAGCTGTGCCCTGACATCCCGCAAGAACCGATCGCGTTCCTCGGTCAGGTCGAGCTGATCCCCGTCCTCCGTCGGTTCGCCGAAGGGATGACCTGGTTTCGTCCGCGCCTGGGCAATCAGCGGGCTGGCCTTCTCTTTGGCCTCCTCGACGAAGCGGCAGTAGGAGCGGCCCAGGGCCTTGCCTTCGGTAGCGGTCCACCCCTCGTAGTAGCTGAGCTTCAGCTGCAGATCGTGGAACTTGTCGATCAGCTTCCGCTCTGCCTCGTCGCCTTCCCCTCGCCGCCGCACCCGATGGACCATCTCGCCCCAGGCCATGGCGGCCTCGTAGGCCTCGGCGTAAAGCTTCCGCCGGCGATCCTGGCCAGCGACCATTAAGAGCGCTAGACCGCGAAGCACCGCCAGGGTGACCGCGACGATGCCGGCGACGAGCGCGGCGTCGACGGCAGCGCGCCCCGTATCGATGCCCAGGAAGGCGAGTGTCATCTCACCCACCATCACTCGCGCGCTGCTTCAGAGACCCGAGTCTCGCTCCGAGAGTGCGCTTGACCGCGTTGGCGACGTGGTAGCGCTGCATCACCGCCGCGGTCAGGGCCTCGTCGGAGAGTGCAGCGTGAATGTCATCGGGGCTCCAGCGCTGCTCGTCCTGGAGGGACTGGCAGCCGATCACCGTCTCGATCAGGGCCTGCTCGAACCACTCGTGTACGGCGTCGGCGATCGAGTTGTTGCCCGGCTCGACCTCGTACTCGTGGCACCAGAACTCGACCATGTCGGTGAACACCCTGAAGTCGGCGTTCGCCTGGATCAGGTTGCTCTCGCGGATGAAGGTCGCGGCCCGGTCCTCGAGCACGCCAGTCGGCCTAGTGCCCTCAGCCTCGGAGACCCACTTCACCTCGGGCAGGTCCTGCTTGCGTGAGGGATCCTGTTCGCCGGGCTCTCCCTGCTCGGCGAGCATCGCCGCCAACAGGCGCCCAGTCGGATCCTTCTTCGGCTTCTGCCCGTCCTCATCGCCGGTGTCGCGTGGCTCTAGGGACGGAGTAGGCAGTCGGCGCCGGGGCAGGTTGGGCTCGGCGATAGCGAGCGAGCCGCCCGATCGCTGGCGGTACCGCGAGAGGCGGAAGAGCTTTGAGTAGGTGCGGAGCCGCTCCTGGATCGCCTCCTTGTGGCTCTCCGTTTGGGTGCCGGCGATCACCGCGTCCATGTGGTCCTTGATCTCCTGCGGCATCACCGCGCGGAACTCAGCGGCCCACTCCGCGTACGGCAGCGGATGGCCCTCACGCAACAGCTGCGTCCGGGCGGTGTTTGCCTCGAGGCGGCCGGTCGAACCGTTGAACGGCTCGGCGTAAAGGACGACCCGCTCGTAGCCGAAGATCACCCCGAATTGGTGTAGGCGGGTGACTCCGCCGCGGCCGGTGCGGAGCTCGTAGAGCTCGTCCTGGAAGAGGCTGGCAAAGTGCCCGACGTTGACCATCTCGGACGCCTTCGCCCGAGCGTCGGACTCATCGAGGATCCACCAGTAGATCCGGGCCTCGGAGAGGTCGACGAAGCCGCGATTCAACGAGTGCTCGTCGAGGAACTCCTTCTGGCCTCGGACGCGACGACGGATGTTGCGCTTGGAGTCTTCGGGATCGGCCCGCCAGCCCTCCCGGGCCTTGACCTCGACGCCGTCGGGGAAGCGGTAGTACCTGGCGTTGAGATAGCGATTCACCCAGCGGGACGGCGTCGGCACTCCGTCCGGGGGCTCGATCGTGTTGTGATCCTCTCCCTGTCCGAGCAGGATCACCTTGGTGCCGTGCTCACCGATCAGGTCCGGCTTGGCCGCGTTGGAGAGGGGCTGCCAGTAGCCAAAGGTGCCGTCGGGGCGCTCGAACTGCCGCAGCCCATAAGCACCGGTCTCGGGATCGCGCCAGAGCTGGATCATCGCGCCGTGTCCGCTCTTCCAGGACTGGTAGATCAGGCCGGCCGGGTTGCGGGTGGCCGCCGCGACCTTGGCGCCGACACCGAAGTTCTTGTCGATCGCCTGCTCGTGGATCGAGGCCGAGAGGTGGTTGATGTAGAGGAGCATCTCCTCGCCGTCCATCCCCCGGCCGTTGTCGATCACACAGAGCTTGTATTGCTGCTGGTCGGTCAGCTCCCAAAGCGGCCAGTCGACGTCCCAGGCGATCTCGGTGGCCTCGGCCTCGATCGCGTTCTCGGTCAGCTCGCGGATGAACTGCAGGTCGTCGCAGTCGCGACCGAGCCGCTCGAGCATGAAGCCAATGTTGTCGACGCCCATAGGCAGGGTCTGCTCAAAGGCGTCGCTCGCCGGAGTCGGCGCTGTTGCTTCCAAGAGGTGATACCTCCTCGTCGTGCGGGACAGGCCCGCCTGGACTGGACCGTCAAGCTTCGACTGGCGGCGCGCCGTAGGTCACCCGGAGGTGTGCGACGGCGGGCACGCGGCTGCGGGCTCGACGTATGTGGCCTCCGACTATAGAGGGCACTGCGGCACGGATCTCGCGGCGTTGCTGGTCGAGTGTGTTTCGTTGACGAGATCAACCTCGCTATAGAGCGCGGCGTACATCACCAGAGCGGGACCGCGGCGCCCACCCCACGCCTGGCTCCCAGGAATCAGGCGCCAGGGACCTAATGCGGATACCCCCTCCGTCCAAAACGGCGCCTTTCGAATCGCTGCCGGCCGGGCTTGTCCAGCCACGTCTCCACCGCCGACCTGCGAGCAAAGTAAGCGCCGCCGCGGCGGCAGTCAAGGCGCGGAGCGCCGGACCCCGAAGGGGTTGACGGCCGCCGGCAAGGCGGCGCCACAATCAACCAGGTCGGCTCGATCAATTTCATGGCCCATATGACGAGCTGACGGGGGGACGGAGGTGGGGAATCGGCGTCCCCACTTGACGCGCACTCTCGGGCGTGGCGGGCGCCCTTCCCGCCGCTGACCCCGCGCCCCCACGATGTGGGTTCACGGGGTCAGCGGCGGTCGGGCGCAGGAGCGTGTGGCTGTGCGCGGGCGGGGGCTGAGGAAATGGCGGGCTGGCAGGTGGAAAGCAGGTGTCCCCTTTTGGGGCTGGCCGTCGTCTTGCGGTGGAGGAAATCGTGAAGAGGGGGTGTCGAAATCGCCGTGTGGACCGTCTTGGAAGCGATGGGAATTCGCTGGGACAGATCGGCCGGGGATTCGTCATTAGCGGCAGGAGACCACGACGAGCGGAAGGTGAAGCCATGCACGCAATGACGTTGACTCATGGGACTGCTTGCCGACAAGGCCGGGCGACATCGCATCGACCCGCTCGGCTCCAAGGGCGATCCGCTCGGGCACCTCAACCACGCGGGTCACATCCTCGGACTCGTCGGCTGGTCCGGCACCGCCGGGGCGCTGATCGGGATGGGAATCGGCTGGCTCTCTGTCCGGCAGCTGCGCGCCCGGTTCGACTGGGCCGCGGTCTGGCTGGCGCCTCTGGCGCTCGCAATCCTGCTGGTCAGGGCCGGGGTCATAGAAGGCAACGCCGCCATTGGCTCGATCGCGTTCCTGGTTGCGCCTTCGGCGGGCACCTGGTCATCGGCTTCCTCACCCATCAATCCGACCGGCGAGCGGGCGACGACCGGGCCCACGACGCCGGCGAACGGATCGGCCCCCACCACCTGCTGCTCCGCCGAGCTGCGGTCAGCCGACTCGACCGGGTGCCGAGCGACGAGCTGGCGATCGGCGTCACGCGGCGCGGCCGCATCGCCAAGATCAAGCGGGGCGATCAAGTCCGGCTCTCATTCCCTGATCCTCGGCGCGACCGGCGCCGGGAAGACGACGCTGCTCGGCCTGATGGCGAGCGAGTACGCGCGGAGTGGTCACGGCGTCGTCCTGGTGGAGGCCAAGACCGACCCCGACCTGGAGGCCGAGGCGCGTCGAGCGGCTGCGGCCGCGGGCCGCCCGTTCGTCTTGGTGAGCCCGGACGGACCGGTCGTCTGGGACCTCCTCGCCACCGGCGGCGTCGACGAGACCGTGGCGAAGCTGCTCGCCTGCGAGGTCTACACCGAGCCCCATTTCAAAAGTGAGGCTGTTCGCCTGCTCCGTTGGGTGGTGCGGGCCATGCAGGGTTGCGACACCCCGATGACCCTTCCGGAGGTGCTGCGGCTATGTGCCCCCGATCGCCTTGCAGCCCACGCCAGCAAGCATGGGTCTCCCGAGCTCGCCGGCCAGGTCGGGGATTTCGTCAAGAGCATGACCGCCCAGGAACGTTCTGACGTGGCGGGCCTGCGCAGCCGCCTCGCCGTCCTGGCGGAGTCCGACTACGGCCGGAGCTGGCTGGATCCGGACTCCGGGGCCGGCCCGGTGCTCAATCTGAGCGAGGCGATCCGACGACGGGCGGTCGTCTACTTCCGGCTTGACTCAGAGCGCCTCGGGGTGGTCGCCGAGAAGGTCGGCGCGTCGATCGCCATCGAACTGGGAGCGATCGCCAGCGAGCTGCAGGGTCGGCCGATCCCCACCTTCGTCGGGATCGACGAGTACGGGGCGATCGAGAGCGAGCAGATCGATTCGCTCTACGCCCGCGCCCGAGGCGCCGGCTTCAGCGTCGCCGTCGCGACCCACACGCTCGCCGACCTGCGAGCCGCTGGGGAAGCCGTCGAGGATCGAGTGAAGGCGACGATCGACAGCGTCCTCTGCCTCCGGGTCGGCCCCGATGACGCGGACGCCGTCGCCCGGCTCGCCGGCCAGGTCGGCGAGTGGAAGAGCACCGAATCGCACCCGGGGCCCGCTCGGGATCCCGGATGCCGTCGGAACCCGCACGCGCGGATACCGGCTTCGGGTCCACCCCTCGGTCCTGCAGCACCTGGGCTGGGGCGAGTCCGCGGTGGTCCGCCTGGATCGAACCAAGGGCGATCGCGTCGTCATCGCCCGGGTCGTTCCGACGTGGGCCAGAAGCATCCATCGAAACGGAAAGGAACCAGGATGAGACTCAAGGAATGGCAGCTGGAGCACCTGCTCCGCACCACGGCGATGCTCGTCACCTACTACCTGGACCGGGAGCGCCCGCCCGCATACAGCCTGTTCCACGTCAGCTCACGGTCCCTCGCACATTCCCTGCCGCGACCGAGGCGCTGTGTCGGTACGTGATGGAGGCGCGAGAGGAGGTCCTCGGCGAGGACGCCGTCCTCTGGGTGGACCGCCACTATGACGAAGCCCTTGAACTCGCCACTGACGCGAGCGACGTCACCGATCGGACCCCTCAAGGATGATCGCCGCCGGCCTTGCTCGTCACCGGATCACCGATCGCGACCTCGAGGTGCTGGAGTTCGTGGCCCGGTTCGGGCTGGTGCCCGGGGCCGCCGCCGCGCGGTGGGCCGGTACGTCCCGCTCGGTGACCTACCGGCGCGAGGCGCGATGGCGGGAGCACGGCCTGGTCCGGGTGCTTCCCTCCGGTGGCCGGCTCCGGGCGGCTGCTCACCTGCACCCGCGAGGGTCTGCAGGCGGTCGGCCAGGAGGGCCTCCGCCCCGCTCGCGTCTCGGTTGGCGGAGTCCGGCACGCGGCCACCGTCGCGTGGGTCGCCGCGGAGACTGGAACGGCGGGGCGAGCGGGTGCTGAGCGAGCTGGAGATCATGGCGGTCGAGAGTCGAGAGGGACGCCGCCTCTACTCGGCCGAGCTCTACGACGGCCGCTATCACCGGCCGGACGTCGTCCTGGTCGCAGGCCCGATCGGCATCGAGGTCGAGCTGACCCAGAAGGCGAGCTGGCGCCTCGACTCGATCATGCGCGGCTGGCGCTCCGCGATCGGCGAGGATCGGTTGGGCGGTGTTCGCTACCTCTGCGGCGAGCGAGCCTTCCGCGCGGTCACCCTGGCGGTCGAGCGCACCTGCTCGGAGGAGCTGATCGAGGTCGGCCGATTGGACGCGGAGCAGATCGGCGTAGATTGGGATGGCGATGCAGCTTGACCCGGCTGACATCGAAGCGGTGGCGGAGCGGGTCGCCGAGCTGCTCGCAACACCAGGCAGTGGAGTCGAGGCAGCCAGGAGAGCTTGTCGACGCGGCGGCGGTGGCGCGGCTCTTGGGAGTGAGCCGCGCCACTGTCTACGCAAAGGCCGAGGAGCTCGGGGCGGTCAGGCTGGGCAACGGGAAGAAGGCGCGGCTGCGCTTCGATCCGAGCAGGCTCCCGGCGCCCGGCTCGACCAACCGGTCCGCGACGGATGATCCGCGGCGCCGGGCCCGGGGGCGACGGAGGAAGTCATCGCATGACGGTCGCGTCGAGCTTCTGCCGATCCGCGGACCCGCTCCGGTGGGGGCGAACCGGCGGCGGCCGGGGCCTCAACAGGGCGGATAGCATCGAACGCTCGGCGATGCCAGCGAAACGCACAGGCGAGGTCGTGGTCCGCAACAGGGGAGGCGGGCGGATCTTCGCGCTCCGCTTCCGGGCCTACGGCAAGCGCCACTACCTGACCCTCGGACACGCGGCCGACGGCTGGACTTACGAGAAGGCCGAGGAGGAGCTGGCGAACGTGCTCGCCGACGTCCGCCGCGGGATCTGGAAGCCGCCGACGGCCAAGCGGGTCGGCGGCGCCGGAAGAGGAGCCGACCTTCCACCAGTTCGCCTCTGAGTGGATCGAGAGCCGACAGGGCGAGTTCGGCACGCGGACGATCGAGGACTACAAGCTCGCCCTCACCCACCATCTCCTGCCGTTCTTCGCCGAGCACCGGCTCTCGGAGATCACGGCGCGGGAGGTCGACCGCTACAAGGCGGCGAAGGTGCGCGAGCGCGACCAGGGCCTGGTCCCCCGCCCGCTCTCGAACCGGACGATCAACAAGACGCTCACCCGGCTCGGGCAGATCCTCGATGTCGCCGTCCGCTACGACCTGATCGGGCACAACCCGGTCAAGACCAAGGTCGAGAAGCTGAAGGAGGAGGAGCCCAGGCGCCTCCGGCTGAGCGGCGAGCAGGTCCAGGTCCTGCTCCAGGTCGCCGGGCGAAACAGGGCGCTGCTGGCGACGGCGATCATGGCCGGCGGCCTGCGGATCTCCGAGCTGGCCAACCTGCGCTGGCGCGACCTCGACCTCGGCAACGGCGAGCTGACAGTCGAGACCTCGAAGACCGCGGCCGGGGTGCGCACCGTCGTCCTCGAGCCCGAGCTGGTCCAGCTGCTCCGCGAGCACAAGCTCGCCTCGAAGTGGAGCCAGCCGAACGACTTCGTCTTCTCCGGCAAGTACCGCAAGCAGCCGCGGGAGCGGAACAGCCTCCGCAAACGGGTCCTCTACTCCACTGTCGAGCGGGCGAACGAGAAGCTGATCGCCGCAGGCAGGCCGCCGATCCCCGAGGGGATCACCTTCCACGCGCTGCGCCGGACCTACGCGGCCCTCCGCGCGGAGCTCGGCGAGCACCCGGCGATCACCGCCGCGCAGATGGGTCACCGCGATCCGCGGATGACCCTGCGCGTCTACACCGACGTCACGAACATGAGGCCGCGGACCCGGCTCGGCGGCCTTCTCGGGCGATCTGATTGGGCACCACTGGGCACCAACCCCTCTAAGGGCCAAAATCCGACACAACGGGAAGGTCCGGAAGACCCTCCGGAGAAGCCCGAAAACCGCCGAGTTTGCAGCAGTTTCGGGGTAACGGGAGCGACGGGACTCGAACCCGCGGCCTCCGGCGTGACAGGCCGGCGCTCTAACCAA
>CAWFHN010000006.1:0-464631 GCA_963815665.1 uncultured Solirubrobacterales bacterium | reverse complement strand
CGGTTCCGGCCCGCAGGCGGGTCCCGTCCTCCAGCTCCACCCCTTCGCCGGGGTGGATCGCGGAGACCGGGACCCCGCAGGCGAGGACGGCTCCCGCCTCGCGCGCCGCGTCGGCGATCACGAAGCTCACCATCCCCATGCCGCCCTCGACGTAGCCCCAGAGCGGCCCCTTGCCCTCCAGGTCGCCCTGGTAGTGCATGAGCTTGATCGAGGCGGTCCCGGGCTCGCTCGGGCCGCCCAGGTCCCGATGATCCCCTGGCCGTAGAGAGCGGTCTTGAGACGCTTGTCGGAGATGTGGTCGTCGAGGACGTCGGCGATCGAGACCTCGAAGACCAGGTCGATCATCGTCTGGTTCCCGTCGAGGATCTCCTCGATCTCAGCGCGGGTCGGGGTGTCGCCGACCCAGGTGTCTCGATCGCCCTTGCGAAGCTTGACGCGGACCTTGTCGAAGAGCTCCTCGTAGGCCCAGTACCCCTTCTTGTCTGCCTCAGAGACCCCGAGCTCGTCGAGGTTGCGCGCCGTCTTCTCCTTGTCGAGCCACTGGCCGAAGGAGGTGCCGTCCTCGAAGGGCACCCAGAGGTTCGGGTCGGCCACGAAAAGCGCAGACCACGGTCGCGCAGGGCCAGCTCGTCGATCACCAGTTCGTCCAGCAGCCCGACCACGTAGGCGCAGGGGCTGACCACGAAGTCCTGGTCGGAGAAGGGGCGCTCCAAGGTGCAGGCGCCGCCGAGGCGCTCCCGCCGCTCCAGCACCAGCACGCTCTTCCCCGCCCGCGCCAGGTAGGCGGCGGTGGTGAGGCCGTTGTGCCCGCCGCCGACCACGATCGCGTCCCAGTCGCGCGAGGCGAGCGAGTTGACGGGCTCGGGAAGCCCGACCTCTCCGAGGCTGTCGGCGACCCGGCTCACGCGGAGACCGCCTCGCGCCGGGTCAGTGCCTCCATGTAGCGCTCGGCCACCATCCGGTCGAAGGCGTGCGTGTCGGTCTCCTCGAGCGAATAACGGCCCGCCGTGTAGCCCCGGGAGCCGGCGCCCAGCTGGGCCAGTTCGCAGACGCCCCAGTCCTGGCGGTTGGTCATGTCCCAGAACTCGATCGCGTCGGTGGGGTCGAAGTCGGGGGCCTCGATCGCCCGTGGCTCGAAGAAGAACTCGCAGACCACGCCGGTGCGGTCCGGGGCCTTCGGGAAGAGGGTATGGAGCATCAGGTAGTCCGGGTGGAAGGAGACCAGGGCGTTGGGGAAGAGCGAGAAGTAGAGGATGGACCGCAGGTGCTCGCCCTCGAGCCCCTCGATCGGCGGGCGGTTGGTGGCGTGGCCCCCGTCTGAGCCCATCGTCTCGGCGCCCTCGCCGGTGAGCGTCATCGAGCCACCGCACCAGGCACCTTCCCCGGTGATCTCCTCGCCCGACATGTAGTTGCTGAGGGCGTTGAGCTCGGGATGGACGCCGGGGCAGTGCAGGCACTCGTTGTAGTTCTCGGCGATGCCCTTCCAGTTCGCCGGCACGACGTAGTCGACCTTGCCCCCGCTGCGCAGCTCCTCGGTCCGGTAGCGCTCCAGGTGGCCGAGCAGGTCCCCGACGTGCTCACCCGGGTCCGGCGCGTCGCCGCCGAGGTCGACCAGAAGCAGGCCGCCCAGGGTTGAGCAGCCGCACCGGCGCGAGCCCGGTGCAGGAGGGGTCGAAGCCCTCGACCCCGTCCATGTGCGGAGCCGCGCGAAGGGCGCCGTCGAGGTCGTAGGACCAGGCGTGATAGGGACAGCGGATCCGGCGGTTCACCTTTCCCTGCCTCGTCCGTGACGATCCGCGCGCCGCGGTGCCGGCAGACGTTGTGGAAAGCGCGGGGCCGGCCGTCCTCGCCACCGATCACTACGACGCTCTCTCGGCCGAGCTCACGCATCAGGAACTTGCCCGGCTCGTTCGCCTGCGAGATGTGGCCAAGGCAGATCCATCCGTCGCAGAAGAGGTTCTCGACCTCCCAGTCGAGCACCGCCGGGTCGGTGAAGGCGGCCGGCGGCAGCATCGTCGCCTGCTCGAGCGGCCGCAGCGTCTCCGAGACCTGGGCGGCTTCGAGCGGCAGGGCGGGCGTCATCGCCGGGCATCATACGTAGTCTTGACTTTGTAGTCAAGTGCTATTAACGTGCCCGCGATGCCGGCCACGGCGCCGCTCGGCGACCTCTCGAACCCGATTCCCGGCCTGGACGAGCGAGCCAGGGAGATCCAGACTCGCGCCCGGGCGTTCGTCGAGAAGGTCCTGATGCCGCTCGAGGAAGAGGCCGAATCCCGTGGCGGCCGGCTCCCGGAGGAGGCCATCGCCAGGGTGAAGGCCGAGGCGATCGAGGCGGGCCTCGCGGGCGGCCTGCACTCGCCGAAACGGGCGGACAGGGCTGGTCCCGCACTGAGTGGGTGCTCGTCGAGGAGCAGTACGGCCGCAGCACCAACGCGATCAACTGGCACGTCCCCACGCCTACAACGTCTGGGTCCACGCCAGCGAGGATCTGATCGAGCGTTACCTGCGCCCGACGCTGCGCGGCGAGGCCAAGGACGCCTACGCCGTGACCGAGCGCGGCGCAGGCTCCGATCCGTCCAGGATCGAAGCGACGGCCAAGCGGAGTGACGCCGGTTTCGTGATCAACGCGGAGAAGTGGTTCGTGACCTCGGGTGACATCGCAACGGTGCTGGTCGTGATGGCGAACGTCGTCGACGGGGCGGAGCGGCTGCCGACGCTGTTTGTCGTCGATCGCGACAAGCGGGGGGTGGAGATCGTCGATGACCCGGACTTCACGCACAGCTATCCCGACCGCCACCCGACGATCCGCTTCACGAACGTCGAGGTCGGACCGGACGACCACATCGGTGAGATCGGCGGTGGCGATGACCTGCAGCGCTCCTGGTTCAGCGAGGAGCGGCTCGGGATCGCCGCGCGCGGGGTCGGCGCGATGTGGAGGCTGCTGGAGGAGACCGTCGACTGGGCCACCTCCCGCGAGCAGGGTGGGGAGCGGATCTACGACTACCAGGGCGTCTCCTTCCCGCTGGCCGACTCGGCCGCCGACGCGGCGGCCGGCAGGCTGCTCGCCCTGCAGGTCGCGGCGATGATCGACGACGGCGCCGACCCCAAGCTCGCGCATCACAAGGCGTCGATCGCCAAGCTGTTCGTCAGCGAGGCCGCCTGGAGGTGCGCCGACCGCTGCGTTCAGGCGTTCGGGGGCCGTGGGTACGTGCGCTCGAACGTCGCCGAGCGCTTCCTGCGCGAGCTCAGAGTCGACAGGATCTGGAGGGAACCAGCGAGATCCAGCGGCTAATCATCGCCAGGGGCCTCGAGCGGCGAGGGGTCGAGCGCATCCTGCAATAGTGCCCGAGGAAGCCCGCACCGGCCGGATCCGGCGCCTCTGTTGGCGCCGCGCTCGGTGGCCGTCGTTGGCGCAAGCGACCGCCCGGGCTCCTACGGCGACACGGTCATGCGCAACCTGGAGCCGGCCGGATTCCCGGGCGCGGTCTGGGGCATCCACCCGACCAGGGAGACCGTCCACGGGCGGGATTGCGTGCCATCCCCGTCGGATCTGCCTGAGCCGGTCGACGCGGTCGTCTTCGCCATACCCGCGGGCAAGGTCGCCGCTTCCCTCGCCGAGGCGGCCGAGCGCGGTTGCCGGGGTGCGATCGTCATCGCCGCTGGCTTCGGCGAGGCGCCGGGCGGGGGATCGCTGGAGCGCGAGCTGGCGGAAGTCGCTGGTAGGGCGGGGATCCCGCTCTGCGGGCCCAACGGCAACGGGATCATCTCCGTCGGTGCCCGCGCGCCCCTCTGGGGGGACTCCGTTCCGGAACTCCATCCGGGCCCGTGGGGATGATCACCCAGAGCGGAAATCTCGCCGTCAATGCGATCGGCTCGCGGCGGGGGATCGACTTCCACACCCTGGTCTCCGCCGGCAACCAGACCGTTCTCGATGCTGGCGACTGGCTTGCGGCCCTCGCTCGCAGGGAGGGGGTTCGCTCGATCGCCCTATTCCTCGAGGAGGACGGCGACGGCGCCAGGCTGGCCGAATCGCTCGCCCTCTGCGCCGAGCGCGAAGTCGGCGTCGCGGTGCTGAAGGTGGGTGAATCGCGCGCCGGCGCCGAGGCGGCGGCCGCGCATACGGGCGCGGTGGCGGGCGACCAGCGGGTCTTCCGGGCCTTGGTCGAGGAGGCGGGCGCGGCCTGGGTTCGCGACCCCCACGGGCTCCTCGAGGCCGCTCGCGTCCTCGCCGAGCCCGGTCGCGGCCGAACCGTCCCGGACCTGGTGGTCTCGCCGTCCTGACCTGCTCGGGCGGAGACTCGGGCATTGCCGCCGATCTGGCCGAGAGGAGGGGATCGAACTGCCCCCCTTGGCCGACGAGACAAAGCGGAGGCTCGCCAAGCTTCTTCCGTCCGCGGCGACGCCGGGGAACCCACTCGACTACACGTCCCTGATCTGGGGCGAGAGCGAGCTGCTGGCCTCGATCGTCGAGGCGGTCGGCCGGGACCCCGGCATCGACCAGCTGCTGCTGCTCTACGACCATCCGGCCGGCCTGCGCCCGGAGCATGAGGCGGAGTGGCGGGCGGTTCGAGCCGGGCTGGCCGACGGCGCGGAGCGATGCGATGCGGCTGCGCTGATCGCGTCGACCTTGCCGGACCTGCTGGATGAAGCCGCCGCGCGCGAGCTCTCCGCCCGCGAGATCCCGGTGGTGGCGGGCCTCGCCACGGCGCTGGCGTGTGTCCGCGCACTGGCGGGCGAACCCGGCGATCCAGCGCGCCTTCGGGCGATCGCCGCCACAGCCTCCAGGGCCCGCCAGGGGACGAACGGAGCCCCCGGCGAGTGGCTGGGCGAGGCAGAGTCGAAGCGACTGCTCCGTGACCACGGCCTTCCCGTTCCCGAGGGTGTCGAGCTCGAGGTGGCAGACGAGGACGGCTGCGTCGCCAGCGCGAAGGAGCTCGGGTGGCCGGTGGCGCTGAAGCTCTCCGGTCCGTCCATGCGGCACAAGAGCGACTCGGGCGCGCTCGCGCTCGGCATCGTCGGCGACGCGGATCTCAGACGCGCCCGCGAGCGCCTGATCGCCCTCCCGGAGGCGAACGGCACCAGCCTCCTGATCGAGCGGATGGCGGAGCCGGGCATCGAGCTGCTCGTCTCTGCGCGATCCGACGCGGTCGTGCCCGTGGTCACCGTCGGGCTCGGGGGGATCTGGACCGAGGCCCTGGGCGACGCGGCGGTCATCCCGCTGCCCGCGGACCCCCGGCGTGTCGCGGACGGGATCCGCTCGCTGCGGGGTGCGGATCTGCTCGGCGGTGACAGGGGCGGGGAGCCCTTCGACGTGGACGCTGCCGCCGAGGTGGCCGCACGGCTGGGGGATCTGCTGCTCGAGCGCAACCTACGGTTGATCGAGCTCAATCCGGTCGTTGTGCACCGCCGGGGATGCGTGGCTGTCGACGCCCTCGCACGATGATTGTGAAATTGACTACAAGATCAACAGTCTGCTAGGGTGCCGCCATCGAGGCGGCGACCAGCACCCCCGCTCCCAGCGCACCGGCCACCCCGGGGCCACCGCCCGCGAGCTACGACGCGATCGTCGTGGGCGGGGGGCACAACGGTCTCACCACCGCCGCGTATCTGGCGCGCGCGGGGCTCGATGTGGTGGTGCTCGAGCGGCGGCCGATTCTCGGCGGTGCGTGCGTGACCGAGGAGCTCTGGCCGGGAGTCCGGGTCTCGCGGGCCTCCTACGTCGTCTCGATGCTGCAGCCGAAGATCGTCTCCGACCTCCGGCTGCACGACTTCGGCTACCGAGCGGTCCCACTCGACCCCGCCTACGCGGCGATGACGCCCGACGGGCCGATCTTCTTCTTCAACGAGCCCGAGCAGACCGCCGCCTCAATCGGGGCTCATTCGCGCAAGGACGGCGAGGTGTACGCGGACTTCGAGGACCTCTTCGAGCGAACGGCGGATTTCCTGAGGCCGATGCTCCTGCGCGAGCCGCCAGCGTTGGGCTCCCGGAATCCGCTCGACATCGCGGCGCTCCTGCGTGAGGCCGGCCGCGCTGCCGGGCTCTCCCAGCGCAACGTGCACGACCTGGTCCGGATTCTCACGATGTCGGTGGGAGACCTGCTCGACGACTGGTTCGAGCACGACGCCGTGAAGGGCTCGATCGCCTCGACCGGCGTGGTCGGGGTCTGGGCCGGCCCGCGAACGCCCGGGACCGCTTACAACCTCCTCCACCACGCGCTCGGCGAGCTCGACGGCATGCCGGGCGTCTGGGGCCAGGTGATCGGCGGGATGGGCGCGATCAGCCAGGCGATCGCTGGATCGGCCGAGTCAGCGGGCGCGACGATCCGCACCGACGCCGAATGGCCTCCGTCGACATTCGCGGCGGGCGGGCCGTCGGCGTCACCCTCGCGAGCGGCGAGGAGATCCGCGCTCCCATCGTCGCCTCCGGCGCTCATCCGAAGACCACGATCCTCGACCTCGCCGGTGGCGAGAACTTCCCCTCCGAGATCGCCGAGGACATGCGCCGCTACCGGACGCGCGGCGGCTCGGTGAAGGTGAACATGGTGCTCTCAGAGCCGCCCCGTTACGAGGGCGTGACGGAGGAGCAGCACCGGATGCTCCACACCACAGGCGTCAACCTCTGCCCCTCGATCGACTACCTGGAGCGGGCCTGGCAGGACTGCCTGATGGGCCGCCCCGCGGCAGAGCCCTACGTCGAGGCCGAGCTGCCATCCGCGATCGATTCGAGCCTGACCGACGACGGCCGCTGGGTGATGACGATGTTTACGCAGTACGGCCCGCCGGCGGAGGAGGCTTGGGAGGGCGACGCCAGGGAGCGCTATGGCGACGCCTGCATCGAGCACCTGGCCCGATACGCGCCCAACGTCCCAGACGCGATCCTCGAGCGCGAGGTGCTCGCTCCGCCGGACCTGGAGAGGATCTTCGGGCTGCAGGGCGGGAACATCTTCCAGGGCGAGCAAGGGCTCGACCAGATGGCATTCATGCGCCCGGCTCCGGACCTCTCCCACTATGCGACCCCGGTACACGGGCTCTACCTCTGCGGCGCGGGCACTCATCCGGGCGGCGGAGTGATGGCCGCTGCCGGTCACAACGCCGCCCGTCGCATCCTCCGCGACCGGCGGGTCGGGCGCCTGCGCCCCCGCGTTCGACACCGCACCCCCCACTGAGCGGACCCGCGCTGTGTGGCCCTGGGCCTTGGTGTCTATTGGGCGGGTCATCGCCCGATGTGGAAGCCGATCCGCTTGGGGATCGCGGCCAGGCCTCTGCTGAGCGGGCCGGGCACTGTTCCCTGCTCCTCGGCGGCCTCTTTGGCCACCAAGCCGGCCCGGATCGCGTTGCCGCCGATCCACGACGCCAAGCCCGTCGGGACGCGGCGAGGATCGGGCTCCACCAGGGGCAGCTGCGAATGCTCGTCGCGCCGGTCCAGCGCCAGCGATGCCAGGATCTTCCCCACCATCAGGGACGGGCCGACCCCATTCCCGGTGTAGCCGAAAACGCCGTAAACCCGTTCTGAGCGGAAGGGGACGACTACGGGGAGATGGGTCGGCGAGACATCGATCGGGCCACCCCAGGCGTGGGTTATCCGACGACCCTCCAGCCCAGGGAAGAATGACCGCAGATCAGACGCCACTCGGTTGACGACGCCGGGGTCAAGCTCGGTGCGCCCTCCCAGCCGTGTGCCGCAGGCGATCCGGCCACCGCCCCAGCCGAAGGCGATCCGCCCATCGGGCGTCGTTCGCATGTAGTGAACCATCGCTCGACCGTCGGTAATGCATTCGCCGCCGGTCCAGCCGATCTGCTCGAGCAGCTCCGGGACTGGTTCGGTCAGCACGACGTGGCTGGAGGTCACCGTGAGGCGCCCGCGCATCGGCGAACCGGCGGCGCCGGACGCGGGCCCGAGGGCGAGAACACACGAGGCAGATCGGATTCGGGCCCTCGGCGTCTCGCCCAGGCAGCCCCAGCTTCCGGCGCGCAGCCGACGAAGCGGCGAGCGCTCGAAAACACGGAGGCCGGGGCGGTCGCTGAGCCGCTCACGCAGGCCGAGCGCCAGCCGTGCCGGCTGCACAGTCGCCGCACCGCCGTAAAGCGCGCCGGCACGAAAGCGGGGCGATCGGCAGCGCTGCCGCACCTGCTCAGCGCTCAGCTGCTCCACCGCGCCGGCCTCGCCGAGCTCCCGGCAGGTGGCGACCGCCTCGTCCCAGACCCCGTCCTGGGCAGGCGCTGCCGAGACCTGCAGGTATCCGCCTTGCTGGTACCAGGCGTCGATTCGCTGTTCCGAACAGAACCGGCCGATCTCGTCCACGGCGCCCTGAGCCGCCCGCCCGACGCGGGCGGCTGCCGGCCCCCCGAAGCGCTCGCGCAGGGTGTGCATGCTGAACCACATGCCGTTGGCAAAACCGCCATTCCGACCGCTGGGCCCATGCCCGCAGCAGTCCGACTCCAGCAGGATCACGCTCGCTGCCGGCGCCAGTTGGGAAATCTGCCAGGCCGTCCACATGCCTGTGTAGCCGCCGCCGGCTACCAGCACGTCGCAGTTCAGCTCTCCCTCGGCGGAGGGCAGCGGCGGACGGTCGCCAGCCTCCTCGAGCCAGTAGCCGCGGGCAGTGTGCTTCATCGGAGGTGTATGAAACGGCAGTCGGGCGCGCACCGGGTACCCGCTACTCGAGAAAGAGCCGCAAGCGGGGCCCTTTCTCTATTGGGTAGACCGCAGGACTTGTTCGGCCGCGCGCTGCCCGCTCCGAAGCGCCCCCTCCATCAGCCCGTGCCACTCGCCAGCGGTGTGCTCGCCGGCGAAGAAGAGGGGGCCGATCGGTTTCACCAGGTCGTCGTCGCGAAGTGGCGATGAGAGGCTGCGGGCCGAGTAGGAGCCCCGCACCCAAGGGTCGTCGTCCCAGCTCGACAGCATCGCGCTCTCCGGCTCCAGATCGAGGTCCTCGCGAAGCGCGACCAGAGCGGCGACCCAGCGCTCGACCCCATCTGAGCCCCCAAGGGCGTCGATCGCGGACATCGTGCCTGTATAGCCGACCACGAAGGGAGCGGGCTCGCCATCCGCGCCCAACTGCGTGTAGGTCCAGAAGTGTCCGGCCACGGACATGATCGCGCTTGGCGGCACAGGCGAGCGCACGCGAAGGAAGAGTTTCGAGTTCTGACCGTAGGTCACCGCGCGCAGCGCTTCCGCGGTCAGGCCCTCGAGCGGAGGATCGAACTCGATCTCGGCCAGTGGCGCGGTGGGGATCGCGACCACGACCGCGTCCGCCTGGATCTCGCCGCGATCGGTGGCGACGCTCACGGCGCCCTGCGACCAGCGCACCCGGCGCACGGGGGAGGAGAGGCGCACGGCTGCGCCGAACTCGGCCGCGAGGGCCTCGGCGAGCCGCATGTTGCCGCCCTCGAGCGTGTGATTGTCGAAATCGCCGAAGGTCGACGCTCCCTCGTCGAGCACCGATGCCGCCAGGTCGTCGGCGGGATGGCCGTTCGAGATCGCGACTCGCGTTCGAATCAGCGCCGAGAGGGATGGGTCCAAGCCCAGGGCGGCGATCGCGTCGGCCGCACTTGTGACCTCCGCGGTCCGGCCGCCGGCGAGGCGGTCGAATGCGTCCTCGAGGGCAGTCTGGGACACAGCCTCCTGGCCAACCGGCACGCGCCGCCCATAGGGCGTCCCCTTGAGCACCAGCGGGATCCCAAAGCGCTCAGCCAGGGCGTTCATCGAGTCGTAACCGGGAAGGATGAACTCGGCGCCCCGCTCGATCACGGCTCCCTCCCCGAACTGCACCGACCATACGCGTCCCCCGACCCGGTCTCGCGCCTCGAGCACGGTCACCTCTGCTCCGCCCGCGCGCAGGGCGTCGGCCGCGGCGAGGCCCGCAAAGCCGGCGCCGATGACGACTACTCGCTGCATTCAGACCCCCCAGCTCGCTTCACGAAGGGGATCCTCTCAAGCCAGGGCTCCGTCCGGCAGGCTCGGCGAGGATGCCAACAAGAGGCGCACGATCGAGACAGAGGTCGTCGGAGGAGGGTCGTTTACGAGGAGGGCGAGCGAGACGCAGCAGATGATCAGGAACGGGGCGGCAAAGAAGAGCAGGTCGGCCGTCACGCCGCCCAGTGCCGGCCCGGCGATCGAGCCGGCCCCGGTCGCCACCAGAGCAAATCCGATTGCCTCGCCCCGTCTGCCCGGCGGCGCGAGGTCGGAGACGAGCGCGAGCGCCGCGATCCAGCTCGCCCCCGACCCGACTCCCTGGATCGCGCGGCCTACCATCAGAGAGGTCGCTCAGGGTCGAGGTCGCGATACCGCACGGCATCGAGCGCGATTTCCTCGACGACTGGATTCGCCGGGGAATCGGCGCGCACCTGGCGTTCGGGGTGAGCCGCCCAGGGCGGTTCGGTGAGCTGGGCGAACCGGTGGATGCCCAGGGATTCCGATCGCCGGCCTCGCTGCAGGGCCACCCGTGCACCAATCCCGCCTCGGGCGTCACCTCCGTGTTCTTCGATCGCCGTCCCGCGGAGCCCCTGGGCCTCGAGTTCTGCCATGACGCCTAGGCGATGTCGCGGCTATCGGAGCAGCAGAACGCCGAGCGCCAGTCCCTCGCTCACACCGTGCGCACGCTCGCCAGTCCTAGCGCTCGATCGGGCCGGGCAGCAGGAAGGGGTACGGCCGCCGCCTGACCCGACGACGCCAGCCGCGATCGAGCCTTCGGATCCGGAGCAGGGCGGCCCAGAGCCGGGCATCCGAGCGGTAGTGGCGGCGCACCTCGTCCTCGGTGAGCGACTCGTCCAGGTGTGCGTTGAGGCGGTCGAGGAACGCCGGGAGCCAGCCCTCGAGCCGCTCCTTCAGCAGATTTCCCGCCAGGTCCAGGTAGACCTTGCGGAGATCGCGGTAGGTGTCGAGGATTCCCGGGGCGACGAAGCGGCGTAGCGGCCACCGCAGGATCGCCGGATAAGCGTCCGCGAGCAGATCGAGGTCGAGCTGGGAGTCGCCCTCGGGCGACCAGATCAGCGGCGTGGAGACGTCGAAATAGGTGAGCTCGTCGCCATCCCAGGTCCAGTTGGCGAGTTGGGCGTCCAAGCCGAGGTGGGGGCCGACCGCCGCAGCCGCGCCGGAGGCGACGGCCTCGATCAGCGGCTGCCCCGCCTCGGGGTCCGCCAGCCTCAGTGTCGTGGTCGCCAGTTGATCGGCGGGGAGCAGCGGCTGCACGACGTACCCGGCGACGCCGCCGTCGTGGAGCTCGACGGCGCGCAACTCCGTCTCGACGACCCGCACGCCGGCGGCGCCGAGTGCCTCGAGGTAGTTGTCGAGCGTGGCCCGGTAGGCATCCAGCCGTTCCCGGGATCGGAACGGGGGGAGCCGCTTGCAGGCGAATCGCCCGCCGCCGGGCGGCCAGCTCAGGACGAGCGAGATCTCCCCGTACCCCAGGATGGGGAGCCCCCTCTCGTCGCCCGACGAGAGGGCCCCCTCGACCAGATCCTCGAGCCGGCGGAGCTCACCGTCGGAGAGACCTGAGGCGAGGCCGGTCTCCTGGCCGGTCAACGGAGCGCGGCTCCCACAGCCGAGGCGATCTCGTCGACCTCCGTCTCGCTGACGATCAGCGGAGGCTTGAACTGGGTCACGGAATGGTCGTGCTCGGCGTACACGGCGAAGACGCCGCTATCGATCAACCGCTTGGCGGCCATGATTCCTCCCTGTTCGTGCTCGAACGCCAAGCCCATGGTGAGCCCGAAGCGACGCAGCTCGAACGGCATGCCGGCGAATGCGTGCTCGAACCGCTGACCCAGCTCCTCGACCCGCTCGAGGAAGCCGGGCCTGGAGATCTCGTCCATGACCGCGCTGGCGGTGAGGCAGCCGATCTCCGCGCCGCCGAATGTCGAGACGTAGGAGAAAGGGTGGTTCTCGAAGAACGACTCGAGCTCCTCCCTCAGCAGGGTGGCGCTGACGGGATAGATGCCCCCACCGAGTCCCTTGCCGGTGATCAGCATGTCCGGCTTCACCTCCTGCTGCTGGTAGTACCACGTGGTCCCGGTGCGGCCCAGGCCGGTCTGCACCTCGTCGAGGATCAGAAGGGCGCCGGCGTCCCGGGCGGCGTCGCCGACCTCGCGCAGGTAGCCGGGATCGGGGCGGGTGAAGCCAAGCGTCGCCGGGATCGTCTCCAGGATCACCGCCGCGGTCTCGGAGTCGATCTCCCGCCGGATCGCGTCGATGTCGTTGAACGGGACGTGGGCGAAGCCACTCGGGCCGAAGGCGAATGGCTCGAGCCAGCGCGGGTCGCTGGCGGCCAGGGCGAACCCGCTGGTCCCGTGATAGGCGCCGCGTGCGGCGACGATCTTGGGCCGGGCGGTGACGGCCCGGGCCAGCCGGAGCGCGAGGTCGACCGACTCGGTGCCGGACGGAGTGAAGACGGCGTGGGTGAGTAGGCCGTCCGTGCTCGCGGCGAGCTGCTCCGCCAGCCGCGCCCGGTAGCCGCTGACCAGATGATGGTTGCCGACGTCGATGTGGTCGAGACCCTCACGCACGGCGGCGACCACTGCGGGATGCCGGTGTCCCAGATTGAAGACGCCGCCGTTGCAATGACAGTTCCAGTACCAGCGACCCGTGTACGCATCCCGAAAGCGGGCGCCCTCCCGTTCCCCGATTACGAGGTCGATCCCGATCGCCTTCAGGGCCCTCGCCTTGCCGCGGTCGACGTGAGCGGCAAAGGCCTCGACCGTCTCCTCACGCGTGGCATAGGGCTGCACGGAGTTGAACCTAGCGCTCCGTCCCCCGCTAGGCTCGGCTGGCCATGGGTCTGGACGACCGGCTGGATCTCTACGAAGTCAAGGCGCAATTCGAGCGCTTCACCGAATGGCTGGACCTCGGCGAGATCGTCGCCGACCTGGGGTTCCTGCGGCGGGCGCGACGAACGCTGCTGCCCCTGCCGCTGATCGACCGACCTGCGCCGATTGACCGCTCGGCGCACCTGCAGCCGTTCCGCTCGCGACCGGTGCCGGGGCTTCAGGGCAAGCGGATCGCCTTGGTGGCCTCAGGGGGCGGCGGGGCGGCCGTGGCCCTCGCGGGGGTCAAACGTGCATTCGAGGAGGCGGGAGTCGAGCCGGCCGAGATCATCGGGTGCTCCGGCGGCGCGATCTGGGGATCGATGTGGGCGGCGGGGATGAGCTCCGACGAGATGGCCGACTTCTCGCTCTCCTGGCGGCCGGAGGACTACCTGGACATCCAGTGGCTGAAGCTGCCGCGGTTCGCCATCTCGGCGCTCAGAGGATTCTCGGGGCTGGCGAAGGGGGAGGCGATTGAACGCCTCTTCGACACGCGGCTGACGAGGCTGCCGTGCGGGGAGGCGCCGACTCCGATCACGACCATCGTCTACAACATGGACCTCGGCAGGGTCGAGTACTTCGGATCGAGGCTCACGCCCGAGGTCACCATCGGCCACCTCGTCCGAGTGGCGATCGCGCTGCCCCTGTTCATCGAGTCGGTTTCCGTACGCGGCCATCTCTACGTGGACGGGGGGATCATCGAGAACTGGCCGGCGCAGCCGGCGATCGAAGCCGGTGACCGCTTCGACCACGTGATCGGCGTCAATCTGATGCTGCCCAAGGGCTTCGAACCCCGGGACATCAGCGGCTGGCCGGAGAGGACCGGCGGCCTGCTGCAGGCAAGCCGACAGCTGCAGCAGGGCTATCACCTCGAATTGGCGCGGCGGGCGAAGGACGAGCTGGGGGAGAAGCTGAAGCTGATCGAGCCGATCGACGAGGCGGAGATCCGAGGGGTCTCGTTCTACGACCTGTTCCTGGACCGGACCCAGTGGCCGCGGCTGATCCAGCAGGGATACGACTCGGCGACCCGGGTGCTGCAGGGCTTCCGCTGAGCCCTCGGCGCAGCCGCGCGCAGAGCTCCATACTCTGCGCATGGCAGTTGTCGACGCCGAAGAGCGGCCGACGCCAGAGAGCCGCCCTCCCGCCGGGCTCACCGCCCTGATCGAGCGCTTCGACCCCGATGTGATCGACGTGCCCAGCGGCTCAGCGCGCATCCGCCTGGCCGTTGATGGCGAGGGCGAGTGGGACGCGGTGATCGATGACGGCGCGATCGAGTTGCAGGCCGCGATCGACCGCCAGCCCGACGCCCTGTTGAGCGCCGACTGGGCGACCTGGGAGGAGATCGCGCGTGACGTGCGTGGTGGAATGGTCGCCTTCCGCGAGGGCCGCCTGAGCGTCCGGCAGAATCTGCACCTCGGCGTCGGCTTCCTTGCGTCCACCAGCGCCATAGCCGACGAGCGCCGGCTTCGCTTCGAAACCGTCCGCACCCGGCTCGGCAAGATCTCGACGCTCTCGGCGGGCGAGGGCGATCCCGTGATCTGCGTGCACGGGCTGGGCGCGACCAAGGCCTCATTCCTCCCCACGGTCGCCGCGCTCGCCGACCACCACCGAGTGATCGCGATGGACCTGCCGGGGTTCGGCGATTCCGACAAGCCGCTCGGCGCTCCCTATGACGCCCCCTACTTCGCTCGCGCAATCGAGGCCCTGCTCGACAAGCTGGAGATCGAGCGCGCCCATCTGATCGGCAACAGCATGGGCGGGCGCGTGGCGATCGAGATGGGGCTGCTGCGACCCGAGCGCGCTGGGAGGATCGCCCTGCTCTGCCCGGCGCTCGCCTGGTTGCGAAGTCGCCGCTGGCGCTGGCTGCTTCAGGCACCGCTCCCCATGCTCGGCCTGATCCAGCCTGCGCCGCGCGTGATCACCGAGCCGATCGTCCGCAACTTGGTCCCGGGTGGCAAGGACGGCTGGTCGGCCGCGGGCGTGGATGAGTTCCTGCGCTCCTATCTCACCCCGCGCGGTCGGGTTGCCTTCTACGAGGCGGCCCGAAACATCTACATCGACGAGCCGCACGGCGAACGCGGTTTCTGGACGCGACTCGCCCAGATGTCGCCCCAGACCCTGTTCATCTGGGGGCGCCACGATCAGCTCGTGCCGCTGGCCTTCAGGACGCACGTCGAACGGGCACTCCCCGCGGCGCGTCACCTGGAGCTCGACTGCGGCCACGTGCCGCAGCTCGAGGCACCGAAGCAGACGCACGACGCGATCCGGGAGTTCTTCGCCTGATGACCATCCTGATCGGCCACGGTGGTGCGAGTGCGATCGCTCCGGCGAATACGATCGCGTCCTTCGACGCAGCCCGGCGAGCGGGTGTCGACATGATCGAGTTCGACGTCCGGCCGCGGGGATCGCGGTTGCTGGTGGCGCACCTCGCCCCCCAGGCTCGCCGCCGCGGCTGCCTGTCCCTCGGCGACGCCCTGGACCATCTCGCGCAGCCGGACTTCTCGGGGATCGGGTTGAACCTGGACGTCAAGGGCCGGGGCTGCGAGTCGGCGATCGTGGCGATGCTGCGTGGGCGCGGCCTGCTGGAGCGCTCCCTGATCTCATCCCAGTCGGCGGATATCGTCGAGACGGTGCGGACGGTCGCCGCGAATGCCCGGACGGCAATCTCGATCGGCGGACACATCTCTCGCCGCGCCAACCGCTGGCACCCGCGCGCCTGGCGTCAGCGGTTGCTGCACGAGCTCGCCGCCGGCCGCTTCGGCGACGTGATGCTGCACCACAAGCTCGTGGAGGCTGAGATCGCGGCTGCCATCGCGCGGCTCGGTCGGCGGCTGTTCGCCTGGACCGTGGACGAGCCGGCGCTGTTTGCGAGGATCGCCGATCTCGGCGTTGCCGGTGTGGCGACAAATGACCCGGCGCGCCTCCGGGCGCTGCACTTGACGGGCGATCAGCCTGACGCACTCCGCTCTGGCGACGCACCTGTGTCAGACGCCGAAGTACCAGCCGTGGTACCGAACTGAGCGAGACTTGTTGACCCATCGACGCCATAGACTGAGCGCGTCTTGGCGTCCGGGGAGAGAAGACGCATCCGAGCTTCGGCTTTGGCACCCGTGGTGTCGCTTCTACTTGCGGCGCTCATCTTCCCAGCCGGCGGCGCTGCCGCCGATCGAATCGGCCTGAGCAACAGCGCTTCCTCGAATCCCCTCGCGCGGGAAAGTGCGTCGGCGTGCAACCGGCTTCAGATCAAGCTGAGGCGGCAGAGGAGCGGGCTCGCCAGGGCACGCAGCCGGACGAGACGGGCCGTGATTCGCGGCAACATCAGGGTCTCCAAGAGGCTTCGCAGACTGGCCTGCCATCCTCAGCCGCGCCCTGAACTGCCCCGAGATTTCCGGGGCAGCGGCCGCTATCTCGTCCCGGATCTCGGCGTGAACGTTCCGTTCACCTGGCGGGGGAGCGGCGGCAACAGCGAGATGACCGCCGGAGGCGAGAGCTATCCGATCCATTTCACGAATCTGATCTTCGGCAACTCCCTCTACACGATCACCTACAAATGGCCCGGTGTGACGGATCATCCCTGCTCTCGGATCCCCGGGTTCAGCCTGGACCAGCTGAACGAGATCTTCAGATCCGCGGCGTATGTAGGGCCGGAGGTCTTAAATCGAAACAGGCCTCGGTACGTGAACCATTTCCGGCTGGCCAGCGCTATCCCACAGGGGCCACCGGGGCTCTTTCCCCGGATCCCGCTCGCCGAGGCCGACATCTACGTCGATGAGAGCAATCCGGGGACGTTCTGGAGGGTGCTGCACTTCGGTTTCCAGAATATCTACGACCCGAACCTGGACGAGTGGATCAACATGCACAGCTTCAAGCACGCCGCCGGCGCGGTGACGCTCCCACCGACCTGTGCACCTCCGACCACATGACCCCCGGGGGCTAGGCCGGAATGCGCCTGCTGCCGGCGGTGGCCGTGCTGGCGCTGGCGGGAGCGGCGGTCACCGCGTACCTCGTCATCGACCCGCTCGCGGAAGACTCCGATCAGGCGACAAGCCTCCATCTGAGCGGCTCGGCCTGCGAGCGCCTGGCTGGGCTCGCGGGCTACCTGGCCGCCTCCGACGACAGCGTCAACGAGTTCCTCCTCGACCTCGGTCAGCGGGCCGGTGGGATCGGCAAGGGGAGGCGGGCCCTCGCGGACCTGGCCCGCGGCGGCCGAAACCGGATCCCCGGCAGGGGCTTCAAGCAGCGATTCGACGACGGAAGCGCCGGCCAGGTGCGGCACTTCGTCGGCTACGTGCGGGCGTCGATGTTCGGCGGGGCGGGCGTCACCCGATGGATCTCGGAGCACCTGCGCCATGACCCGCCCGACTCGCCTGACGGCCGTCTGGGCGAGGAGGGAATCGAGTTCGCCCAGGCCCTGATCGGAGGCCGGCTGAAGCTCTCAGCCGCCTCCGCCTGGCTCCGAGACCGCCTCTGCAGCTGACCGCAGGAGGATCGGGCCCCGGGGCGGGGCGCTGCATTAGGCTTGCTTCCCCACTCGACACGAGGAGAAGAGAGGCGAGATGAGGATTGGAGACGAGGCACCCGACTTCGAGGCAGAGAGCACCGAGGGCAAGATCAAGTTCCACGACTGGATCGGCGACGGCTGGGCGGTGCTCTTCTCGCACCCCAAGGACTTCACGCCGGTCTGCACCACCGAGCTCGGCTACATGGCGAACGCGAAGCCCGAGTTCGACAAGCGAGGGGTGAAGATCATCGGTCTCTCAGTCGATCCCAGCGACAAGCACGCGGAATGGGCAAAGGACATCGAGGAGACCCAGGGAATGGCCCCGAACTACCCGATCATCGCCGATGCCGACTACAACGTCGCGAAGCTCTACGACATGCTGCCGGCGGAAGTCGAGGGTGACCCGGCCGACCGCACGCCGGCCGACAACCAGACCGTGCGGAACGTGGTCGTGATCGGCCCGGACAAGAAGGTCAAGCTGATCCTCGCCTACCCGATGACCACCGGGCGCAACTTCGACGAGGTGCTCCGGGTGATCGACTCGCTGCAGCTGACCGCAAAGCACAAGGTCGCGACGCCCGTCAACTGGAAGCAGGGCGACGACGTGATCATCTCCGGCTCCGTCTCCGACGACGAGGCCAAGGAGACCTTCGGCGAGTTTGAGTCGCCGAAGCCCTACATCCGGATCGTGCCGCAGCCGAAGTGAGCAGGGGCGAATAGCCGGGCTTCGGCCCTCAGGCGTGTTAGGTTGCCGCCCCAATACCGGGTAATCGCGCCCGGATAACTCTCTGGGAGGAGAGCCATATGAAGAGTCGCGTTTTCGCAGTTCTCTGCGTGCTGGCGGCCTGCTTCGTCTTCGTGGCCCCGGCTTGGGCGACGAAGTACGTGGCGCTCGGCGATTCGTACTCGTCCGGCACGGGGACGCGGACCTACTACGACAGCAATTGTCAGCGGTCCGTCTACGCCTACCCGTACCTCGAGCACAACGCCCATCCGGATTGGACCTTCGTGCAGGCCGCCTGTTCGGGGGCAAAGACCGGCGACATCATCAACACGCAGTCGCCCAGCCTCACCTCGGACACGAACTGGGTGAGCTACACGATCGGCGGCAACGACGCCGGTTTCTCCAGCGTGATCACGACCTGCGCCTTCCCGTCGTGGGCCTCGGACTGCAACGGGGCGATCGACGGCGCGCAGAGCTACATCAACAACACGCTCCCCGGCCGGCTCGACCTGGTCAACGACACGATCAAGTCGCGCTCGCCGAGCGCCAGGGTGGTCGTGCTCGACTATCCGCACCTGTTCAACGGCGAGGACTGCAACGCGGGCACCTGGTTCAGCCCGAGCGAGGAGACGCGGCTCAACCAGACGGCCGACATGCTGCGCGACAAGCTCAGCCAGGCGGCATCACGAGCGGGATCGAATTTCATCTTCCGCGACGTGATCCCGCCGTTCATCGGCCACGCCGTCTGCGACGGTGGGGGCGGGTCCTCGACGGAGTGGATCAACGGGCTCTCCAACCCGGTGGGGGAGAGCTACCACCCGAAGGTCACCGGTCACGCCAGCGGGTACTACCCGGTGCTGCACGCCGCGACCGGCTGACGGATCAGGCTGGGTGAACCGACGGCCTCGGCCGGGCCGCGCCGCTGGGGCGCGGCCCGAGCCGGCCGTCGCGTTGTCAGTTTGCCCAATAAGATGCGGTGTGGTGGGAGAAGGAGATTGAGCGAATGACGGCTGCCCGGCGTCCTGGCGCACCCCTCGTTGCGGTGCTGATAGGCGCTGCCCTGGCGTTTGGGAGCCCCGCCGGGGCGCTCGCGGCGCCATCCGGCGGCAAGCTGGCGATCTCACCCGCGCCGAACACACCGGACGCCTCGCCCGGGACCCAGATCAGCGTGCTCGGCGTGCCGAGGCGCTTGATCCGCCGGGTCGGCGTCACCGGAGCGTCGACCGGCCCGCACAGCGGGCGGCTGCTCGCGTACTCGCGACACCGCGGCGCCAGCTTCGTCCTCGACCAGCCGCTGGCCCAGGGCGAGTCGGTCTCGGTCGCGATCCGGATCAAAGGGCGAAAGCCGATCGACTACGGGTTCACGGTGGCGACCCTGGGCAGGACCCAGGCGCCTCTCGGCCTGAACTCCACGCAGCCCGACAAGCTCGACCACTTCGCCACCGAGCCGGGCCTGACGCCACCGAAGATCACGGTCAACAAGACCTCAAAGAAGACGCGGCGAAGCGGCGACGTCCTGCTCGCCCCGCTGCCTTCACCGGTCGTCCATCCGGAGAGCAACAACACGGTGACGATCAAGCCCGTCGGTCCCGGCGGCCCGATGATTGTCGACGGCGCCGGCAACCTGGTCTGGTTCAGGCAGCTGACGCGACCCGAGGTCGCAGCGAACCTGCGGCTGCAGAACTACCGCGGCCGCAAGGTCCTCACCTGGTGGGAGGGGACCGTGACGCCGTCCGCGTTCGGCCTGGGCGGCGGCGTGATCGCGAACCACCGTTACCACGTGATCAAGGTCGTGCACGCTGGCAACGGGTATCCCATGGACCTGCACGAGTTCCAGCTCACGAAGGAGGGGGATGCCCTCTTCACGGTCTACTCGCCGATCCGCGTCCATCTGCCGGGGACCCCCGCGGGGACCCTCTCGCCGCTGCTCGACTCGATCGTCCAAGAGGTTGACACCAGGACCGGGCTGGTGGTCTGGGAATGGCATTCCTACGGCCATATCCCGCTCGAGACCTCCCAGGCGACGCCGCAGAACAGCGCCTCCTACGACGCCTTCCACATCAACGCGGTCCAGCCTCTTGCGCGCGGCCGGGTGTTGATCTCGGCACGCGACACCTCCGCCGTCTACAAGGTCGACCCGGCCGGCGGCCGGATCCTCTGGACCCTGGGCGGCTCAGGGAGCAACTTCAGGCTCGGCCCCGGCGCCCAGTTCTACTTCCAGCACGACGCGCACATGCTGAGCAACGGCCGGATCGGCTTGTTCGACGACGGGGCGGGGCCGCCGCAGCTGAATCCGTACTCGCGCGGGCTCATCCTCCAGATCAACGCCCACCGCCACAAGGCGACGATGGTCAGGCAGTTCGCACGCTCCGCCGACACCTCGGCACAGAGCGAGGGCAGCCTGCAACGGATCCCGGGCGGCAACGTCTTCGTGGGCTTCGGCTCGACGGAGTTCTTCTCGGAGTTCTCCCAGCGGGGGCGGCTTCTCTTCGACGCGAGTTTGCCCGTCGATGACGGCAGCTATCGGACCTATCGCTTCCCCTGGACGGCGACGCCGAGCACGTCCCCGGCCGTCGCGGCACAGCGCACGAGCCCATCCGGGGTCTCCGTTTACGCCAGCTGGAACGGGGCGACCAAGGTCGCCAAGTGGCGAATCCTCGCGGGCCCGAGCGCCGGCGCCTTGACGCGGGTGGCGACGGTCCGCAAGCGGTCCTTCGAGACCCGCGTCGATCTGAACAGCACGGCGACGACGTTCGCAGTTCGCGCCCTCGACTCGAAGGGCCGAGTGATCGGCCGGTCAGCCGCCGTTCCGGCTTCCTGAGGACTCCCCCACGCGGTAAGCGAACCGCCTCTCGCGCCGCGTCAAATCCCGCCGTAACGTGTTTGGAGGGGTAGGCGTGTCACTCGTCCAAAGACGTTCGGTTGCAGCGCTCGTCTCACTCGTGGCTCTCGCGGTCGCCTGGGTCGCCTGCCGGCCCACCGACGCGGACGCCCTCAGCCACGGCCAGGCCCGGTATCTGAGAGCTGCGAACAAGGGCGTCAAGCAGACCAATCGCTGGTGGAGCCACGGCCTTCACTGGTACAGGGCGACCTTGACGAGGGGGAACGTCGCCAGTCTCTGGCAGAGCGTCCCGCTGTTCGAAGCGCTCAGCGGGCTCGAGATCGCTCGGCCGTCGCGCAGGCATCTCCACAACCTCAACCGCTTCGCCTGGGGCGCCCAGCGCTATCTGAACCCCGCCCTCGAACCGGTTCCGGGCTTCGGTCCCAAGCCGCGCCAGCGTGAAGCAGGCAAGACGACCTGGTTCGACGACAACGGCTGGTGGGGGCTGGCGTTCCTCGACGCCTATCGCGCCACCGGCAACAGCCGGTACCTGACCGACGCGGAGATCGCACAGAACTTCATCAGCGTCTCCGGGTGGGACACGACACCGGGACGCCCGGGCGGCCTCTGGTGGAACACGAACCGCAGCTTCTACGCGGGGGAGTCCCTGGCGGGAGGGACGCTCCTCTCCGCGCGGCTCTACGCCATCACCCAGGACAAGCACTATCTGGACGACGCGCTCAAGTACATCGCCTGGGCCGACGTCTGGCTGACGGACCCGACGACCGGGCTCTATGCCCGGCTCCGCCGCCCCGGCACCTACGGCAAGACCACGACGACGACCGGCGCCCCGACGGCGGGCGCCGCGGCGGCGGATCAGCAGGCTCTCGCCGCGAATCCGGACGAGGCGGTCAAGCTCGAGGCCGCAGGCGGGGCGACACCGGGCCCGGGGGAGGGCCAATCGGCGAGCACGAACTACCCGCCGTTCGCCCCCTCCCCGATGCCCTACGTGAACGGCCCGATGATTCTCGCCCACAGGATCATCTGCGACACGACCGGCAAGGAGACCTTCTGCCAGCGGGCCGAGCAGCTCGCCGCCACGACCCTGGCCGTCTACCGCCGCTTCTGGATGGGTCCCCAATTCGACTTCTGGTACGCGCGCACCATGCTCGAGTTCGCCCGCGCCGACAACGGCGCGAACTGGTACGGGATCGCGCAACGGAGCGCGCGCAGCGCACTACACCGCGCGACCGACAGGCACGGCCTCTATCTGCGGACCTGGTACGGGAAGAAGGCGTCGAGGGCCGGCGCCCCGAAGGGCAGCTTCCAGCTGCACGCGGCAAACGCGGCGCTCTTCGCCTGGATGGGCGCGCTCGGCCGCTAGACGCCCTGGCTCAGATCAGGATGGAGTGCGGCAGCTCCTTACGGGCCGGCCGCCGCGAGGGCGACCAGTGCCAAGGCGATGCCGAAAATGGCCCCGATCGAGTACGCGAGGATGAGGCGTCCTCCCCGGATTCGATCGGTCGCCAGATGATCGATCAACGTGCCCATGCCAACCTCTCTTTCTCGGGCCTACGGGGTTAGCTGACGGGCTCGCGCTGAAAGAGTGCGCTACGGATAAACCGATTCGCCCACGGAGCTGAGCTCCAGTTGGTTCCCCCGTTCGCACGCTTCGTCAGCCATGCGATTCGGCAGGTGCAATTGCGAAACCCGTACCCGATCGGGACAGGTTGAAACCAGGCTAGTTAACGAGGCGGTCCCGCGCGCCGGTTAGGCGGCGGCCTTGCGCAGCTTGCCGTCGCGCTCGAGCTCTTCGCGGACCTTGCGCACATGGCCCGTGGAGCAGTTGGCGCGCTTGGCGATCACGCCGTCGGGCTCCTCGGGGCTGCGGCGGAGCTCGAACTCCAGCAGCGCCTGGCGCCGGGAGGCCCAGCCGTCACCGTTCGCGCCGATGGTCGCCTTCTCGACGGCCTTCTCGCGCTGGCAGTGCAGGCACAGCCACTGGCCGCCCGCCTTGGTCCACCCCTCGGGTCGCCGGGGCGTGGACTTGCTGCCTGCGGCATAGCGCACGGTCACCTCGCAGCCGGCGCAGGTCCAGCGCCGTGTGCGGGGCGCGCGAGCGCGCGTTCTGGGGGCGGTTGTGGTCTTGGACATGAGTTACCTCCGCGGTCGAGTGCTGCGTTCGCGAAGGCTGCCTTTGGTGGAAGAACTGCGCGAAAACGCTGCAAATGCCGGGTTTCCATGGCCCGGCGGGGACGTACATGTTAGCAGATGCTGAAACGCCTGCAAATCAGGGATTTTTGGGCCAAATCGACCGTCTTCACCTCTCGGTGACCCAATCGGACCGGCCAAACCGCTACGAATACCCGCCCCGTGCGCAGTCCCGACGCAACCGCCGATTCACGCGGGCGGCTGACCTCGCGATCGACCTGGGCCCTGATCGGCGCCCTGATCGTGCTCGTCGGCGCGCTCGCCCTCTGCCTGGACCGTTTTCACAACGGCGACTTCTACCTGTCGCTGATGAGCGGGCGGTTCGTCGCCCAGCACGGTTTCGCCACCCACGATCCATTCGCGACGATCTCGCAGGGAGGGACCTGGCTGAACCAGCAATGGCTCTCGGAGCTGGCGTTCTTCCGCGTCTCGCAGGTGTTCGGCCCCACCGGCTTGACGGTGCTCTACGCCGTCCTGATCACCGCGCCGCTGGCGCTCCTGCTGTGGATCTGCCGCCACAAGGGCTGGCCGATGCTCGTCGCAGTTGCCGCCTTCTACTTCCCGGGAGTCCTCGCCGTGATCCATCCCCGCGCTGCCGGGTTCACGGTGCTGATCTTCACCGTTCTGGTCGCCCTGCTCGTTCTGCTCTGGCGGGAGCGGGGAGGAGCGAGGACGGGGGGGCGACACGCCTGGTGGGCGCCGCTCGCAATCCTGGTGCTGTTCGCGCTCTGGGCGAACCTTCACGGAGGGTTCATCGCCGGCTTCCTGCTTCTCGGACTCGCCACCATCGGGCTCGCGATCGACAACTGGCGCGGGATACCCGGCGCAGTTTCGCTCTCGCGCATCGCCGTGCTCGGTCTCCTCGTCGTGCTCGCCGCCGTGACGGTCACGGTCGCCACACCGCTCGGGGCGGCTATCTGGGACTACCTGCTGAGTTTCCAGAACCAGGCGATCTCGCTGGCGAGCACCGAGTGGGAGTCGGCGTTCAGCTCGCCGCTGGCAGTCGTCTACCTCTCGCTGGCGGCCTGCTTCGCCGCGTGGATGTGGGTCCGCTCACCGCAACCGCGCCGCGCCACGACCCTGCTGGTGACGGCGGGATTCCTCGTCTTCGCCGGCTACTCGATCCGGAACATCGTCTTCATCGGCCCGGTTCTCGCACTGCAGGTCGCCTGGACAGCGCCCAATCGGGGTCCGACGCCGATCCGCGGCCCGGTCGCGCTCTTCGGTGCGGCCGCGGCCGCGGCGACCCTGGTGTGGGCTGTGGTTCTCGGTCCGGCCCGTGACGATCCGACGCTCGGCTTACCGGTTGCCGACTACGCGATCGCGCATCCGCCGAGCCACGGGCGCATCGTCACCTACGCGGGTGTGGGCTCCTACATCAACTGGCGCTCCCCGGATACCCCGGTCGTCCTCAACGGCTGGCTCGAGCAATACACGCCACAGGAGCTCCAGGACAACTACCGGGTTCTTCGAGCAGGGACGGCGTCCCATCTAGCGGACGCTCTGCACAGGATCCATGCGGGAGCGGTGATCACCCACCTGCCCTCCGCGATCCGGCGGCTGGAGGCCGCGGGCTTCCGGCCCGCGTTCACGTCCTCCGAGGGCACCTACCTGATTCGGATGCCGCACACGGCGAGGCTGAGCGCGCCTTAAGGGTCCGCTCTACTATCTCGCGCGCCGATGGAGTCGCTTCCCGGAACCGCTGATCCGGCGATCGAGCCGGTTGTCGTCGCCCCTCCGGCGGTCCCCTCGCTGACCGGGATCAGGGCCGGCTATCGCGCTCTGATTGCGAACGCCTTCCTGGGCGGGATGGTCGTCTCCGCCTTCATGATGGCGGCCGGCGCCGCGGCTAAGCACTACGGGCCAACCCTCCACATCCACCACGGGCTCCCAACCTCGATCAGGGGCCCGCTCCACGGCATCGGGCTCTCGCTGAGCGGCACCGAGTTCGCGGTCCTCTTCATCATTCTCGGCGTCTGCTATCTCGGGGTGCTGCTCTTCGCGGACTCGGTCCGATTCCGCATCGGCGTGGCAGCGATCCTGACGCTGCATCTGCTCTTCCTGATTGCACCGCCTTTGCTCTCCAGCGACATCTTCAACTACGTGGGCTACGCGCGGCTCGACGCGATCCACCACCTCAACCCCTACGTCCATCCCCTCTCGGCGGCGCCGACCGATCCCTCCTACATATACGTCGGCTGGCCGCTCAACACGACGGCCTATGGCCCGCTCTTCACCATTGGCACGCTGCCGCTCGGAGCGGTCAGCTTCACGACCGCGATCTGGCTGCTCAAGTCCGCGGCCGCGCTCGCCAGCCTCGCCTGCGTCGCGCTGGTCTGGGCGTGCGCGACCCGCCTGGGCCGGCCCGCGCTGCCGGCGACCCTGTTCTTCGGCCTCAACCCTGTCCTGCTGGCCTACGCCGTCGGCGGCGCCCACAACGACCTGTTGATGCTCGCTGCCGCCCTGGGCGGCATCTACATGCTGCTGATCGGGCGGGAATCCGGCATGGCGGCGCTGGTCGTGGCGGTTGCCGTGAAGAGCTCCTCCATCGTCCTGCTCCCCTTCGCCCTCCTCGGCTCCCGGCGGCCGTTGCGGGCGTTGCTCTGGGGACTGCTCGCGGGCGCGGTGGTCGTGATCGCCACTCTGCTCGTCTTCGGCACCCACGTCTCCAGCCTTCTGCACGTGCTGCAGCACGACGCTCGGCTCGAGACGCCGAATGACGTCCCTGGGGTGATCAACGACGTGCTCGGCCTGGGCATCAGCACCCACACCCTCGGCAGGATCGGGATGCTCGTCCTGTTGCCGACGGTTGCGCTGCTGCTCGTGCGGGTCTATCGCGGCGGAAACTGGCTCGAGAACGCCGGCTGGGCGACGGCGGCGGTCCTGGTGACGACCACCTGGTTCCTGCCCTGGTACCTGATCTGGTTCCTGCCCCTGGCAGCGCTCGCGGTCCGGCCCTATCAGCGCCTCACCGCTCTGGCCCTGACCGCGCTGGCGATCGGGCTACAGCTGCCCTTGATCTTCGGGCACTAGCGGCCACCAGGCCACTGCACTCAGGAGCGCAGGCCGAAGGCCGGAGCGACTTGTGATGGGTGGCCGCCTGTGGCCGCGACTGATGGCGAAGCCGTCTTACTGCCCCAGGATCTTTTGCTTCTCGGCCTCGAACTCGGACTCGGTGAGAGCGCCGGACTCCTTCAGCTTGGCGAGCTTCTCCAGCTGCTCGACCGGATCCGCCTGAGGCTGGGCCGGTGCCGGCGGGGTCATGCCGGGGACCTGGCCCATGCCGGGCATCCCACCCTGCATCTGCCCGGCCTGGGCGCGCAGCTGCTGTGCCTGTTCCATCAGCTGGCCGATCTGGCCGGGGTCGATGCCAGCCGATGCGAACGCCGCCCCCTGCTGGGCCTCGGCGGAGTAGTCGACGATGATCTTGTCGTGGTCCTGCGGGTCGTAGAGGACCGGCACGGTCTGCCCGGCGGCGGGGACCGCCATCTGGGGGAAGCTGAACCGCTTCTTGACCTCGAACTCTGGCTCGTCGTCGGGCTGCACGCGCAGACGGGTCTTGAGGGCGATCTCGGTGTTCGAGACCACGCCCTCGGCGCCGCGGGTCACCGCCATCCCCTTCTCTGCGATCTCAACGATCGTCGCGTTGGCGTGCTTTCCGGTTTCCTGCAGCTCCTTCTTGAGCTTCTTGGACGGCTTACCGAGCATGAGTTCCTTCTCCTTATCGAGGCAGGCGGAAGCCACCCTACCGCGCCGTCTCGAGGCGCGATAGGTGACGGCTCCACCCACGTTCGAGCCAGCGGTCGTCCCGCTCCGGCGCCTTGCCGCTACGACGCCGGATGGGGCTCGTGGCGGGCGACCGTGCGGCCCCTGATCACGGCTCCGGCGCCGCCGAGCAGGCCCACCAGGAGCGCGCCCAGGGCCCATCCGGTTCCGTGCAGGCCGAAACCGAAGGCGTTGTCGAGCGACCAGGCGCCCGCGCCCACGCCCGACAGCGCGAAGACGACCGTCGCCGCCACGAGGTTGTACTCGTAGCCTTTGTTCGTGTTCCAGATCCCGTTCGGCAGGTGCACGGTGATCACGGCCGCCGTCATCACGCCGATCAGGACCGCCGCGGCAAACGGGGTGAACAGGCCGAGGGCGATCAGCAGGCCGCCCAGGAACTCGGCCGTCCCGGCAACTCGAGCGTGGAGCCAGCCCGGCCGCAGGCCGATCTGGTCGAACATCCCGGCGGTGCCCTGCAGGCCGCCGCCGCCGAAGACGCCGAAGAGCTTCTGGGCGCCGTGGCCGGCGAACAGGGCGCCCACCACCACACGAAGTGCGAGCAATGCGAGATCCATTGCGATCCTCCTGAGGTCGAAGTCTGGTTGAAGTACTTGCCCGCACAAGTACTTGCCAAACCTCGCCAGCTTAGAATCGCCAGATGCGCCAGCTGACCAGCCTCGACGCGCAGTTCCTGGCGCTGGAGAGCTCGCACCAGACCGGTCACGTCGCCGGGCTGACGATCCTCGATCCGTCGACCACCGAGAGCGGCGAGCTCACGTTCGCCGACATCCGCAACCTGATCGAGGAGCGGATGCCCTTGCTGCCACCTCTTCGCTGGCGGCTGGTCGAGGTCCCATTCGGCCTCGACTACCCGTACTGGCTCGACGACCCGAACTTCGATCTTGACTTCCACGTCCGGGAGCTGGCCCTGCCGCCCGGGGGTGCGAAGGAGAAGCTTGCCGAGCAGGTCGCGCGGATCGTCTCCCGTCCACTCGACCGTGGGCGCCCCCTGTGGGAGGCCTATCTCATCCATGGACTCGAGGACGGCCACAAGGCGCTCCTGACCAAGATCCACCACTCGATGGTCGACGGGCTCTCGGGTGCCGAGATCATGGGCGCCCTCTTCGACCTCGCGCCGGAGGGGCGGGAGCGGCCGCAGCCCGACGCCAACGGGGCGGACCGGCAGCCGACAGAGTTGGAGATGTTGACCCGGGGGCTGATGGGATTCCCGCGGTACCCGCTCCGGATCCTCCGCTCGCTGCCGAGCGCTCTGCCGAATCTCGATGAATCGCCGGTCTTCGCCGGGATCCCCGGGACCGGCCTGGTCGCAAAGGTGGCCGACCGGCTGTCGCGGGCGGTGAGCAGCCGGGAAAGCGGTGTGCTGGCGCATACGCACTTCAAGGCGCCGAGGACCTGCTTCAACGGCCGGATCTCGCCGCACCGGCGCTTCGCGTTCGGCCAGCTCGACCTGGAAGAGGTCAAGGAGGTCAAGAACAAGCACAGCGTCACCGTCAACGACGTGGTGGTCTCGATCTGCTCCGGGGCGGTCCGGAGCTGGCTGCTCGAGCACGACGAGCTGCCGCCCGATCCGCTCGTCGTCCAGGTGCCGGTCTCGGTCAGGACCGACGATCAGATGGGGACCTTCGGCAACCGGATCATGCTGATGAGCGCCCCCCTCTTCACCAACGAGCCCGACGCCGTCCGGCGCCTCGAGAAGACCCACCGGGCGCTCGCCGCGATGAAGGAGCACCACCGGGCCCTGCCGGCCGAGCTCCTCCAGGACACCAACCACTTCATCCCGCCGGCGGTCTTCGCCCGCGCGGCACGCGCTACGTTCGCGATCTCGACCAGTGGGCGCGGCCGCCCGACCTGGAACATGGTGGTCTCCAACGTGCCGGGCCCCCAGTTCCCCCTCTACTGCGCGGGGGCGGAGCTGGTCGCCAATTACCCGGTGTCGGTGATCACGGACGGCATGGGACTCAACATGACGGTGATGAGCTACCGCGGCAAGATGGACTTCGGCATCGTCGCCGACCGCGACCAGATGCCGGATCTCTGGTCCATGCTCGACCGGCTGCGCGACTCGCTCGAGGAGCTGAAGTGATGCGAGGGTGCGCGTCAGCGCAACCCGTTTGATGGGGCTGACCGAGATCGTGCCCGACCCCGAAATGGGCCGGGCCTATGAGCAGGCGATGCGGCCGGGCATCGCCGACGCGAGCGCGGCGGGACGCTGCCGGCTCGACGCCATGGCCCGCTGGCTGCAGGACGTCGCCTATGCGGACCTGATCGATTCCGGCTTCGAGGGCCGGGGTGCGTGGATCGTGCGGCGCACCCGGATCCGGGTGGAGAGGTTTCCTCGCTTCGGCGAGGACCTCATCCTGCGGACCTTCTGCAGCGGCATCGGGCGGTTCTCCGCCGAGCGGCGCACCTCGATCACCGGCGGGAGCGCGGCGGTGGAGGCGGTCTCGCTCGGGGTCTGTCTCGATCCCGAGCGCGGCAGGCCAATGCGCTTTCCGCCCGACTTCATCGCGATCTACGAGGAGAGCGCCCGTGGGCGTGACGCGAACGTCCGCCTCCGCCATGACGACCCGCCGGCGGACGCGCAGCGCGCGCCATGGCACTTCCGCGCCGTCGAGATGGACCCGGCCGGACACATCAACAACACGCACTACTGGGTGCCGCTGGAGGAGGAGCTGGCCTCGGGACCCGAGCCGGAGTCGATCGACGCCGAGGTCGAGTACCGCGATCCGGCGATCGCGGGTGAGGCGGTGGTGTTGAGAGCGGGATCGTCGATGTGGATCGCGGACCCGGGCGGCGCGCTACACGCGTCGCTGGTGCGCTCCTAGGCAGCCGCTCCCGCCCTGGCACCGTCGGCCGCTCTGGCGTGCTCCGCGACCGCGTCGATGATCTGCGGCCAGACGCCGCGGGGCAGGTCGTGTCCCATCCCCTCGATCATCATCAGCCGCGCTCCGGGGATCGCTCTCGCGGTCGCCCTCCCGCCCGACGGCCTGACCATCTTGTCGACGGTCCCGTGGATGACCAGGGTCGGAGCCCTGATCGCGCCGAGCTTCCTGGTGCGGTCGCCCGAGGCGACGATCGCGCCGAGCTGGCGACCACCCGCTCTGACGTCGAAGCCCCGGTCATAGCTCTTGCCGGCGCGCTCGCGGATGTACTGCTCGTCGCGCGGGAAGCCGGTGGAGCCGACCAGGCCGAATACCTCCGCCGACCGCTCGATGTACCCGTCGCGGTCGCGCGGAGGGGGGCGGAGCAGGTACCGGTAGACCGAGAGGGCGGGCTGGCCGTGCAGGCGACTGCCGGTCGTCGACATGATCGAGGTCAGCGAGCGCACCGCCTCGGGGTGCTCGGCGGCGAGCATCTGGCCGATCATGCCGCCCATCGAGGCGCCCACTACATGGGCGGGGGAGATGTCCAGCTCGCGGAGCAGACAGGCGGCGTCCTCGGCCATGTCGGAGAGCGTGTACTGCTCCGGGCCGACCCGCCGGCGGATCATCTGAGGGGCCGTCGGGGGGCGGAAGTCGAAATGGGTGGAGCGGCCGATGTCGCGGTTGTCGAAGCGGACGACGTAGAAGCCGCGCTCGGCGAGCTGCGCGCAGAAGTCCTCGTGCCAGGCGATCATCTGGGTCGCCAGGCCCATGATGAGCAGAATCGGAGTGTCGTCGGGGTCCCCGAAGGCCTCGTAACAGAGGGTCACGCCCCGCCCGACGTCGCTGAATTCCTCCGGCATCAGCCGATCGTAGAACCCCGGCGGGCAGGACATCCGGCCCCGCTGGCGTAGACAGACGTCCCATCTACCAAATATTGATTATCGACCGAGATCTCTCTACTGTGACCACGCGTTACTTGCGGGGGGGTTTGTTCGACCCGCAGGAGGAAGAAGATGCCAGGCAGGACGAGGGCTGGGAGATGAAGCGGAGCATTCTCATCGTCGAGGACGACGCGGTGGCGCGCGCCCACGCCGCGCGGATCCTGGGTCCGCACTATGAGGTGGACGTCGCCGTCGACGCGCACGAGGCTCGCGGAAAGCTGATCGGCGGCATGATCGACCTGCTGGTCTGCGATCACTACATGCCGGGCGAGAGCGGCCTGGATCTGGTCGAGACGGTCCTGTCCCGGGATGACGCAATCGCCGTCGTGATGGTCACGGTCGCTCACGACCAGGGGCTGGTCGATCGAGCATTCGAGATGGGCGTCTACGGCTACCTGATCAAGCCGTATCGCAGCGGCGACCTGCTGATCACGGTCAGCAACGCGCTCCGTCGCAGGCGGGTCGAGCTCCAGGCGCAGGTGCACGAACGCCAGCTCGAGCAGGAAATGATCACCAAGAGCCTCGAGACAGAGCGGGTGCGCCAGCTCCTGCGGCACTCGGAGGCATCCCTGGAGAAATCCCGCCTCGAGACCGTCCACAAGCTCAGCTTCGCGGTCGAGATGCGCGACCAGGTCACCGGGCATCACCTCTCCCGGATGGGCGCGTATTGCGAGCAGATCTGCCGGCTCCTGGAGCTTCCCGATGAGGTCTGCGACTCGATCGCTCTCGCCGCGCAGATGCACGACATCGGCAAGATCGCGGTCCCGGATCGCATCCTCCTCAAGGCAGCGCCGCTGACCGCGCAAGAGCGCGTGCAGATGCAGACGCACGCCGAGATCGGGCGAAAGATCCTGCAGGGCTCCGAGTCGCCCCTCCTGCAGCTGGCCGAGTCCATCGCCTGGACCCACCATGAGAAGTTCGACGGAAGCGGATATCCGCGCGGGTTGAGCGGGGAGGAGATCCCGGAGGAGGGCCGGATCGCCGCCGTCGCAGACGTCTTCGATGCCCTCACCAGAGACCGCCCGTACCGCAAGGCGATGCCAATGGCCGAGGCGACCGCGGTCATGGCCGAGGGCCGCCGCTCCCACTTCGATCCCCGGGTCCTGGATGCGTTCATGAGCGAGAAGCCGGCCGCCGCCCTCGCCTGAGCGTTCGCCGGGCCTCCTCGCTTCTGGGTACGCGATCCGCAAGCGATCTTGCACGCCTGTTAGCAACTGCTGACAATTCGGCGGCGAAGCACTAGCCTGGCCGAACCGTCGCGGTGGCGCTCCGTCGCCGCGCTCCGCCATGCCGACTCCCACCAGTAGAGACAGCGAAAGAGGGCGATCCACCCGCCGCGGGCGCGCTGCCGTGCTCGCGCTGATGGTGCTCGTCACGCTCGTGATCGCGGCGCTGCTCGGCCAGAGCGCGATCGGCGACCCCGCCTCCAAGATCGCCCAGAAGCAGAACGAGCTCAGCCGGATCCAGTCGTCCTCCGGGTCGCTCCAGTCGCAGATCGACAGCATGAACCAGCGGGTCGATCAGCTGATCGGGCAGGAGTCGCACCTCCGCCAGGCACAGGCGGCGGCGCAGGCTCAGCTCGACCAGAAGCAGGCCGAGCTCGACCAGGCGACTGCACAGCTGAACGCCGAGAAGGCAGAGCTGGCTCGAATCCGGGCAAAGCTCAAGGCGGCGACCGCCGCGCTCGAGCAGCTGCTGGTCGACATCTACAAGTCGAATGACCCGGACGTGACCGCGGTCGTCATGCGCTCCGCGAACTGGTCGGACCTGCTGACCCGCACCGAGTACATCCAGCACATCCAGAACTACGACAACGAGGTCGTCTCGCGAGTCCGCGGCCTACGCGATCAGATCACCGCCCTGGTGAACCAGCTGCAGGCCACCCACGATCGGATCCAGTCGGCGCGCGACCAGGTCGCCGCCAAGGAACGGCAGATCGCCTCTCAGCACGCTCAGATCCAGGCGCAGCAGTCGCAGCTGGTCTCGGCCCGGAACGCCCGCGAGGGGGTCCTCAACGCGCTGCTCGCCAAGCAGCACCAGATCCAGCTCGACATCTCCCACATCCCGGCGCCGGCGGGCCGGGCGACCATCGACTCGAACGGGGACGCGATCCCGCCGTCGAATGCGCCGCTCGCCGTGCGCGCCGCGATCGAGGCCGCCAACCAGATCGACAACCTTCCCTACATCTGGGGCGGTGGCCACGGCTCGTTCACCGCGAGCGGCTACGACTGCTCCGGGGCCGTCAGCTTCGCTCTGCACGGCGGAGGCTTCCTCTCCAGCCCGCTCGACTCGACCGGCCTCGAGGTCTGGGGTGAGTCCGGCGCCGGCAGCTGGATCACCGTCTTCGCGAACAGCGGCCACGCCTGGGCAATGATCGCCGGCCTGCGCTGGGACACCGCCGGCAATGGCTCCGACGGCCCGCGCTGGAGTACCGAGCTGAACGAGAACGCGGCCGACTTCGTGGCGCGCCACCCAGCCGGCTACTAGGTCAAAACAGCATTCGCCGGCGGTGAGGAGACGACGCGCTCCTCAAACTCGAACCCGGCTTCGAGAGCACGCCGCAGGGGGCAGGTCTCCGCGACGCGCTCGAGCCGCTTGATCTGCTCATCCGAGAGGCCGTCAGGCAGATGCACGGCAATCTCGAAGCGGCGCGGAGTGGGCTCCGGCTCGTACTCGACATCGACGAACGCGTCGCCGATGTCCCAGCCGTGCCGCTCCGCGTACATGGAGACCATCGTGGCGATGCATGAGGCGAGGGCGGCGGGGAGGAGCTCGTGTGGAGCGGGGCCGTCGTCAGTGCCACCCAGCCTGAAGGGCTCGTCGGTGACGATCGTGTGACGTCGATTGACGTCGACCTGGTGCTTGAGCTTGCCGGCCCGTTGGGTTGTGGCTGTCATCGTCATCGACAACTACACTACCACACAATGGTTTACTTGTGCTACTCTTCTCGCCATGGCCACAAAGACCGAAATTCCCCGTCCACTACCCGCCGCGCTGGTCGAGCGGGTCGCCGAGCGCTTCCGGGTACTCGGGGAGCCGATGCGAATCAGGCTGCTTGAGGCGATGCGCGACGACGAGATGAGCGTCAAGGAACTCCAGGAGGCGACCGGCGCCTCGCAGCAGAACGTCTCCCAGCATCTCGGGGTCCTGATGCGGGCCGGAATCGTCAGCCGCCGTAAGGATGGAAACTTCTCCCGCTACTCGATCAGCGATCCGGACGTCTTCTCGCTCTGCGACGAGGTGTGCGGAGGGATCCGCCGACAGCTCGATGAGCTTGACACCCTGCTCGAGGGAGGTAGTTGATGGGACCGCGATGGCCGCTTGAACGCGTTCTCTTCGCCCTCGCCGGCTCAGTGATCCTGTTGAGCGTGGCGCTGGTTGCGCTGGTCTCGCCGTGGTTCCTGGTGTTGACCGCGTTCGCCGGGATCAACATGTGGCTCTACGTCCTCGTGGGTGCGTGCCCGGCCTCGCTGGTCCTGAAGCGAGCCTGCCGCCTCAACTCAGTCATGTATCCGGGGGAGTCATGACCAGCCCCATCGGCCCCATCGGCCGCCTGGGCCGCTACACGGCCACCCACTTCCGGATCGTGGTGATCGGCTGGGCGATCGTCGCGCTCGGCCTCGGCTTCCTGGCACCCAGGGTCGAGACGGCCCTATCCGGCGCGGGCTGGGAGACCAGCGGCTCGCAGTCCGTGCAGGCACGCCAGTTGATCGACCGCAACTTCAACGGACTGGGCAGCTACGGCCTGATGGTCGTGGTGCACTCGCCGACCGCAACCGCCGGGGATCCGAGCTTCCAGGCGACGGTCGGCGCGGTCGAGCGCAAGCTGCGCGCCGACCGCGCCGTGCGCGCCGTCCTCCCGCCACGGGCCGGAAGCTCGATCTCCCCCGATGGTCACACGGCGATCGTGCAGGCCGGTGCGGCCCGCGACTCCAACGCGATGGTGCGCGCCGCCGAGGACCTGAAGGCCCCCCTCAACGCACTCGGCCGCGATGGCGTTCAGGTGAACCTGACAGGCGCCGCCGGAATGTGGTCGGACTTCAATGCCGCCAACAAGAGCGCGATGCTGCGCTCCGAGGTGATCTCCTGGCCCGTGACGCTGGCGATCATGCTTGTCGCCTTCGGATCGCTGGTCGCGGCCGGGCTGCCTCTGATGCTGACCATGGTCGGCCTGGTCGCCGCCGCAGGCTCGCTCTACATCAGCACGAAGGTCATGCCCGTCTCGATCTGGGCGATGAACTTCGCTCTGATGTTCGCCCTTGCTCTGGGCATCGACTACGCGTTGTTCGTGGTCCATCGGTTCCGCGGCGCCCTGTTCGGCTCCAAGCTGCCACCGGAGGAGGCGGTCGCGCAGGCCATGGACACGGCCGGCAAGGCCGTGCTCTTCTCCGGTGTGACTGTCCTGATCTCACTGAGCGCCGTGATGCTCGTGCCCAGCCCGGCCTTCCGCTCGATGAGCCTCGGGATCATGCTGGCCGTGATCTTCGTGCTGGCGGCAACCCTCACCCTGCTGCCCGCGGTGCTCGCCAGGCTCGGCCACAGGATCGACAAGCTCTCGCTGCCCTGGGTGCACTCCGGCGAGCACCGGTCGGCGCGCTTCGCAGCCTGGGGAGAGCGGCTCTGGCGTCACCCGCTCCGCTACGGGATACCCGCTCTGGCGACGCTCGCGGTGCTGATCGTGCCGGTGACTCAGCTGAAGACGGCCATGCCATCGATCAAGGTCGTGCCCTCGAGCGATTCGTCCCGCGTCGGCTACCAGCAGGTGCAGGGTGCACTCGGGCCCGGTGCCACCGGACCGCTGCAGCTCGTCGCTCCGGCCGCGGACGCAGCCGCCACTTCCGCGACAGCCAGCCGCGATCCCGGGATCGCCCAGGTCACACCCGCCGAGCGCTCCGGGAGCCTGGCTTTGATCCAGGCCATCCCGAAGCAGGACCCCTCCAACCCGGCGGTCGGGGCGACGATCGACCGGCTGCGGTCCGACCTGCCGGCCGGGACGCTCGTCGGCGGGGCCGTCGCCGAGAACCACGACCTGCAAACGGCGCTCTCCGCCAAGACCCCGCTGGTGATCGGCGTCGTCCTCGCACTGGGCTTCGCTCTGCTGCTCTTCGCCCTCCAGGCCCCCGTGATCGCCGCCGCCGGCGTCGTGACCAATCTGCTCGCCACCGGGGCGGCCTTCGGCGTGGCGAAGTGGATCTTCCAGGACGGGGCGCTTCACTCCCTCCTCGGCTTCGAGCCTCAGGGGTTCCTGGACGCCTGGGGGCCCGTGTTCTTCTTCGCGATGATCTTCGCGATCTCGATGGACTACACCGTCTTCCTGCTCTCCTCGTCGAAGGAGCACTGGGACCGCACGCATGACGCGAAGGAGGCGATGGTCGGCGGCTTGGCCCATTCGGGGCGCGTGATATTCGCGGCCGGAGCGGTGATGGTGGCGGTCTTCTTCACCTTCGCCCTCTCGGGACCGCTGCCGCCGAAGGAGATGGGGCTGATCCTGGGTATCGCCGTGCTACTCGACGCGATGCTGATTCGGCTCTTGCTGATGCCCGTACTGCTCAGGCTGCTCGGCCCGTGGGCCTGGTACCTGCCGCGCTGGGCGGACCGGGTGCTCCCGGACGTCCGCTTCGGCCACGGGGACGAGGCACTGACCGAGGCCTAGAGGGCTGATGGTGGGTTATCCGCGCACACGCCTAACCCCCATCAACCCTCTAGGACCTGGCGGGAAGGCAGTAGCCGTAGGCGGTGAGCTCCGGCGCCGCGCCGAAGAAGCCGTAGCTGCTCGCCGAGAAGGTGCCGTTCGGGTTGAACGCGCCCTGGGCGAAGAGGGCGTTCGTCGAGCCGCCGCTGCTGAAGCCACCGGCGGTGAGCCGCTTGCCCGCCGGGCACCCCGGTGTGGTCGTCGTCGCGGATCCGCTCGCCGCCACGGGAGCCGGAGAGGAGGCGACCTCCGTGAGGATCGGCCGCTTCATCCGCGCGCAGTAGGCGATCGCGGTCAGCTCGCCCGAGCCGGTGCCGTAGGCGTGGCCGCTCACCACCCATGCCTTGGGGCCCGAGGCGTGCGATTCGGTGACGTAGTCGCCGCCGTCGCTGCGGAAGTCCGTGCGCTGGAATCCGCCCGAGATCAGGAACTGGCGCTTCGGACAGCGCGCGGTGACGGTCTTCGTCTGCCCGGGCCGCAGGTAGACGGTCGTGTGCGGCGTCGGGGTCGCCGGGATCACGCCGAACCCGCACATGACCTGAACGGTGACGTTCCGCGGGGTCGCGTTGCCAGGGCTCGGGTCTAGGTCGACGACGCTGATGTGCCATCCCCGTTGGGCACCGAGGCGCTCGTAGGAATGGGGATAGATGCCGGCTCCGTCCGAGTCGGTCGGCGGAGTGACGGTCATGCCGCCGCCGACCGGGAACTTTCCCTTGGGGCAGATCGTCTGCAGCCGGGGAGCTGTGTCGGGCGTGCTGACGTTGAAGGCCCTGTTCGCGAGGGTCAGATTGGTCAGCGGCCGGGCCAGGCCCGGGGTGGCCGCGCCCTTGTGTCCCTGGAGCCGGACGGTTCCCCGTTTGGAGTCGAGGACGAAGATCCCGCCGCTCGCGCGCAGCGCCATCCGAAGGTGCTCGCACGCCGTGCCCTGCTTCAGGACGTAGACCTGGTTCAGGTTGGCGAGGTGCTTGGTGTTCGGGGCGACGCCCACCTTGCGGTGGGCGGACTTGTGGATCGCCTTGGCGAGCTGCGGTGGCGCCGGATAGCAGCCGTCCGTGCTGAAGCGGCGCTCGAAGAGGGCGATCTTGTAGGCCGCCTCGAGCCGCTTGGTGGCGACGCTGAAGCCCGCCTTGATCGCGAACGCGCTCGGGGCGATGACGAGGCCGGCGAGCAGGCCGATCAGGATGGCGAGGAGGGTGGTTCGCTTCATGGGTCGCTGAGAACAGATCCCCTGCCGGGAAGTTGCGCATACTCGCAGGCGCCGCGGACCGAGACATGTCGATACATTCTGTGTTCTGTGTATCAGTAAGGCTGCGGGGCTACAGATGAGGAGAGAGGAATGAGGATTCGGCAGAGGATGCCTTCACGGCTTGCGCTGATCGCGATCGCGGCAGGAGCGCTTTGGATGTGCCTGGTCCCGGCGGCGAGCGCCAAGCCCCCCAAGGTCCGGTTCTCGGTGATGCGGGGGTACCAGTCGCCCGGAACGCCGGCGAACCTGAACGTGGTCGGGGCCCTGAAGACGGGGAACCGGAAGGCGAAGAACGTCCTCGTCCTCAACCCCGGGACCTCGGCGAGCGCGGCCTACTTCGAGCCGCTCGCGAAGACGATCGTCAAGAGGCTGCCGGACTGGCAGGTCTGGGCGGTGGAGCGCCGCGAGAACTTCCTCGAGGACCAGTCCGAGCTGAACCTCCTCAAGCAGGGCAAGGCGAGTGCCACCGATCTCTTCAACTACTACCTGGGCTACCTCAGCAACCCCAGCATCGCCAACCACCTCCACCCGGTACAGGACTCGCAGGTGCCGTTCGCGCGGCAGTGGGGGATGAACACCGAGATCAACGACCTCCGCGTGGTGGCGAAGGCCGCCGCCAAGGGGGGCCGCAACGTCGCGATGGGCGGCCACTCGCTGGGAGGGTCGATCACGACCGCCTATGCCACCTGGGACTTCAACGGGCGTCCCGGCGGCCGTGACCTCTCCGGTCTCGTCCTGATCGACGGCGCCAGCAGCCCGGCCCCGGTCAGCCCCGAGGCGGCCCAGACGTCGCTGGACGACCTGCAGACGTCGTCGCCGTGGCTCAGCTTCGGCGGCATCCCGGCCCCGCTCGCCGGACTCTTCGGGATGGTCGGATCCGCGGGTGCGAAGGCGGCGCCCAACGGCCCGTCGGTGTTCACCGGCTGGCCGCTGCTGCCCTCGAACCTCCAGCCTCCGCCAGGGGTCAACGCGACCAATGAGGCCGGATTCGGCTACTCGACCGACGTCAAGACGTCGCCCCCGTCGCTGCTTGCCGCCCAGGTCCACTCGGGCCAGCTGGCCGCCAGCGGGGACCCGCGAGGCTGGGACAGGGCGGGCGCGATCACGCCGATCCAGCGGTGGGCCAGCATGTTCTCGGGCTGGGGCCTCCAGAACCTGGACGGCACGGCCTGGTACCACCCGATGCGCCTGACCATCGACTCGGGCGCGGTGGGTGACGGGCTGCCCAACCCCGCACAGTCGGTGCTCGACGTGCACTCGACGGACGCCACGAAGCTGCGCAAGCGCCTGCGGATCTACGCGTTCGGCGCCGCGCTGGGCGGTGCTCGCGTGATCTCCGCCGCACAGTCGCTGGCCGCCGAGGCGCGGATCCCGCGCCGGAACCTGAGGCTGGTCGACCGCTCGGCGACCTACGCGCACAACGACCCGAGCGCGGCGCAGCCCAAGGTGAACGCGTTCATCAAGCGGCTGATCCCGTTCCTCAAGAGGATCAGCGCCAAGAAGGCGAAGAGCGGAAAGAAGAAGAAGTAGGCCGGGCTAACCGGATTCCACCCGGCGCCCGCTGCGGCGCCAGGTGCCGACGCCGCCGTTGGCGACGTGCAGGACGCGGTCGAATCCCTCGCGCTGGAGGATCGACGCCGCCAGGCCGCTGCGCTTGCCGCCGCTGCAGATCGCGGCGATCGCCCGGTCGCGGGGCAGCTCGCCCTGCCGGGCGGGCAGCTCTCCGTAGGGGAGGTTGATCGATCCGGGGATGTGGGCCTCGGCGAACTCGTCGTCGTCGCGGACGTCGAGCACGAGCATGTCGTCGCCCTCCATCCGCCCGGCGAGCTCCTCCGGATCGATCAGCTCGATCCGGTGCACCGGCCGGTCCTCGGAGCGCCAGGCGGTCATCCCGCCCTCGAGGTAGCCGCGGACGCGCAGGCCGACGGAGGCGAGCAGCTCGGCGGCCTCGAGCTCGTAGCCGTCCGAGGCCGCGACCACGATCAGCTCGACGTCGATCGGCAGGACCTTGGCCACCTTTGTCGCAAAGCCGGTCTCGTAGGCCGAAGCGCTGATCGCACCGGGGATGTGGGCCTCGTCGAACTGCTCGTTGGTCCGAGCGTCGACCAGCAGGGCGCCCTCGGCGATGCCGACCTCCACGGAGCGTGGCGCGAGCGGGATCGGGGTGCCCATGTCCTCGATCAGCGGCCCCTGGTTGATCGAGACGATGTGCTCGACGTTGGGCGGCCGATCGCCCAGAGTCGCCACGGCGTCCTCGACGAACTCCTCCTCGGTCTCGAAGCCCAGCGCCCGGTTGTGCTCTCGCTCGAAGCCCATCGTCGAGCTGGCCTTGTGATCGATTCCGGAGCTGCCGCAGGCCGAGCCGCCCAGGTGGCCGGGCCAGACCTCGACGTCGTCGGGTAGCGACATGAGGCGCTCGTGCAGCGACCGGTAGATCTCCGCGGCGCCCTCGCGAGGCTCGATCGCCAGGTCGGGGCGGGCGACGTCGCCTACGAACAGCGAATCGCCGGTCAGCACCGCCCAGGGGTCCCCGCTGCGATCGGCGGCGCGGAGCACGAAGGAGGTGTGCTCAGGCCGGTGCCCGGGCGTGTGGAGCGCCTGGATCTCGACCCCGCCGAGCTCGAGGCGCCAATCATCGGTGAACGACTCGTGCGGGTACTCGGCGTCGGCCAGCTCGTGGATGTGGATCGTCGCCCCCGTGGCCCGCGACAGCCTGCCGTGACCTGAGACATGGTCGGCGTGGTTGTGAGTCTCCAGGACGTGCTCGATCCGAACACCGTGCAGGCGGCTGAGCCGCAGGTAGGGCTCGATCGACCACTGCGGGTCGATCACCGCGGCGACGCCGGACCCGGTGTCACCGACCAGGTAGGAGGCGCAGCTCAGGTCCTCATGCAGGATCTGACGAAAGAGCATCTCCGCCAGCTTAGGTCGCGCTAGCTGCCGGTGAAGTTGGGCGGCCGTTTCTCGACGAAGGCGATCACGCCCTCGATGAAGTCCTTGCTCTGGCCCTGGTCGCGCTGGGCCTCTGCCTCGGCGTCGAGCTGGCCCGCGAGGTCCGCATACATGCGGCGGTTGAGCAGTCGCTTGGCGCCTGCGTATGAGCGCGTCGGGCCGTTGGCGAGGCGCTCGAGCAACGCGGTGGAGACCGCCTCCAGCTCGTCGTCGGCGACCACCTGGTTGACCAGGCCCCAGTCGAGTGCCTCGCGGGCCGGGACGCGCTCGCCGAGCATCGCCATCTCGGCAGCGCGCGCGTAGCCGACGCGGGCGGGGAGGAACGCGGTCGACCCGCCGTCCGGCACCAGGCCGATGTTGACGAAGGCGAGCAGGAAGTAGGAGGACTCCGCCGCGACGATCAGGTCGGCGGCGAGGGCGAGCGAGCAGCCGATCCCGACCGCCGGGCCGTTGACGGCGGCGACGACCGGCTTCGGCATCTCGCGCAGTGCGGTGATGACCGGGTGGTAGATCTCCTTCAGGCGAGCGCTCAGGTCGGGTGTGCCGCCGTCGTCTCCGCCGCGCTGCTCCTTCAGGTCCGCCCCGGAGGAGAAGCCACGGCCGGCGCCGGTGATCAGCACGGCGCGAATCGACTCGTCGGCGGCCACTGTGGTCACGGCGTCGAGCAGGTCCCTGCCGAACTGCTCGTTCCAGGCGTTGAGGGCGTCGGGGCGATTGAGCAGGATTCGGGCGGCGGGCCCGTCCTTGGTCAGGTCGACCGTCTCGTGCGAGGCCACGCGGGGAGCCTATTCTCCCGTCTCGTGAGCCGGCACCTGCCTCGGCCCGTGGCCAAGCTGCTGACCCGCGCCATGCAGCGCTCGGTCCAGCGCACCTGGATCCCCATCCGCTTCCAGCGCGCCTGGACCGAGACGGCGGCGCGGATCGCCCGGATTCCGCCAGGGATCTCTATCGAGCAGCGCTCGCTCGGCGGCGTCCCCAGCGACCGGATCGAGTCGGGGGATGCCGACCGCTCGCGCGCCGTCCTCTATCTGCACGGCGGCGCCTACGTGCTGGGGTCCCGCCGGACGCACCGCGGTCTGGCCGCACAGATCGCGCTCGCGGCCCGGGCGCCGGTGCATCTGCCCGAGTACCGCCTCGCCCCGGAGCACAAGCACCCGGCCGCCCTCGAGGACGCCGTCGCCGCGTATCGGGAGCTGCTCGCCTCCGGGATCGATCCCGGGTCGATCGTGATCGCCGGGGACTCCGCGGGCGGCGGGCTGGCCGTGGCGCTGGCGACCAGGCTGCGCGACCAGGGCGAGGCGCTTCCGGCGGGGCTGGTGGTGCTGAACGGCTGGCTGGACCTGACGTGCTCGGGCCCGTCGATGGGCGCGAACGCTCGGCGAGACGTCGGGCTGTTCCGTGACTGGACGGTGCGCGGTGGCGAGCTCTACCGCGGCGACGCCGATCCCCTCGACCCCGAGCTCTCCCCGGTCGAGGCCGACCTCGGCGGCCTGCCGCCGACCTACATCCAGGTTGGCACCCACGACATCCTGCTGAGCGACTCCGATCGGTTCGCCGAACGGGCGCGGGAGGCCGGAGTCGACGTCGGCTACACGCGCTTCGAGGGGATGTGGCATGACTTTCAGATCGGTGCCGGGCTGCTCAGGGAGGCGGACCAGGCGATAGCGGACCTCTCCGGGGCCTTCGAGGACATCTGGGCAGGCCGCCCGCTCTCCGCGCGAGCGAGCACCCCAAGCAACGGACGGCCCGCCCCCAGCGTCGCGATCATCGGGGCGGGCTTCGGCGGCATCGGACTCGCCATCACCCTGAAGAAGGCCGGCGTCGACTCCGTCACGATCTTCGAGAAGGCCGAGGGGATCGGCGGCGTCTGGCGGGACAACACTTACCCGGGAGCCGCCTGCGACGTCCCCTCACATCTCTACTCGTTCTCGTTCGAGCCGAACCCGGACTGGACCCGCCGCTACTCGCCCCAGCCCGAGATCCTCGAGTATCTCGAGGGCTGCGTCGAGCGGTATGGCCTGCGGTCCAACCTGCGGTTTGGGACCGAGGTCACTCGCGCCGAGTTCGACGAGGGCTCTGGGCGCTGGCGGATCGAGACCAAGAACGGGGAGACCGTCGAGGCGGACGTGCTCGTCTCCGCCTGCGGTCAGCTGAGCCGGCCGGCGATGATGCGAATCGAGGGCGCGGAGCGCTTCGACGGCCCGATCTTCCACACCGCTCGCTGGGACCACCGCGTCGATCTTCAGGGCAAGCGGGTGGCCGTGATCGGCACCGGCGCCAGCACGATCCAGGTGGTGCCGGCGATCGCCGGGCGGGTTGGCCAGGTGGACGTCTACCAGCGCTCCGCCCCGTACGTGATCCCCAAGAAGGACCGCCCCTACCGGCCCTGGGAAAGGCGTCTCTTCCGCTGGTTCCCCCCGGCGAGGCTGATGGCCCGCTTCACCCAGTGGCTCTTCTTCGAGATCTTCATCGCCGGCTTCAACCAGTTCAAGGCGGTGGGCAGGGTCGGCGTCCGGATGTTCGAGCGGAACCTCGACGACCAGGTCTCGGACCCGGAGCTGAAGCGAGCGCTGACCCCCGCCGACGTGCTCGGCTGCAAGCGGGTCCTGATCTCGCCCGATTACTACTCGACCCTCGAGCGCCCCGACGTCGAGCTGGTCAGTCAGGGCGTGCGTGAGCTGACGAAGAGCGGGGTGGTGGCCGAGGACGGCACCGAGCGCCCGGCGGACGTGATTGTTCTCTCCACCGGCTTCGAGAGCACCCGGTTCCTCGCCCCGATGGAGATCCGCGGCCGCGATGGAGGTGACCTCAACGAGGTCTGGCGCGAGGGAGCGAATGCCTACCTCGGGATGACGGTCGCCGGCTTCCCGAACCTGTTCGTGATGTACGGGCCCAACACCAATCTCGGCTCAGGCTCGATCATCTTCCAGCTGGAGAGCCAGATGGCCTACATCGCCGACGCCGTGGAGAGATTGCGGCGCACGGGCGGTTGGCTGTCAGTTCGGGCGGAGGTGCAGCGCGCCTTCGACAGCGAGATGCAGAGCCGACTCTCCACCTCGGTCTGGCAGACCGGCTGCAACAACTGGTACGTCGACGAGCACGGCCGGAACACCAACAACTGGCCGGGGTTCACCCTCGAGTACCGGCGCCGGACCAGGCGCCTCGATCCGAGCGATTACGAGGCTCAGCTCAGCACGTCGGGCGTGTAGCCCAGCTCCCGGATCAGCTTCAGGAGCCGATCCGCGTGCTCGGGGCCGCGCGTCTCCATCACCAGCTCGACCCCGGTCTCGTTGACGGAGAGGCCGACCCCCTCCCGCACGTGGTCGATGTCGATCAGGTTGGCGCCGCCTTCGCCGAGAGCCGTCAGCAGGGCCGCCAGGGAGCCCGGCTCGTCACGGATCTTGGTGAAGATCCGCAGGCGCCGGCCACGCGAGGTCTCATGGTGGCGGGCGAGGTCCGCGAGGACGCCGGTATCGATGTTTCCGCCCGAGAGGATGACCACCGTGGTGCCCGCGGCCGCCGGCCGGACCTGCTCCGCCATCAGGGCGGCGACTCCCACGGCCCCCGCACCCTCGACCACGAGCTTGGTCCGCTCCAGCAGCAGCATGATCGCGTCCGCGATCGCGTTTTCGTCGACGGTCACGACGTCGTCCAGCAGGTCGTCGAGGAGCGGCCCCGTGATCTCGCCCGGATGCTTGACGGCGATGCCGTCGGCGAGCGGGCAATACGCCTTGATGCCAATGACCTCGACGTCCTCTCGGGTCTCCTTGATCGCTGCGGCGATCCCCGCCGCCAGCCCGCCCCCGCCGACCGGCACGATCACCTTGGCGAGGTCCGGAACCTCCTCGAGCAGCTCGAGTCCGATCGTGCCCTGACCGGCGATCACCGCGGGGTCGTCGAACGGATGGACGAAGGGGAGGTTCTCGGACTCGGCGTGTGCGAGCGCCTCGCCGAGGGCAGCGTCGATCGATTCGCCCGTCAGCATGATCTCGGCGCCTGACTCGCGCGCGGCGGCGATCTTGGCGAGCGCCGCGCCCTCGGGCATGAAGATCGTCGCGGCGAGACCGCGCGCCCGGGCCGCGTAGGCGACCGATTGACCGTGGTTGCCGGCGCTCGCGGTGACCATGGCCCTCGCACCCTCACCCAGCCCGGCGATCTTGTTGAGGGCGCCGCGGAGCTTGAACGAGCCGGTGCGCTGCAGGTTCTCGGCCTTGAGCGCGATCGCGCCGCCGGTGGTCCGCGAGAGGTAGCGAGACTCGATCACCGATGTTCGGCGGACGACGTCCGCGACCACCTCGCGGGCGCGCCGGATGTCCTCGAGCGGGAGCGTGTCCCTCACGACGAGGAGAGCGGCACCGTCGCGTCCATCTCGACCAGAGCACCCTTTGGAAGCGCGGCGACCCCGACCGTCGTGCGGACCGGATATGGCTTTTCGAAGAAGGTCGCGTAGACGTCGTTCACCTTCGGGAACTCCGCCATGTCGGTCAGGTAGATCCCGATCCGCGCTGCATCCGCCAGTCGCGTGCCGGCGGCCCGGCAGACCGCCTCGAGGCTCTGCAGGCAGCGGCTCGCCTGCTCGGCGATGCCGCCCTCGATCAGCTCGCCGCTCGCAGGGTCGAGCGGCACCTGCCCGCTGCAGTAGAGGACGCCGTTCGACACCACCGCCTGGGAGTACGGGCCGATCGGGGCGGGGGCCTTGTCGGTCTCGACTGGCCGCCTGGCGCCTTCGGATGCGTCCATACGGCGAGGCTAACTCACCGGCACAATCCCGAGAGTGAGGGCGCTGTCCATCGTGCACCAACCCGACGCGGGACCGGGCGTCTTCGCGGAGGAGATGCGAGACCGCGGGGTGGACCTGGACGAGTGGGCGCTCTCGGAGAGGGGAGCGGGGCCGCCGCTCGAGATCGCCGACTACGACGCCGTCCTCACCTTCGGCGGCGCGATGCACGCTGACCAGGAGGAGCGCCATCCCTGGCTCCGGTTCGAGAAGGACTTCCTCGCGGCGATGATCGACGACGGGATGCCGGTGCTCGCGGTCTGCCTCGGTACCCAGCTGCTGGCCGAGGCGGGCGGCGGATCGGCGGGCCGGGCGAGGGAGCCCGAGATCGGCTGGTTCGAGGTCGAAGTCACCGACGAGGGGGCCCACGACCCCGTGATCGGCCCTCTCGCACCCAGTTTCACCGCGTTCCAGTGGCACAGCTACGAGGCAATCCCGCCGGAGAACGCCGCGATCCTCGCCCGGAGCCCGGTGTGCCCGCAGGCTTACCGGATCGCGGAGCGCGCCTGGGGCATTCAGTTCCACGCCGAGGTCACAGCCGCCGACGCGGAGAGCTGGATCGACGACTACCGATCCGATGACGACGCGGTCCGAATCGGTGTGGATCCCGACGCCCTCCGAGCCGAGACTCGGGAAAGGATCGGCGAGTGGAGCCGGCTGGGACGGGAGCTGTGCGGTCGCTTCCTGGAGTTTGTTGCGCGCGGTGGCGAGACGGGCTAACGTCCGAACCGTGAGGCGGGGAGTACTGACGTCAATCGTTGCCGTGGCGGTGCTCGCAGCGCTGGCGCCGGCGAGCAGCTCGGCTCGAATCAAGCAGCGCTTCTTCCACACGCTCGACGGCAACATCTCCTGCGCGATGCTGCAGGACAAGAAGGCGCGCCGGAAGCATCACCGCAAGATCCCCGGCTTCCCCGGAGAGGCTCGCTGCGACATCCAGAGCCATACCTGGATGGCGCCGCCGAAGCCGAAGTGGTGTCCCGTTGATTGGGGCTTCGGCGTCGAGGTGACCCGCAAGAAGGGCGGGCGGTACGTCTGCGCGGGCGACAGCGTCCTCAACATGTCCGCGCCGGCCCTGGGCCCCGGTGCCACGGTCAGCGTCGGCCACTACACCTGCGCGATCCCATCGCCGGCCGGGACGAGCGTGCTCTGCACCAACAGGCGCACCACCCACGGCTTCGAGATCTCGGCGGACGCGGTCTCGCTCTTCTAGCGCCTGCGGGGCCCCTCGAACCCGTAGTAGGCGATTGCGCCCGCGATGAAGATCATCGAGGTGCCGACGTGGAGCGCCGCGTCGGCGCCGCCGTTGGGCAGGTAGAGGAGCCCGCCGGCCACGTGCGCCTCGGCGAGCGCCCAGATCGCCGTGGCGATCAGCGAGGCAGCGGCCGCCGCGTTGAACAGGCCAGCCCAGTCCGCCCGCCGCGCGGCGACGAAGCCTGGAATCGCGACGAGAAATCCGGAGACCGCGTGCCACCCGTTCATGTCGACGCCGAGGACCCGTTCGGCCGTCGCGGAGCTCCCGATTGAGAAGTCGGGGTTCACGATCAGCCCGGGAACGCTCCAGACCAGGATCGCGATGGAGCCGAGGATCGCGGCCCACTGAGCTTGTCCGAGGGGCAGGTCGGCCGCGGTTCGGCTGGGGCGGGGGGTCGTCGCTGCGGTTTGCATCGGTACCTCCTCAGTAAGTTACTGTCCGGTAACTTAGCAAGACTGTGCCGGAGATGGCCGCGCCCCCGAAGAAACGCCTGCCCGCGGCCGAGCGGCGCGAGCTGATCCTGGAGGCAGCCGGCAGCCTCTTCGGGGAGCGCGGCTACTCGCACGTGACCCTGGACGAGATCGCCGCCGCCGCCAGGGTGACGAAGCCGGTTCTCTACCGCCACTTCGATTCGAAGAAGGCGCTCTACCTGACCCTGCTCGAGCGCCATCGCGACGACCTGCCGCGCTTCTTCGAGAGCGTCCCGGAAGACCTCGCCTTCGAGGCGCGGGTGGAGGCGATTCTCGAAACCTGGTTCGACTACGTCTCTGACCACGGCTACGCCTGGCGGATGATCTTCAGCGACTCCGGTGGCGACACCGAGATCCACGAGTTCCGGCGCGCGAACCAGGACCGTGCCCGCGAGGTCCTGGCGGGCTTCATTGCGGCGCAGAAGGGAACCCCGAAGGCGCAGGTCGAGCCACTGGCGGAGTTCCTCCGATCGGGCGGCGCGGGCCTGGCGCTCTGGTCGCTCGACCACCCCGAGGTCTCGCGGGCCACGCTCGTGGCGACCGCGAGCCGGGTGCTCGCGGCGCTCTCTACTCCGGGGTGACGTAGGCGCCCGAGAGGCCGCCGTCGACCATGAAGGTCGAGGCCGTCACGTAGGAGCTGTCGTCGCTCGCCAGGAAGAGCGCGCCCTGCGCGATCTCCCGGGCCTCGGCGAAGCGACCCATCGGCAGGTGGATCATCCGGCGGGCCGCCTTCTCGGGATCCTTGGCGAACAGCTCCTGGAGCAGAGGCGTGTTGACCGGGCCGGGGCAGAGGGCGTTGACGCGCACCCCGCGCTTGCCGAACTCCACGCCGAGCTCCCGGGAGAGGGCGAGCACGCCCCCCTTCGAGGCGGTGTACGAGATCTGCGAGGTGGCGGCGCCCATCACCGCGACGAACGACGCGGTGTTGATCACCGAGCCGCCATCCGAGTCGAGCAGGTGCGGGATCCCGTGCTTGCAGCAGAGGAAGACCGACTTCAGGTTGACGTCCTGGACGCGCTGCCAGGCCTCGAGTGAGGTGTCCAGCACCGAGACGTCGTCGTCGGGGCTGATTCCGGCGTTGTTGAAGAGGACGTCGATGCGGCCCATCTCCTCTGCCGCCTTCGCGTACATGTCGCGAACCGAGTCCTCGTCGGCGACGTCGGCCTGCAGCGCCAGCTCGCCCTCGGCGCCCTCCGCCAGATCGACGCCGACCACGCGGGCGCCCTCCTCGGCGAAGAGCCGCGCCGTCTCGGCGCCGATGCCGCTGGCGGCGCCGGTGATCACGCAGACCTTTCCGTCGAGGCGTCCCACTATCCCTCCGTGGCGAAGTAGACGTTCTTGACCTCGCTGTAGGCCTCGAGCGCGTCGGGTCCGAGCTCGCGGCCGACGCCGGACTGCTTGAAGCCCCCGAACGGCGTCGAAACGCGGACCGAGGTGTTCGAGTTGATCGAGATCACGCCGGTCTCCATCGCCCTGGCCACGCGCAGGCCCTTCGCTCCGTCGCGGGTCCAGACCGAGCCCGAGAGGCCGTAGATCGTGTCGTTGGCGATCCGGATCGCCTCGGCCTCGCCCTCGAAGGGAATGACGCAGGCCACCGGGCCGAAGATCTCCTCGCGCGCGGCGCGGTCGCCGTTCGAGACCGGCGCCAGCACGGTTGGCGGGAACCAGTAGCCGGGCCCGTCCGGCGCCGACCCGCGGAAAGCGACCGGGGCGTCGCCGTTGACATAGGAGGAGACGGTCTCGAGCTGGTCGGCCGAGATCACCGGACCCATCTGAGTCGATTCGTCGAGCGGGTCGCCGACCTTGATCGACGTGACAGCATTCTCCAGCGCGGACATGAAGTCGTCCATCGCCGAGCGCTCGACCAGGATGCGCGAGCGGGCACAGCAATCCTGGCCGGCGTTGCCGAAGACGGCGAGCGGGGCGGACGAGGCGGCGGCCTCGAGGTCGGCGTCGGCGAAGATCACGTTGGCCGATTTGCCCCCGAGCTCGAGCGTGACGCGCTTGATCGTCGACGCGGCGCCCTGGGCGATGCCGCGGCCGACCTCGGTCGATCCGGTGAAGGCGACCTTGGCGACGTCGGGATGCTCCACCAGGCGCTGCCCACAGACCGAGCCCGGCCCGGCGACGACGTTGAGCACTCCCTCCGGGACGCCGGCCTCGACGGCGATCCTCTCCAGCTCGATTGCCGTCAATGGAGTCAGCTCCGCCGGCTTCAGCACGATGGTGTTGCCGGCGGCGAGCGCGGGCGCCACCTTCCAGGAGGCGATCGTCAGCGGGAAGTTCCACGGCGTGATCAGCCCGACCACACCGAGCGGCTCGCGGAAGGTCATGTCGACTCCGCCGGCCACGGGGATCGTCTTGCCGGTGAGCCGCTCCGGCGCTCCGGCGTAGTAGCGGAAGGTCTCGACCACCATGCCCATCTCGCCTCGGGCGTCGGAGATGGGCTTGCCGGCGTTGCGGGCCTCGAGCTGGGCGAGGTCCTCCTGGTGGTCCGCGAGGGCGTCGGCGAGCCGGTGAAGCAGCGCCGAGCGGTCGGCGGGGTCCATCGCGCGCCAGGAGGGGAACGCCTCGCGGGCGCGCGCGACCGCGGCGTCGGTCTCCTCCTTGCCGGCGCGGGGCAGCTCAGCCATCACCTGCTCCGTGGCCGGTTCGATCACCCGGATCGCATCCTTGCTCGCCATGAGCCGACGATATAGGGTCCGCCTGTGGCGTCAGGGGAGAAGAGCAAGGAAGCTGCTCCCCGGCCCGGTGGACCCGGTGGGACCCGCGGCATGCTCTCGCTGGACGATCTGAAGAAGGCCGGCGACGAGGGGACGATCGACACGATCGTCACGGCCTTCACCGATATGCAGGGGCGCCTCTTCGGGAAGCGCATCGAGATCGAGTATTTCCTCGATGAGGTGACCGGCCACGGCGTCGAGGGCTGCAACTACCTGCTGGCGCTCGACATGGACATGGAGCCGCTCCCGGGCTACGAGATGGCGAACTGGGATGACGGCTATGGGGACTTCGGGATCCAGCCCGACCTGACGACCCTGCGCCGGATTCCCTGGCTCGACCGCACGGCGCTGGTCTTGGCCGACGTCGTCAACCACGACGGCAGCCCGGTGGTCGCCTCGCCGCGCCAGATCCTGATCGCGGTCTACGAGCGCGCGAGGGAGATGGGCTTCACGCCCTATGCCGCCTCCGAGCTCGAGTTCTACCTCTACAAGGAGAGCTACGCCGAGGCCTGGGAGAAGGGCTACAAGGACCTCACCCCGACGATCCCGTACATCCTCGATTACCACATCCTCGCCACCACGATGGACGAGGCGTATCTGGGCCCCATCCGGCGCGGGATGATGGGGGCCGGGATCCCGGTCGAGTTCTCCAAGGGCGAGGCCTGGTACGGGCAGCACGAGGTCAACTTCCGCTACGCCGACGCGGTCACCGCGGCCGATCGCCACACGATCTACAAGAACGGCGTCAAGGAGATCGCCTTCCTCAATGAGATCTCGGCGAGCTTCATGGCGAAGCCCTCCGAGGACGACATCGGGAGCTCGTGCCACATCCATCAGAGCCTCGTCGGCGACGACGGCAAGAGCGCCTTCGTGGACAGCGACGGCGAGGAGACCGACACGTTCCGGCACTTCCTCGGCGGGATGCGGAACCACATCCGCGAGCTTGCCCTGTTCGTGGCGCCGGCGATCAACTCCTACAAGCGCTACGCCGCCGAGAGCTGGGCGCCGACCTCCGTCTCCTGGGGCCGCGACAACCGCACCTGCGGATTCCGCGTCGTTGGGCATGGCCAGTCGCGGCGGGTGGAGTGCAGGATCCCGGGTGCCGATGCGAACCCCTATCTGGCGTTTGCCGCATTGCTGGCGGCCGGGCTCGACGGCATCGAGAAGGGGACCGATCCCGGCCCGGAGTTGAAGGGCAACGCCTACGAGGCGGGCGAGGCGGAGGCGTTCCCTTCATCGCTCCGCGAGGCCGTCGATCATTGGGAGAGCTCGGACTTCGCGAGGCAGGCGTTCGGCGACGCCGTCCACAAGCACTACCTCAACTACGGCAGGCTCGAGCAGGGCCTGTTCGACAAGGTGGTCACGGACTACGAGCGCCGGCGCATGTTCGAGCGCGGCTAGGGGCCGCCCCGGTCGCTTCAGGTGCGCTAAAGCGGTGATCGCTTTGCCCCCTAATAGACCTCGTCCCGAAGGCGATACCCCACCCCGGGGTCGGTGATCACGTAGCGCGGCCGGGATGGCTCGGGTTCGATCTTGCTGCGGATGTGCGCGACGTGCACCCGCAGGTAGTGGGTTTCGGTCTCGTAGGTCGGCCCCCAAACCGCGGCAAGCAGCTGTCGATGGGTGACCAGCTTGCCGCGATGCTCAGCCAGGACACGGAGCAGGTCGACTCGATCGGCGTCAGGTGCACGTCCGCGCCCGCGAGGGTCACCCGGCGAGCCTCGAGGTCGACAACCAGATCTCCGATCTCAACCCTCGGCGCGAAACCTCCCGCGGGCACCCGGCGAAGCACGGCGCGCAGTCGGGCCAGCAGCTCCTCGGCCCCGAACGGCTTCGTCACGTAGTCGTCGGCGCCGGCGTCGAGCGCCATGACCTTCTCGCGCTCGTCGCCGATCGTGACAGGACCACGATCGGTAGCTCGCTCAGCGGCGGATCTCCGGGCGACGTCGACCCCGATTCCGTCCGGGAGCATCAGGTCCAGGACGGCCGCGTCGGGGGGTCGGACCGAGACAGCATCGAGCGCCGCTCGCATCGGTTGTCGGCGGCATCCTCTCGGTAGCCGGCGTTCGTGAGGATCACCCGAAGTCCCCGCAGGATCTGCGGTTCGTCGTCGACGACCAGGATCCGCTGCGCGTTCGGCGTCAACGCCTAGATGATCGATTGCACGGCGGCGTGCGCCTGGGGACGCGTGCGGCGAGCAGGTCGAGGACGCAGGGCGAAGCCTTTGGTGGTGCCAAAGGCGAGCCCGAGGACGAAGAGCTGCGAAGCGCCGCGGGCGTCATCCAGGTGTGCGCGGTCGTGGAATCGGTCATCTAAGCCGCAGTGACCGGCTGCTTGACGAGGGGGAACGAGACGGCGAACGCGGCGCCGCGTCCCGAATCGGCTCCAACTGCGATCTCGCCTCCGTTTGCCTCCACGAAGCCCCGGCAGATGGCAAGCCCGAGTCCCGAGCCGCGGTTCTGATCCCGTGGGCCGCGGACGAAGGGCTCGAAGACGGCTGCGCGACGCGACGCCGGGATTCCGGGCCCGCGATCGATCACCGTCGCCTTCACCTTCTCGTGGCTCACTCCGCCCGTGACATGGACGGGCTCCCCTGCGGGTGAGAACTTAACCGCGTTCTCGATCAGGTTTGCGAACACGCGCTCGAGCTGGAACGGATCGGCGCGGATCAGCGGCAGGTCGGACGGCAGCTCGAGGGAGATCGGATGCTCGCCGTGACGCCGGCGCACCTGCTCGGCAGCGATGGCGACGACATCGGCGAGATCGCACCAGTCAGACCGCGCGGTGACGGCACCGGCCTCAATCCGCGAGAGGTCGAGGAGGTCCTCGATGAGGCGGGACAGGCGCTTGGACTCCTCCTCGACGGCGGTGAGGAGCTCGCGCTCGTCGCCCTTGCCGAGACCCCCCACGGCGAGCGCCTGCGACGCGGTGCGAATTGCCGTAAGCGGCGAGCGCAGGTCATGTGAGATCGCGTGAAGCACGGCTGTCTTGGCGGCGTCACCCCGGCGGGCCGCCTCGGCCTCGGCCGCTTCGACGTGGGCCCGGTCGCGCTCAACTCCGAGATCCACGAGGCGCGCGAGCAGGGTCGCGAGGCGCTCGAGCTCCGCATGGCGCCAGCCCACCGAGGTGGTGGCGTAGAGCCACGCAGGCCGGGTCTCACTTGGCAGCGACGTCGCGATCTCTCCGCGGCGGGGCGCGGGTTCTGAGCCGAACGCGAGGCGGAGGTCAGGGCCTCCGATCGATGCGACGGCACTCGCGATCGCGACGAGCTGGCGCTCGAGCGCGTCCTCCTGGACGAGAGCCGACGCCGCCTCGGCGACGATCAGCGCCTCCTGTTCTCGAGCGGACGCGAGCTCCGCCCGCAGCTCCGCCTCCTCGGTTTGGCGTTTCGCGGTTGCCGCCAGCCTCCCGACCACAAGCGCGGCGATGAGCAAGACCACGAACGTGACCGCGTCGCCCGACCTCGCGATCGTCAGCCGGTAGAACGGCGGCAGGAAGAAGAAGTTGAATGCGAAAGCGGCCCCGAGCGCCGTCGCTATGGCAGCGGCAAGCCCACGGCGAATTGCGACGAACAGGACCGCGGGCAGGTAGATGCTCACAAGCCCGGCCGTCGGCGCCGCCGGCTTCAGGGCGACGACGACGAGCGACGCGAGGGCGATCGAGACGACCACCGAAACCACGTCCAGCGCGATCTTCCGCCTTCTCCCGAGACGCTTGCTCACGGCATTCCGAGTCTACGCCGCGCCGAACGCGAACCATCTTTACGAAATCTCAGCGCTCTACGGCGGAATCTCTACGCGAGGTCAACGCGCCCCGACCGAGGATGGTCGTATGGCGAGTTTCGCTCTCCTGCGAACCGCAAGCCAGGCGCCCAAGGGCGCGGGTCTGTCCATGCGCGGCCCCCGGGGATTCCTCGTGCGGGCGCGCACGCGCCTTCGGCGGCCTTGGCTCGACCGCGAGATCGCCCGCGGCACGGAGCGTCCGGCCAATCCTGCCTGGCACTCCGGGAAGCCCAGCTCGTCTCCTCACGCGAGCGCACGCGACTCGCACGCCGCCTCGAGCAAGTGCTCGTGGATGCTTCGACACTGGGGACGCCGAGGGGCGTTGTGCGGGTTGATGTCGGTGCGGTCGAGGTGGCGAGGCCGGTGCTCACAGAGCTGATCCTGTCCCTGCGCTCGTCCGAGGCGAGTCGCGGCGCGCGGGGTGTTGCTCGCGTGGCGCCTCCTGACCGACGCGACGAGCCCGGTCTACGTACCGCCGCCAGCGCAGTTCGCGGACCCAGATCGCCTCTGGCACGAGTCGCTCGTCGTTCTATTTGCGCTCCGGCCGCTCACCGCGGCCGAGGCGCCCCGCAGTGAGTAGCAGCGGATCGAACCGCGGACGGCCCCTCCACGAGGCAGCGCACAACGTTCGTGTCAATGCGCCCCGGGAACCTCAGGAGCCCAACGTGCGCACGGGCAAGAAGCCCGGCGCGAAGCGAACGTTCAACGAGGCTGCGCACAAGCTCGGCTATTGGCGGCCTGAGACTCCGACTGACACGGAGGCCGAGTCCGAGGCGGTGCGCAAACGCTTCGAGGCGCTCAACGACAGCCAGCGCGACGTCATCACCGACGCCAGCAAGGCCGCCCTCGCCCTCGGCGCGCTCGGCGTCGTCTACGGCGACATCGGCACGAGCCCGCTCTACACCGAGCAGGTCATCTTCACGCAAAACGCCGCGGTCGCTCAAGCGACCGCGGCGGACGTCTACGGCGTGGTCTCGCTGATCTTCTGGGCGCTGATCGTCGTCGTCGGCGTGAAGTACGCGGGCTTCATCATGCGCGCGCACAACCGCGGCGACGGAGGAATCATGGCGCTGGCTTCCTTGATCCAGCGACACAGGGTGCCCCATGGCGTGGCCTTGGTGACTCTCGGCCTCTTCGGCGCGGCGCTGTTCTTCGGCGACGCGATCATCACGCCAGCAATCTCGGTCCTCGGCTCGGTTCAGGGGCTGAAGGTGGTGGAGCCGGACCTCGCGCATCTGGTGGTGCCGATCTCCGTCGTCATCCTCATTGGGTTGTTCATCCTCCAGCGACGCGGATCGGGCACGATCGGATCGCTGTTCGGGCCGGTGATCCTCGTCTGGTTCACCGCGATCGCGCTTCTTGGCCTCCATCAGCTGATCGAAGGACCCGGCGGTGCTCCAGGGTCTTTCGCCAACGTGGGGGGCTCGGTTCCTCGCGGAGCACGGGGCGGAGAGCTTTTTCGTGCTCGGCGGCGTCGTCCTCGCAGTGACCGGCGCGGAGACCCTCTACGCGGACCGGGGGCACTTCGGCGCAACTCCGATCCGGCTCGGATGGTTCGCGGTCGCCTTCCCCGCGCTGATGCTGAACTACCTCGGCCAGGCGGCGATGATCCGCCACGACCCGGGCACCGCGGTCAACCCGTTCTTCCTGATGGCTCCCGGTTGGGCGCGCATCCCAATGCTCTTCCTGGCGACCGGAGCCACGATCATCGCCTCTCAGGCCGCGATCTCGGGCTCGTTCTCGGTCGCGCGCCAGGCGGTTCAGCTCGGCTTCCTGCCACGCCTGACCATCCGTCATCCGTCGAAGCTCGAGGGCCAGATCTACGTCCCGATTCAATTGGGCGCTTTGTATCGGTGTCGTCACCCGGCATGGTCTTCCAGTCCGCCGACAGGCTAGGCGATATCTACGGCGTCGCCGTCACGGCGACCTTCGTCCTGAACACGCTGCTCTTCCTCGCTGTTGCCCGTTTCCTCTGGGGCACGCCTAGGCGCAGGCTTGTCCCGATCGCCGCCTTGTTCCTGACCGTCGAGGTGGCCTTCTTCGCCTCCAACATCATCAAGATCGAGCACGGAGCGTGGCTTTCGCTGGCCCTCGCACTGGTGATCTCAGTCGTGATGATCAACTGGCGGCGGGGGCAGACCATCGTCACCCGCGGCAGGACTGAGAAGGAGGGGCCGCTGACGCAGTTCCTCTATGACCTCGAGGCTCAGGAGGAGCCGCCGACGAAGGTCCCGGGCGTGGCCGTCTACCTGCACCCCGCCAAGGAGACCACCCCGCTGGCGCTCCGGATCGAGGTCGAGAACACTCGCACGTTCCCGAAGCGGGTCGTGATCGTCTCGGTGGACCTGGTCAGCATCCCGAACGTCGACGAGTTCGAGCGCTTCACGGTCGAGCGGATCGGCGGCGAGTTCAACGTCTTCCATGTGACGGTCAGGTCGGGGTACCACGACTCCCTCGACATCCCGGCGTCGCTGCGGCTCTGCCGCAAGCAGGGCCTCCTCGAACGCAACCTCGACCTCGAGCACGCCTCGTACTTCGTTTCGCGAATCGCGATCACGGCGACCGACGACCCCGCCGCTGAAGAGCTGGCGCAAGAAGCTGTTCATGACGATGGCTCGCAACGCGGCGAGCCCGATCGACGCGTTCCGCCTGCCGCCGCGACAGCACCGTCATCGTCGGCTCGCAGATCGCGCTGTAGCAGGGCTCGACGGATCTCGGCGATCCGTTCCGGATTTGACGCGGCCGCTCGTGGCCGCGATCGGACGGTGAAGCCGTATTACGCAGGCGCCCCGACGGCTGGTCCGCCGAGGCCCGCGGCCTCGCGGGCCCGCTCGGGCTCGCCGACGACGATCACCCGGCAGGGCCGCTCGGCGAGCACCGTCTGCAGCGCCTTGCCGTAGAGGGCGCGCCGTTGCGGTAGCGGAGGCCCATGACCAGCGCGCTCGCCTTCAGCTCCCGGGCCTCCTCGGCGATCGAGTGCCCGGCCTGGTTCGGCCTGACCCGGTGGACGTGACCGCTGACGCGGAGACCGCCGATCAGCTTCGCCTGCTCGATCTTCGACCGGGCCGCCTGCTCCTGATCGCCGAGCGAGGCATCGAGCGGCAGGTGGTTCGGCACCGTGACGACCGAGATCACGTGGATCGCCGCGGCGGCGCTTCGCCGCCAGCTTGATGGCGGTGACCATCGTCTGCTCGGAGAACGGCTCGTCGTCCTCGAATGCGACCAGGACGCTCTTGTATTCGACCTCCTCGACGCCGAGCGGCTCGGGAAGCAGGACCTTGTGCGTCTGCGACGGAGACAGACCCTGGGAGCGCCGGTAGAGCAGGTAGATCGAGATGCCGAGGAGCATCCAGATGGCCCCGATCACCAGGGTCCGGGGGTTGAGCACCATCACCACGATCCAGGCGGCGAAGGTGCCGAGACCGCCGAAGACGGCCGTCAGCGGGACGTCGAAGCCGGATATCCGGACGCTTCCGGGTGGCTTCCAGTCCCGCTGCTTGTCCGGGAAACGCTGCCGCAGCTTGATGACCGAGATGTGGGCGATCGTGAAGGAGAGCATCGCGCCGAAGGAATAGAGCGTCGCGAGCAGCTCGGTTTCGCCGGGGATCAGGGTGATCGAGGCGACCAGGGAGAAGACGATGATCGCGATGTAGGGCGTGCGGTACTTGGGGTGGATCTGCCGCAGCCGCTCGGGCAGCTGGCGGTAGTGGCCCATCGAGAAGGTCAGCCGGGAGACGCCGATCAGCGCGGCGTTGGTCGCGATCAGCAGGATCACGGCCGCCAGCACCCCGACGTAGTAGCGCATGATGTTGGTCAGCCCGGCGCCCAATCCGAGGTTTTCGACGATGCCGAGCACCGGGTCGTCGGCGAACTTCGTCCCCAGATCGGTCGAGTAGTGGCCGGCGACGTGATGCACCGGCATAGCCGAGAGCGCGATCAGCGGCAGCAGCGTGTAGAGGCCCAGGACGGCGAGGACGGTGAGGCCCGTCCCCCGTGGAATCGTCTTGGAGGCGTCCTTCGCCTCCTCCGACATGTTGGAGATCGTCTCGATCCCGGTGTACGCGATCATGCCGACCGCGATCCCGAGGAAGAAGTCGCCCCAGCTGGGCGCGACGCCCAGGTGGACGTTGGAGGTCAGGATGTCAGGGCTGAAGACGAGGACCAGCCCGATCCCGACGAGGATTACCTGGGTGCAGAGGTCGGCGATCGCCAGGACCAGGTTGAGGCGGGTGGACTCCTGCGTCCCCTTCACGTTCAGCGCCGCAAGGAAGAGGATCACGACGACGCCGCCGATGATGTCCCCCGGCGAGTCCCGGAGCGGCGACCAGAACACGGCCAGGTAGTGAGGCACGAAGAAGGCCGAGATCGCGACCGTGATGATGTAGTTGAGCATCTGGCCCCAGGCCGCGAAGAAGCTGATCAGCTCGTTGAAGGCGTGGCGGGCGAAGCTCGACGAGCCGCCGGCCTCCGGGAACATCACGGTCGCCTCGCTGTAGGTCGCCGCGGTGCACATGAAGATCAGGCCGGCGATGACGAACGCGACCGGCGTCAGCCCGAGGGCGAACGCGGCGGTGACTCCCAGGGCGTAGTAGATCGACGAGCCCACGTTGCCGTAGGCAGCCGAGAAGAGCGCGCCCACGCCGTGGACGCGCGCCAGCGATTCGTCCCTGGGGATACGTCGAGCCATGACAGCCCTGCCGAGGATACGCCGGGGGCAGGCGCGGCTTCGCCTAGGTGAAGGCGCGCTCCACGAGCGTGGGGATCACCCGGTCCTCGGCGTCCTCCTCGGGGTGCCAGAGGACGCCCAGCACGAAGCCCCCATCGTTCGATTCGATCGCCTCGACGCTCTCGTCGTCCGTTGCCCAGCCGCTGGCGGAAAGGGACTTGGGAATGGCGTCGACGCCCTGGTGGTGATGGCTCTTCACGGTGAGGTGCTCAGTCCCTGCGGCCTGCGCGGCCAGCGAGCCCGGCTCGATTCGCACGTCGTGCTCCGCCCACGAGCCGGGGACCGGCCGGTGGCGCTCGTGGCCCAGGCGGTCCGGCAGGTGCTGATCGAGCGTGCCCCCGCAGGCGATGTTCAGGATCTGCATCCCTCGGCAGACGCCCAGCAGCGGGATCCCCCGCTCGAGAGCGCCGCGGGTCAGCGCGATCTCGAAGCGGTCGCGGTCCGGATTGGTCCCGACGGTCTCCGGATGTGCCTCGGCGCCGTGGCTATCGGGATCGATATCCGCTCCGCCCCCCAGGACGAGCGCGTCCATGCGGTCGAGCAGCTCGCCCGGATTCTCCGAAGCGAGGCGATCCGGCGGCAGCATCGCCATCATCCCGCCGGCGCCGTGGATCGCCCTGGCATAGGAGAGCGGCAGCAGCACGGCCGGTTCGTCCTTCCAGGCGCCGAAGTGAGCTCGCTCGACGGCGGCGCAGACTCCGACCAGTGGGCGTGCCATGGGAGCCAAGCTACATGCCCTGCGGGCTACGAAGATCGGCATGTCCAAAGTGGCGTACGCGACCGCGGGAATTGTCCAGCGGGTCCTTGACAGTCGTGAAAGGATCGTGGCGTCCGTCACCAAGGGGTTGGAGAAGGAGGATCCGATGGAAGCTGGATCGCGAAAGGTCGGAGCGGTCACTTACCGCGAAGCGGACCAGGACTACTTCGAGAAGCGGAAGCTTCGCCGGCATGCGGGTGTCTGGTCGCTCTGGGCGCTCGGCGTGGCAGCGGTTATCTCCGGAGACTTCTTCGGATGGAACTTCGGCCTCGCCTATGGATTCGGCGGGTTGCTCGTGGCCACCGGGTTCGTCACGGTCATGTATTTCGGCCTCTGCTACTCGATCGCGGAGATGTCGCCGGCCCTGCCGCACACGGGCGGCGCCTATTCGTTCGCCCGATCGGCGATGGGCCCCTGGGGCGGCTTCTCCACCGGGGTCGCGGAGACGATCGAGTATGTGATCACGCCGGCGGTGATCGTGGTCGGGATCGGCGCGTACATGAGCTCCATCGCCGACGATCTGATCGGACTGAGCCTCTCCCAGCCGGTCTGGTGGGCGATCTTCTACGCGATCTTCGTCGGGCTCAACTACGTCGGCGTGGAGGCGAGCTTCCGCTTCACGGTGGTCATCTGCTTCACGTCGCTGGCGATCCTGGCCGTTTTCTTCGTCGGCGCAATCCCCAACCTCGATTTCACCAGGTACGCGATCGACACCAGCGGCGGCGCCTGGTTCCACGATGGCGTCAAGGGAGTGTTCTACGCCCTGCCATTCGCGATCTGGTTCTACCTTGCGATCGAGGAGTTACCCCTTGCCGCGGAGGAATCCGCGGACCCGAAGAAGGACATCCCGAACGCGACGAACTGGGGCCTGCGCACGCTGGTCGTGACCGCCGTCCTGATCCTCTTCCTCAGCTCGGGTATCGCGCCTGGAACGGGGCCGCTCTCCACATCGTCGGAGCCGCTGCTTGACGGGCTGAAGACGATCTTCGGGGACAACACCTCGGCGTCGCTGCTCGGGTTACTCGCGGTGGCCGGCCTGGTGGCCAGCTTCCACACGATCATCTTCGCGTACGGGCGGAACATCTTCTCCCTCTCGCGCGCGGGGTACTACCCGAATGCCCTCTCGGTGACGACCTCCAAGCGGCAGACGCCGTGGGCCGCGCTGCTGCTCGGCTCGGTGATCGGCTGGATCGCCGCGTACGTGATCTACAAGAAGGGCGACACCACGGTTGGAGCGTCGCTGCTCTACATGGCGGTGTTCGGCGCCGTGATCAGCTACATCATGCAGTGCACGTCGTTCGTGCTGTTGCGGCGGAACCTGCCGCACATCGAGCGGCCTTATCGCAGCCCGGTGGGCATTGCCGGCGCGATCGTCGCCGGGCTGATCGCTCTGGCGTCGCTGGTCGCGATTCTCGACAACGGCGACTACAGGCCGGGTGTCTACGGGGTCGCGATCTTCTACGTGATCGCCATGGCGTACTTTGCCGTCGCCGGGCGCAAGCGTCTCGTGCTCTCGCCTGAGGAGGAGTTTGCGACGACGCAGGGCGAGCACGGCCACCCCGAGGTCGAGGGTTACGGACACACCCGCGTGGAGGAGGCGGCGAAGAAGTAGCGCGGGAAGCTCATATGGACGTCCGAGGGGCCGGCAATGCGCCGGCCCCTCGTCATTCAGGGTCCGGATGCTCCCGCCCGGCGTATGAGCGTTCGATCTCCTCGAGCTGGTGATCCACGTTCCGGTCCCGGACCATCTCCGCGAGCGCTGCGGCAACGCTTCTCGACCAGAAGCGGCGGGCCACGGCGACCTCCCGGTCGCTGTACTCGCCCCGGCTCAGCTCGGCCCAGTCGACCCGAACCCGCACACCCTCGACCGTGGGGGCATCGTCCGGCAGTTTGGCGTGGCCGCCGTAGAGCGTGAGCTGGGCGGTCCATCCCTCGCGGCAGAGCCGGTCCATCGCAGACCAGGCGCGGGTTTCAGCGGACGGTCCGCGTCGCTTGCGACGGCGATCGACCAGCACCATCGCGGCGAGCAGCAGTAGACCGATCCCCAGGCCGATGCTGAAGGCAAGCCATTCCGGCACCGCGGTGCTCGGCGAGGGGCTGGGCTGCTCGCGGATCGGGAGTGCGGCCAGGAGCTGCGGAACGGTGATGGCCATCACTGCTCTTTACGGTACTCCCGTTCAGTCGGACGCACATGAGCCATCCGATCCCGACAGGGTCACGAGCGAACCCACCGTCAGAGGCTCGATCCGATTCAGGTGGGTGGCGAGCGCGAGAAAGACCTGCGCGGTGGTCAGGGCGTCGCCATCCGCATGATGCGGCCGGTGGACGGGAAGGCCGAGCGAGCGCGCCAGCTCGGAGAGCCCGGGCCGGCGAGCCCCGGCGCCGGAGAGCCGACGCCAGATGCGGGCCAGCGGGCCGAGTCGCCGGCTGCTCAGCGCAACCGCGAGCGCCGCGGTGTCGACGACCGGATTTCGCAGGGGAAGGCCACTTGACTCGAGCGCTCGCCGAACGAAGCCCTCCTCGATTGCAGCCACGTGCGCGACCAGGACGCTTCCCGTCAGCGCCTCGATCAGCTCGTCGAGGACCTGGTCGAGAGGCGGCGCGGACTCCAGGTCGGCTCGGCGAAGCCCGTGGATCCGGATGGTCTCGGGCTCGGGCATCCGGCGGGGCCTGACGATGCGAGAGCGGCAATCGCCAGGCCTGATCTTGCCGCCCACCACCGGCACGGCGGCGAAGGAGATGATCTCGTCGGTCGCCGGGTCGAGACCGGTGAGCTCGAGATCGACCACGCTGTAGGTCGCATCCCGCCACGGCATCGAAGGATCTGGAAACGGCGCTCTCAGGTACTTCCCCTTCGCCTGTGTTCGTGTTTCGCTCAGATCCGTCCCCGGTTCAGGTCGAGCTTCCTTGCCAGCGTGCGCTGTATGGAAGCGACCTCCCGGAACGCGTCGCGCAGGTAACGCCTTGCGAGGGGGTCGAGTGTCCTCGGGTCGAGCTGGTTGTCCGGCGTGCGGCGATCCTCGAGGTGTTGGACCTGATGCTCGAGTCGCAGGTCCGCAAACAGCTCGTAAGCGTGCTGGAGCGATCTCGCCTGCTCGCCATCGAGAGTGCCGGCGTCGGCGGCGTCGCGCAGGCGCTCGCTCGTCGACGTGCTGTGGGCCCCTGCCTCCAGGGCCGCGAAACGCGCCAGGTCGACGACCGGGCCGAGGCCTCTGCGCTTGATGTCCAGCGTCCCGCGGTGCTGACCGCCGTGTTCGACCACCAGATGGCCCAGGAACCCGGTTGGGGGACGAGTCGCGATCGCGGATCTCAGCACCGACCTGAGGAGCTGGGGGCGATTGGATGCCTCCCAGAGAAACCGCCGCGGATCGAGGTCAGGTGAGCCGGCGACGACCCGGGCGTCAATCGTGATCGAGATGACGAGGGCGATGCGCTCGTCCACCCGCCGGGAGAGCCAGTCGTGGATTGCCGTTCCCCACTCCTCGATCGAGCTTGCCGAGAAGGCGCCGGATGCCGTGACCCCATGTGGGTCAAGGCGCCAGCCGACGCGGCGCATGCAGTCGCCGACCCCGTCGGCGACGGCGCGCATGTATTCGCCGACCGGATTGCGCGAGGCGGGCGCCCCGTTCTGATCCTGCCAGGCCATGCCGGAGTCGACATCCGACGACAGGACCGGTTCCCGCCGGCCATGACTGCCGAGGGCGAGCCAGGCGAAGGTCGCCGGCGGCTCGCCAAGTGCGTCCCTCTGCAGGTCGATCGCTCGCCGGACGAGGGCATCGGCGACCGTCGAGATCGCCTCGCTGATCCTGGCCTGGCCGGCTTGCTCCCTGTGCAGCGCGACAACCGTGGCCGGGAGGGATGAGGCCTCCTCCTCGAGCCGCTCCATGCTCTCCGCCTGCGAGATCCTGCGCCGCAGGGCGAACGAGTCGCCTCGGTTGACACCAAGCAGGTCGGAGCTGGCGACGATCCCCAGCACCTCCGACCGATCCGTGACCGGCACGTGGTGGACGTCGTGCTCGAGCATGGTCAGCATCAATTCCCAGCCCGTCGTCTCGGGGCTTGCCGAGATCACCGGAGTGCTCATGGCTTCGGTGACGGGCGCGTCCGCGCCGACTTCCTTTGCGACCACCCGTGAGCGCAGGTCCCGGTCGGTGAGGATGCCCAGCGTGCGATCGCCATCTCGGATCAGGGCCGCGCTGGTGCCTCGCGCGTCCATCGCCTGGGCCGCATCGCGGAGCGAGGCTCCGGGTCCGATGACGAGGACCGGGCCGCCGGCCAGGGTGGAGGCGGGGGCGGTGAGGAGCTCATCGCCATTCCCCCGCGGGGGTCGCGCGCCGACGAGAAGCGGCCCCACCTGCGAGGCGGGGAGCGCGTACGTCAATGAGTCCTCGGCCGCACGCGCGTCGAGGGGTGCGGGTCGGCCCGAGATCCCGGAGGCCTGCCCGACGAGCTCGCCCTCCTCGATCAGATCGACCGTGTGGCCGTCCTCGAGAAGCTCGATGGCTCCCCGACGGACCACCCTGACCAGCTCTCCGGGCGTCTCGCCCTCAGAGCGGATGGGGCTGCCCGCGGCGAAGAACTCCACCTCAGCCTGGGAGGAAAGTCGCGCCAGTGCAGCCTCATCGAGCCCGCTGAAGGGATCTCGCCCCCCCAGGAACTCGGCGATGTCGTGCATTCGCTAGGTCAGCCGGTGAGTGCCGCGGAGGCTTCGTCGACGGTGGCGCGGATCGGAATCACCCGGTCCAGTCCCATCACGGAGAGGATCCGGAGGATCTGCTCGGTGGACGCGGCAACCGCGAGGCGCTCGGATCCCTCCTCGGGATGCTGGGCCTCTCGCGAGAGGAGTAGCGCGCGAATGCCGCTGGAATCGATGAACTCGCACTCGGTCAGGTCGACCACGATGCCCTTGGGCTTGGCGGCAACGGCCGTTCGGAGCTCGCCGCGCAGCTCCTCCTCGTGGGACATGTCGACCTCGCCCGTGACGCGGACGACGTAGACGTCGTCCGGACCTTGCCCCGAGGTGATCTCGAACTGCGGAATGTCTGCGCTTGGAGTTGCCGACATGCGTCCCCCTCGGACAACTGAGGTAGTCACATGCTATCTACCGCATCAGCTGATCGCGTGCATCGGCCGCTCCAGCAGCGGCTCGATGTGCTCCGCGGGGACAGGCTCGGCGAAGTGGAAGCCCTGGGCGTAACCGCAGCCCAGCGCGCTCGCCATTAGCACCTGATCCTCGGTCTCGACGCCCTCGGCGACGACGCCGATGTCCATCGTGACGGCCATCTCGCTGACGGCCCGGACGATCGCGGCATCGTGTGAGCTGTCGGCGAGGTTCTCCACGAAGGAGCGATCGAGCTTGATCATCGAGAGCGGCAGGCGCTTCAGGTAGCCGAGCGACGAGAAGCCGACGCCGAAGTCGTCGAGCACCAGGCGCACGCCCAGGCCCTTGAGCGCCTCGAGGGTTCGCTCCACCAATGAGGTCTCGTCGAGCAGGGTGCTCTCAGTGAGCTCCAGCCAGACCGTCGATGGATCGATTCGGTTCGCGCGGATGGAGCCCTCGAGGTGCGACAGCAGGTCCGGGTCCGCGATCTGCCGCGCGGAGAGGTTGATGGCCACCGACACCGGTGCGGAGTCGGGCTTGAGCTGCTGCCAGAGCGCCGCCTGGCGGCAGGCCTGCTCGATCACCCAGCGCCCGATCGGCACGATCAGGCGCGACTCCTCGGCGACGGGGATGAAGGCGAGCGGGCCGACCAGCCCGCGCTCCGGGTGGTTCCAGCGCAGCAGCGCCTCCATGGCGACGACCGAGCCGTCGCCGAGCCTGACCACGGGCTGGTAGTGGAGGTCGAGCTCCTCGTGCTGGAGCGCGCGCCGGAGGTCGTTCTCGATCTGCATGTGCTCGATCACGCGGGAGCGCATGACCTCGTCGAAGATCTCGTAGCCGCCGCGGCCGTGCTCCTTGGCGCGGTAGAGGGCGGAGTCCGCATCGCGGATGAGCGCCTCGGGCGCCTCCGTCCCCTCGCCGATCGAGATCCCGATGCTGGCGCTGACGAAGTGCTCACGCTCGCGCAGGATGAATGGGCGGGCGAGCGCCTCCGCGATCCGCTCGGCGATCCGCGTGGCCCCGTGCTCGTTGCCGACGTCCTCCGCGAGCACCGCGAACTCGTCTCCGCCGAAGCGGGCCACCGTGTCGCCCGGTCGCAGCGCCCCTTCGATTCTCGGCGCGACGGCGGCCAGGAGCTCGTCCCCGGCGGCGTGCCCGAGGCTGTCGTTGACGACCTTGAACTGATCCAGATCGAGGAAGAGGACCGAGATCGAGGTCCCGCGACGGGCGGCGACGGAGAGGGCGTGCTGAAGCCGATCGAGGAAGAGGTTGCGGTTCGGCAGGCCGGTGAGCGGATCGTGGAGCGCCTCGTGCTGGGTCCGCTGCTCCGCCGATCGCCGCTCGATCGCGTTGGCGAGGACGTTGGCGATCGCCTGCATGAAGTTGACGTCCTCCTGGGAGAAGTCGTGCTGCTTCCGTGAGCCGGCCCCGATCACGCCATACGGCTGGCCCTTTCCCTTGATCAGGATGATCGCCGCGCTCCGCATTGCCTGCTCGCTCTGGAGGTCCGACTGCTGGAAGCGCGTCTCCGTGCGCCAGTCGTTGACGACGATCGACATCCCCGTGGCGAGTGCGTACCCCGACTGGGAGCGATAGCCGGCCGGGACTCGGGCGTTGCCGATCAGCTCCTCGGGCAAGCCGACGGCGGCGACCAGGAGCAGTCCCTCGTCCCCTGGCAGCAGCTTCAGCACGCCGCCGTAGTCGATGCCGAGGACCGTCGTCAGGATCCGGCTCGCCTCCTGACCCAGCTCGTCGATTCCGGTCCCCTGGATCGCCAGCTGGCCGAAGCGGGCGACCTCTCGCTGCTGGCGCGCCTGCAGCCGGCTCGATTTCTCGCTTCGCGACAGCGCGCCGGCCGTCTCCGCCAGCTTGCGCCGTCCACTCGCCTGGTTCCGGGCCTCCCAGGCCGCGAGCAGGGCCACGCAGGCGCCCGCGAACAGCCCGAAGCCGGAGAGGGGGAAGCCGCCGCCGACCCCGAATCCGACCACGAAGAAGGCGATCAGGGCGGACACGCCGACCGCGGCGATCGTCGGCGGCGGGTAGGAGAGGGCGGCGAACAGGAACGGCAGGACGAGCAGCAGCATGTACGCGCTGTTGGACCCGCCGTCCAGCCCGGCGATGATCGCGATCAAGAGGATGTCCGCAAACGACCAGGCCGCGAAGATGGCCTCGCGGTGGCGGCTGCGGACGATCCGCTCCCAGGGCAGTGCGTGCACGAGCGGCGCGCTCATCAGGCCCAGCGAGATCGTGGCGAGGATGAGGAGGCGATTGGGGCGGTCCCACGTCTCGACCGCGTAGAGCGCGCTGCCGACGCAGACCACCGCCGAGAGCCAGAGGCCGACCTTGACCGAGGCGAGGCGGCTCTGGATTTCCTGCTCGGCGACGTCGCCGGCCCCCGCCGGCGCTCTCTCCCTCATCGCGCTGGAAGTTGCCTCAGCGATGGCTCCGATAGCTTCCCCGAGCGGCCGTGCCGCGTCATCCGCACTACTGGGGAGATACTGAGGACCATCATATGTACGACCAGCACGACGTCGAGACGCTCGAACGTCAATTCAACGCGGCGATGGAGGAAGCCGATACCGGCTCGGCGCTGGACGCCGTCAGGCGGATCTACGACGAGTTCGACCGCGGTGGGGCGGACCTGGAGGCAATGCTCCACCCCGACTTCCAGATCCGCATGGAGACCGTCTTCATCGACGCCAAGGTCTACAAGGGTCTGCGGGGGTTTCAGAAGTGGCGCGGCGACATGGAGAAGCTCTTCGAGTCGGACAGCTTCAAGCCCGAGGGCCTCCGCTCGGCGGCCGACGGCCGCTGGGTGGTGCTCGGCCGGCTCCAGATCACCGAGAAGGAGAGCGGCGACGATCTGGACGTGCCGCTCGCGCACGTGCTCGAGCAGCGCGACCGCAAGGTCGCCAGCTTCACCGCCTACTCCGAGATCTCCGCGGCGCTGGAGTCGGTCGGGCTGCCCGTGTAAAGCGAGCGGACCCCTGGAGGGGGCCCGCTCGCCTGGGGGGTATCTATGGGGCGTCGGGGAATGACGCCGTTTTGTGTTTGGACGAGTCCTGGTTACGAGCTGGAGCCGCTCGAGCTGGTGCCCGAGTCGTTGCTCTGATTCTGCTTCTGACCCTGCTCCTTGCCGGGTTGCCCGGGCGGCGGCCCGCACTTCATCGTGCCGATCCGCGGAGGGCCGGCTTTCTGCATGCCCTCGGGCAGCTTGTCCTTGCAAGCCTCGTAGGCCTTCTGGAGCTTCTCCCGGTCCGCGGCGCTCGGCGGCTTGGGAGGCCCGTCGCTCGGGTGGATGTTCTTGGGGGGACCGGGTGCGCCGTTGTCCTGCATGCACTTGCGGAAGTCCTCCATCTTCTGCCGGTCCGCCGCCGAGAGGTTGGGGCCCCGGAAGGTGGTGATTCCCACCCCGCCGCCAGGGGGCCCCGGCGCCCGGAACGTCTGCGTGCCACTTGCATTGCCGGTGCTGTTGCCGTTGTCCGCCAGCGAGACGGCGGCGAATCCGACCGCGGTGATCCCTGCCGCCAGCAGAGACAAGCCCAGCGGTCCGAGCCGGATCGTGATGCTTCGTTTCCTCTTCTCTTCCATCACCACTCCTGTCCGTCTGGTCCCGGACTGGCCGGGCTCGCCCACCATCAAGCCAGCCGCGCCTGAGAGGAGGCTGAGACTGGGCTAAGAAGCGGCTTGAGGTTCGGACGTCGCGCCCGCGGCCTTCGCCGCCTGGCGCTCGGGGGCGATGCGGATCACGTTCCAGGCGAGCCCGACTCGCTCCATCGCAGCGATCAGCAGAGCGGAGGGATCGAGCTCCCAGCGACGCAGCCCGTGGACCGCCGAACGCGGGAAGGCGTGGTGGTTGTGGTGCCATGACTCGCCGAGCGACGGGAGTGCGAGCCAGAAGACATTGGTGGAGTGGTCCTCGACCTCGAACCGGCGCGTACCGAGGAAATGGCAGACGGAGTTCACGCTCCAGGTCACGTGGTGGACGAAGAAGATCCGCACCAGGCCACCCCAGAGCAGCCCGGTGGCCGCGCCGCTCAGGGTTCCGGTGATCAGGTAGCCCGCTGCGGCGGGAATGGCGAGCCCGAGCACCACCAACGTGACGAAGCGGCGGTTGATCAGCCTCATGCCGCGGTCCTCGTAGAGATCTGGGGCGTAGCGCTTCCAGTCCGCGCGGCCGTGCTCGGAGAGCAGCCAGCCCATGTGGGCGTGCAGAAGGCCCCGCAGGACGCCCGCCAAGCCGTCGCCGTGCCCGACATGCGGGCTGTGCGGGTCGCCCTCGACGTCGGTATGGGCATGGTGCTTGCGGTGGTCGGCGACCCAGGCGATCACCGGGCCCTGCACCGCCATCGAGCCAAGTCCCGCGAAGAGGTACTCGGTCGGCTTGTGTGTCCGGAACGAGCGATGGGTGAGCATCCGGTGGTAGCCGACCGTGATCCCCCCGGCGGTGACCACGTACATGACCGCGAGCAGCGCCAGGTCGTGCCAGCTCACCAGCCGGCCCCAGAGCAGGACGATCGCCGCGAGCGTCGCCAGGAAGGGCACCACGAGGGCGCCGAGGTTGGCGATCTTGGCCGTCCGATTCATGGGGTCAGGCTAGGCGGGCGAGGGCATAAAGGGTTAGCCTGAAACCCAACTGTTTGATGTGTTTCTTGTCATCTAGATGATAAAAAGCGAACGATCAACGCCCTGGCACGCCCTGCCGCCCGAGCTCGCCGACGCGATCGAGCCGGAGCTGCCCGAGGCGACGGAGGAGATCCTCGCGACGATCGCCCGCGAGGTCCCGGAGTACGCCCGTCCCCTGGAGGGTGCCTTCGGCGTCGCCATCCGCACCGGGGTCAGCGAGGCGCTCCGCCAGTTCGTCGCCCTGATCCGCGATCCGGGCGCCGGGCGGGACCCGGGCCGGGACGTATATGTCGGGTTGGGCAGGGCCGAGCTGCGCGAGGGCCGCACCCTCGACGCGCTGCAGTCCGCCTACCGGGTGGGCGCCCGGGTGGCATGGCGCCGGGTCTCCGCGGCGGCTCGCCGTCAGGGGGCCGACCCGGAGGAGCTCGAGCTGCTGGCGGAGGCGATCTTCGCCTACATCGACGAGCTGTCCGCCGACTCGGTGGAGGGTTACGCGCAGGCCCAGCGCGAGCAGGAGGGAGAGCGCCAGAGCCGGCGCCGCGAGCTGCTCGCCCTGCTGCTCAGCGATCCGCCGGCGGCCGACGCGGAGGTCCGCGCTGCGGCTCAGGCGGCGGGGTGGAGGCTGCCCCGCAGCGCGGCGCCGCTCGCGGTGGCCGAATCGGATCTCGCGAGGGTCGGCCGGCGGCTCTCGGCCGACGCGCTGGTCGCGACGGTGAGGGGCGTGGGCTGCGCCCTCGTCTCGGGCGCGGCCGGCCCGAGCCGGATGGCCGAGTTGGAGCGGGCGACCCGCGGTGTCGTCGCGGCGCTGGGGCCGACGGTGGCGCGCGCCGAGCTTGGCGAGGCCTGGTCGCTCGCCTCGGCCGCCCTCCGCGCCGTCGAGGCGGGGGGGATTTCAGGGGGGCTCGTTCAGGCCGAAGAGCACCTTCCGGCGTTGCTGCTCTTCGAATCCGGCGGCCTCGTGGAACGGCTCGCCGAGCTGCGGCTCGCGCCGCTCGACGAGCTCACCCCGGCGGCACGGGCGCGGATGGAGGAGACGGCGCTGGCGTTCGTCCAGCACGGCGGCAACGCCGCCGCGATGGCGCGCGCCCTGCACCTGCATCCGCAGACGATCCGCTACCGGCTCGGCCGGCTCCGGGAGCTCTTTGGCGAGGCGCTGGACCACCCCGACGCGCGCTTCGAGCTCGAGCTGGCCCTCAGGTCTCGATCTCTGGCAGCTCGAGGCTGACGACCGCGCCGCCGCCGCCGGCGTTGGAGGCCCAGGCCCTGCCGTCGTGCTCCTCAGCCACTCGCTGCACGATCGCGAGCCCGAGCCCGGAGCCGGGCTTGCCGCGCGCCTCGTCGGCGCGCCAGAACCGGTCGAAGACCTTGTCGAGATCGTCCGCGGGAAAGCCGGGGCCGTGGTCCCGGACGGTGACGCGGCCGTCGGCGACCTGGACGTCGATCTCGCCGCCCTCGGGGGTCCACTTGCAGGCGTTGTCGAGCATGTTCGAGATCGCCCTGCCCAGCCGCTGGGCGTCGGCGTGGACGATCGACGGCTCGAGCCGCTGCTCGAAGTGCATCTCCCGAGCCCGGCGCTGCGCCCGCTCGATCGCGTCGCGGGTGAGCTCGTCCAGCGCGACGTCCTGGCGGGCGATCGCGTCCTGACCGGGAGCGCGCGCCAGCTCGACGACGTCTCCGACCAGCTCGGTCATCTCCTCGAGCTCCTGGGTGAGGTCCGCAACCAGCCGCTTGCGCTCCTCGGGGTCGAGGTTCTCGGTGCGCCCGAGGGTCTCGATGTTGGTCCGCAGCGTCGCGAGCGGGGTGCGCAGCTCGTGCGAGGCGTCCGCGACCAGCCGGCGCTGTGCCGCCTCGGACAGCTGGAGCGCGGCCATCATCTCGTTGAAGCTGGCGGCGAGCCGCCCGAGCTCGTCGTCGCCCCGGACCTCGATCCGGTGGGTGAGGTCGTGGGTGCGCGCGACCTCCTCGGCCGCGTCGGAGACCTCGCCGGCGGGCACCAGCGCGGCCCGCGCCACGAATGGCCCGAGCCCGGCCGCCAGCGCGATGCCCCCGGCGCTGACCGCGGCCAGGATGATGATCAGGGTGTTGAGGGTGTGGTTCGTGTCCTCCAGCGAGCGCGCCACCTGGACCGCGCCGCCCATCGAGAGCGGCTGCGTGAGCACCCGCAGGTCCGTTCCCTGGGCGCTGACGTCACTGAAGCTGGCATCCCCACCGCTGGTGGCGATCGCGCGGTCGCTGGTCGAAACGGGGATCTGGAACTGAGAGCCGACGTTCACCACCGTTCCCTGCGGTCCGATCAGCTGCGTCAGGGACGGCGGGGCGCCCGGGCCAGGGGCCGGAACCGCCCTCTGGAGGAAGAGCCTGTCGCCCGCGCCTGCCTTCTTGCCTTTCTCGCTTGATTTCACGCCCGGGGGCAGCGAGGGAGGCTTGCCCTTCTTCGAGACGCTCACTCCGCCCTGCGGCGCCCCGATCGTCACCGGCCCGCCCTGGACGGAGCCGGCGATCAGCGGTGCGACCTGCTCCGCCCGCTGGGACACCAGGTCGGCCTGGTGGCGAAGGTCGTTGTCGACGTCGCCCCGCAGCCGATCGCGCACCAGGGTGTAGACGAGGCCTGAGGCGAGCAGCACCGCGAACGCCACGGCCAGGGCGGAGAGCAGGGCGAGCCGGCGGCGCAGGCTCACTTCTCGCGCAGCGAGTACCCGACTCCGCGGACCGTCTGGATCAGCCGCGGCTCGCCGCCCTCCTCTGTCTTGCGGCGCAGGTAGCCGACGTACACCTCGAGCGAGTTCGAGCGGGGCCCGAAGTCGTAGCCCCAGACCGCCTCGAAGAGCTGTGAGCGGGTGAGCACCAGGCGGGGGTGCCGCAGCAGGTGCTCGAGCAGCGAGAACTCGGTCTTGGTCAGCTCGATCGGCCGCTCCCCGCGTTTCACCTCTCGGGTGGCCGGGTCGAGGGTCAGATCCGCGTAGCCCAGCTCCTCGGCCGTGTCTCCGTTGGTCCGTCGCAGCAATGCCCGCAGGCGCGCGAGCAGCTCCTCCAGCGCGAAGGGCTTGACGACGTAGTCGTCGGCGCCGGCGTCGAGGCCGTCCACTCGGTCCTGGACGGCGTCCCGGGCCGTGAGCATCAGGATCGGCGTGTGGTCGCCGCGCGCCCGCAGCTCGCGGCAGACCGAGAGCCCGTCCCTCCTGGGCATGAGCACGTCCAGGACGATCGCGTCGAGCGGCGCCGCGGCGATGGAGCCAAGGGCCTCGTCGCCGTCGGCCGCCATCTCAACCTCATAGCCCTCGAGCTTGAGCGCGCGCTCGAGAGCACGGCGGAGCTGCGGCTCGTCGTCAACTACCAGTACGCGCATGAGCCCATGCTGGCGCGATCGCCTAAGAGATGTATGAGAGCGCTACCGGGCGCAGGCCTGGATCTTGGAGACGTCCGTTCCGGCCTGCTGGACGCACTGTGCGATCTCGGCGGGCGTCTTGCCGGTCGACGTCGTGCCCGATCCGGCGCCGGCCTTGCCGCCGACCGGGTTGGTGACGTTGGAGCCGTCCGGGTCGGCGTTGTAGACGAGGCCGGTCCGGCCGCCGCCCTCGGCGTTGACGGTCCACTTGAGCTGGCCGTCCATCGAGCTCTTCTCGAGCGTCATCACCGTCACCTTGAGGTCGTTCACCCCGGCCTGCGACTTGACGCCGGAGACAATCTTGTCGATCGCGGCCGGGTCGATCTCCGAGAAGGGGAAGTCCTGGCCGTTCAGCGAGCCCGGGCCGACCACCTGGACCTGCTCGTCGTGCAGGTCCCCGCCGGTGTAGACGAAGCCGGTCGCCTGCTCCCCGTTGCGGAGCTTGAAGTCCGCGCCGCCCTGCGTGATCTGAACCTGCAGGGACTGGGCGTTCTCGCCGGCCTTGTCCTTGACGGCGTCGTAGGCCTTCCTAAAGCCGGCCGTAGTGAAGAGGTCGTCGTTGCCGTTGGTCGATGTGCCGCCGCTGCTGCCGCCACATGCCGCGAGCCCGATCGCGCTCAGGGCAAGGCCGATCGTCAATCCCCGCTTGGACGCCTTCAACTGGTTCCTCCTCTGGACGAAACGAGACAGTGCGCCCAGCATATGGGCGGCCGGGCGATGGGCGCGACCCTACATCAGTCGAGAAAAGGCGCCCAGGGCTTGGACGGCGGTCCAATCCGGCCGATATCCGCGGCATGCGCTGGTTGAAGCACACGGTCTCGGTCCTGCTGCTGGTCGCGGCCGCTGCGATCGCATTGGCCACCGCGCTCAGCGATCACTCCGATGACTACGGTCGTGTCCCGCTGCCGCAGGGCGGCCTCGTCCACCTGCCCGAGGGCAAGGTGACCGTCTTCTATGACCAGCCCGGGAATGGCTCGAACCCGGTGCAGCAGGCCGGTGCTCAATTCGGTTTTCAGGTGATCCCGGCCGGAGGCGGCAGCCCGTTGCCGGTGGCGTCCGGCGGCGGCGTCGCGGCGGATGCCGTGCAGCAGAGCGAGACGATCGGCGAGCTCGGCGCGGTCGCGAAGCTCGACGTCCCCAGCTCCGGCGACTACCTGGTCAGCGCCGGCGGCAATCTCCAGCCCGGGTTGTCATCCCTCACCTTCGGCACCAACGCCGGCAGCGCGCTGGCCCAGCGATGGCACCTGCTCGCGGGGCTCCTGATCGCCGCGATCCTGATCTCCCTGATCCCGACGCCGCGCTCCGGGCGGCGCTGGGAGGACGAGGGCGGCGCCCCTAGCGGCTGGTCGTCGGATCCCCGGGCGCCGTACGCGGGCTAGATGACCCAGGCCCTCCGGGGGGGAGGGCCAGTAGCACCCGGAGGACCGAGCGCCGGCCGCGGGCCTTGAGCAGGGCGCGCCGCAATGCCCTGCGTTCCGGCACTCCCGGACCGGCGCCGGGGTTCCGGTAGCGGCTCTCCATCAGGGCGGTCGCATATTCCGCAGCCGATGTTCCGGCGAGCTCCTCCAGGTGGCCCTGGGCTCGCAGCAGGGTGCTGCCCGGCGGTAGCGGAGAGCCGAGCCGGGCGAGTGCCCGATCGAGCTCGCCCACCTCCGCACCGACAAGCTGGGCACCCGACAGCCGGCGCCTGCGCCTGACGCGGTACCCGTACGCCGCGAGCGTCCCCAGCGAAGCCGCCGCCGCTCCGCCCACCAGGAAGGCCGCGCCGACGCTCGACCCGTCACCACCGGGGCCAGGGGTGGCGCTCGCTACCGGCTTCGGCTTGGGCGGGTCGCCGCCGCTTGTCTGGGAGAAGCCGGGCCCGCTGCTCCTCTCGCTCGGCGGCTGCGACTTGGTCACCCCGAGGGCGTTGTCGTCTAGCTGCGTCGCGGCGGGCGCGGCGCCCGGGGTGGGGTCGAACGTCACCCAGCCGATCCGGGGGAAGAAGACCTCGACCCAGTCGTGGGCGTCGGTGTCGTCGACGAGGAAGCTGTTGCGCTCCGGATCGCGGTCGCCCGGCGCGAATCCGGTGGACACGCGGCTAGGGATCCCGAGCATCCGCAGCATCAGCGCCATCGTCCCCGAGAACTGCTGGCAGTACCCGGCCCGGTCCTGCGAGAGGAACGCCGGCAGGGGATAGGCCCGGTTGGGGACGTTCTGCCGGTAGGCGTAGTTGTCCCGGAGATAGAGCTCGATCCGGTGCACGGCGACGAAGGGGCTGGTGGCGCCGGCGGCGAGGCGCCGGGCGAGCCCGTACATCCCCGCGTAGGGGGTGCCGGCGACCCCGTCGGCGATCGAGGCAGGCCCGCCCTTGCTCCAGAAGGGAACGTCGATCGCGGTTCGGCCGGGCAGGTCGAAGGAGACGTAGCGACGGGCCGTCGCGGGGAAAGCCGTACCCGCCCTTCGCATCAGGGCGCCGCCTGGATTCGGGTCGTAGACGAGCGTCGTGTAGGAGTCCCCGGGCTGGAGCTCATGGGTCATGGACCAGACCGCGTCCCGCGAGGGCCTCGCACGGGTCCGGCTGATCGCAAGGACCGTTCCGGCGCCGACCGCGACGTCGCTGTTCAACCCGTGGTCGATGAAGTTGATCCGGTCGACCCAGTCGACGGCCGGGCGGGGCAGGTCCTCCTTCGGGTGGAACTCGAGCGGCTCTCCGAGCGAGGGCTCGGTGTCCTGGCTACCCGAGCGGGTCCAGCGAACGCCGTCGAACTCGTCGAGGTTGCTCGCTTTCCAGTAATGCGTGTGCTCGGTTGCCACCTCGAGGAGCCGAGTTCCCTTCTGCGGCCAGCTCAGCGGGCCATAGGTCTGGTCCCAGTTGAAGCTCTGTCCGTTGGCGCTGAGCAGGCCCCAGTGCCGGTAGTCGATCAGGCCCCTTCCGGTGTCGAACGCGACGGCCGCCGGCAGGGCCACGACGGCCGCTGCGGCGACGGCGATGCTCGCGGCCACCCCGTTTCGCGGGGCGACTCGCGGGAGCCAGAGCCAGGCGCTGATCATGATGAGCAGAAGAGCGCCCCCCGCGAGTTGCCGCCCCGGCCTCGCCCACGCAACCGCCACCAGGTAGAGGGCCACCAGGAGAGCGAGCGCGCAGATCCGGCCGGCGGCGCGGCGGCGGGTGGGCCAGAACGCGGCGAAGGCGGCGAGGCCGACCACCAATGGGCCCGCAAGGAGGATCACGAGCCGGGTCCAGACATCGGCGCCCGCGTACGGGACCGGTACGTCCGCGACGCCGTCGAGGCTCCGCCCGACGTTCGAGCCCAGCTCATCCCAGTGGCCGGGCAGGAGCAGCCTGGCGGGCAGCCCGACCACCACCAGCCCGAAGGAGACCGCGGTGACCGTTGCCGCGGCCGCCAGGGCCCAGCGGGCCGGCCGCGAGAGCTGGATTCGAGCGATCGCGGCGAGTGTCGCCCCCGCGCCGGTGGCCAGGATGACGGCGAGGACGACCCGGCCGGCGGGGGGATGGGCAACCAGCGAGGTCCACTGGAGGCTCGCGAGCGCCGCGAGCGCCGCGAAGCAGACCAGCTCGATCCGGGCGGATCGGTCTCCCGCGAGGGCGCTCATGCGGCCCTCTCGCTGAGGGGTGTCATGCGTACGCCGGGTGCCGCGACCGGGTAGGCGAAGCAGCCCGAGACCCGGAACGCCGCCGCGCGTCTCGAGCCGCTCGGGGTGATCAGGAAGCTGCCGGGCCGCAGCCGGCGAACGGAGGGGGGAAGGGAGCGGCCCGCGGTCACCCAGAGCACCGCGGCGCCCGTCATGCCCGCCGGCAGCATCGGGGCGGCCGCGGGATCGGACACGGCGATCCTCACGTGCGCCTCGGGCCACGCCCGGAGCGCCGAATCGATCGGGAGCGGCCGGCGCTCGCCGGGCACGAGCAGGTCGCAGCCGCCGGCCCGAGCCAACTCGACGCAGAGGGAGGCGGCCGCTCGCATCGCCCGTTCGCGGTGAGCCGGCTCCGTCCCGCCGCGGGGATCGAAGACGACCAGCGGCCGAGGCTCGCCGCCGGAGATCAGGCGCCGTTCGATCATCTGCCCCGTACGCGCCACCGCCGGCCAGTGGATCCGCGAGGCCGGGCTGCCATCGCGGTAGGGCCTCAGTCCATCGACCTCGAACGCCGCCAGGCCCCCTCGCCGCGAGGTGGCGTCGCTGGCGCTGCCGGATCCGGCGGCCTGGCCGCGGGGCTCGGCACCCGGGCCCGACCAGCGGACGAGATCGACTCGCGGGAGCACGACGAGGTCATCGGTGCGCTCGGATTGAAGCGTTCGCTGCCAGAGCCCGAGCGGGTCACGAACGACGAGTCGAGCCGGAACGAGGCGGCGCCTTCCCGGGCTCTCGAGCCAGATCTCGCGCTCCAGATGGCGCGGCCGGCGCGGCCCGACCGGGACGCTGCGATCGAGCAGGGGATCGATCAGCTCGCCACCGGGCGGCGGCAAGAGTGTCCGCCGGAGCGCGAGTCGCAGCGGGTAGGGCTCGCTCTCCTCGAGGCGGCCGGGGCCGGGCCGCCGCTCGAGCCGTCCGCCGACGGTGGCCAGTTCGACCCAGGCGAAGGCGCCGATCGCGAGCGCCAGCAGCGCGATCCCGCAGACCAGCGCGGCGGCCAGCCCGAATCCAAGCCCGACGAGGGTGAGGGCCGCGCCGAGCGCGGCCGTTGCGGGGGCCCGCGGCGAACCCGACTCCCCCGTCGCCGTCATCTCACAACGCCGGGACCCTGTCGATCGCCTCGCGGACCACCGCCTCGCGCTGATCGCCGTCGACCTCGAAGGAGAGCAGGAGCCTGTGGGAGAGGACCGAGGGAGCGAGCTCCTGGACGTCGTCGGGCAGCACGTGGTCCCGCCCGTCGAGGGCGGCGAGGGCCTTGGAGGCGCGGAAGAGCATCAGCCCGGCCCGCGGGCTCGCCCCCAGCTCGACGCGCTCGTCGGCCCGAGTCGCCTCGCAGACCGCGACCACGTAGCGGCGGAGCGGCTCGGTCCCATCGATGCCCGCCAGCGCAGCCTGAGCCGCGCGGACGCCGCTCACGTCCGCGATCGGGGTGAGCTGCTCGACCGGGTCTCGGTCCGCGTGCTCGGCCAGCATCGACGCCTCCGCCTCGGCGGCCGGATAGCCGAGCGTGACGCGAACCATGAAGCGATCCAGCTCCGCCTCCGGGAGCGGATAGGTGCCCTCGTACTCGGAGGGGTTCTGGGTCGCCAGCACCACGAACGGCCGGGCGAGCTCGTGCTTGGTGCCGTCGATCGTGATCTGGCGCTCCTGCATGCACTCGAGCAGCCCGGACTGCGTCTTCGGCGAGGCGCGGTTGATCTCGTCGACCAGCACGACGTTGGCGAAGACCGGCCCGGGATGGAACTCGAAGCTCGCCGCCCGCTGGTTGAAGACGTTGGTGCCGACCAGGTCGGCGGGAAGCAGGTCCGAGGTGCATTGGACACGGGCGTAGTCGGCCTCCAGCGAGCGGGCCAGGGCCCTCGCGAGCGCGGTCTTGCCGACCCCCGGGGCGTCCTCGATCAGCACGTGGCCGTCGGCGAGGAGGGCCACGATCAAGTCGCGCACAACGCGATCAGGCGCCTTGACCGCCCGCGAGATGTTCTCCGCCAGGCGAGAGCCGATCTCCGCCACCTCGATCGGATCCAGCCTCGGCGCCGTGGCCATCGCTCCATGGTACGGCCCGGCTCGCCGGGCGGATTGGGCTGGGCTCGGACCGGCCCCCAGCCCGCTCAGCGGTCCCGCGGGCCCCAGCGATTGAGGGCGAAGATCGTCAGCAGGACCGACCCCACCGGCACGCCGAAGATCGCCGCGTCGGCGAGCACGTGACCGGCGTGGGCCAGGGGAACGATCACGCAGACAGCCATCAGGCCGTGGCGGGCCGCCCGCCCGCCTTCGCTCCCTCGTCGACCTTCTTGGCCCGGCCGATTCCGGCTGGTTCGGCGGATTTGCCCGGCGGCTCGCCACCGCGTCGCCCGAGCCGCGCGAGGCCGAAGCCGACCACGAAGATCAGGGCGAGGGAGATTCCCCCCACCCCCAGGTAGGCGGCCAGGGTGAGCCAGCCCGGTACGTCGGGCTTCTGCTCGCGCTGGAGGTTCTTGTGGTCGAGCACGAAGCTCCGGGTCATGTGGGAGGGGGCCGAAACCTGCGAGACCGGGATTGCCGGGTCCGCGGGCAGGAAGATCGGGAGGCCGGCGAGCGTACGCCCGTTGTGCAGGCGGAGGGTCGTCTTCCAGGTCCCGTCGACGTGGATCGGCCGCGCCAGCCGGTACAGGCCGGGTCCGATCCGATCCGGCGTGTCGATGTGGGCGGGCCCGTCCTTGCCCTGCCAGCTGGTCACGTTGAACCAGTAGGCGTCCTTCGCGGCATCCGGGGGATCGAGCCGGAAGGTGCCGGTGGCCAGACGGCCGTCCGCGGTGTTGTGGATGCTCAGGTCGAAGGTCGCGCTGACGTTCGGTCCGGCGTTGACGGGAATCAGGAAGGCGATCGCGCCGACCGCGGCCAAGCTCGCCACCGCAAGCGTCGGTCGCGGGACTCGCTCACGGCGCTCGACCGCCGGGGTTAGTGCCCTGCCGACGAAGCCGCCGATCACACCCCCCGCGACCGCGGCGACCAGGCCCGTGATCGCGCCCTCGGGGAAGAGCGACGCGGGCCAGGGATTCACCACCCAGACGTGCGACCAGCCCCACTCGGCGGCCAGGCCGATCGTGCCGATGGCGAGACCCGAGATGGCGCCGAAGGCGACCGGCCGTTCCGCCGCCGGCCTGCCGCGCAGGTAGGCGAGGGCGACGCCCTCAACGAGCAGCGCCTCGACGAGGTAGGGCGGGAAGTGGGGCGTGATCTCGCCGAAGATTCCCCCGACGACGACCGCCAGCATGCCGCGGATTGCGACGTAGACGGCGAGCGCCCCGACCGCGCCGCCGGGCCCCCAGCGGACTCTCGCCGTGACCAGGCCGATCCCGGCGGCGAGCATGATCAGCGTGGGCTGGAGGGCGAGGGCGAACTGCGGCACGCCGAAGTCGAACTCTCCCTGGAAGGTGGAGAGCGCGACCAGGAACGCACCGCCGAGAGTCAGCTCTCGGATGCGCGTCCACGCCGGCAGCCGCCTGCCCATCGCCTTGCGTTCCTCGTCGCCCTCGGCGTGTAGAGCCCAGGCGCCGAGCACCGAGAGCGAGGCGCCGCCGATCAGCATCAGGTGCGTCGGGCCCCAGAGGGTTACGTCCTGGCCGAAGATCCGGTGCCAGATGTCGTCGAGCGGGAACGCGGCCAGCGAGCTTGCCCCGCAGATCGCGATCATCAGCGCGCCGATGGGCGCGTACCAGCCGGGTGCGATCTCGTACGAGGTGCGGGTCGGCTTCTTCGGCAGCGCCAGGCCGATCACACCCGCGAGCAGCACGCCGAAGAGCCCGGCCAGGATGAAGTAGTGGGCGGGGTTGGCGAGCGGACCGGGATCGCGTCCCTGGTCGATGTGCAGGGAGATGTCCCAGTACATCCCGAAGACCGCGATCAGCAACGTGATCGCGAGGAAGGTCGTGGGCAGCGCCGCCCAGCCGGGCAGCTTGGTGATCCGCTCGGAGAGGTCGGCGAGCCGGCCCAGCGCGGGGAAGCGGCCGAGCTTGTAGAGGAGGATCGGGCCCAGCATGAGGACCGAGACGACCGCCGCGCCGGCGGTGGCGTAGATCACGTCGCTGGTCGCCGCGCCGCCCGCAGGTGGAGAGCTCGCCCCGAGCAGAGTGACTGTCAGCATCGTGTCCTCCTCAGTCGGCGTCGGCCGACAGTGCGGCCACGGGCTCGGGGCCGCGGCGCAGGCGCTCGCGCACCGACTCCAGCGACCACTCGAACGGCTCTGTCTCCTCCATGAATTCGGTCAGCTCGCGGACGATCCGGTCCGGAGCGTCGAGCATCGGCCAGTGGCCGGAGCCCTTGAGTTCCACGTAGCGGCTGTGGGCGACGATGCGGTGGGCGTTCCGGCCGTGCTCGACCGGGATGATGGGGTCGTTGTCGCCCCAGATGAAGAGGGTCGGCAGCTGGTCGGCGAGGTAGAGGCGGTCGAGCGCGGAGATCCGCTGGCCCTCGTGGTCGATGCAGTTGCGGAGGGTGTGGATGAAGGCGTCGCTCGCCCCCTCCTCGGTCAGCGATGCGTAGCCGCGGGCGAACTCCGCGATGTCCGGCCCGGCCTCGATCCCGAGCCTGGCTGCGACTGAGCGCACCGCGTCGCCCGCCTTCACCGGCCACTCGTGCGCCAGCACCGGCAGCACCCAGTCGGAGCCGGGAAGCACCGCCGCACGCAGAAGGGGATGAACCTCCCGCCCCAGCCCGCCGGAGGAGATCAGCGCCATCCGCTCGACGTACTCTGGGAAGAGGTAGGAGAACTGCATCGCGATCCCGCCGCCGAGTGAGTGCCCGACCACGGTGCCGCGCTCGAAGCCCAGGACGGCGAGCAGGTCCCGGACCCCGGCGGCATAGGCGCCCAGCGAGTAGTCGCCGCGCGGCTTGGCCGAGCGGCCGTGGCCGATCATGTCCGGAGCGACGACGGTGTAGCGCTCGGCCAGCTTCGGCATCACCTCGCGCCACGAGTCCGAGGTGGAGGTGATCCCGTGCAGGAGGATCAGGAGGGGACCCTCGCCGGCGGCCTGGAAGCCGACCTTGTGGCCGTGCAGCTCGATCTCCTGCATCTGTGACGCCTCCCGGGTCACTTGATCTGCATGCCCGAGATCGCCCGGCTGATAACGAGGCGCTGGATCTCCGAGGTGCCCTCGAAGATCGTCCAGATCTTGGCGTCGCGGTGCATCCGCTCCACCGGGAACTCGCGCGAGTAGCCGTTGCCGCCCAGAATCTGGATGGCGCGCTCGGTCGACCAGACGGCGACCTCTCCAGCCTTCAGCTTCGACATCGAGCCCTCGGCGGCGTTGAAGTCCTTGCCGGTCTTGCCCATCCAGGCCGCGCGGTGCACGAGCAGCCTGGCGGCGTCGATCTCCATCTTCATGTCGGCGAGCGTGAAGGCGATCGCCTGGTTCTCGATGATCTTGCGGCCGAACGCGTCGCGCTCCTTGGCGTAGTCGAGCGCGTACTCGTAGGCGGCCCGGGCGATCCCGACGGCCTGGGCGCCGACCGTCGGACGCGAGAGCTCGAAGGTGCGCATCGCGGCCTGGCCCTTGGAGCTCTTGCCGTCGCGGGCACGGGCCAGCCGCTCGTCCAGCTTCTCCTTGCCGCCGAGCAGGCAGGAGCCCGGGACGCGGCAATCGTCGAGGTGGACGTCCGCGGTGTGGCTGGCGCGGATGCCGTGCTTCTTCACCTTGGCGCCCTGCTCGAGTCCCTTGGTGCCGGGCGGAATGACGAAGCCGGCGTGCCCGCGGGAGCCCAGCTCCCGGTCGACCGAGGCGATCACGACGTGGACGTTCGCGATCCCGCCGTTGGTCGCCCATGCCTTCTGGCCGTTGATGACCCACTCGTCCTTCGCCTCGTCGTACTTGGCGGTGGTGCGATAGCCCGACACGTCCGAGCCCGCATCGGGCTCGGAGGCGCAGAAGGCCCCGACCTTGACGTCGTTCTCGTCGCCGAAGCACTGCGGTACCCACTCGACGAGCTGATCGGGGGTACCGGATCCGAAGATCCCGGCGACGGCGAGGGTCGTCCCGAAGATGGCCATGCCGATCCCGGCGTCGCCCCAGAAGAGCTCCTCGTTGACGAGCGGGAAGGTCAGGCCGGAGGGATCGGCCCAGAACTGCGCGATCGACTCGAACCCGTACAGGCCGATCTTGGCGGCCTCCTGCACGACGGGCCAGGGGAACTCCTCCTTCTCGTCCCACTCGTGGGCGGCGGGGCGGACCGTCTGCTCGGCGAAGCCGTGCGCCCAGTCCCGGACGTCCTGCTGGTCCTGGGAGAGCTCGAGGGAGAAGGTCGCGTCACCAGCCTCGATCCCGAGCTGCTCGGAGATCTGGCCCTCAGCCTGCTCGTTGCCGTTTTGCTCGGCCTTCGTCTTCTCTTCGGTGGCCATCTCGCTGTCTCTCTCCTTTGGTCGTCTGAATTCCTACCGAGAGTAGCAAAATGCTACCCTGAGTAGGAACGTGGAAACGGGAACCTCGTCACACAAGGTCCGCCGAAAGAGGGCCGCGCATCTCGGCCCGGAGCGTCGCCGGCCACAGGTGCTCGATGCGGCGCTCGGGTTGTTCCTCGAGCGCGGCTACGAGGGCACCTCGATGGCGGCGGTCGCCGACGCCGCCGGGGTCACCAAGCCGGTCGTCTATGCGTGCTTCCCGAGCAAGGACGAGCTCTTCCGCGCGCTGCTGCGGCGCGAGGAGGAGCGCATCCTGGGCGAGATCCAGTCCGCGTTCCAGGCCGTCGATCTCGGCGATCCCGAGGCGACTCTGATCGAGGGCTTCACGGGTTTCCTGCGCGCGGTCGCGGCGTCACCCGACGTCTACAAGCTGATCTTCCTCGGCGAGGGCGGTGGGAACACCGCGGTGGCCCGCCGGATCCAGCGGGGCCGCGAGGCGCAGGTGGAGCAGCTCTCGCGCCTGGCGCGCCGCTGGCTCAAGGACCGGAACGGGGCACGGCCGCGCCGTCTCGATGTCACGGCCCGCCTGATCGGCAACGCGATTGCGGGCCTCGCCGAATCGGGCGCCCGGCTGCTCCTCGCCGGCACCGACCGTTGGACGCCGGAGACGCTCGGCCGGGAGCTTGGCCGTTTGGCCAGCGCCGGTCAGGCCGCAGTCTGAGCGGCTAGACCGGCTTGGTGGTCATCGCCCAGACGGCCACGAGATAGGCAACGACCAGGACTGCTGCCAGGCCGGCCGCGACCCGGGTGGAGACGATTGACGCACTGCCGTCCCGGTTGATCCTGCGCACAGCGATCCCGCCCATCACAAGCAGCGCGATCAGGAGAACGAAGCCGATGTCCGCCGCGCTGGAGCCGATGTTGAGCCAGGTGAGGTCGACGTTGTCGTTGTCGTAGTGCTCCTTGTGCTCGATCCACTGTGCGCCGCCGCGCATCACCACCCACCCGGGGAGGGCGCCGTAGAAGATGCCCATGAAGCCGAGCCGGGTGAGCGCGGGCGAGCCGTTGCGCCAGGCGGCGATCAGGGAGACGGCGGCGAGGGTCAGCGCCCCGACCAGCACCATCGCACCGAAGATATGGATGAAGAGCGGCAGCTTCCAGTCTCCAGCCCGATGCGCTCCGTAGTCGATGACGGCGAGCGCGCTCATGCGCCGGGCTTCCAGACCATGACGAACAGCAGGGCGACGACGTAGACCACGCGCATCCAGTGGGCGAACATCGTCCGCCGGTCGACCGCGACGGGCGACCCGTCGGCCGTCGGCCGCATTCCGCGGCTGGCCCGGGCGCCGGAGCCCATCGCGGCGATCCAGAGCACCAGCGCCGCGATGATCCAGCCGTCCCAGATCTCGTATTCGGGGCGGTTGAGCGCCAGCCAGATGCCGAGGGCCAGTGTGCCCAGCGCACCCACGCCCCAGAGGATCTCCGCGACCAGGCGAGTGGCTCGGTCCAGCGGGCTGCCGAGGGCGAAGGCCGAGTACATCACGACCCCGCTCACCAGGAAGAACGCCGAGAGGACGTGGAAGAAGAGCAGCGCGTGGTACATCGCGGCGCGATGCTACCCACGACGGTGGCGGATCAACCCGTGTAGACCCGGATCCGCTCGGCCCATTCGTCGAGCTTGCGCTCGGCGGCGCCCGCGTCGGCGGCGTCGTCGGGACGCAGCATGTGGACCGCCCGGGTGACGCCCGCGCGCTCGTACTGCTCGAGGACGCGCGGGTCGCGCGGCGGAATCTGCAGCGTGACCGGGATGCCGCCGCGGCCGGCTTCCTCGCCGAGCCGCTGCAGCTCCTCGACGCGGGCGATCATCGCGTCGTCCGGCGGGATCCGGTTCGGGAACCAGCCATCGCCGTAGGCGAGCACGCGCTCGTGCACCGTCGGGCCGTTGCCGCCGATCAGCACGGGCGGGTGCGGGTCCTGGAGCGGCGCGGGGCGGCAGACGATCCGGTCGAAGTCGACGAACTCGCCGTGGTAGCTCGCCTCCTCCTCGGTCCAGATCTCCTTGCACGCCTCCACCCGCTCGCGCAGGAGAGCGAAGCGCCGCTTCGGGTCGGTGCCGTGGTTCGCCATCTCCTCGAGGTTCCAGCCCGCGCCGACACCGAACAGCATCCGTCCCCCCGAGAGCCGGTCGACCGAGGCGACCTCCTTGGCGGTCGTGATCGGGTCGCGCTCGACCAGCAGGCAGATCGCGGTCCCGATCCTGATCCGCTCCGTCGCCGATGCCATCGTCGCCAGCGAGACGAATGGGTCGTAGATCCGGAAGTACTCCCGGGGCAGGTCCCCGCCGGCGGGGTAGGCCGTTTCCCGGCTCGCCGGGATGTGGGTGTGCTCGGTTACGAACACGGACTCGAAGCCTCGCTCCTCGGCCATCCGGGCGAGTGCCGGCGGCTCGATCGCTTCGTCGGTGGGGAAGTAGGAGACCCCGAAATCCACTCGGAGATCCTTTCAGGCGTGGGTCCCGGCGGGCTACGCACCCGAGCGGCGGGAATCTACGGATGGATTTCGCCGCAAAGTGGCGATTCTCCTTAGTGATGCCATCGCCGCAGTCGGATGGGGGTCAGGGCCCCCGCGGGGAGACGCCAGGCCGCGCTCTGCGCGGCGGGCTCAGGGCGCGCGGCTTCTCCATCGCCGCGGTCTTCGTCTTCGCCCTCCTGATCGTCATCGCGATGGTGCTCGCGTTCCGCACCGAGCACCACGTCGAGTCAACCCGCGAATCCGGTCATGCTGCGCGCGGCTTCGGCACGATCAACGGATTGGTCCAGGCGCAGGAGATCGCGGTCAACGAGTACCCGACCAATCCGGACGCGCGCTTCACGTTCAAGAGCAACCTGCCCCCGATCAACGCGAGCCTGGCCGAGCTGCGTGCGGATCCCGAGACCGAATCCGACGCCGGCAACGTCTCCCGGGTCTACGACCAGTTTCTCGTGGCCGCCCGTGGCTACTTCAAGCTGGTGGACAGCGGGCAGATCGCGCTTGCCCGGAAGGTCGATCGCCTCGAGGTCGAGCCGACCCAGGGCCTTCTCAGCGCGATCGCGACGGCAACCGCGGATCGGAACGCCGACATGGCGGACAACTCGAACAGCAAGCTCGAGGACGCGTCCGAGACGATGCTCGCGGTGCTGCCGATCGCCTTCCTGCTGGCGGGCTCCGCCCTCTTCGTCCTGGCGCGCGCGGGGCGCCGGAGCCAGCGCGCCGAGGCCGAGGCGCGAGCGGAGGTCAAGCTCCTCGAGCACGCGGTCCTCACCGACTCGCTGACCGGCCTGCGGAACCACAGGGCGTTCGAGGAAGACCTCGCGGCCGCCCTCGGCGATGCCGGGCGGACGAACTCCCCGCTCTGCCTTGTGAGCCTCGACGTCGACGGGCTGAAGAGGGTCAACGATTCGCTCGGGCATCAGGTCGGCGACCGCCGGCTCCGGCAGGTCGCGGCGGCGCTGCTCGCCGCGACCACGCCCTCGGACGGCGCCTACCGCGTCGGCGGGGACGAGTTCGCGCTGCTGCTGCGCGATGCGGGCGCATGGACCGGCTTCAGCGCGGGCGAGCGGGTTCGCGGCGAGCTCAACGCGGCCGAGGCCGACGTCGACGTCGCCGCGGGGGTCGCCGAGGCGAGACCGCTGGAGGGCAAGTTCGACCTGGTTCGCCACGCGGACCTGGCTCTGATCAACGCCAAGCGCACCCATCGCCAGGTGATCGTCTACTCGCCGGAGCTGGAGGGGTCCGTCGAGGGCGAGGCGGTTCCGGCCAGCGATCATCAGGTCCAGGTTCTGTCAACCGCATTGGCGCGCGCGGTAGACGCAAAGGACGCCTACACCCGCAGCCACAGCGAGACGGTCTCGAACCTCTGCGCCCTGATCGGCTCGAAGCTCAGTCTCGAGCCTGAGCGGATCGCCAAGCTCCGGACCGCAGGCCTTCTTCACGACGTTGGGAAAATCGGGACGCCCGACGCGATCCTCAACAAGCCCGGGAGCCTGACCGAGGCCGAGTACGAGACGATCAAGGAGCATCCGGTGCTGGGCGAGGGGATCCTCCGCGCAGCCGACCTGGACCAGGAATCCCGCTGGGTTCGCTCTCATCACGAGCGACCCGATGGCGCCGGCTACCCCGACGGCCTGCGGGGCGACGAGGTCCCGCTCGAATCTCGGATCATCGGCGTCGCTGATGCCTTCGAGGCGATGATCTCGGACCGGCCCTATCGCGAGGGCAGGTCGGAGGGCGAAGCGCTCCAGGAGCTCGCGGACTTCTCCGGCACGCAGTTTGACCCTGACTGCGTCGCGGCATTGCGCGCGGGGCTTCGGTCCTCCCCGGCGAGTGGCGGAAACGGCGATTCGGTCAACGGGATTGGAGCGCCCGCTCGCGAGCCGGCTCGTCCGGCGGGGTCTCCCGCCTAGACGAGGCGCCGCCGGATGCGCGTCCCTGGGCGTGGTCGCTGACCAGATAGAGGATGGCCAGGGGCAGCAGCGCGTCGAGCGCGAGAGCTGTGAGGGAGGCGGCATTGTCGCCCGCCGAGTAGTGACCGGTGGTGGTGGCGTGATACGCGAGGTGGGGGAGGCCCGCCACGAACAGCGCGATCGCCGCGGCCTGGACCACTCGCCGCTCCATCCAGACGGCCGCCAGCGCAGCGAGGACGGCGAGCCCGAGCCCAGCCGCCGCGAAGTCGCGCTCCAGGTGCTCGTTGTAGGGGGGCAGCGCGGAGACCCAGTGGGCCGATCCACCCGGGAAGTGGTCGTAGAAGCCCCTCGGCGCCAGCAGAATCCAGGCGGCCACCACCCCGATCGCCACCGTCAGGTAGATCAGGGCGAAGCGGATCCACCCCCTGTGCCGCTCGATCTCCATCTAGTGCCCCGTCCCGGAACGTTCGCCAGGAAATGACGCAGCCCAGGCGCCTCCAGGCGAGGACGCAGGGAGTCCGAATAGCAGCGCTATTCGGACGACTGAGGACGAAGCCTGGTGGTGATCTGGGCCAGTCATTTCCGGTGAAACGTTTCTGGGCGGGGCACTAGCCTGCGGGGGATTCCTTGACCGTGTCCTCGACCGACTCCTCCGCCGGTTCCTCAGCCGGGGACAAGAAGGGAACGAGCAGCGCGGTCAACCGCGCGGCGCTGCGCGGGCTGATTGCATGCCCCGCCTTAGGCAGCGCCACCAGCTCGGCGTCCGGAATCAGCTCCGCCACCCGCTCGGTCCAGGCCGCCGGGACGAGGTGATCGCGCTCCGGCCGGACGACGAGGGTCGGCGCCTCGATGTCCTCGAGCTTGTCCTCGATCGGATCCGCCAGAGCGCCCCGCAGCGTTCGCACGCTGCGCCAGGGCCCCGCATCGATGATGTCGTGGACGATCGCCGGCGCCAGGCGGGGAGACGAACGCGGCGCGTTGCGGGCCCAGCGCCCCGCCAGGCGCGCCGGAGAACGGGCATCGGGGTCGAACATGGGGCCCACCAGGACGAGCCGGTCAACCGCCGCCGGATAGGCCGCAGCCAGGTCCACCGCGACCTGGCACCCGAAAGCCACACCCACCACGATCGCCGGCGACAGCTCGTTGTCGAGCAGCCAGCTTCGCAGTGCGTCGGCGAGGCCGGGGACGTCGAGTGGGTGGATCGGCTTGTCGCTCAACCCGAAACCCGGCAGGTCGGGTGCGTAGACGGGCCGGCGCGTGCCGAGCGCTCGGATCAGCGGCTTGAGCGTCCGGCTCGAGGAGAGGCCGTGGACGAGCACGATCGGGGTGGCGTCGAGCCCGGGTAGCGAGCCGTTTCCGTTCGACCCGTTCGACCCATTCGAGTGATCGATGGATTGGCGCTTCAGCTCCGTCGGCACACGCACGAAGACGCGATCCATGCCGGCATGCGTCCAGCCGCCGTATACGCCGTTTCGACGCCGTGAATCGGCCATGGCACGCTCAACATACCCGCAAAATGCGGCGTGAGGTCCACGAGCCGTTGCCTATGACCGAATGGCCAATGCGACGCGTTCACGCAGGTGCTCGAGCAGCGGCTCGGCCGAGAGCTCGCCGCACCCGGCGCGGTCGAGGATCTCGGCGGGGGACAGCCGTCGCCCGTGGCGGTGGACCCGGTCGCGGAGCCACTCGCCGAGCGATGACAGGTTCCCCTCGGCAACCGTCGCGTGCAGGTCGCCGAGGTCGCGACCGGCGGCCTCCCAGAGCTGACCGGCGATGATGTTGCCGAGGCTGTAGGTGGGGAAGTAACCGAACGCGCCCGCCGCCCAGTGCACGTCCTGCAGCACGCCGTGGGCGTCGTCCGGGACCTCGAGGCCGAGGTAGTCCTCGTACCGGGCGTTCCACGCCTCGGGGAGATCGGTGAGCTCGAGGTCTCCCTCGAAGAGCTCCAGCTCGAGCTCGAACCGGATCAGGATGTGGAGGTTGTACGTGACCTCGTCTGCCTCGATCCGGATCAGGGAGCGCTCGACCCGGTTGGTGGCGCGGTCGAGCTGCTCGGGGTCGACGTCCTCGAACTTGCCGGGGAACCGCTCGCGTAGCCGGGGCAGCAGCCGGTCCAGATAGGGGCGGCTGCGCGCCACCCAGTTCTCCCAGAGCCTTGACTGAGACTCGTGCAGGCCGAGTGAGCGCGGCTTCGAGAGCGGGGTCCGCCTGAGCTCGGGGTCCACGCCCGATTCGTAGAGGCCATGTCCCGCCTCGTGCATCGCGCTGAACACGGCCATCGCCAGGTTCCCCTCGTCGTAGCGAGTCGTGAGGCGAACGTCGCCCATGCCGATCGAGATCGCAAAGGGGTGCTCGGTGGGATCGATGCGCCACGAGTCCTCCGGGAAGGGCAGCTCCGAGATCAGCTCGGCGATCAGCTCGCTCTGGGCCTCCGCGGCGAACTCGCCGCAAAAGGGGTCCTCCGTCGGCGGGCCGCCGTTCTCGGCCGCCTCGCGAACCAGCGGGACGAGGCCCTCGCGCAGGCCGGCCAGCACCCCCCGCATCGCATCGGTGGTCATCTCCGGCTCGTACTCGTCGAGCAGGGGGTCGTACGGATGCGTGAAGCCGGGGAACCCGTCGTAGCAGTCCGCATAGCGCCGGGTCAGCTCGAAGTTGTGCCGGAGGTGGGGGAGGAGCGCCGCGAAGTCGGAGTTGCGCTTCGCCTCGACCCAGGCGGTCTCGGCGATCGAGCTGGCGCGGGCGAGCTCGGCGCGGAGGTCCGACGGGACGCGCCGCGCCTTCTCCCAGTCGCGGGCGACGACGCGGACCAGATCTGCGGGGATCGACTCTCCGGGCGCGGCCGTGCCATCGGGACCCGAGCGGACCTGATCGATCAGCAGGCCGATCTCGTCGTCGCAGAACATCTCGTGGCGCACCCGGGCGAGGGTCCCCAGGGTCTCCGCGCGAGCCCCCGAGCCGGCGGCCGGCATCATCGTTCGCTCGTCCCAGGCCAGCAGCGACGCGGCCCGACTCAGGTCATGGATCTCGCCGAGCCGGTCGCGAAGATCTTCGAGGGCAGCCATGCCCCTGAATCTAGTGGGCCGCCCGCGCCGGCTACGGCGCCGGCGGCGCGCCCTCGGCGGACACCTTCGAGAGCCCCTCGAGCCAGCGCTGGTGGAGGCGCACCATCATCGGCCGCAGCACGGGCTTGACGATCTGGATCCCGGGGCCCTTCTGCGTCTCCTCCGTGCGGACGAAGGTTCCTCCCTCCTGCCGGCGCAGGACCCAGCCGTGGTAGCCGCGGCCGCCGAGCACCTTGGCGTCCCAGGAGATCCTCTGGCCCGGCTCATACTCGACGACCTCGGAGGTGACGAAGGCGCCGAAGCTGAGCCAGCGAAACCGGCTCCCGAGCTCGAGCTTCGGCCACGGGCCGCCGAGGTGCTTGATCAGCTTCGCGTTGGAGTAGTAGCTCGGCCACAGGTCGGGGCGGCAGATCCAGGCCCAGACGACCTCGGGCTCCGCGGGGACCAGAAGCTCGTTGACGGCATGAAAGGCCGACTCCTCGGGGTGGTGCCCCTCCGGCCAGTTGACCACGGTTTCGTCGGCGCTCACCGCCGGAACCTATCCGACCTCAGTGGATGTGGAGGTTGACGTTGAAAAGCAGGATCAGCGGCCAGAGCACAATCGCCAGCAAGGCCGAGATCACCTGGCCGAGCGTGTGGTGATGGATGTAGTTGTGGTCTCCGGCGACGAAGACACCCACGATCAGATAGATGATCGTGAGCAGGCTGGGACCGCCACGTCGCTGCATTGCCCCGACGGTACCCGAAGCCGCCCGGCGAAAACGCGTCGGTAGGCTTGATGAGCGATGCCCGAGACCGTCTACATCAAGCCCGGCTGGTTCACGAGAAGCGTGTTCAACCCGTTGGTGGCGGGGCTGCACAGGCTCGGCATCAGCCTGCAGGGCTCGCAGACGCTGGCCGTCCGGGGCCGGAAGAGCGGCGAGATGCGCACCAACCCGGTGAATCCCTTCGAGCTCGATGGAACGACATACCTGCTTGCTCCCCGCGGCACCACCCAATGGGTTCGCAACATGCGCGCCGCCGGAGAGGGAGAGCTCCGCAGCGGGCGGAAGGTGCGCCACTTCCACGCCACCGAGGTCCCGGACGCGGACAAGCTTCCGCTCATGCGTCTTTACATGGACAAGTGGTCATGGGAGGTCAAGGGCTTCCTCGGCATCGATGCGGACGCTTCGGACGAGGAGATCGAGCGGATCCTCCCGGACCACCCCGCCTTCGCCCTGACTTTCGACGACTAACTCGCCGTGCGCCGCTCGATCGAGACCGCGTAGGCCTTCGGCCGGGCGGCGAGGATCTTGTCGGCCGAGGGCTCGATCCCGTCGGTGAGCCTCATCGGGTCGAAGACCAGTGGGCTCTCCGGGGTCTCGGCGTCCTCGACCACCTCGATCACCTCCAGCTCACCGAGCTCCACGACCTCTCGCTCCCCCTCCCACTCCAGGGTGGGATCGTCGAGTGGATCGTCGTCCTTGGCGAGCGTGAACTCCAGGGTGAACCGGGCAATGCCGGAACCGAGCCGCTCTCTGATCTCCTCCTGGAGGTAGTCGGGCGAGGCCGCATCCCGCTGCTCGTCGGTCAGGTACTCGGTGCCGGCCTCCGGCTCCCAGCTGTAGCGCCCCCAGTGCTCGCCGCCGTCGGAGTCGACCAGGCAGAAGGCGTGCAGGCCGCGGTAGTCGGAGGTGGCGTAGCTCGTGGTCGGGGCGAGCTTGGTCATTCCCTTCTGGATGGCGATGCCGGTCTCCGGATGTTCGGCGAGATAGGCGCCGAGCTTCTCGGGATCCGGGTGGCCGGTTTCCGGGTCCGGGATCCGTGCCCGGGTGAACGCGAGAAAGTCCTCGGGCGTGCGAACCAGGAAGACGACCAGGGGCACAGCGACGATGTCGGTCGCGTCTCCGTCCGGCAGGTGAAACTTGACCGCCATGCCACGCCCCGCGATCGCATGAGCATCCGAGGTCTCGGGATCGCCGCTGGCGTTCGAGAAGCGGATCGTCGCCTCGACCGGGTCTCCCTGCAGGTGGGCCGCTCGAGAGAGCCTGGAGGCCTCTGGCGTCGGGGTGAAGGTGCCGGTGCAGACCGTTCCCTTGGCGTGGACCGCGCGAAAACCGGGGCTTGCGCCGCCGTTGGCGGCGTTGAGCGCATCCACGATCTCCTCCCACATCGTTGCGGCCGCCACGATGGCGGACACTAGTTCAACAATGCCCGGGGTGACGCTGATCTACGACTCCGATTGCGGCTTCTGCCGCTGGTGCCTCGGCAAGGTCCTGGCCTGGGACCGGCGTCGTGCCGTGAGGCCGGTCGCCCTCGGCACCGAGGAGGCCGACCGCCTGCTCGCCGGGACACCCGCCGGAGAGCGAATGTCCTCATGGCACCTGGTCGAGTCCACGGGGGAGGTGCATTCCGCCGGTGCCGGCTTTGCGCCGCTTTTGCGATTGCTGCCGGGCGGCTCGCCCCTCTCAGCAGTCGCCGCCCGATTCCCACGGGCGACCGAGCGCGGCTATCGCGGCGTGTCCAGCCGCCGGAGCTTCTTCGGCCGGTTCGTCACCGAAGGCGCGAAGCGGCGGGCCGACCAGCGGATCGATTCCCGGCTTCGCCACAAGACCGCGGCCACAAGCGACCGCCCCACATAAGTCGCTACGGGCTTCGCCCTTCGCTCCAAAGTGGAGCGGTCTGGTGGCCGCTAGCCAGCTGCTTCGGCCTGGCGCAGGCCGCGCATCGCGAAGATGGAGACCGCCGTCAGCAGCGCCAGCACGATCCCCAGCGTCGCCAGGTAGTCGGCGCCCTGTCCCGCGATCAGGTCGCGCGCTGTCTCCATCACGTGCGTGACCGGGTTGAACGGGGCCACCGCGTGGACCCACCCGCCCAGGAGCTCACGCGGGACGTAGACGGGAGCCAGGAAGAGGAGCAGGAAGACGGGCACCTGCATCAGAGGGGTCGCCTGCAGGCTGCGGAACCGAAGCGCGACGCCCGCGGCGAACAGCAGAGCCGTGACGTTGATGATCGCCGCGAGCCCGTACATGCCGAACAGGTCGAGCCCGCCGCCGTTGATGTTCATCCCGACGATGAGCCCAACGAGAGTCACCACGGTGAGCGTGACCGCCGCCCGGAGGAGCGCGACGACCCCATAGCCGAGGATCAGGGCGCTGCGGTGGGGCGTTGCCAGCATCAATCGCCGGCCGAAGCCGAACTGGAAGTCGGCCGCGATCGAGAATCCGCTGAAGACACCGCCGAATGCCGCGCTCTGGCAGAGCACGAAGGCGAAGATGAACGAGGTGTAGCCGGGCCCGTAGTCGAATCCGGGCGCGTTGCTGATCGCTGAGAGGCCGCCGGCGAAAGCCGTGAAGAAGAAGATCGGCATCAGCATCGGCGGCAGGAATAGCAGCGGGTTGGTCACCAGGCTGTGCAGCAGCCGCCAGGAGAGACCTCGGGCGACGGAGAGATAGCGGCTCATGTTCGCGCCATCCTCTCCTTGAGGCCTCTCGAGGCGAAGAAGAGGCCGAGGACCATGATCCCGAGCGCGCAGCCGAAGCCGAGCGCCAGCGCCTCGCCGTCCCAGCCGGTGATCAGCAGGCTGCGGAGCCCCTCGATCATGTAGCTGACCGGGTTGTAGGTGGCGACCTCCCGGAACCAGTCGGTCTGGATCAGGTTGCGCGGCAGGCTCATCGAGCTCATGAAGAGGAAGACGAAGATCAGGGGGAAGAGGCTCTGCACGGACTCCGGGGTGTTGCTCCGCATGCCGACGGCAAGCCCCACCGACCCGAAGGCGAGCGATATCGCGATGGCCAGGGCGATCAGCACCAGGGCGCCCCCGAATCCGGCCTCGATGTGCGCGCCGGCGAGCAGGCCGACGGAGATGTAGGTCGCCGCCTGGAAAAGGCCCAGCGCCAGCGTTCCGGCGAGCTGTCCCGCCACCAGCGCGGCCGGATGAATCGGCGTCAGCTGCAACCGGTTGAAGAACCCGCCCTGGTTGTCCTCCGCGAGGTTCTGGCCGGTCCCGATCACGGCGAAGACGCCGGCCTGGATGAAGGCGAAGGAGAGGGCGAAGGTCAGATAGGACGTGGTCGGGAAGCCGGGCAGGGAGGTCGCGGATTTCAGCCCGACCGAGTTGATCGCCAGCAGGATCAGCGGGAAGAGGGTGGCGGGCACGATCGCGGCCGGCTGGCGCACCGTCCGCATGATCGAGCGGCGGGCGAGCTCCGGCGCCTGCGTCCAGATCGACGGCCGCCTGTGGGCGACCGCGATCGGTGCGTGTACGGCGGCGGCTTCCATCAAGCCGGCGACCCCTCGAGCGCGACGTCATGCTGGCCGGTGTCCGGCTCGGACTGCCCGGCGGCGCCGGCGCCCTCGAGAGAGCGCCCGGTCTTCGCCAGGAAGACGTCGTTGAGGCTCGCGGCGTGCAGCTCGATGTTCGCGATCCGGATCCCCTCCGAGTCGAGGGCACGGACGATTTCCGCGAGCTCCTGCTGGCCCTCGTTCAGCCTGGCCGCGGCGCCGCTAGGGGTGCCCGGGACAAGCTCTCCGAACCGGGCGAGCACGTCGGCGAGCCGTTCCCGGTCTGAAGCCTCGTAGGGGATTGCGGCGACTGTGGGCCGACCAACCTCGGCCTTCAGCGCCTGGGGCGTGCCCTCGGCCACGATCTTTCCCTGGTCGATGATCCCCAGGTGGTCGGCGAGCTGGTCGGCCTCCTCGAGATACTGGGTGGTGAGGAAGAGGGTCATTCCCTCGTCGCGGGACAGGTGCGCGACCTCGTCCCAGAGGGCGGTGCGGCTCTGGATGTCGAGCCCGGTGGTCGGCTCGTCGAGGAAGAGGACCCGTGGCCCGTGGAGAAGCGCCAGGGCCAGATCGAGCCGGCGCTTCATGCCGCCGGAGTATCCGCCGACCCTTCGATCGGCTGCGTTCGAGAGGCCGACCCGCTCGATCAGCTCATCGCCGCGCCTGGTGCGGTCGGCCTTGGACATCCCGTGCAGCGCGCCCTGGAGCCGCATGTGGTCCCGCGCGCTCAGGTTTGGGTCCAGCGCCGCCTCCTGCAGCGCGGCGCCGACGGCATCGCGGACGGATGCGCCCTCCTTGACGACGTCGAATCCCGCGACGCGGGCGGTGCCCGCCGTCGGGGGGAGGAGGGTCGTCAGCATGTGGACCGTGGTCGACTTGCCGGCGCCGTTGGGCCCGAGGAAGCCGTAGATCTCTCCGGGGCGCACCTCGAGGTCGATTCCGTCGACCGCGCGGACGCCGCCCTTGAACTCTCGGACGAGTCCGTTGACCTCGATTCCATTCGAGTCCGTCTGGACTCCGTTGCTGCTGGTCTGCATCCGGGTTCCCCCTCCGGGTGGATCGCCTTTTCCGAAGGACGGCAGTATACATAGATAGTTGAACTATGTAAATGTCCATCTGCATGAGTAATCGAGTAAGATGCAACAAATGAAGGGGAGAAGCGCTGAGACGAAGTCGCCCGGGCCGGGATCCTGGCTCGCTGAGGAGGTTGGGACCAACGATCCGGGGGCAGTGGCCTGGAGCCTGATGCACTGGCTGATGGTCACGAACAAGCAGCGACTGTTCGGTCTCGCACAGCAGTTCAAGCTCGCCCCGCAGCAGATGATCGCCGTGCGGATTCTCGGAGGCGGTCCGCGCAAGATGAGCGAGCTGGCCGACGCCCTCTTCTGCGACAACTCGAACGTCACCGGCATCGTCGATCGTCTCGAGGAGCATGGCCTGGTCCGGCGGGAAGCCGCGGAGGGGGACCGGCGGGTGAAGCTGATCGTCCTCACCAAGAAGGGCGAGCGGGTTCGAGTCGAGATCACCAAGCGGATGGCCGAGCCCCCGGCGCCGATCGCAGCTCTTTCCGAGAAGGACCAGCGGGCCCTTCGCGACATCCTCCAGCGGGCGGTCGACAGCCTCTCCGTGGCCGAAGTGGAGGACGCGCTCGAGGTCAAGGCACCGGCGGTCGCCCCGTGAGCGCTCAGGCTCGAATTGCCGCGGAGGTCGAGAGCTGGCCCGGCGTCGACTCCGGCCCGGGCCGGTTCGGGAGCCTGCGCTTTACGGTCGGCAGGCGCGAACTGGGTCATCTCCACGGCGACGAGATCGCCGATCTACCGCTCCGGCCGGAGGCCGCCCGCGATCTGATCGCGGCGGGACAGGCCCGGGAGCACCGGTACACGCCCGAGGGCTCAGGCTGGGTGACGGTCGAGCTTCGCTCTGACGATGACGCCGACCGGGTGGTCGAGTTGATGCGCGGCAGCTACGAGCGGGCGATCGAGAAGCGCCCCGAGCTGGTCCGCTAGGTCGCCTCCGGGGCGGGGGTCGGACCGCCCGCCTCCTCCTCCGCCGCCTCGATCTCGCGGCGGTACTCGCGGTACTCATGCACGGCGATCTGGATCGACGCCGCGGCCGGGATGGCCAGGATCGCGCCGAGGATGCCGAACAGGGTGCTCCCGAAGAGCACGGCAACCAGCACGATGAAGGCCTCGATCTTGGTCGCCCGCTTCTGGATCTGCGGCTGGATCAGGTAGTTCTCGACCTGCTGGTAGACGATCGCGAAGATCACCCAGATGATCAGGGCGATCGGGAAGTTGACGAACGCCGTGACGATCGCGACCAGGAACGCTCCGATCGTGGCGCCCACCACCGGGATCAGGTCGGCGACGAAGATCAGGACCGACAGCGGCCCCGCGAACGGGACCCCGAGGATGGTGAGCATGACGAACGAGGCGAGGCCGGCGATGGTCGCCTGCAGGAGCGCGCCACCCACATAGTTGCCGACCGCATTGGCGATTCGCCGCAGGGTTCGCTCGATGCGCTCGGCGTGCTCCGGTCTCTGCATCCGGATGAAGCTCTCGATCCATCTCGGCCCGGCGGAGACCATGAAGATGCTCAGGATCAGGATCGTCACCCCGGCGAAGACCGAGCTGACCAGCCCGAAGCCGATATCGCGAAGCACGCCGGCGGCGTCGCCCGCCTTGCTGGGCAGCTTGTTCGCCTCGTCGGTGAGCTTCTGGGTGATGTCGTACTTGTCATTGAGGTCGTTGAGCGTCTTGTTCTTGTGGACGTAATCCTCGATGTCGTGGACGTAGCTGGGGGCGTTGGTGGCGACGTCCGAGACCTGGTTGACGATCGGCGGGACCAGCACGGCCCCGAGCCCGATCGGGATCGCCAGTAGCCCCAGGTAGACGAGCGCGATCGCCAGTCCCCGCTTCATATACCGCTGGAAGAAGTTGACGGGCCCGGCAAGCGCGATGGCCAGGAAGGCGGCAATGATCAGCCAGCTGATCGGCCGTCGCAGCAGCCAGAGCACGTAGAGGATGAGCACGACGCCAGCCACAACGAGCACGTTGCGGGCGATCGCGCGGGCGGGTGAGTCGACTTTTGGCATGCCGACCCTCTCTATTCGCGCCCGGCGCGCCCCTTCCTACGCACGAATCCCGCACACCGGCTGGGGAAAGGAGCCCGTTGGTGAGTTTTCCGCCCCCCGTAGGGCGGTAACTCACCAATCGCGCTCAGGGTGGTGTCACTCCCGCCTCGTCGAAGACCGGCTTCAGCCCTGCCGCGTCGGTCTTGTGCAGCGTGCCCTCGCTGGAGACGCCGCCGCCGGTGAACCCGTAACCCAACTTCTTTGGGGCCCGGGGCGAGTCCGGGCCGATGGACACAACTCCTCTGCCTTTGCAGTTGCCGCCTGTTCCTTGGGTGATCCGCTCCCGGAAGTTGTACCCGGCAGGTGGACTTGAGGCCAGGGCGGACTTCAGTGTCCACCTGCCGCCGCACTCGATGCCGGTGTACGCGACGCGTCCGGTCCCGTCGGGCGAGATCCGGACCGCAATACGGAACGGCGCAAGGCCCTTCTGCGTCAGGGTCCCGGCCCAGTCACCCGCTATTTCTGGCGTCGAGACAACCGCGGTGGTCGTTCCCCCATCGTTCCCGCCACTCCCACAGCCGGCGCAACACAGAGTTGACGCCAGGACAAGCACGCCCAGCCTCCGAACGACCATGGCCAGAGCCTAGTATCGGCCCGGATGGCAAAGGAACCGGTTACCGATGCGCCACGGGAGCTCGCCGACGGAGTCGAGATCCGGCCCGCGCGCGAGGAGGAGCTCGAGGAGCTGCTGCCGCTGATGCGGGCCTATTGCGACTTCTACGAGTCCACGCCGACCGACGAGGGCATCTTGATGATGGCGCGGAAGCTGACCACCGACCCGGCGCAGGGAGCTGTGTTCATCGCCCGCGAGGATGGCCGGGCGATTGGCTTCGCCACGCTCGACTGGAAGTGGTCGATGCTCAAGGGCGCTCGGATCGGCTATCTGGAGGACCTCTTCGTGGATCCGGATGCCCGCGGGCGGGGGACGGCGGACGCCCTGATCCAGGTCTGCGCCGATCGCTGCCGCGAGCTGGGAATGCCGGCGCTGGAGTGGCTGACCGCGCCCGACAACCACCGGGCCCAGAAGGTCTACAACCGCACCGGGGCCGACTCCGACACGTACGTCGAGTACGACCTGGAGTTGTGACCTCGCCCGATCGGTCCTCGAAGGTGGCCGGGCGGCTGAACTTCGTACGGCGCGGGGAGGGGGAGCCGTTGCTCCTGCTCCATTCCCTGGGCGGATCGCTGATCCAGTGGTCGCCGGTGATGGACCGGCTAGCAGCTGAGCGCGAGGTGATCGCCGTGGACATGCCCGGGTTCGGCAAGTCCACGCAGCTGCCCGAGGGTGTCGAGCCGCGGGCGGCCAACCTTGCAACCGCCGTGCTCGACTTCTATGACTCCCTCGGAATCGACGGGAAACCGGCCGTCGCCGGGATCTCCCTCGGGGGCTGGACGGCGATCGAGTGCGCCCGTCAGGGCGGCGTGAGCGCCGTGGTCGCGCTCTGCCCCGCCGGCTTCTGGAAGCGATCGCCCGAGGCATCCGACCAGACCGTCGCCCGCGCGAGACGCAGCGGGCGGGCTGTCGGTGCGCTGCTGCGGCCGATCATGTCGACCGCCCGTGGCCGGCGCCAGGCTCTCGGCCGTTTCATCTACCGGCCCGAGCGCCTCAGTCCCGGAGAGGCGGCGGCGATCGCCAGGGCCTACGTCACCGCCCCGGCCTACGACGAGGCCAGCGCCCTGATGCGCGCGGGCCGCGTCGAGGACCTGAAGGGGATCAAGACGCCGATTACGCTGGCCTGGGCCGAGCACGACACCCTGGTTCGGACCCGACCCCTCCGCGACGGGATTCTGCCCAAGCGGGTGCAGCAGGTCGAGCTTCCGGGCTGCGGACACGTCCCCACCTGGGACGACCCCGATCTGGTTTCACGCGTCGTTCTCGCGGGAGCTCGCAGAAAGCGATAGAAGGAGAGGCGAATGAGCGAGCGCAGCGAGTACGCACCGGGGGAGTTCTGCTGGGTCGACCTGTCCACGACGGATGTGGAAGCGGCGCAGTCCTTCTACGAAGACCTGCTCGGAGTGCAGGCACAGTCCGCGCCTGGCGATCCGGAGGAGACCGGCGGCTACGGGTTCTTCACCAAGGGCGGCAAGATGGTCGCCGGCTTCGGGCCAACCCAGCGCGAGGAGCAGCCCTCAGCCTGGTCCAGCTACATCAAGGTCGAGGACGCCGACGCGACGGCGGAGAAGGTGAAGGAGGCCGGTGGCCAGGTCCATTTCGGGCCGGTCGACCTCCCGGGCGATTCAGGCCGGATGGCCGTGCTCCAGGACCCGACGGGCGCGTTCATCTGCATCAACCAGCAGAAGAACCATCCCGGTGCTCAGCTCGTCAATGAGCCGGGCGCCTGGAACTGGAACAACCTGCTGACCCGTGACGTCGACGCCGCAGGGGACTTCTACGGGAAGGTCTTCGGCTGGTCCGCGACACACAGCGAAGGAGCTCCCGACTACATCTTCATGTGGCAGGTCGAGGGCCAGCGCTGGCCCGAGGGCCTTGGCGGGTTGATGGCGGTGGGCGACGAGATGCCTCCCGAAACGCCGGCCTACTGGCAGGTCTACTTCGTCGTTAACGACATCGAGGCTGCGATCGAGAAGACGAAGACGGCGGGGGGCAGGGCGCTCTTCGGCCCGCAGGACATCCCGATGGGCCGGCTGGCCGTGCTCTTCGATCCGCAGGGCGCGAACTTCGGGCTGATCGAAGCGAACTTCCCGGAGCCCAGGTAGCTAGCCGGAGGCGCAGCTCGCGCAGAGGCCGCTGACCACGACCTCGGCCCGGTCGGGCCGAAAGCCGGAGCGGGCGGCCGAGCGGCGGGCCCGCTCCAGGTCGAGCGAGGTCTCCATGTCCTCGATGCGGCCGCAGTTGCGGCAGATCATGTGATGGTGCGTGTCCGCCCGTGTGTCCCAGAGCAGCGTGCCCCCGCCGCCGTTGACGCGGCGGACGATGCCGAGCTGCTCGAATAGCTCGAGCGTCGCGTAGACCGTGGGGAGGGAGATCCCGGGCAGCTTCTCGCCGGCCTCGCTCAGCAGCTCCTCGGCGCTGACGTGCCGTGCGCTGTCCCGCAGCAGCCGGTGCATGACCACTCGCTGGGAGGTGGCGCGCAGGCCGCGCTCGCGTAGGAGATCGGCCAGCTCGGCGTCGTCTCGAGGTGGGGTGTGGACGTCAGTCGTCATCTACGGGTCACCTAATCAGATGGTACATGTTAGGGAATCCTTATCTTAATTCTCTTGTATTATCTACGGCATGAGCGAACTGGTGGCACGGCTTGCGGGAAGGATGGCGCCGGCGGACGAGGAGCGGTTCATGCTCCAGCGGGTTCAGCCCGCCCTGATCGGCCTGATCGACGGCACCGTCTCGACCCTGGCGCCGATCTTCGCGACGGCGTTTCTCGCCGGCTCGCACGCGGCCCTGTTCGTCGGTCTTGCTGCGGCCCTCGGCGCCGGCATCAGCATGGGGCTGTCGGAGGCGCTCTCGGACGACGGCACGGTCACGGGCCGGGGCACACCGATGTCGCGCGGCCTGATCACCGGCGGCGCAACCTTCTTCGGCGGCAGCTTCCACGCCCTGCCGTTCCTGATCAGCGACCTCCATACCGCGCTGCTGGTCGCGTCCTTCACGGTTGGTTGCGAGCTGATCGGCATCGCCTGGATCCGCAAGCGGTTCCTGGACGTCTCGCTGAGGAGCTCGCTGATCCAGGTGACGCTCGGCGGCGTGATCGTGGCCATCACCGGCGTGCTGATCGGGCAGGCGTAGCGGCCACCAGGCCGCTCCACTTCGGAGCGAAGGGCGAAGCCCCTAAATGCGAGGGCGCGCGAAAGCGCGACCCGTGTAGTCGAGCGTGGGGCGGCCGCTCGTGGCCGCGGCTTCATGGCGAAGCCGTGAATACTCCAGCGGCTATGTCGCCGGAAAAGGACACGGACAGGGACGACCTTGCCGAGCTGCAGCGCAGGCGAGAGCTGACGGAGGACGCGGCACGCACCGACGCCGTCGCCACGCGGCACGAGCGGGGAGGGCGGACGGCTCGCGAGAACGTCGCCGACCTGATCGACGAGGGATCGTGGGTCGAGTACGGGCGCTACGCCGTCGCCCAGCAGCGGACGCGCCGCAGCCGGGAGGACCTGATCGCCAACACACCGGCCGACGGCCTGGTCGCGGGAACCGCCACGGTCGATGGGCAGCCAACCGCGGTGCTCGCCTACGACTACACCGTGCTGGCCGGGACCCAGGGCACGGTCGGCCATTTCAAGAAGGACCGGATGTTCGAGCTGATCGAACGCATGGAGCTGCCAGTGGTCTTCTTTGCGGAGGGTGGGGGTGGCCGCCCCGGCGACACGGACCACCCGGTCGTCAGCGCGCTGCAGGTCAGGGCCTTCGCGCTCTGGGCCAAGCTGTCAGGCCGCGTTCCGCGGATCGCGATCGTCGCCGGCAACTGCTTCGCCGGCAACGCGGTGATCGCGGGGTGCTCCGATGTGATCGTCGCCACCGAGAGCTCCTCGCTTGGGATGGCGGGCCCGGCGATGATCGCGGGCGGCGGCCTCGGCGACGTCCGTGCCGAGGATGTCGGCCCGGTCGAGATGCAGGCGCCCAACGGCGTCCTCGACCTCGTGGTGGAGGACGAGGAGGCGGCGGTCGAGGCGTCGAAGCGACTGCTCGGCTACTTCCGCGGCCGCGTGGAGGAGTGGTCGGCCCCGGACCAGGCGGCGCTGCGCGACGCGGTGCCCGAGAGCTCCCGGCGCGCCTACGACGTCGTGCCGATCGTCCAGACCTTGTGCGACGAGGGCTCCGTCATGGCGCTGCGCGAGCGCTTCGCGCCCGAGCTGAGCACCGCGCTGGCCCGGATCGAGGGACGGCCGGTGGGGATCGTCGCCAACAACTCCAGGTTCCAGGCCGGCGTGGTCACCGGCGAGGCCGCCGACAAGGCCGCTCACTTCATGCAGCTCTGCGACGCCTTCGGCCTCCCGATCGTCTCCTTGATCGACACCCCCGGCTACATGGTCGGGCCCGAAGCCGAGCGCGATGCCCTCGTCAGACATTGCTGCCGGATGCTGATCGCCGGGGCCGCGCTGACCGTCCCGACCGTCGCCATCGTCCTGCGCCGCGGCTACGGCCTTGGCGCGCAGGCGATGGCGTTCGGCAGCCTGCACGAGCCGCTGCTCACCGCGGCCTGGCCGGACGCGACGCTCGGCCCGATGGGGCTCGAGGGCGCCGTGCGCCTCGCCATGCGCAAGGACCTCGAGGCGATCGAGGACGAGGGCGAGCGGGAGCAGCGCGTCCGCGAGCTCACCGCGCAGATGCACGAGCACGCCGAGGCCCTCAACGCCGCTCAGATCTTCGAGATCGACGACGTCATCGATCCGGCCGACACCCGGGCGGCGATCGCCCGAACCCTCGCCGCGGCCGGTGACCCGGAGCCGAGTGGCCGCACCATCGACTCCTGGTAGCGGCCACCAGGCCGCCCTACTTCGGAGCGAAGGCCGAAGGCCGTAGCGACTTATGTGGGGCGGCCGCTCGTGGCCGCGATCTGATGGCGAAGCCGGCTACCACCTACTCGTAACGACCTTCTTGCGCGTGTAGAAGTTGACCGCGTCTCCGCCATTGGCGTGCAGGTCGCCGTCGATCGAGTCCTTCCAGCCCGAGAAGGGGAACCAGGCGACCGGAGCGGGCACCCCGATGTTGACGCCGAGCATGCCCGCCTCGATGCCCCAGCGATACGCGCGCGCCGCGGCGCCCGACGTGGTGAAGATCGAGCCGGCATTGCCGTAGCGCGAGCCGTTGGCGAACTCGATCGCGGCGTCGAGGTCGGGCGCGCCGACCAGAGCCAGGACCGGGCCGAAGATCTCCTCGCGGGCGAGCTCGGACTCATGATCCGTGACCTCCACCAGGGTGGGCCCGAGTATCGCGCCCGCCTCGCCGCCGCCGACGCGGCCGTCGAGCAGGACGGTCGCGCCCTGGTCCTCCGCGGTCGAAACAGCCGTCTCCGCGCGCTCGCGGGCCTCGGGCGAGACCATCGGGCAGACGTCCGTGCCCGGATCGGCGCCCAGGCCGGTCGTCAGGCCCTCGGCGGCGCTCCTCAGCGCCTCGCGCACCTCGGCCTGCCGGTCATCGTCGCCGGCGATCACGCAGACGGAGCCGGCGAGGCAGCGCTGGCCGGCGGCGCCGAAGGCGGAGGCCATGATTGCCGGCACCGAGGTCGAGAGGTCGGCGTCGTCGGCGACGATCATCGAGTTCTTGGCGCCACCGAGCGCCTGGACGCGCTTGCCGCTCTCCGCGGAGCGGGTCGCGATCAGCCGGGCAGTGGTCGCCTGGCCGACGAAGGAGACCGCGTCCACCTCGTCGTGACCGAGCAGCGACTCGACCGCCTCGCGCCCGCCATGCACCAGGTTGATGACCCCCGGGGGGAAGATCTCCGCCTCGTCGATCAGCTCGCAGATCCGCTGCGAGGGGCGCGGGTCGCGCTCGGACGGCTTCAGTACGAAGGCGTTGCCGCAGGCGACGGCGTAGGGCAGGAACCAGAGGGGGATCATCGCCGGGAAGTTGAAGGGGGTGATCGCGGCGACGACGCCGACGGGCTGGCGGACGAGCTCGACGTCGACGCCGGAGGCCACCCCCTCGAGGGTCTCGCCCTTGAGCAGGTGGGGGATCGCGGCGGCGGACTCGACCGACTCGATGCCACGGCCGACCTCACCGTCGGCGTCGGCGAGGGTCTTGCCCATGTCCGCCGTGACGAGAGCAGCGATCTCCTGGCGGTGCTCCAGGAGCGCATCGCGCAAGGCCAGCACGGAGCGGGCCCGCTCCTGCGGCGGTACCTCGCGCCAGGCGGGCTGAGCCTGGCGGGCGGCCTTGACCGCGCGATCGACGTCGGCGGCTACCGACAGCGGAACCCTGGCTGTGAGCTCCCCGGTCGCCGGGTCGCGATCGTCCAGGGCCTCGGTCGCCCCGGAGTCGAACCAGGCGCCGCCGGCGTAGTTCTGAAGCGTCCGTGCCTCGGCCGCAGTGGCCATGGGCGCAGCCTAGCGCCGGTCCGAGCGCCGGCGCGCCCGGTGCTTGAGGAACTGACCGGGCTCGGCCTCCTCCTCGAGCACCCGCTCGATCGTGCGACCGCTCAGCACCGACTCCGGCTGCGATGAGGTGGGCTTGCGCCGAGCATCCGAGCCCTCGTCCCGCTTCTTGATCAGCAGCCACTGCTCGCGTTGATGCGAGGGCGCGCCGCCAGGCGCGACCCGTTCTGGTGATGGGCTCGTGCGAACGAGCGCGTAGGCGCCCTTGATCTTCTCGCCGAGCATGAAGACCTTCACGTCGCCCTTCGCAATGGCCTCGTCCAGCTCCATCGGCTCGCCCCGACGAGTCTCCGAGATGTTCTGGAACACGCCGCGGTCCCAGACGATCATCGGGCCCGCGCCGTAGGAGCCCTCCTCGATCACGCCCTCCCATTCCAGGTATTCGAGCGGGTGGTCCTCGGTGCGCATCGCGAGTCGCTTGTCCCGGGGATCGAGCGAGGGGCCCTTGGGGACCGCCCAGGAGGCCAGCACCCCGTCGACCTCGAGCCGCAGGTCGTAGTGCTCCGAGGTGGCCGAGTGCTTCTGGAACGCGAAGCGCGGATGCTTTCGGCGCGCCTTGCCCTTTCGCTTCCCCTTGCCCTTGCCGCTCGGCTCCTTGGTCTTCGAGAAGTCTCGCTTGCGCTCGTACTCGGCGAGCTTGCGCGGCATCAGACGGCGCCCTCGAGCTCGGCGATCGATCCCGCGAGGGCGCCGCGCAGGCCGTCGAGCTTCGAGATCGCGTCGGGATCGGAGCAGAGGCCGAAGGCGAGCTCGCCCTCGAGGGAGACGACGGAGATCCGCAGGGCGTGCCGATCGGCGGGCTCGGCGAAGGAGCAGAACTGCTCAACGGCGTGTCCGAGGATCACCGCGCGCTCCCTGGGCCCGGGCACATTCGAGACCGAGAGGGCAAACTCGCGCGGTCCGGAGGTCAGCCGGGTAACCCCCTTATATAGAGGCCTGAACCGGCTGACCGCGTGGAAGAAGGCGTAGAGCGCATCCGCATCGTGGTCGAGCTTCCTCTCGCTGGTCTCCGCGTTGATCAAGCGCAGCCGTTCCTGCGCATCCGGCTCGGCGATCGGCAGGTCCACGTTCATGAACGAGTCCCGGTTGCCGAGCTCTCCCTTCTCCTCCTCGCGGGCATGCAGACAGACGGGGCACTGCACCCGAAGATCCTTGGCGATCCCGCCGGCCTGCGGCAGCCAGCGGCGAAGCGCTCCGGCGACGACGGCGAGCACGACGTCGTTCACCGTGGCGCCCTCGGGGGCGCTGTGGCCGATCCGCTTCAGCCGTTCGAGGGGGAAGCTGCACCAGGCCACCTCTCGCGCCGGGCCGATGTGCTGGTCGAGCGTGCTGTCACGCCCCGGCCGCAGCTCGCGCCAGAGGGCGGACGGCAGCCGGACCATGATGCGCTCTTCCGTGGCGCCGGCGCCGGCGGGCTTGGCGGCCGGGGGCTCGGCCTTCCCAGGTTCTGGCGCCGGCTTGGGCGCATGCGGGTGGGGCGTCTCGGCGTGGATGTCCCAGAGCAGTCCCGCGGCGAGCTTGATCGCGCTGACCCCGTCGGCCATCGCATGGTGGATGCGCCCGACGATCGCCGCACGACCGCCGGTCATGGGGAGAACATCGAGCCGCCACAGTGGCCGAGTGTGGTCGAGTCGCTCGGACAGCAGTTCGCCGACGGCGGCTCGCAGCTCCTCGTCGGACAGCGGGTCGGCGTGGCCGGGTTCGGCGACGTGCCAGTCGAGATCGACGTCATCGGCCTCGACCCACGCGGGACGCCCTAGCCCGAGGCGGGGTTCGACGACCCGCTGGCTGAGGCGCGGGAAGGCGACCATCCGCTCGGACACCCGTTCCCGCAGCCGCGGGACCGAGAGATGATTCCCGCTCGAATCCGGCGCGAGGATCAGGACCTTCCCGGTATGGCCCTTGATGACGGGCGACTCGAGCCGCAGGATCTGGGCGTCATCGACGCTCAACCGCTCTCTGGTCTGCGGGCTCACCCGCTGATCATCTCGCGCCGGGGCGCTGATGTCATCCCCATCTCTCTGATGAGGAGAACTACGGAGACGAACTCGGAGTTCTTCCCGATGACGATCGCTCCCCCGGCGGGGAGACTGGCAGTCGCCAAGGGGAGCAGGAAACCACGATCCGCCCGCCGCTGATTGACTCACGGGCCGCCCTAGGGGGGCGGCCCGTTTGCTTTCCGGAGGCCTATTCGCGGACGTCGCCGACGGCGCGCGCCAATTCGCCCGGCTCGGGTGCCTCGCCGCGGAGCTCGAGCAGGGCAAGGGCGACGACGACGATCACGAGCCCCTCGATCGGCTGGAAGAGACCATCGGCCGCCAGGTCCACGAAGGTGACGATCGCCAGCCCGTGGAAGGGCGCACTGATCAGCGAGACCGCGATCTCCGTGAAGACGATCGTGCCCACGACGATCGCCATCACCCGCCAGAAGTTGCCGCGAACCAGCTCGCGGCTGCGCCGCATGGAGCTCCAGACGCCGCGGTGCTCGAACTTGACCAGGGCGGGCGAGATGCTGAAGTAGGCCATGAAGATCAGGCCGGGGATTACCAGCAGCAGGAGGCCGAACGCGATGCCGAGGGTGAGCACGATGTCCAGCAGAACGAGCCTGCCCAGTGGCACGGAACGCAGGAGGGCACGGATCCCGGGCAGCGGCCTGTGGGCTCGCCATTCGATCAGGGCGGCCGCGGCCAGCCCTGCGTAGAAGGCCTGCCCGAAGAGGTTGACGATGACCGTGAGGGGGGCGGCCACCACAACCGCCACGTCCCGAGCGCTGTGGATTCCCTCGACGTTGAGGTGATCGAGCAGCGAGTCGGCGAGGGCCTGAGGCAGCAGCACGACGATCGCCGCCACGATCAGGAAGAGCCAGTGGGCGCGATAGGCGGATGCGACGTCGCGGGCGACGGCCCCGACCGAGAGGGAATGCCTTCGGGGCGGGGTCACGAGCCGAGCAGGTGGGGCAGGGGATTGGTCGGCACGTGGATCCATCCTTCGCGACCGGCGCGGTCGCGCTCCTCGTCGGATTCCGGCCCCTGGGTGAGCCCGAGCGCCGCGGCGCGCGCGACCAATGAGGCAACCAGCGCGTCGAAGCAGTTGTGGTCGGCCTCGGCGGATTCGCGCTGCTGCGCGGTCATCTCGATGCCGCCCACCCCCTCCTCCAAGGTGGAGAGGAGCTCGGGGAGCCGGGCCACCCCCACCTTGCTCTTGTAGCCGACCGCCGAGAGACCCCAGCCGGTGAGCGCGGGCGCGGGGTAGGCCTCGATCACCTTGCCCGATCCGGCGCGGTCCACCGGCTCGCCGCGAGCGGCCAGCCGATCGAGCAGATAGGCGCAGCGCATCGCGACGACGCCGATCAGGTCGGTCGACACGCTCAGCGGGCGCCGCGAGCCCTGCTCCACCAGCCGCCGGTCGGTCGCCCGGAAGCTGAGGTGAAAGCGATAGATGTCCTGGTCCTCGCCGCTGCCCGGCCAGCCCGACCCGTCGCGGTGGGCGACCATCGCATCGACGAACTCGTCGGGCCAGCCGAACGGCGCATCGATGGCGACCTTGTCGGCGCCGGAGATCGCATCCAGCAGGGCGTCGTCGTCGAGGCCCGAGCGAAGCTCGGAGACCGCCGGCCGGCTCGGTCCCCAGTCGACGGCGCACGCGCTGGTGTTGGCCGGCTGCGCCGCGAGGTCGATCCCGAGCGTCCGCACCCCGCGATCGTATGTGGACCGGGGTTAGAGTCGCCCGCGTGTCCCTGACGGCCGTTACCGACTTCACGGTGCAGGCCCAGCACCTGCTCCGCGACGAGCATCAGTTCAAGTGGTACGTGGTGACCCTGCTGACGCTGGTCATCTACGTCTACGCCGTCGAGGTCGAGCGCCGGCGGTGGGACGTGATCCTCGCGGGCCTGGCGTTCTGGTTTGCGGATTGGATCAACGAGATCGTCAACTCGCTGATCCTCCATTTCTCTCATCGGGCCGCGCTCTGGACCGTCACCGGCGACACGGCCTATCTGATCCTGATCGGCCTGACGATCGAGATCTCGCTGATGTTCGCGATCTCCGGGGTGATCTACGCCAAGTCGCTGCCCGAGGACCCGAAGGCCAAGCTCCTCGGGATGCCCAACCGCCTGACGATCGGGCTCGGGTTCTCGATCTTCGCCACGTTCGTCGAGGTGCTCCTGCACGGAACGGGCTACTTCCATTGGGAGTACTGGTGGTGGAACTTCCCCGGCGTTCCGCTGATCATCGTCTTCGGCTACCTCTGGTTCTTCCTGATCGCGGGGTACGTCTACGACAGGCCGGACGATCGCTCGCGGCTGCGGATCGTCGGTGCGATGGCCGCGATCGTGATCCTCTCCGTGCTCGTCTTCGGCGTCGTCCTGGAGTGGATTTGATGAAGGAGATCCTGCCCGGCGTCTGGCACTGGACGGCGGAGCACCCGGGGATCCACATCGAGGTCAGCTCCCACTGGGTCCCGGCCTCGGGCGCGCTGATCGATCCGCTGCTGCCGGCGGATGAGGGGATGGACGCGTTCCGGGAGCAGCCACCGAACCTGATCCTGCTCAGCAATCGCCACCACCTGCGCCACGCCGAGCGCTTTGCCGCGGAGCTGGGATGTGCGATCGAGTGCTCCCGTCCGGGGCTGCACGAGTTCGAGGACCGGGCCGACGTCAAGGGCTTCGACTTCGGCGCCGAGGTGGCCCCCGGAATCGAGGCCCTCGAGGTGGGCGCGATCTGCCCGGACGAGACCGCACTGCTGATTGAAGACGCGGGGGCGCTGCTGATCGCGGACGGCATCATGCGCTACGGGGGAGAGATGAACTTCGTCCCCGACAATCTGCTCGGCGACGACCCGGAAGGCGTCAAGGCAGGGCTCCGCCGGGCGTACGCGCGGATCCTCGACCGCGACTTCGACAGCCTCCTCTTCGCGCACGGCGATCCGATCGTCGGCGGAGGGAAGGAGGCGCTCCGCGAGTTTGTCGAGCGCTGATCAGCGCTCGATGTAAAGAGGGCCGCGTCCGCTGGTCCGTAGTCTGCAGCCGTGGCTCGCGACGACTACGACCTGGGGGGCGGCAAGCCCGACATCTCAGCCGCCGGCGGGGTCCTGGTGCGCCGAGACGAGGCGGGGCACACCAGGGTCGCGGTGGTACATCGCCCCAAGTACATGGACTGGTCGCTGCCCAAGGGAAAGCTGGAGAAGGGGGAGGCATGGCAGGAGGCGGCGCTGCGCGAGGTCCAGGAGGAGACCGGTTACCGCTGCGAGGCCGGGCCCGAGCTGCCCCACGTCTCCTACCTGGATCGGAAGTCTCGGCGCAAGCTGGTCCGCTATTGGCTGATGGAGCCGATCGAGGGGGAGTTCAACGCGCATGACGAGGTCGATGAGCTGCGCTGGCTGACGCCCTCCGAGGCCGATGAGCTGCTCACTTATCCGCATGACAAGGAGCTCGTTGGCAAGGCGCTGCGGCGCTACCGATGGAAGCGGCTCATGCGGGCGCTGACCCCTTGGTCGCGGCAGCCGATGCCCGGCATGTGAGCCGTTCCGGCGAGTAACGCGGGGGGCCTACGATGGACTGTGGAGCGTGACTTACGAACCGACCTCAGACGGAAGGAGCGGCACCGTGACGGACAACACCGAGACCGCGATCCTCGCGGGGGGCTGCTTCTGGGGTGCGCAGGAGCTGCTTCGAAAGCGCGACGGCGTCCTCTCGACGCGCGTCGGATACACGGGCGGCGAGAACGCGAATGCGACCTACAGGAACCATCCCGGCCACGCCGAGGCCGTGGAGATCGTCTTCGACCCCGACCGCATCTCCTACCGGGACCTCCTCGAGTTCTTCTTCCAGATCCACGACCCGTCGACCAAGGACCGGCAGGGGAACGACATCGGCTCGAGCTATCGGTCGGAGATCTTCTACACGACCGATGAGCAGCGCCAAGTGGCGGAGGACACGATCGCCGACGTCGACGCCTCCGGCATCTGGCCGGGCAAGGTCGTGACCGAGGTGAGCGAGGCCGGCCCGTTCTGGGAGGCCGAGCCCGAGCACCAGGACTACCTGCAGCACTACCCGAACGGCTACACCTGCCACTTCGTGCGGCCCGACTGGAAGCTGCCGCATCGCGAGACAGCGGCCCAGTAGGCAGGCATCGAGTAGGCATCGGCCGGCGGGTCCTGTCGCCGTAGGAACCTCCCATGGACGCTCAGAAATCGCGTCCATGGGCCCCTCCTACGGCGCCACCCCGCCGGAGATGCGCCCTCGACTGACGATTTTGCTCAGACGGCCGCTCTCCGTCCGGAGCGGTCGCTTTACGCCAATCTCTTCCCGGCACTCAGGCTTCCGCTTGCACGCGGAAGGAGGCGTCTCCATCGACGGACAGGTCAGTGCCCTTGCGCGGGAATAGCTGCGGCCCCGTGCAGCCGCTGGCGTTGCCGCATGGCTACAAGCAGACTAGAGTCAGGGCACCGAGAGCAAGAAGGAGGTGGAGGATGCCACTGATTGAAGCGCGGCTGCTCGAGGGCGTGTTCTCCTCCGACGAGCGCGAGAAGCTCGCCGAGGGTCTGATCGACGCGGTTGTGGGCGTCAAGGGTGAGAGCTTTCGCAGCGAGACGGAGGTGCTGATTGCGGAGGTTCCGGTCGGCAATTGGTATGAGCGCGGCGTCATGATCGTGCCCGAGGGCGTCGGCAAGTAGTACACACCCCGCTGCGGCCTCCGCGACAGGACCCGCGCCTGGCGCACCGTGGGTCTTGGAGATGGGCTCCGCCACGGAGAAGGAACGGGTTTACACAGCCGCCCAGTAGGTACGCATCGGCCGGCGGTGGGCTGGTCACAGTGGGCGCGCGATGCTCACGATCGGATGTCGTAGGTGACGAGCGACCGTGGCGGCAGGGTCGCGGTGAAGGCGCTGTTCCTGACCGTGATCGGGGTCTGCGCGGAGAGCTGGTGGGATGTGTCGGTCAAGTAGGGCGTGACGCGCGCTCCATTGAGCCCGCGCAGGGAGAAGGTCGCGGCCTGGCGGCTGTGGGCGCTGTTCAGAACGACGACGGCGGTCGTGCCGTCGCTGTTGCGGAACGCGCTCGCCTCGAGGCCCGCGGGGCTCGTCGTCGTCCCGATGCGCACCGCGCCCGGGCGGATGAAGCGGCCGTAGCTCGCGAACGCCCACAGTCGACCAGAGGTGGCGACCGTGTTGCCCTTGACGTCAACCAGTCCCGTGTTGGGGCCGGTCAGACCGCTCGTGCTTGCGCCCCACAAGTAGAGGAACGCGCCCAGGTTCGCCGCGGTCAAGCCCTTGTGGATGTTCTGTGCCCAGGTGAATCCTGACGACGGTGAGCCGTCGTCCCAGGCCGGGTCCCACGGCTTGAAGCCGAACGGCGCCCACTCGGTCTGCCAGACCGGCTTACTCCAGCCGCGCAGCGGCGAGTCGGGCGCTGCGAAGTAGCCGTGACTGGTGAACAGCGCCGTTGCCCTGTCCGCTGCCTTGTCGGTCTCGATCGCGGCCGCGTACTGCTGCGAGTAATTCCAGCCCTCGGTGGCGCAGCACTCCGCGCGCGTCGAAAGGCCCGAGCGCGCGAGCGTCGCGCCGAGGATCTCCATGAAGCCGGCGGTCTGCGCCGGGCTCATGATCATGCTGTCCTGGGGAACGTTGAGGTTCCCCTCGTTCTCCGGGCCCAGGTAGCTGAGCGGTACGCCCGCCGCGGCGTAATCCTTCGCGTACTGCACCAGGTAGTTGGCGTAGGCCTGGCGCCAATCACCGCTCTTGCAGCTCGCACCCGGGACCCCGCACAGCGTGCCGCCGTTGATTGCCGAGTTGTTGGTCTTCATGAACGCTGGTGCGCTCCAGGCATCGGCGAACACGCTGGCGCCGTAGTCGGCCTTGATCTGCTTGGCGAACCACAGCTGCCCTTGATCCTGGTCGACCTCGGCGAGCGTCAGATAGGACGGCTTCGCGGTCGGGCTGCTGGGCGCCTTGGGCTCGATCGTGAACCCCTTGTCGGCGCTGATCTCGTTGCGCAAGATCGTCAGGCCCGCCCCATGCGTCGGGCTGTAGAGAAACCTCAGCACCTGGTTCTGGACCGAGGCTGGCGCGTTCATCAGCGTCTTCGCCTGCCCGAACCCCTCCGACACACCAAACCCGGCGATGCCCTGGTACTGCTTGGCAGCGTCGACCGTGACCGTGGCATGACTGGAGGAGGAGCCACCGCAGCCGGCTGCCAGCAGCGGGACACAGGCCGCCGCACACCATGCAGCCAGGCGCCCGAGGGCTTGTCGTGCACGCAGGATGAGTTCGGCGTTCACGAGCGTGGGTTAGGAAGTTTGGACCATCCCGAGAGACGATGCGCCTGGCGCAGCGTGGATCTTGCGGATAGGCTCCGCCACGGAGAAGGAATGGGTTACCTGATCAAAGCGCCACTGGGGCTGGCGATGTTCATTGGGGGCATCGTCCTGTTCAACGTCAAGCTGGTCTCGCTGCTCGAGACCGGGACGTGCGCCTCCGGGAACGTCAACTTCCAGATCGCCGCCGGCCATCAGTGTCCCAGCGGGACCGGGACGGACATCCTGCTCCTGATGGCCGGGATCTTCGGCGGGTTGATCGGGGCGGGGATCTTCGCGTTCCGCGGCGATCCGCCCTGGGACAGGGACAGGCCGATCAACAGCGGCAGCGACTTCAGCTTCGGCCTCTTCGCCTGGGGACTGTTCTTCGCCGCGACCGGGGCGACCTCGCTGATCGCGTCGCTGACCAACCAGGCGATCCAGGACTCGAGCGGCGGTCAGCTCGGCGGCATCATCGTCGGCGGCACCTTCCTGCTGATGGGCGTGCCGGCCCTGGTGCTGTCGCTCTGGCGCCTCGTCAGCGGTTTCGGCAAGCGCGACGAGCGCCCGGCCACCGCCACCGCGACGCCGGGCATGGGCGGAATGAGCGGCGGGGTGATGTCGCGGATGAGCGCCGGGCTGGACCAGGTTCGATCGGCGCAGCAGCTCGGCAACCGGATGCCCTGGGGCTCGAGCGGAACCGCGGCGAGTGCGGGAGGCGGCACCGCCGGTCAGATCGCAAAGCTCGAGCGGCTCCAGAAGCTGCGGGAGTCCGGAGCCCTCACCGACACCGAGTTCGATCACGAGAAGGCCAAGATCCTCTCGGAGAACTAGCGCGTAGTCATTATTAGGTAGGTACTGTCCTCACCGATGGGGAACGGGAGGATCGCGGCCGCGGTTACGTTCGTCTTGCTCGCGCTTGCAGCGCCGGCCGCCGGCGCGCCGCTCAAGGCGACGATCAGCCGGGACGCCCACGGTATCCCCAACATCACCGGCGACAACTTCGCCGACGTCGGGTTCGGCTACGGGTTCGCGCTCGCCCAGGACAACATCTGCGAGCTCGCCGAGACCTACGTGACGGTGCGCGGCGAGCGCTCGCGGTACTCGGGCAATGGCGTACAGGGGAGCTTCGGCCCCGACGGGAGCTACCTGCAGCGAGGCAATGGCTTCTCCGCCAACAACCTCAACTCGGACTTCTTCTACCAGCGGATCATCGACGACCACACGGTCGAGAAGCTGCTCGCTCAGCCGCCACCCGACGGACCCGTCGACCAGATCCGCCAGGGCGTGCGCGGCTACGTCGCGGGCTACAACCGCTACCTCGCGGAGACCGGCGTGGAGAACCTCCCGGATCCCCGCTGCCGCGGCGCGGCCTGGGTGAAGCCGATCACCGAGATGGACGCCTACCGGCGCTTCTACCAGCTCGCCCTGCTCGCTTCGGGGACCGTCGCCATCGACGGCATCGCGGACCAGAAGACGCCTGGCGGAGCCTCGCTGCCGATCGACCCCACCACGATCGCCCAGGGACTCCAGGGCAGGCTGAAGCTGCCGATCGGCTCGAACGCGATCGCGCTCGGCTCGCAGGCGACGGCCAATGGCAACGGGATGCTGCTCGGCAACCCGCACTTCCCCTGGGACGGGCCCGAGCGCTTCTACCAGGCGCACCTGATGATCCCGGGCAAGGTCAACGTCTCCGGGGGCAGCCTGTACGGCGTCCCCCTGATCCTCATCGGGCACACCGACAACCTCGCCTGGAGCCACACGGTGTCGACCGCCTACCGGTTCACCCCGTTCCAGGAGATCGTCAACCCGGCCGACCCGACCCAGTACCTCTACGACGGGCAGTGGCGGGACATGAAGCAGGAGCAGGTCACCGTCCAGGTCAGGACCGGGAGCGGGCTGGAGCCGCAGACGCGGACCCTCTATGCGACCAGCCATGGCCCCGTCGTCGACTCGCTCGCCGGCATCCCGCTGCCCTGGACCCCGGCCACCGCATTCACGATGGGCGACGCCAACGCGACCAACTTCCGCTACCTCAACCACTTCTTCTTCACCAACGAGGCGCAGAGCGTCAACCGGCTCGACCAGATCGAGAGGACCTATGAGGGAATCCCCTGGGTCAACACGATCGCGGCCGACTCCACCGGCAAGGCCTACTACGCCGACATCGGCGCGATCCCCAACGTCTCCAACCAGAAGGCGGCGCAATGCGACTCGCCGGTCGGCGCGGCGACCTTCCAGCTGCTCGGCCTGCCGATCCTCGACGGTTGGACCTCCTCGTGCGAGTGGGGCAACGACTCCGACGCTGTGGCGCCGGGGATCTTTGGCCCCTCGCATCTGCCGTCGCTGATCCGCGACGACTACGTGACGAACTCGAACGACAGCTACTGGCTGTCGAATCCCGAGCACCCGCTCGAGGGCTTCGCCCGGATCATCGGCGACGAGCGAACGCCGCGGACCCTGCGGACCAGGCTCGGCCTGCGCATAGTCCAGCAGCGCCTCGACGGCTCGGACGGCCTGCCCGGCGACCGGTTCACCCGCCAGCAGCTCCAGGATGCGGTCTTCAACGACCGGCAGTACGCCGGCGAGCTCTGGCGCGACCGACTGGTCCAGCTGTGCCAGAGCGCTCCGGGCGGGTACCTCCTGGGCAGCTCGGGGCCCGTCGACGTGAGCGGAGCCTGCCCGGTGCTCGCCGCGTGGGACCTGCACGACAACCTGGGCTCGAACGGCGCGATCCTCTTCCGCCGCTTCGCGACACGCGCTCTCGCTTCCCCCGGCGGGCTCCCGGTCAACCTGCCGACCGGCGACCTGACCGTGTTCTCGACGCCGTTCGATGCGAACGATCCGGTCAACACCCCCTCCGGCCTGAACATCGCGAGCCCCAAGGTCCAGCAATCGCTGGCCGACGCCGTCACCGACCTCCAGAGCGCGGGCATCCCGCTCGACGCGCCGCTGCGCGGCTATCAGTACGAGAAGCGCGGTGACGAGCGGATCCCGATCCACGGCGGCCCCGGAGATCCGAACGGCGACTTCAACGCGATCAACGCCAGCTGGTCCGCCGATCCGGCCGAGCCGGGATATCCCAACGTCCTGCACGGCTCGAGCTTCGTCATGGTGACCAGCTTCAACGGCGGCTGCCCCGACAACCGCTCGATACTCACGTACTCGCAGTCGGAGAACCCGAAATCGCCGTATTACGCGGACCAGACCCGCATGTTCTCCAAGAAGGAGTGGGTCGATCCGCCCTTCTGCGCCTCGGAGGTGAACGGCAACCCGTCGCTGAGCAACGACGTCATCCAGGGCTCCCTGCCGGCGACGGCAAGGCGGCGGAAGGACTAGCCCCGGTTCGGTCTCGCCTCGGCTTACCAAGGTCTATAGCGTGCGCGGATGCCCGCTGTGCCCGGCACTCGAGACGCCGACGTCATCATCGTCGGCGCCGGCCTCGCCGGGCTGGTCGCGGCCCGTCAGCTTGTCGCCGCGCGCCGCGACGTCCTCGTGCTCGAGGCCCGCGACCGGGTCGGCGGCCGCACGGCGAACGCCTCCATCGGGGCGGGCAAGATCACCGAGATGGGGGGACAGTGGGTCGGGCCGACCCAGGATCGGCTGCTGTCCCTGGCGCGAGAGCTGCAGATTGAGACCTTCCCGACCTACTACGAGGGCCGCAATCTCCTTGACCTGGGCGGCAAGCAGCGCCGCTACAAGGGAACGATCCCGCGCCTGGCGCCGCACGTGCTGTTCGACCTCGACCGCGCTCGTCGAAAGCTGAAGAAGGCGGCGCGCCGCGTTCCCGCGGACGCGCCCTGGACCGCCCCGAAGGCCGCGGAGCTCGACTCGCAGACCATGGCGACCTGGGTGCGCAAGGCGGCTCGGACCAAGAAGGCCCGCAGCCTGCTCGAGATCGCGACGGGGACGGTGATGGGGACCGGAACCGCCGAGCTGTCGCTGCTGTGGATGCTCTCGTATGTCAACTCGGCCGGGAGCTTCGACGCCCTGATCGACACGGAGGACGGCGCTCAGCAGGACCGTTTCGTCGGCGGCTCGCAGTTGATCTCCCAGAGACTCGCGCAGGGTCTCGGCGACGGGGTGGTGCTCTCGGCTCCCGTGCGCGCCATCGCGCAGGACGGCGGCGGGCTCAGGGTCGACGCCGACGGCGTCAGCGCCCGCGCCCAGAGGGTGATCGTCGCAGTCCCGCCGCCTCTCGCGGCCCGGATCTCGTTCACGCCCTCGCTCGGGGGGCGGCGCGACCAGCTAATGCAGCGGATGGCTCACGGCGCGCTCACCAAGTGCGCCGCCGTCTACCCCGAGCCCTTCTGGAGGGACGACGGCCTCACCGGCCAGGCCGTCACCGACGCGGGCCCCATGTCAACGACCTTCGACAACTCTCCGCCCGACGGTTCCCCCGGGGTGCTGCTCGGCTTCATCGCCGGGGCCGACGCGATCCGCCACGCCCGCCGGTCCGAGGCGGAGCGCCGTAGCATCGTCCTGGACAGCCTCACGCGGCTCTTCGGCCCCGATGCCGGGAGGCCCGGGATCTACATCGAGACGGCCTGGGCGGAGGAGGAATGGAGCCGCGGCGGCCCCGTCTGCTCCTTCGCTCCGGGGGCGCTGGCCCAGTATGGCGAGGCCCTGCGCCGGCCGACCGGGCGCGTCCACTGGGCGGGCGCGGAGACCGCGACGGTCTGGTGTGGATACATGGACGGTGCCGTTCGCTCCGGCGAGCGAGCGGCCGAGGAGGTCCTCGATGCGGAAGGATGGCGCCTGTGAGCGCGGTCCCCCGTGCCGGTGATGAGATCGCTTTCGCGGGCGCGGCCCGCATCGCCGAGATGGTCCGCGAGGGAGAGGTTTCCCCGAGCGAGCTGGTCGAGCTCTACCTCGAGCGGATCACGCGGCTCGAGCCGGAGCTGAACGCCTACCGCGTCGTGCTCGCGGACGGGGCGCGCGCAGACGCCAAGCGGGCCGAGGAGCGGCTCTCCGATGGAGACGACGCCCCGCTGCTCGGGGTGCCGGTCGCGATCAAGGACAACGTCGACTACGCCGGTGAGGTGACGACGCTGGGGACGGCCGCATACGGGGAGCCCGCGACCGAGGACGGGCTGGTCGTCAGGCGCCTGCGCGAGGCCGGGGCAACGATCCTCGGAAAGACCAACCTGCCGGAGCTCGCGATCTACGGGTTCACCGAGAGCCAGACCTGGGGCGCCACCCGCAATCCCTGGGACACCTCACGGACCCCCGGCGGATCCAGCGGCGGCAGCGGGGCCGCCACCGCCGCGGGCATGTGCGCGATCGCGCACGCGACCGACGGCGCCGGGTCGATTCGCTACCCGGCGGCCTACAACGGCCTCTTCGGGCTGAAGCCGCAGCGAAACCGCATCTCGCTCTCTCCCGACCGCGAGCACTGGTACGGCCTCTCGGTCTCGGGCTGCGTCAGCCGCACGGTGATGGACACCGCGCTCTACCTCGACGTGATGAGTGGCTCGGAGAAGGGCGATTTCGACTCGCCGCCTCCGCTGCGGAGGCCGCTGACGGATGCGGCTCGGGCGGCGCCCGGAAAGCTGCGGATCGCGTGCACCACCAAGACCGCCACCCCGGTGCGAAAGGCGCCCCAGGTCCTGGCCGCCTACCACGAGACCATCGAGCTGCTGCGCTCCCTCGGGCACGAGGTCATCGAGGCGGGCCCGAGCTACGGGCGCGCCCGGCTGGACTTCTTCCCCCTGTACTTCCGCGGGATCCGCGACGAGGCGCTCACCCTCCCGCATCCTGAGCGGCTCTCGGACCAGAGCAAGGGGTTCGTGCGGATGGGCCGCCTGTTCAGCGATCGCAGGATGGCCAAGGTGAAGGACCGTATGCCGGCGGCCGCCGCGAAGATTCAGGAGCTCTTCAGGGACTACGACCTGCTGCTGACCCCGGCGACCGCACAGCCGCAATTCGAGGTCGGCAAGTTGCTCGGCAAGGGCGCTCTGGTGACGATGAACGCGATGAGCCAGATCTATCCATACGGGTTCACCTGGAACTACACCGGGCAGCCCGCCGCCACGATCCCCGCGGGGTTCACCGACGGAGGGCTGCCGCGGTCGGTGATGCTCGTCGCGCGCCCGAACGACGAGGACACGCTGGTCTCGGTTGCCGCGCAGCTCGAGTCGGAGCGCTCCTGGGCGGAGAGGACGCCGGACCTCTAGAACCAGGGAGCGGCGGCCGTGGCGGCGCTAGCTCGCCACGCCCATACCGACGGGCGCACCGATCTCGATCTCCTGGGCCTCGGCGGCCATCTGCACCGCGCCCTCCCGGCCGCCCAGCTCCGCCCACCGCTCCCGGGCGCTCTCCTGAAAGCGATCGAGGAAGTCGTCGGAATGCAGGGGGTCGTGGTGGAACATCAGGAGCCGTTGCGCGTCCACCCTGCGGGCGAAGGTCAGCGTGTCGCTGAGGCGCGAGTGGCCCCAGCCAACATGCTCGGGGTATTCCTCGTCGGTGTACTGGCAGTCGTGGATCAGCAGGTGGGAATCGCGGGCCAGGTCGTATCCCGAGATCCACTCCGGCTCGAGTGATTCGAGCGGGGCGCCCAGGCCGGGCTCGTGGTCCGAGATGTAGGTGAGCGTGGTCGGGCCATCGGTGATCCGGTAGCCGAGCGTGGGCCCTCGGTGGGTAACCGCCTCGGCGTGGATCTTCGCGGGCCCGATCTCCCATTCGCTGGGCGGCGTGTCCCGGAAGTTCACCTCGCAGGGAAGCTCGCGGACCTCGACGGGGGAGAGAGGGGCCGAGATGTAGCGCGAGATTCGCTCCTCGAGCGAGGCCTCGGGCGACGACGGCCCCCAGATCGTGATCTTGGACTCCGACCGGAAGCAGGGCGCGAAGAACATCAGGCCCTGGATGTGGTCCAGGTGAAGGTGGGTGAGGAGGATGTTGATCTTGGGCAGCCGCTTGGCGATCCCGACCCCGAGGCTGCGGATGCCGGTGCCGGCATCGATGATCAGGGTGGAGCCATCCGACAGCTCGAGCTCGACGCAGGAGGTGTTGCCGCCGTAGCGGTTCATCTCGGGGCCCGGCGCAGGCACGGAGCCCCGCGCCCCCCACACCTTGAGCTTCATCGGATCCTCACCATCTGCCTTCTCCTCTCTCCTGCCCAGCCTATACCGGACTAAGCCGCCCCGCGTGTGTTGTTGGCGCGCGTCCAGAAGAAGATCATCGCCCCCTCCTGACCGCCCTCGGCGACGATCGGCAGCGCGGTGGACTCGATCTCGTAGTCGTCGCCCGTCATCGAGCGCACCGTGAAGCCTCCGTGCGCCGGCCGGCCCTGGCGGAGGGCCTTGGTCGTGGGGAGCTGCTCGATCGGGATCGGGCTCCCGTCGTCTCCAAACGGCCCAATCGCGTGACTCCACTCCTCGGCGGGCATCCGCCCCGATTCCTCGAAGGAGATGCCGAGCAGCGCCCCGGCCGCCTCGTTGTAGAAGATCATGGTGCCGCTCTCATCGACCAGGAACGCGGGCGTGGAGAGGCTCGTCAGGAGGTTGCGGGCCAGGATGAGCTCGAGCGGCTTCTGATGCATTCGAGACCAAGTCTCGCGTATGCTCGCGCCGCGATGCGCCACAGGGCTTGCGGAGCAGGGATAGCGACGACGACGGTTCTGCTGGCCGCGCTGTTCGCATGGGCGGGCACGGCCGCCGCCCAAACTCCGGGACTTCCCGTGGTGCCGATCGTCCCCGACCCGAACGGCGGAGCGGCGATTCCTTTCGAGGGCTCGCCCGCGTCACCGAGCCCGATAACCGGCGTAGCGGTTCCGCCGCGCAATCCGTTCATGGCGCCGAATCCGCGCAACAACATCCACGACGACGCCTACATGACGGACACCTATCGGATCCCCGGGCCTCTCGGCGACGGCGCCGAGCTGTCGACGCTCTTCAACCGAGAGTGCGGCTCGACCACCTTCGACTCCGCCGGGCGGATCCTGACGGTCTGCGTCGGCATCGACCGGCCCGTCATGGCGTTGCTCGACCCACACACCCTGCGGACCCTGGCGACCCTGCCCCTGCCCTTCCGGAATCCCAGCTCCGCCGGCAGTATCTTCACCGACTTCTCCGGCGGCGGGTACTTCTACCTGGACAACCACGACCGGGCGGTGGTCTCGACCAACGATCACCACATCCTCGTGGTCTCGATCACCAGCGGCCCTGGCTTCGTGGTCGACCGCGACTATGACCTGAGCGGCCACCTGGCCCCCGACGAGGGGATCGTCTCGGCGCTGCCCGACTGGAGTGGCCGGATCTGGTTCGTGAGCCGCCGCGGCGAGGTCGGCACCATCGACCGGAAGAACGGCAGAGTTCGCACGATGCGTCTCGGGGGCGAGGGGATCTCGAACTCCTTCGCGGTCGATGAGACGGGCGGCGTCTATCTGGTCTCCGACAAGGCCCTCTATCGCTTCGATGCCAACTCGAACGGCGGGCCGAAGATCAGCTGGCGGGTCGTCTATCCGAACTCGGGCATCCACAAGCCCGGCCAGAGCGACGCCGGCTCGGGGACCACCCCGACGCTGATGGGGAGCGGGTGGGTCGCGATCACCGACAACGCCGATCCGACGAACGTGGACGTCTACCGGCGCGCCCTCAAGCTCAAGGGTAAGAAGCGGCGCGGAAAGGCCAAGGCGAAGGCGAGGCTCGTCTGCGCAGCGCCCGTCTTCGCCAAGGGGGCGAGCGCGACCGACAACTCCCTGATCGGCACGAAACACTCCCTGGTCGCCGAGAACAACTACGGCTACACCATCAGCGCCGCCAACCTGGGCGGCACGCCGAGCACGCCCGGCCTGACCCGGATCGACGTGGTCAAGAAGAAGAGCGGCAAGAAGGGCAAGCGCAGGCGGAAGGCGCACGTCCGTTGCCGGACCACCTGGACGAGCAACGAGGTGGCTCCCTCTGTTGTCCCGAAGCTCTCACTCGCCAACGGCCTCGTCTACACCTATACGAAGCCGCCACGCACGGATGGGCTCGACGCGTGGTACCTGACCGCGCTCGACTTCCGCAGCGGCCGCACGGTCTACCGGCGCCTGGCCGGCACGGGCTTCGGCTTCAACAACAATTACGCGCCGGTCACGCTCGGCCCCGACGGCACCGCCTACGTCGGCGTGCTGGGCGGGCTCGTCGAGCTGCCGTAAGCCGGCTTCCCGCGAACCGGGTTCGCCCGGGGAACGGCGATCCTCGACCGGACGAGAAGCCGGCCGAGGTCGCGACGCGGAGAGCCGGAGCTAGGTGAGCTTGCCGATCTTGAAGATCTTGGTCCCGCAGTCCGGGCAGGTGCCCTGAATCGCCGGGCGACCGTTCTTCATCGTGACCTGCTGCGGATCCTTGATCTCGACCTTCTTGCGTTCCTTGACGCAGTAGCCCTCAGGCATCGAGGACCTCCTTTCGAGAGCCGATTCCGCGGGCCACGCTAGAGCACCTTTCGGACGCGCGTGGCTGGCAGGCTGCAACTTAGTGCCGAACGGCACTAACTACGGCTTCTTGCCTGTCGCACCGGGCGTGGTCGTCGTCGTAGGCGTGAGGCCCGCGCCCGCGGCTGCGCCGCCCTTGCCGAACGCGCCTGAGGCCGCCTGGCTCTGCAGCGTCGCGATGCCGGCCGCGTTCTGTGACTGCTGGCGCTGTAGGGCGGAAATCGACGACTGGAGCTGCGCGGCGGAGGCGTTGAGCGCGTTCTGCGTGTCCTTCGAGTTCTTCGAAGCTGCCGCCTGGAGCGCGTCGACCTTCTGCGTCAGGGCGTCAACGTCGCTCTTGGTGGCGCTGTCGGACTTGGTCGTGAGCCCGAAGTAGAGCGCCGCGCCGGCGGCGAGGATCGCGATCAGGAGCCCGGCCGCGCCGAAGTAGGTAATCCGCCCCTGCTTGCGCTCGATCTCGGCCATCCAGCCCTGCAGTCCCTCCATGCGCTCCTGCAGGTTGGGCTCGGGCGCCTTCGATCCGGCGTCGCCCTTCGCCGCGGTCGGCGTGGCGCCTTCCTTCGCGGCCTCCTTGGCCTTCGCCTCGTCCGACTTGGCGCCGTTGCCCGCCTGGGGCTGCGGCTTCGTGTCGGTTGCCGCCGACGATCTTCCCCGGGGCCGGCTGCCGCTGTCGGAGCGCCCCGGCAGGGTCACCTTGGGCATGCGGATGCGCGGCATGAGGCTCCTTCCTTCTGCCATGGGGCCATCCTAACCCGACCCCGTGAACCGGGGTCCCACTACCATCCCGCGTCCCGTCCACAGCGTCGAACTCGCACAAGGAGACCACCAGATGCCCGAAGCAGTGATCGTCGACACCATCCGCACGCCCATCGGCAGGGCGTTCAAGGGTTCCCTCGCCCAGCTGCGCCCCGACGAGCTGGGCGCCTTCGTGATCGACGAGCTGCTCGAGCGAAATCCGGAGGTCCAGCCGTCATCGGTCGAGGACGTCTTCTGCGGCTGCGGCATGCCCCAGGGCCTGCAGGCGTTCAACATCGCCCGCATCATGGTCCTGCTCTCGAAGAAGCTGCCCGAGACCGTGAACGGCGTGACCATGTCGCGCTACTGCGCCTCCAGCCTGGACTCGATCAGGCACGCAGCCAACGCGGTGCGGGCCGGGCAGGGCGACACCTACATCGCCGCCGGCGTCGAGTGGGTGAGCCGCTACAACGAGCGCACGGAGCCAGCCGGAGTCGCCGACCAGAACGAGAAGCTGCAGGGCAAGGACGGGACCCCGAACGCCTACATCGAGATGGGCATTACGGCCGTCAACGTGGCCAAGCGCTACGAGGTCAGCCGCGCCGACATGGACAAGTACGCGCAGCGGTCTCAGGAGCTCGCCGTGCGGTCCCAGGAGGACGGCTTCTTCGACCGTGAGATCGTCCCAGTCAAGCTCCCGGATGGGACCGAGGTGACGAAGGACGATGGCCCGCGCGCAAGCTCCACGCTCGAGAAGCTGTCCGAGCTGCCGGAGGCCTTCGAGGGCGGGGGAGGGGTCACCGCCGGCAACTCGTGCCCGCTCAACGACGGCGCCGCAGCCGTGCTGGTGATGTCAGAGGACCGCGCCAAGGAACTCGGCCTGAAGCCGCGGGCGCGAATCGGCATGGCCGCCACGCACGGCAACGAGCCGGAGTACATGGGCGTCGCCCCGCTCGGGGCGATCAAGAAGGTGCTCGACCGCAGCGGCAAGACCATCAAGGACGTGGACGTGGTGGAGCTGAACGAGGCGTTCGCCGCCCAGGTGATCCCGATCATGGCGGAATGCGACATCCCGCTGGAGAAGATGAACACGCACGGCGGGGCGATCGCGCTCGGGCATCCGTTCGGCATGACCGGCGCCCGGATCATGGGCACGCTGCTCAACGTGCTGGAGACCGACGATCACCAGATCGGCCTCGAGACGATGTGCGTCGCCGGCGGTCAGGGCGAGGCGATGCTCGTCGAGCGGCTCAACTAGCCGCGCGGCCGCTACGCACGCAAGCCCTCGACCAGCTGAAGGAGGGCCTCCTCGACCTCGGCGCGAGCCCTGCGCGGGTCCTCGGCGTGGGCGATCACGAAGGCCGCCTCGGAGAGGGCGGCGACCAGGAGGTGCGCCATCGGATCGACGGCGATCGGGCGAAGGACGCCGGCCGCAACCGATCCCTCGAGCGCCGCGCGCGTCAGCCCGAGGCCGTGGCGGTTGTCGATCTCGCGCCACTCCTCCCAGCCGAGCACCGCGGGGGCATCGGTGAGCGCGATCTGCTTGACGGCCGGCTCCTCGCAGGCGTCGAGGAACGACCCCATGCCGGTCACCATCAGATCCCACGGATCCTCGGCTCCGCCCATCTTCGCTGCGATCCGCTCCATCAGATCCGCCTCGACGCGCGCGAAGACGGCCCGGAAGAGGTCGCGCTTGTCGTCGAAATGGTGGTAGAGCGCCCCCCGGGTCACCTTGGCGCGGGCGACGATCTCCTCGGTGCCCACCGCGGCGTATCCCCTCTCGGTGAAGAGCTCGAGCGCGGCCTCGATCAGGGCCTCGCGGGTCGCCCTGGCCTCGGTCTCGCGGCGGCCCGGGGCGTTTGCGGTGCGGGGTGTAGTTGACATACAGCCTGTAGGTTAAGTGCCTGCCCGGGTGAACTCCGGTACCTTCGCCCCGGGATGTCCCCAGAGCGCTTCAGCTCGCTCCTGGAGGCGGCTAGGGACGGGAGCGAGGCCGCCTGGCAGGAGCTCTACAACGACCTCGCGCCGGTCGTCCTCGGATACCTGCGCGCCAACGGCGCCCCGGACCCGGAGGACACCCTGAGCGAGTCCTTCCTGCAGGTCGCCCGCGACATCGCCAAGTTCGAGGGCGACGAGCGCGGCTTCCGTTCCTGGGTCTTCACGATCGCCCATCACCGCCTGATCGACGCGCGCCGCCACTCGGCTCGCAGGCCGGTCGAGCTCGCGGCGGAGCCGCCGGAGCCCCCCGGCCGGGCGGACGACGCAGCCGATGAAGCGCTCGCGCGGATCGGCGTCGAGCAGGTCCAGCGGATTCTCGCCACGCTCTCAGAAGACCAGCGAGCGGTCCTGCTCCTGCGGGTGGTCGGCGACCTCAGCATCGAGGACGTGGCGATGGCCGTGGGCAAGCGCCCGGGAGCCGTGAAGGCCCTACAGCGGCGCGGCCTGGCCGCGGTCAGGCGGGCGCTCGCCCAAAAGGGGGTAACCCTGTGAGCGGCAACGGCGCTTACGAGGATGAGATGAACGAGGTCGCCCTATTCCAGAGCGCGTTGCGTGCGGCGGTGCCCTCACAGCCCGATCCGAGCCTCGGGACGAGGCTCGTGCCGCGGCTCGCCGAGGCCGGTCGCGCGGCGACCGTCGAGGCGGGGACCCGTCCGGTCAGGCGGCGACCTCGCTCGCGACGTGCGTTGGTGACCAGGGTCGGGATTGCGATCGCGCTGATCCCGCTGGTGCTCGCCGGCCTTGCATTTGCGGGAGTGACCGTGCCCTCGCCGGCACGGTCGGCCTTCGACAAGGTCGGGATCAGCTTGCCCAACCAGCCCGCCGCGACCAGCCAGGCGACTCCCGCGGGCCAGGGCTCTTCCGGGAAGAACGACGGCGGCCAGACGACGACGGCGAAGAGCGAAGCCGGCGGCAAGGGCAATTCGGCGCCGGCCCATCAGCACGCGCTCGAGCAGCAGGCGAAGGCGCAGGGCAAGGCGGTCGGCCACACCCAGGGGAAAGGGATCGGGCTCCACGGCTCGACGCCTCCCGGACAGGCCAAGGAGCCGGGCCCCCCTTCTCAATCCAACGCCGGGGGCAACTCGGCCACCCACACGACCACTCACACCACCCCGGAGCACACCACGCCCACCACGCCGGGCAACGGCAATGGCAACGCCAACGGGAACGGCAAGGGAAAGGGCAGCTGAACTAGGCGCTCACTAGGCTGCCTCCTTTAGGGATGGAGGAGATGACTTGACCAGGGTTCGGTTTCGCGCGGCCCTTGCGCTGGCCGGGACGGCCGCTGCGCTAGCCGTCGTCGCCACCCCCGCGCCGGCTCGCGAGCGAGTGATCAGCGTGGATACTCGCCCTGAGCCGGGGCCGGCACAGCTGAACCACGTCACCGTGCACAAGTTCGGGCCCGCGTCCGCCAAGCGCGTCCTCGTGCTGATGCCCGGCACCCAGGGCGGGGCGGGGGACTTCACCCTGGACGCGCGCTACCTCGTGAAGCGCGTCCCGGGCCTTCAGGTCTGGGCGATTGATCGGCGCACCCAGGCGCTCGAGGACACATCAGCCTTCGCCGCTGCGCTGCGCGGCGAGATCTCCCCGCAGCAGGCGTTCGATTACTACCTCGGGGGCGGCGGCTTCCGCTTCCGTGGCAAGAACGAGGACCCCTACGCTCGAGCGTGGGGGATGTCGGTGGCGCTCAACGACGCCCACGCCGTCGTCAAGCTCGCCCGCAACCATGGCCGCCGCCAGGTGGTCCTCGGAGGCCACTCGCTCGGGGCATCGCTGACCGTGGCCTACGCCGCGTGGGACTTCAACGGGCGACCCGGGTACAAGGATCTCGACGGGCTCGTCCTCATCGACGGCGGCCTCCTCGGGAGCTTCGACGCCTATGACCTCGCGCAGGCGCAGAAGGCGGTGGCGGACCTGCAGACCAGCGACCCGTTCCTCGATCTGCTCGGGGTCGGATTGCCGGAGGCGGCCGGCCTCTTCGCCGAGGTGGGCGGGCTGTACGCCCTGAAGGCGCCGACCGCTTCGGCGACGACGCTCCAGGGCTACCCGCTGCTGCCGTCCCAGTTCAATCCGCCGTTCCCCGTCACCAACCGGGCGCTTCTCGGCTACGCGTTCGACCGCGACAGCTCCCCGGCGGAGCTCGGCCTGCTGCACATAAACGGCGGCGCGCTCGCGCCCTCCGGCAACCCTCGCGACTGGGTGGACGGCGGCGTGACGCCGGTCAGCCGCCTGGCCGAGACCTTCGGCCAGGAGCCCACCAACGCGGTGGAGTGGTACTTCCCCACGCGGCTGACGATCGACACGAACGGCGCGGACCAGATGAGGCAGAACGACGTCGCCAACTTCCTCGGCCTGCGGCTCTCACACACGAAGCAGGTGAACCTGCCGCTCTACGTGATCGCGAGCGACCTGGCCGGAGCGCACGTCCTGGACGGCGCCCGCAACTTCATCCGCCGGTCGCGGACCACCCGCAAGCAGTCGATGCTGATCAACCGCAACCCGCAGATCAGCCATCTCGACCCGCTCACCGCCGCGCCGAAGACGAACGCCTTCCTGAAGACCGTCGTGCCGTTCTTGGACAAGAAGGTCTTCGGGGAAAAGCCGAAACGCAAGCGGTAGACGGCTTCGCCGGGGAGTGCCCCTAGCTATGGGGCGAGGGCCCAAACCGCGAAGAGGGAGCTGCAGATCGCCAGCAGGCTGCCGAACAGCCAGAGGACCTGCCGCACCCGCTGCCGCTCGTGCGCCCAGAGTGCGAGCGCGATCCAGAGCGGGAAGATCACGAACTCGAAGCGCGGCAGGGACATCAGCGGGAAGCCCCCGGCGGGGACCGAGAGGGGGAGGGCGAGGCCGCAGACGGCGTATGCGGTGTACGCCGGGTCGAGCCTCCGGCTCACCTCTCCGCAGAGCCAGATGCCGCCGGCGAGGAAGCAGAACATCGCGATGTCGCGGATGTCGAGGAGCTGCGTCGACACCCCGTATGCGATGGCGGCCGGCGGCCGAGCCACCCCGGGGATGATCAGCTCCGCCAGGCCACGGGCGGCGCTCCAGAGCCCGAGCGCAAGCCCGCCAAGCGGCACGAAGCTTCGGTGCCAGGCGGCCTGTGCCGAGAAGACCGAGGTCGGATCCCCGGTCGAGAGCCCGAGGTAGAGCACGTAGGCGGCCAGCCCAGCCGGGACGAAGAGCAGCAGCCAAAGAACGTCCGCGCGCGGTCTGTAGCGCGGCCGGAGCCCGCGGGCGAGGTCGCGGGCCGGCTGGTCGAGCCTGGGCCCGTACAGGTAGATGATCAGCAGGGGGACGACGACGATCACCCCGCCGCTCCGGGTCGCGGCGGCCACCGCGCCAAGCACCCCGGCGAGTGGCCACCGGCCCAGCCTGGCGGCGTAGATGGCGCCGACCGAGACCAGCAGGAAGAGCGACTCCGAGTACACGGCGGACATCACCAGCGCTCCCGGGAACCAGGCCGCCAGCCAGACCACGGTCCGGGCCCGTTCGAGGCCGAAGTCGAGGGTGACCAGGCGATGCAGCAGGTAGAGGCCGCCCAGCCCGCAGCCGGATGAGATCAGGATGCCCGCGACTATTGGCGAGCCCAGCAGCCCGCCGCCCATCCGGATGAGGCCGGGGAAGACCGGGAAGAAGGCGGCCCTGCCGCCCACCGCGTAGCCGTGGTTGGCGATCGCCAGGTACCAGGCGGCGTCGAAGCGGGCGGCAGGGGCGACCAGCAGGTTCGCGAAGGAATCGGTGTACGGCAGCGTCGTGTAGAGCGGATCGAGCCGAGCCGAGGTCTCGGAGGCCCAGCCGAAGACGAGAACGGCCGCCATCCCGGCCGCCCAGACGATCGCCCGGGAGGACCAGAAGGCGGCCCAGGCGTCGCGCGCGGCGGCGCGCCGCTCGGCGCTCAGGCCGGGAAGGGCGAGGGACTCCGCGGTCTCGACGTTCGGGTGGCTCATGGGGATTCGCCGTCGCTACTACGCTGCGCCCGCATGCGAAGCCGGGTCATCCTCGCAATCCTCCTCGTGGCAATTGTTAACGCGGCGGGGTGCGGCGGCTCCTCCCACCAGGCCGTGAACCCGGAGCGGATGCTCAACGCCGCGGCGGCCCATCCGATCTCCGCGGCCGACCTCGAGATCGACCTGCGGGCCCAGGTGCGCGGCGTCGCCCAGCTCTCCGGGCCTCTCCGGCTGCGGCTCGAGGGCCCCTACGTCAGCGGGGGAGGGGAGCGGATTCCGAGCTTCGACTGGAGGCTCTCGGCGAGCGCCCTGGGCTTTCCCGTCGGCGGACGGGCGGTGTCGACCGGGACCAACGCGTACCTGAGCGTCTACGGGGACAACTACGTGGTGGGGACGGAGCCGGTGGCCCGGGCCAATGAGCGAATCAGCGCGGCCGGGGGCACGGGCACGGACCTGGGTCTGCCGCCCCGCAGTTGGTTCGGCCGGGCCCGGAGCGCCGGGGACGGGAACGCGGGCGGGACCGACTGCGAGCGGATCTCCGCGCCCCTGCGGGGCAATGCGATGGCGCACGACCTCCGGCCCCTGGCGAGCGGCCTCGGGCTCGCCGAGATGCCGACGATCGCCGGAAGAGCGACCGCCTGCGTGGGCTACGACGACCGCGTCCTCCACGAGCTCGAGGTCGATGCGGAGATCGGCGTCCCCGCCGCCGATCGGCCCAGGCTGGATGGCGCCACCTCGATCCACGTCGATCTCGACGTCGTGGCCCGCGACGTGAACGAGCCCCAGCACATCTCGATTCCGGGCGGCGGCGGCTACCGGCCGATCCGCGATCTCGCCCTCACGTTGAACGACCTTGGCGTCCCAATCCCCTTAGGCTGAGCATATGGAGTCGAGTGGGAGGAGCCCCGAGGAGCGTCGAGCCGCCGCGGAGGCTCGGGCTCGCGCCCGTTCCGGCGAGCCTCCCGCGACGGGTGACGAGGAGCTGCTCGGCGGGACCGGGCAGAGCGGGCCAGATAGTGCGAGGGCGCGCGACAGCGCGACCCGTGATAGGTCGGTTCGCCACTACGGCGGGCCCGACCTCTACATGCGGCGCAGGCTGATGGCCGGCGCGGCGGTGGTCGTCCTGATCGTCCTGATCTTCCTGCTGGTCGGCGGTTGCTAGATCTCGTCGGCGATCAGCCTGGCCAGCGCCAGGGATGACGTCGCGGCGGGGGAGGGGGCGTTGCGGATGTGCAGCGCGCGCTCCGTACGGTGCACGACGAAATCGTCGACCAGCTTGCCGTCGCGGTCCAGGGCCTGGGCACGGATCCCGGAGGGGCCGGGCAGCACGTCCCGCTCGCTGAGCTCCGGGACGAGGCGACGCAGGTCCGAGACGTAGGCGCGCCTGCTGGCGGCGTGGCGGATCTCCCTCAGGCCGGTTCTCCAGAAGCGGCCCGCAAGCCGCCAGGTCCCCGGCCAGGAGAGGGTTGAGCCAAGGTCCCGTGCGCGAAGCCGGGAGATTCGGTAGGCATCCCGGGCGCCGACCATCAGCGCCGAGGGGCCGAGCAGGACCTCGCCGTCGATCGTCCGGGTCAGGTGGCCACCCAGGAACGGGAGGTCCGGATCGGGGACCGGGTAGATCATCGCGCGCACCAGCTCGCGCCGCTCGGGGCGTAGCCGCAGATACCCGCCCCGGAACGGGACGATCCGCGGCTCCGCGGGCGCGCCGACGGCGACGGCGAGGCGGTCCGACCACGCTCCGGCGCAGCCGATCACGAAGCCCGCCTCGGTGCTCCCGCGCTCATGCTCCACCTTGACGCTCCGGCCGCCCGCGACGAGGCGCCGGACTCCACAGCCGGTGGCGACGATTCCGCCGGCGGCTACGACGTCCGCGGCGTAGGCGGCGGCGACCTGCGCGAAGTCGACGACTCCGGTCTCCGGCGAATGCAGTGCGGCGACCCCGCGGGCGTGCGGCTCGATCTCGCCGATCCCATTTGCGGCAACCCTCCGCAGGCCGGGAACCCGGTTGTCCCGGCCTCGGCGCTCGAGCTCGTCGAGGCCCGGCAGCTCGGAGTCGGCGGCGGCGACGATCAGCTTGCCGCTCTTTCGCGCCTCGATCCCGCGCTCCTCGCAGAAGGCGTAGAGGAGCCGGGCGCCCTCCACGCAGAGCCGCGCCTTCAGCGATCCGGGCTCGTAGTAGATGCCGGCATGGATCACCCCGCTCGAGTGGGAGGTCTGGTGGGCGGCGAGCCGGTCCTCCCGCTCGAGCAGGCAGAGATCGGAATCGGGACGGCGGGCCAGCAGCTCGCGCGCGACCGCCAGCCCGAGGATGCCGCCGCCGATCACGACGACGTCGCAGCTGCGCGGCGGATCGACCATCGGGCCGATGCTATGCCGCTACTAGGATCGCTTCCAATGGCCCTTCCGCTGAAGCCGCCGATCCAGCCGCAGCTCGCGCTCTCCCGCAAGGTCCTGCCCGAGGGAGAGGGCTGGGTGTACGAGCCCAAGTACGACGGCTTCCGGGTGCTCGCCTTCGTCGACGGGGACGACGTCTACCTCCAGTCCCGCGGTGGCAAGCCGCTGCGGCGTTACTTCCCTGAGGTCAACTTCCCGAAGGGCCGCTACGTCCTCGACGGCGAGCTGGTGATCCTCGACGCCGACGGCCGTGAGGAGTTCAATCGCCTGCAGATGCGCCTCCACCCGGCCGAGTCCCGGGTGAAGATCCTCGCCGAGGAGACGCCGGCGCTCTTCCGCGCCTTCGACGTGCTCGCCGTGGATCGACGCAAGCTCACGGGCACGCCGTTTGCCGAGCGGCGAGCGGCGCTCGAGAAGCTGATCGCCGCGGCGCCCGGTCGCAAGAAGAGCGCCTCCGGCTCCGTCGAGCTGACCCCGCTCTACAAGACCGCGAAGAGCGCGGAGCCGCTGCTGCTCTCGGGCGAGGGCGTGATCGCGAAGGAGGTTGACGCGATCTACAAGCCCGGCCAGCGCAAGGGGATGGTGAAGATCAAGCGAGTGCGGACGATCGACTGCGTGATCGTCGGCTGGCGGCCGGGCAAGGAGAAGGGCACCGTCGGGTCCCTGATCCTGGGGCTCTACGAGAAGGGGAAGCTGCGCCCGATCGGCCACACCTCGGGGCTGAAGGCGAAGGAGAAGCGGGAGCTCGTCAAGACGCTGAAGCCGTACGAGACGGGGGAGAAGGGCTCAGGCGATCCGAGCCGCTGGGACGCCGACCGCGATCTCGAGTGGCACGCGCTGCGCCCCGAGCTGGTGGTCGAGGTGACCTACGACCACACCAGCGGCGGGCGCATCCGGCACGGCTCGAAGATCGTCCGCTGGCGCGACGACAAGGCGCCGAAGGACTGCCGGATCGATCAGCTCGTGTGAGCCCAGGGGTCGTGCAGGGCGGGATGCCCCACGGCCTGGAGGATGTGCGGCCAGACGTAGACCTCCCAGGTCGCGGCGACCAGCAGCATCGGGATCGCGATCGCCACGGTGACGACCGTCGCCGCGAGGAGCTGGTCCCACTCGCCCTTGCGGCTCGCAATCGTCCAGGCCGCCAGCGGCAGGAAGATGGCGGTCAGCTCGAGCAGGGCGTGGGGGAGGGCGGTGAGCACGAGGAGCGGCACGGAGATGCCCTCGTCCCACGCGATCGTCGAGCCGACGAGCCCAAGCGCGAGGGTCTGGGTGAGGAGCGAGAAGCAGGTCACGCCGATCACCCAGGCGAAGGCGATCGGCCGGGCCTTCTCGTGGATGACCCGGGAGAGGCCCTTGCGCCGCGCGGCGGAGAGCGGCAGGGTCGCGCCGGCGATGAAGCCGGCGATGCAGGCGAAGGCATGGAGCGCGAGGACGAGCGAGTTCCGGCCGAGCACAGCCAGGACGCGATCGAGTGCGGGACCCCCGGGCGCCGTCGGGCCGTAGTGAAAGCCGTAGTCGGGAGTCATGACCGACGCCACGATGGTCACGGCCGCCAGCAGCCCGATCGCGATCAGCACCGCCCCGACCAGCCACGTCCTGATCACCGGCCACGGGTTCTCGCCCCAGCCCTCGAGGATCGAGCGCGTCTGGCGCATGCCGTGGACGAACACGTACTGGTTGGCGTCCATGCGTCAACTCATCGGCCCGCCCAGCGGCGGGCATGAGCGAGAACTGGGGAGACCCAGGTCCCCTTATTGCCGGCGTTGGCGTGCGCGGCTCGGCTGGACCCGCTTGGGCTCGCCCCGCTGCTTCGCGAAGTGCGGCGGCCAGGGCGCATCGCCGAGCCCGCCCTCCTCGTCGCGGCGGGCCAGGTCGAGGAGCTGGTCGAGCGAGCCGGCGTTGCGGTCAATATCCGCGGCCGGGTCCCCCTTCTTCCTCAGCCGGCTTGGAACGGTGTCGAGGCGCAGCTCCGATGGATCGACGTCCGGGACCTCGTCCCACTCGAGCGGGCAGCAGACCCGCGCGTCCGGTACCGGCCTGACGGAGTAGCCGGAGGCGATCGTCCGGTCCCGCGCGTTCTGGTTGTAGTCGACGAAGACCCCGTGGCGCTCCTCCTTCCACCACTTGCTGGTCGCGTTCTTCGGCACCCGGCGTTCGACCTCGCGCGCCAGGGCCAGCGCCGCCCGCCGCACCTCGATGTAGTCCCAGCGCGGCTCGATACGGACGTTGACGTGGATCCCTCGCGAGCCCGAGGTCTTGGGGAAGCCGACCAGGCCGTGCTCCTCGAGGACCTCCTTGACGCACATCGCCACCTTGCGCACGGTGTTCCAGCGCACGCCGGGCATTGGGTCGAGGTCGACCCGCAGCTCGTCGGGACGGTCGAGGTCGTCGCGTCGCACGGGGTGCGGGTTGAAGTCCACCACCCCGAGATTGACGGCCCAGACGAGGTGCGCGGCGTCGTTGGCCACCAGCTCCGTGGCGGTTCGCCCGCTCGGGAAGGTGAAGGTCGCGGTCTGCAGCCAGTCGGGCGCGCCCTTCGGCACACGCTTCTGGAAGAAGAACTCACCGCCGACCCCGTCGACGAAGCGCTTCATCGTCCCCGGTCGCTCGCGCAGCTGATTCACGGCCGCGTCGGCCACCGCGACGTAGTACTCGGCCAGATCGAGCTTCGTGAAACCGGGCTTGGGGAAGAAGACCTTGCTCGGGCTCGAGAGCCGCACCTCGTGCCCGGCCACCTCGATCGTCGTGTGCTCCTTCTTCGCCACGGTGGACATCTTCGCCATTTAGGACCGCGAGCTAGGGCCCGAATCATCGGCGCTGATTGAATCCAGGCATCGAAGAGCTCGAAACGCTGACCTACGAGGTGACCGGGCCGATCGCCCGCATCACCCTGAACCGGCCCGAGCGCGGCAACGGGATCACGCTCGAGATGCCACGCGAGCTCGCCGCGTGTGTCGAGCGGGCGAATCTGGATCCCGAGGTCCATGTCATCGCCCTCGCCGGGAACGGCTCGGGTTTCTGCGGCGGCTACGACCTGGTCGCGTCGGCCGAGGGGAACATGGAGGGCGTGGCGAGCGCCGAGGCGCCCGCCGGGTCCCCGATCGATCCCGCGGTCCAGGCCCGCAACCACGATCCGGAGGGGACCTGGGACCCGGTCACGGACTACCAGATGATGAGCCGCAACCTGCGCGGCTTCATGAGCCTCTTCCACTCCGAGAAGCCCGCGATCTGCAAGGTGCACGGCTACTGCGTCGCTGGCGGAACCGACATGGCGCTCTGCTCCGACCTGATGGTCGTCGAGGACCGAGCCAAGATCGGCTATCCGCCGGCACGGGTGTGGGGCGTTCCGACCAGCGCCCTCTGGGCCTACCGGGTCGGCCCGGCGCGCGCGAAGCGGCTGCTGCTCACCGGCGATTCCATCGACGGCACGACGGCCGTCGAGTGGGGGCTGGCGTCCGAGGCGGCTCCGGCGACGGAGCTCGACGACCGATTCGAGGCCCTGCTCGAGCGCGTCGGCCGCGTGCCGATCAACCAGCTCGTCATGCACAAGCTGCTCGTCAACCAGGCGCTCTACGCGCAGGGGTTACAGGCGACGCAGTCGCTCGGCGTCTTCTTCGACGGGATCGCCCGGCACACGCCGGAGGGCTTCGCCTTCCAGCGGCGCGCGGCGGAGGCGGGATTCAAGGAGGCGGTGCGCGAGCGGGACGATCCGTTCGGTGACTTCGGCCTCTAGCGCTCGAAGGCCTCCAGGGCGGCCGGTCAATACGCTGCGCCAGCGATGAACCCAGAGATCACGCCCGAGCTGATCAAGGGGTGGCTGCCCGACACCTTCCCGGGCGACATGGCGATCGAGCCCCTGGAGGTCACCAACGATCTCTCGACCGGCCGCATGGTCGTCGACAAGCGACACCTGCACCCCGGCGGCTTCGTCCACGGCGGCGTCTGGACGGCGTTCGGCGACTCGGTCGCCGCCTGGGCGACGTTCCGCGCGCTGCCGCCCAACCACGACTTCACGACGATCGAGCTGAAGCTGAACGTCTTCGCCGCGGCCGCCCTCGGAGACGAGCTGATCTGCCGGGCGCGGGCGCTCCACGTCGGCCGCAGCACCGCCGTGATCGAGGCCGAGATCTACAAGGGCGAGAAGCGAGTGGCAAACCTGATCGTCACCCAGTTCGTCCTGCCCGGGCGAGATCCGAGAGCGGAGCGGCCAGCGCCCGGGGACTACCCGCCGGGCGACTGAGCGGACTCGTCATCGCCGAGAGCCGCCCCGAGCTCCTTGCGGGAGGAGATGTCCAGCTTGCGGTACGCCTGGCCCAGGTGGAACTCGACCGTCTTCACGGTGACGAAGAGGCTCTGCGCGATCTCGCGATTCGACATGCCGGCTGCGGCCATCCGGGACACCCTGCGCTCGCTCGCCGTGAGGGCGTCGACGCCGGTGTAGATCACCTTTCTCGGCCGCGCGCCCGCCGCCTGCAGCTCCTCATAGGCGTGCTGCACGAGCGGCACGGCGCCGCAGCGACGCGCCAGCTCGAGCCCTTCCTTCAACGGCCCCTGGGCGGCGGCGCGGCTACCCGACCGGCGCAGCGCGGCGCCCAGCTCGACCAGCGAGCGCGCCAACTCGAGGCGCGCGGGTGAGCCCTCCAGCGTCGCGACGGAGTCCCGCAGCAGGGCGAGCCCATCGTCTCCGCCGAGCACGAGGCCGCGCGCCCGGCGCGCGACGCCGAGGGTCCGCGGCGCGCCCCAAGCCAGCGCCAGCTCGACCTCCTCCTCCACCAGCGCGGCGGCGCGCTCCGGCTCGGAGCCGAGCTCGTGCAGGCAGAGCGCGGCTCGGGAGCGCCAGGGCAGAAACGCCGGATTGCGCCCGCCGACGGAATCGAAGCGCCGGCCGCTCTCGAGCGTGTCCATGAGCGCTCCACGTACGTCGCCGCGCAGGCCCTTCAGCCGGGCGCGAGCGTCGAGATAGGCGTGCCAGTGCCCGTTGTCCGGGATCTCGGACTCGGTCGTGGCCCGCCTCAGCGATCGCTCGGCTCCGTCGAGGTCGCCGCGCTCCATCTCGGCCATCGCGAGGTGTGCGGCCGCCCAGGGAACGCCCACGGCGACGTACTCGGCACTGGTTTCGAGTCCGACCTCTCCGTCGGCGATCGCGTCCATGACCTCGCCTCGCAGCAGATGCACGAGGGAGCTCCAGAGACGGTCCCCCGCTATGGCCGAGACGTCGCCCTGCTGGGCGGCCCGCTCGAGGCCCTCGTCGAGGGTGGGGAGGGCGAGATCGGAGTCGGCGGCGGCCAGCACGATCACGGCGGCCAGGAAGGCCGCCCGGCCGTTCTCCATCGTGAGCAGGATGCCGCCGTCGAGGACGTCACGGGCTCGGCGGACCGCCTCCTCCGCCGGGATGCCCGCGCGCGCGTCGAGATAGAGCAGACCCGAGGCCAGCGCCTTGGCGCCGTAGCCATCGCCCTCGATCCCCTCGGCGCGCACCCGCGCCGAGAGCTCATCCGCCAGCCCGCGGAACGCCGGCTCGAAGAGGGCGGTCGCGAGGACGATCGACTCGAGCCCCTGCCGGATCTCGGCGTCGCCCCCCTCGATCTCATCCAACGCCCGCTGGGAGATGCCGACCGCGTCGGAGTGCAGGCCGGCGTAGAACTGCGTCCGGGCCAGCGTCGCCGCGATCAGGGATCGCTGCAGCGGGTCGTCGGTCACCTCGAGCGCCTGCTCGAGGTGCTCGGTCGCCGCCGGGAGATCGGTCAGCCATTCGACCAAGCCGAGCTCGACAAGGAGGGACGGGCGCTGTGAGGCGTCCGGCGGCTCCTCGAGGGCTCGCCGCAGGTAGGCCGCCGCCGAGTCCGTCGCGCCGCTCGCCGCGGCCTCGGCGGCCGCGGCGCGCAGCTCGGCCACCACCTCCGGGTCCCGCGCCGGCTCGATCGCCATCAGCTGCGCCGCCAGTCGCTCACGGGGAGCGGCCTCCTGGCGCAGGAGCTCCGCCGCACGGCGGTGCAGGGCGGTCCGCTCGCCGCGACCGAGGTCCCCGTAGACGGCGTTGCGGGTGATCGGATGCGCGAAGCGGAGCTGCCCGGAGCGATCGAGGATCGAGGCCCGCGCCAGCTCGTCGGCGGCCTCGGCCGCCTCCTCTGGCGCCAGGCCGGCCAGCCTCGCGGCCCGTTCGATCAAGACGTCGTCGCCCAGCACGGCGACGGCCCGCGCCAGGGCGGGGGCCGCCTGCGAGAGCCGCGCGAGCCGCGCCAGGATCGCCTGGGCCACCGCCCGAGGCCCGAGCGAGAGCACTCGCGTGGCGGACGCCGCGCTCGGGTCGACCTGGTCGCGCTCGAGCTCGTCGAGCAGCCCGTGCAGGAAGAAGGGGTTGCCGACGGTCGCGGCGTGGCAGGCGCGTGCGAACTCGGGCGCCACCTCGGTGTCGTAGCGCGCGGCGACCAGGCTGGCGCTCGCGGGCTCGGAGAGGGCGGCCAGCGTCAGGGCACGGCTGCCGGCATCGGACGCCGTGGCCGAGAACAGCTCGCCCGAGTCCCACTCTCCGGTGCGGGCGGCGATGACCAGCAGGACCGGCAGCTCGGCCAGGCGCGGGGCGAGAAAGGCGAGGAAGCGCAGCGAGGCGGGGTCGGCCCACTGGGCGTCGTCGAGCGTGATCAGCAGCGGCCCCGCCTCGGCGAGGTTGGCGACCAGCCAGTAGAGGCCGTGCAGCGTGGCAAAGCCCGGATCCGGCTGTGTGGAGCCGGCATCGGCGTGCCCGAGCGCCGCCTCAGCCTGGCCCGCGGACCCGGCGAGCAGCTCCCCCCGGCGAGCCGCGGACGCCTCGCGCAGAGGCGGCTCGAGCAGCTGGCGAACCGCGCCGAACGGGAACTCGCGCTCGAGCTCGGTGGCGCGGGCGGCGAGGGCGCGCATCTCGTGCTCCTCCGCCATCGCGCGTGCTGCCTCGAGCAGCGACGTCTTGCCGATCCCCGCAGGGCCCTCTACCAGGATCAGCTCACCGCTGCCCTCAACGGCGCGCTCGAGCGCGGCGCCGATGCGCCCCAGCTCGCTGTCTCGCTCGAGCAGCCCCTCCTTCTCCGTTGTCGCCATACGCGTAACCGCCCGATTCTCGCCCATCGCAACCCTCGCCGTCCAGGCCGGGGGGACGTCCGTGGCCGAAATGCTGGGGCCGATGCTGGGGTCGCGCCCCGGTGCGAAGCCGACGCGGCGGCGGAAGGATCGCGGGGCAGGGGTCAATCGCTAGAGAGGAGAAGGAAATGAGTTCGATGTCAGCGGAGCAGGTCAACCAGCAGGCGATGGGCGTCGCCTCCTCGGCCCTCAACGATTCGGTGGTCGCGGCGGCGCACATGGAGCAGGTCACGCAGGACCAGCAGCTGAAGGCGGCTGGAATCGGCGGCGGGTCTCGTATGGCGGCCAAGTTCGGCACCAAGCTGGGCGGCGCGGTCATGCCGGGCGTCGGCAATATGTCGAAGGGCCTGAAGGGCGCTGGTCTGCCCGAGAGCTTCATCCTGGCCGTGACCTCGAGCCAGATCGTTGCGATCGAGGAGAAGGAGAAGAAGGGCGAGCTCAAGCCGGGCAAGGTGCTCAAGTCCTGGGATCGCCAGGAGATCCGGGCCAGCATGGGCAATGACGTGGCCGCCGCTGTGTCGGGCACGCCCGAGGATCGCCAGGTGATCACCCTCTACCTGCCGCTCGACGGCTCGAAGAGCAAGTACCTGGCGGCCGCCGCGAACATGCAGGCCGCAGCGGGCGTCACCGGCCAGCCGACCCGTTTCCAGGTCGCCAAGGACGAGGCGAGCAACGCCCTGGCCAGGGAGCTGATCGGGGACCAGCCGGCGGTGCCCAACGTCCAGATCGGCTGACTCTCGGCCACGCCGGGATCAGCGCCGATGCAGCCGGAGGGGAGAGAGCTGAGGCTGGAGATCGATCCGGGGAGCGATCCGATCGCCGGGCGGATCGGCTCGCTCGGCGGCTCGGAGACCCCGTTCGAGGGCTACGTGCAGCTGGTCGCGGCGCTCGAGAAGCTTCGGGGCGAGCCCGTGGCCGCCGAGGGAGAGGACGAATGACGCGCGCGAGCAGGCGCGCCATCCTCGCGTTCTGTGCGACGGCTGCGCTGTTCGGCGCGGGTGTGGGCGGCGGCACGGCCCAGGCGGCCTTCGGTGATCTGAGCTTCGCCAACTGCATCGTCGGTGAGACCTTCAGCGACCCGCTCTGCAGCGGCAACCTGGACCTCAACGGGTTCCCGAGATCGCTGGTGATCAGCCCCGACGGCACCTCCGCCTACTCGGCGAACAGGGCGAGCAGCATGATCTCGCAGTACGACCGCGACCCGTCCACGGGCAAGCTCACCTTCAAGACCTGCTGGCAGGACACCGGCGGCGTCCTCTGCGGCAAGCTCGCCGACGGGCTCGCCGGCGTCACTGGGCTCGCGATCAGCCCGGACGGGGGCTCGCTCTACGCAGCGGCGAACAGCGACGACGCGCTCGTCTACTTCTCCCGCGACACCTCCAGCGGCGATCTCTCCGCTCCCGAGTGCGTCGAGGATGAGGACACCGGGACATCCTCCTGCGGCGCCACCGCCAAGGCCCTGGACGGCGCCTACGCCGTCACCGTCAGTCCCGACAACGCCTCCATCTACGTCGCCTCCGCCACCGACCGGGCGGTGGCCCACTTCGACCGCGCCTCCGACCCAGGCAGCCTCTTCTTCGGGATCCCCCTCCAGGACGCGAGCGATCCCTGCGATGACTCCGCGGGGATCGAGGACGGCTGCGTCCACTCGGTGCCATTGATGAGCCAGCCGACCGAGATCGCCGTGACCCCCGACGGCGCCAACGTCTATGTCGCGGACGACGGCCTCAGCGGGGTTGTGGCCTTCGATCGCGCCACCAGCAGCGGCGGCGGCGATCTCACCTACGACAGCTGCGTCGCGGACGGGCCCGCCCCCACCTGCGGCGGCGCCGCCGAAGCCGTGCCCAGCCTCAAGGGGGTCGACTCGATCACGCTCGGCCCGGACGGCTCCTCCCTGTACGCGGCCTCGATGCACGACGACGGCGTCGTCCCCTTCACGATCCTCCCGGGCGGCCAGCTGCAGCGCACCGGACCCTGCTTCAGCGATGTCGACGCCCCTGCGGAGGGCTGCACCCGGATCGACGGCCTGGGCCAGGGACTGAACAGCGGCCCCACCGGCCCCAACGCGGTCGCGATCACGCCCGACGGGCGCTCGGCGTACGTCGCCTCGGGGGACTCGATCGTCGACAGCGACCAGGCGCTGTCGATGTTCGGCCGCAACCCGTCGACGGGCGCCCTCGCCTACCGCGGCTGCATCCGCGATACGACCGACGGGATCCCGGGGTGCGGCAAGAGCTTCGGCCTGCTCAAGGACGTCAACGGGGTGGTGGCCGAGTCCAACTCCCTCGTCTACGCCGTCGGAGGAGACAACTCGATCGTCACCTTCCGCCGTGACCTGAGCGTGCCCCATTCGCCGACGGGCCAGACACCGGTCCAGACGCCGGTCGAGACACCGGTGCAGACACCGGTGCAGCGGAGCCCGGCGCCCGCCACGCAGAAGAAGAAGTGCAAGAAGCGCAAGAAGCGCAAGCACAAGCGAGCGGCCTCGGCCAAGAAGAAGCACAAGAAGAAGTGCAAGCGAAAGCACAAGAAGAGGAGGAGGAGCGCGTGAACACGGACACGGAGAACAGGGGACAGCGGCGGCGCGGAGGCCGGTCGACGAGGGCGATTCGCCATGCCCTGCTGCTCATGGGTGCGTTCGTCGCGCTGGCACTCCCGGCGCAGGCGGGGGCGTTCGTGTACTGGGCCAACCACGACGGCGATGTGATCGGCCGCGCCAGCCTCGGCGGCAGTGGCGTGAACACGAGCTTCATCACCGGAGCCCACATGCCTTGGACGGTGGCGGTCGACGGCCAGCACCTCTACTGGGTCAACGACATCACCAACACCGTCGGCCGCGCAAACCTCAATGGCACCGGCGTGAACCAGAGCTTCATCACCGGCACCCTCGGCCCGCGTGGGTTGGCGGTAGACGCCCAGCACCTCTACTGGGCAAACCTCGGCCCCGGCACGATCGGCCGCGCCAACCTCGACGGCACCGGCGCGAACCAGAGCTTCATTGCCGTCGGTGACCAACTGCTTGGGGTGGCCGTCGACGCCCAGCACGTCTACTGGGCCGACCACGACACAGACGCGATCGGCCGCGCCAACCTCAACGGCACCGGCGTGAACGAGAGCTTCATCACCGGCGCGAGCAACCCGTGGGGGCTGGCGGTCAACGGCCAGCACATCTACTGGGCCAACTTCGACACGAACACGATCGGCCGCGCCAACCTCGACGGCACGGGCGTGAACGAAAGCTTCGTCACCGGCGCCAACGCTCCATTCGGGGTGGCGGCCGACGGCCAGCACCTCTATTGGGGCAACGGCGGCAGCGGCAGAATCGGCCGCGCCAACCTCGACGGCAGCGGGCCGAACCAGAGCTTCGCAATCGCCACCGGCGCGCGCGGCGTGGCGGTCGACTCGCTCGGCCCGCAGGCGGCCGCGCCAGGGGGCGGGCCGCCGGCGGTGCCGCCGCTGGGCGGGCCGCAGGCGGTCCCACCAGGGGGCGGCGGGCTGCAGGCCCCACCGGCGAGCCGGCCCAAGAAGAAGTGCAAGAAGCACAAGAAGCACAAGAAGCGCTCGGCCGCCTCCGCCAAGAAGAAGAAGTGCAAGAAGAAGAAGAAGAAGAAGTAAAAAGCGTTGAGGGCCCCGCCCTAGCCGGGCTGCTCGAGCATCCGTGGGCGCAGGCGTCGCGCCTGCTCCGGGCTGAGGCAGACGATCTGGCCATTGGTCTCGAGCACGATCAATCCGACCTCGTGCGGGTCTGTGAAACCGTGCTCGAGCACGATGTCGACCAGCTCGGTGTCCGTGATCGCCTCCTTGTGGAGCGCCTCGGCATCCGCCTCCCCGTTGCGAAGGAGGATGCGCGGGCTGCCCTCGAGGATGCGCCGGGCCCGAGCGTTGCTGAAGCTGAGCCGGACGAAGAGATAGTTGGCGATGAACAGCGTCGAAGCGCCGATCACCCCGCCGGTCACCGAGTTGTCGTTCCCGATCAGCGCGTTCTGGAGCGCGTTCGAGGCGAGCAGCAGGACGGCGAGGTCGAGGACGTTCAGCTGCCCCAGCTCTCGCTTGCCGCCGAGCCGGAGGGCGACCGCCAGGAAGATGAAGACGAGCAGCGAGCGCAGGATCTTCTCGTCGACCCCGAGATGGAGATTGAAGATCCCATGGTCGAGCGAGGCAAGCGGCAGGGCCATCCGCCCGGAGTTCGCCCCGGGCCCCCCGGGTCCTTCTACGGCACCCGGTGAATCTCGAAAAGGTTCGTGCCCATCTCCTGCGCGGGCAGCCCGGCCGTGATCGCCACCAGGTCCCCGGACTCGGCGATGCCCCACTCGCGCGCGAGGTTCGCGCAGTCGTCCAGCAGCTTGCGGATCGAGGTCCAGTCCTCGGCCTGGGTGGAGCTGATCCCGAACAGCAGGTTCATCCGGCGGACGGTTTCGAGCCGCGGCGACACCGCGAGCACGGGGACGCGCGGCCGGTGCGCCGAGATCAGGCGGGCCGTTCGCCCTGAGTTCGTGGGGCAGATGATCGCCTTCAGGCCAAGCCGGTAGCAGGCGGCCACCGCGACCTGGGCGACCGTCTCCGCGATGTCGTGCTCCTTCTCCTCCACCCGGGTGAAGACCATCTCCCCGAACCTGAGGCGCGGCTCGGTCACCCTGGCGATTCGGTCCATCACCCTCACGGCCTCGACCGGATAGTCGCCGATCGCCGTCTCCTCCGAGAGCATCACGGCGTCGGAGCCGTCGTAGATGGCGTTTGCCACATCGGTCACCTCGGCGCGGGTCGGCCGGGAGGCGCGCACCATCGTCGCCAGCATCTGGGTGGCTGTGATCGCCGGCTTGGAGGCCCGGCCGGCGAGCGCGATCAGCCGCTTCTGCGCGCCGGGCACCTCCTCGATCGGCAGCTCCACGCCCAGGTCTCCGCGGGCGACCATGATCCCGCTGCCGGCCGCGTCGATGATCTCGGCGGCGCGCTCGGCGGCCTGCGGCTTCTCGATCTTGGCGATCAGGGGAATGTCGGCGCCTCGCTCCTTCAGCCGGGCCTCGACCTTCTCGAGATCGGAGGGCCTGCGGACGAAGGAGACCGCCAGCAGGTCGATGCCGTTGTCGCAGGCGAAGTCGATCCAGGGCTGATCCGATGCGCCGGTCTCGGGCAGGTCACTGTCCGCCCCCGGCAGGTTGACGCCCTGGTGCGAGCTGACGGCGCCGCCGGCCTCGATCTCGCAGGTCACGGAGTCGCCGGAGACCGAGACGACCTTCAAGCGAACGCGGCCATCGGCGAGGAAGACGGGGTCGCCCTCGTTCACCGCCTTGGCGAAGCCATCCCATTGGACGGTGAGCAGCTCCGCGTTTCCTGGGGTCCCGTTCGTCTCGCCACGGAGCACGACGTTCGAGCCGGAGTGCAGGACCGCGACGTCCCCCTCGAGGTCGCCGAGGCGCAGCTTGGGGCCTGGGAGGTCGCCCATGATCCCGACCTCCCGGCCGGCCTCCTCGCTGGCGGCGCGGATCCGCCGGACGTTCTCGGCCTGTTCCTCGGGCGTGCCGTGAGCGAAGTTGAGCCGGAAGACGTCGACGCCGGCCTCGAACAGCTCGCGCAGAACCGGCGGAGAGCTGCTCGCCGGCCCGATGGTCGCGACGATCTTGGTGCGCCTGGCGGCACCCTGGCCGGAGGAGGGCATCAGGACTGGCCCGAGGTTCGAGTGCGCGGAACGGCTGCCGGCGCTGCGGGCATCGGAGCGGTCACCGGTCCGGTCGGAGCCTCGTCGGCCGGTCTGTCCTCGAGCTGCTCGATCACGGGAATCCGCCAGACGACGCTTGCCAGCACCAGGCCCGCGGCAGCGGAGAGCAGCGCGAGAAAGAGCTGGCCGCCGCCCATCCTGGTCAGATCGAAGAAGTCCCGGACCGGCTGCACGGCGAGGACCAGCGCATAGAGCGCGCCGAGCGCCGCCACGAGCGCGAGCATGTAGCTCTGAATCGCGATGTGCTCCCGCCCCGGGCCTCGCTCGAGCAGCAGGATGAAGCAGAGCCCGAGCACGACCAGCGTCGTGGTCGCCGCGGTGCGACCGGCCTCCAGCGAGCCGCCGAAGACCGTGTCCACGAGGAAGAAGCTCGCCAGCGACGCCGCGGCGATGGCGAGGCCGGCGGGCACCGCGAAGGCCGCCAATGCTCGCAGCAACCTCCCTCTATATAAAGGGCCATCGCTGGGGGCGAGGGCGAGCACGAAGGAAGGGATCCCGATCGTCAGGAAGGCGGCGACCGTGAGCTGCCGGGGCAGGAACGGAAAGGCCCAGCCCGGCACGGCCACCAGGACGATCAGCGCCGCGGCGTAGACCGTCTTCGTCACGTAGAGGCGGCCGAGGCGGTGGATGTTGCGCGCTATCCGCCGGCCCTCGGCGACCGCCCGCGGCAGGCGCGAGAACTGGTCCTTGAGAAGGACGATGTCCGCAATCCCCTTCGTGATCTGGCTTCCTGATCCCATCGCCACCGCCATCCTTGCGCGCTTCAGCGCCGGGACGTCGTTCACCCCGTCCCCGATCATGGCCACGAACCGGCCGCGGTCGGCGAGCGCCGAGACGAGCGCTTTCTTCTGCTCCGGCCGGATGCGGCAGAAGATCGTGTGCTCCTCCGCGATGCGCCCGAGCGAGGCCCGCTCCTCCGGCAGGTCGTCCCCGCTGACGACGCCGGCCCCCGCCGGGATGCCAACCGCGGAGGCGACCGCGGTGACGGTCTGTCGCGCGTCGCCGGAGATCAGCTTCAGGTCCATCTCCTGGTCGCGCATGTACCTGATTGTCTCGCGGGCGTCCGGCCGGAGTGTCTCCTCGAGCACCACCAGGGCGATCGGCGTCACCGCCGGCGGGGGATCGGAGTAAGGGTTGTCGGGAAGCCCGCCCGATGCCCGGCCGAACGCCACCACCCTGCGGCCGACTCTCGTGTTCCCCTCGAGGCTCTTCTGGAGGGGGACCGTCAGGGCCAGCGAGCCCCGGGCCATGAGCACATCCGGCGCGCCGAGCACATAGGTCTCGCCCTTGCCGAAGCTGAGCCCGCTCCACTTCCACTCCGAGGAGAAGGGCACCTCCGCCCGGACCCGCTCGCCCGATGCCGGGTAGTTCTCGGCGATCGCCTCCAGTGTCCGGTTGCGCTCTCCGGAGCTGGCGGCGAACCGAGCCAGCGCCTGTTGGGCGGCCTTGGCCTCGGAGGGATCCGTGACGTCGACCGAGACGAGCTCGAGCTCGCCGCTGGTCAGCGTGCCTGTCTTGTCGACGCAGATCGTGTCGACCGCGGCCAGGGACTCGGTGGCGCTCATCTGCTGCACCAGCGTGTCCAGCCGGGCGAGCCGCACCGCGGCGACGGCGAGCGTGACGCTCATCAGCAGGACCAGGCCCTCGGGAATCAGGGTGATCAGCCCGGCCGTGGCGGTCTGCGCCGCGTCGTGGATCGGCGTGCTGCGCGCCTGGAGGGCGAAGATCAGGACGACCGCGAGAGGGATCATCAGCCAGGTGCTTGCCTTCAGCACGAGGTTCACCTCGTCCTGGAGCGGGGAGGGCGGGTGGCGGAAGGTGCGCGCCTCGCCGGCGACCTGCTCGGCGTAGCTGTCCTCGCGCACCGCGTCGACCTGGTAGTAGCCCGAGCCCGTGATGCAGAAGGCGGCCGAGAGCGCGCGCTGGCCCACCCGCTTGCGGACCCCGTCGGCCTCGCCGGTGAGCACCGACTCGTCGAGGGTGAGGCCGCGGCTCTCGGTCACCTCGCCGTCGGCGACCAGCTGATCGCCGGGCTCGACGCGGATCCAGTCGCCGCGGACGACCTCCTCCGCTCGCAGCTCGACCAGCTCGCCGTCCCGGACGACGCGCGCCTTCGGCGCCACCAGCAGGGCGAGCCCCTCCAGCGTCTCCTTGGCCTTGAGCTCCTGCCTGATCCCGATGTAGCTGTTGATCACCGCGATGAAGCCGAAGAGGGAGTCGGCAAGCAGCCCAAGAGCCAGGTTCGCCAAGAAGAAGACTCCGATGATCAGGTTGAACAGGGTGAAGACGTTGCCGGCGACGATGCTCGCCACCGAGCGGCTGGTTCGATCCTCGGTAGGGCCCAGCTTGCGCAGCCGCTTGGCGGCCTCCTTCTCCGACAGCCCACCCGGGTGACGCTGGTCGCTCACTGTCGCATTGTTAGCGAAGCGCCCTACGCGGGGCCCCAGAACCATTGGTCGAACGGTCGGACCGCTCCGCGCCGCAGACGGCGCCGTCCGAAGTAGGCCAGCTCCTCGCCGGGGGACCAGGCGCTGCGAGCCACAACTCCGGGAAGCCCCGCCTCCCTGGCCCGCACGCCGATGGGCTGGCAGCGCCGGTGGGGGACGATCCGGCGCCGGCTGTCGCGCGGGTAGGTCTTGGGCAGCCCGGCGTCCCGGCAGCCGGCGTCCGTGACGACGTTGAGGTAGCGGTCCTCCGGCACCGTCGCGCGGACGAGGATCGGGCCGCTCTCGGGCCGCATGTCCTCGGGCCCGTATGGCTGTCCCTCGAGCAGGCGGTAGACGTTGGCGCGGGCCACCGCCACGGTCTGGCAGAGGTAGACGACCGGAAAGGACTCGGGCGGATTCCAGCGCCCGCCCCGCTCGGCCGCGTAGGCGCCGTCCAGCGGGTCGTCCCAGTCGGGGTCCGCCACGCGGAGGTACGGCCCGCCGCGCTTGATCGTCCTCAGGCCGACGCCGCCCAGTCGAATGAGCGGCGGATCTCCGCCTGCAGCTCGTCCTGCCGGTCGCGCTCGATCATCTCCAGCATCGAGAGGCCGCCGTAGGCCTCCGCCGGCCGGCGTGCGATCCCGGGAATGCGCTCAAGCCTGAGCCGGTGACCGAGCAGGTCGCAGATGGCCGCGACGGTCGCGACCTTCGCCATCCGGTTCGAGGGAACGCCGCGCTCCCGCCACTGCCCCACCGCCTGGCGGCTGACCCCGAACAGCCGGCCCAGCTCGGTCTCGGAGAGCTCGAGCGACTCGGCTATCGGATCGAGCAGAGTGGGGGTGAGGACGGGACTCATCTCCGGTCAATCCTAGCGCAAGCATTCCGCAAGCCCTCCCATTGCGAGGTCTGGCCGGCAAGGCGTCCCAAAAACTGAGTGGTGGCATTCTGTCCAGTCGCTCAGCGGACGGTTGACTCGTCCCGCTCAGGGTCGAAGCAATCAGCGTGTCGATCCGGATCGGACGCATCGCATTGGCCTTCCTCGTCTTGGTTCTCATCACCGGGTCGGTCGCCCTGCCCGCAAGCGCGAACCACGGCGCCGCCACCGCCAAGTCGAAGTCGAAGTGCAAGAAGAAGAAGAAGAAGAAGGCGAAGAGGGCCGCCGCCGCCAAGAAGAAGAAGAAGAAGAAGAAGTGCAAGCGAGGAGCGGCGGGCGGTACGTCAACGAGCCTGCCCGGGCAGGCGACCAATCCCAGCGTCACCCCCAACGTCACCCCGCCGGTGACCGCGCCGGCCGCCCCGGCCCCTCACATGAGCGCTCTGGCCCTGACCGACAATCCCGTTCTGGGTAGCAGGACCACCCATGGGCAGGTGACGATCAGCGGCAAGGCGCCGAGCGCGGGTCAGCCGGTGAAGCTGGCCAGCTCCTCGTCGAGGATCTCCGTGCCCAGCGCCGTCAACGTCGCCGCGGGCCAGAAGACGGCGACCTTCCCCGTGACGACCAGCGCCGGGCCGACCATCATCGCCGGTGTGACCGCCAGCATCGGTACCAGCTCGCGGTTGGTCTACCTCAAGGTGGTCGAGCAGCCGAGCGTCAAGTCGGTGTCGCTCGGGTACAAGTGCTTCCCCAACGTGGGCCTGGCCAACTTCGGCACGAACCGCGTCACGCTCGATGTCCCCGCGGACGCCGACTCCGTGCTGGATCTGTCGAGCAGCGACGCCCTTTCCCTCACGGTCCCCTCGACCGTCACCGTCCCGGACGGATCCAGCAGCGCGACCTTCGGAGTCGACACCATTCTGCCCGTCTCCTCGCCCCCGGGGGTAACGGTCACGGGCTCCCTCACGGGGGCGGCCGGTACGTCGCAGGCGACCAGCTCCCCGTCGTCCATTCGCACGGTCCTCAGTCCGGATCCGGTGGTCGTGGGCATCTCCGCGACGCCCACCACCGTGTCGCCCGGGTCGTCCGTGACGGGCAAGATCACCCTCGACTGCGAGGCCCCCTCACCTGACGGCACCACCGTCACGCTGGTATCCAGCAACTCCGGCGTGACCATCCCGCCGACCGTAATCGTCCCCGCCGACAAGCTCAGCGCCACCTTCTCGATCGACGCCGCTTCGGGCGCCGGCGGGGAGGCGACGATCACGGCCACGCCGGACGACGGCATGCCCAAGCAGGTCACGGTCACCGTCAACGGCACCGCCGTCTGAGCCGATCCCGAACGCCGGACAGCCCCTGAATCACTAGGGTTGCCCGCACATGGGTTTGAAGCTTGGACTCAACCTCGGCTACTGGGGGATCGGCCCCCAGGGCGACGAGGCGACGGACATCGTGCTGGCTGCCGAGCGGGCGGGCTTCGACTCGGTCTGGGCGGCCGAGTCCTACGGCTCGGACGCCGTCAGCGTGCTCGCCTATCTGGCCGCGAAGACCGAGACGATCCAGCTCGGCGCGGCAATCCTCCAGGTGCCGGCTCGCCAGCCGGCGGCCGCGGCGATGGCGGGGGTCACGATCGACGCGCTCTCCGGCGGCCGGTTCATCTTCGGCTTCGGTCCCTCGGGCCCGCAGGTCTCCGAGGGCTGGTACGGCGTCCCGTACGAGAAGCCCTGGGGCCGCACCCGCGAGTACGTCGAGATCGTCAAGCAGATCGTCGCCCGCGACGGCCGGCTCGAGTACGAGGGCAAGCACTTCACGCTCCCCCTGGCCGAGGGCGACGGCGTCACCGGCCAGGGCAAAGCCCTGAAGCTCAACGTCCACCCGCTCCGCAGCGAGATCCCGGTCTACCTGGGGGCGATCGGGCGCAAGTCGGTTGAGCTGGCGGCGGAGATCGCCGACGGCTGGATCCCGATCTTCTTCTCGGTCGACAAGTGGGAGGACGCGTGGGGCGAGCACATCGAGGCGGGCCTCGGCAAGAGCGGCCGGTCTCGGGAGGACTTCCAGGTCTCCCCTTCGGTCCAGGTCGCGATCGACGGCGACCTCGACGCCGCTCGCGGCCTCGTCAAGGCCGGCCTGCTGCTCTACCTCGGCGGGATGGGCTCGAAGAAGACGAACTTCTACGCCGACCTGACCCGGCGCTTCGGCTTCGCCGAGGTCGCCGACGAGGTCCAGTCGCTCTACCTCGACGGCAAGCGCGAGGAGGCGTATGCGGCGATCCCCGACGAGCTGGTCGATGCGACGGCGATGATCGGCACGGAAGACGAGGTCGCCGAGCGGGTCAAGCGCTTCGCCGACGCCGGAGTCGACCGGATGATCGTCTCGCCGATGCACGGCAACGCCGAGGAGAACACCCGCACCCTCGAGAAGCTCGCCGACATGGTCGGCGCCGGCTCACCCGCCTAGTTGCCGGTGTCGCAGGCGGACGTCGACGTCGTCCTGGACCAGTTCGATGCGGTGAATCAGCGCGACTTCGAGCGCGCGATGAATGGCTACGCCGAGGATGTGATCCTGGTCGTGTCGGAGAACACCGGGCCGTACCCCGGTATGCACGAGGGCAAGAAGGCGGTGGGTGAGTGGTTCGGCGATTGGTTCCGAACCTTCGATCGCAATTACCGCTTCGACATCGAGGAGGTCCGCGAGTTACCGGAGGGCCTGATCTTCCTCTTTGCGAGACACGGCGGCAGCGGCCGTCTAAGCGGTGCACAGGTGAGGGGGGAGCACGCCTATCTCTATCGCGTGCGCGACGGCAAGGTCAGCCGTGTCGGCTTCTTTCTGACCAAGTCCGAGGCGCTAGAGGCGGCGAGCCTACCGGAGTGGTCTCAGCCAAAAACCGACTAGATTGCCCGCCTCGTCCATGAAGATCGGAGTCCCAAAGGAGACCGCAGAGGGAGAGCGCCGCGTGGCGCTCGTCCCCGACGTGGTCAAGGCGCTCACCGCGAAGGAGATCGAGGTCGCGGTCGAGCCCGGCGCCGGGGAGGGCGCCTCACATCCCGATTCCGAGTACACGGATGCCGGTGCGAAGATCGGCGACGACGTCTGGGGTGCCGATGTGGTCCTCAAGGTCACACCGCCCACCGACGAGGAGGTGGGCCGCCTCAAGCAGGGTCAGATCCTGATCGGCTTCCTCGAGCCGCTGACCAACCCGGCGCTCGCCAAGGGCCTCGCCTCGGCGCGGGTGACCAGCTTCGCCATGGAGGCGATCCCCCGGATCACCCGCGCCCAGTCGATGGACGCGCTCTCCTCGCAGGCCAACCTGGGCGGCTACATGTCGGTGCTGATCGCCGCGCGCGAGTCCGGAAGGCTCTTCCCGATGATGACCACCGCCGCCGGGACCATCCCGCCGGCCAAGGTCCTCATCCTCGGCGCCGGCGTCGCCGGCCTGCAGGCGATCGCGACCGCCAAGCGGCTCGGGGGCGTGGTCACCGGCTTCGACGTCCGCTCGGTCGTCAAGGAGCAGGTCCAGTCGCTCGGCGGCCGCTTCCTCGAGGTTGAGGCCGTCAAGGACGCCGAGGGCGAGGGCGGCTACGCGCGGCCCCTCACCGATGAGGAGAACGAGCAGCTTCGGCGCGAACTCGGCGAGGCCGCCAAGCGACAGGACGTGATCATCACCACGGCCCAGATCCCGGGTCGGCCGGCGCCGCGGCTGATCACCGGCGATGCCGTCAAGAGCATGGCCCCAGGGTCCGTGCTGATCGACCTGGCCGCCGAGACGGGCGGCAACGTCGAGGGCTCTGTGCCCGGCGAGACGGTTGAGGTGGATGGGGTGAAGATCATCGGCCCGGCCAACCTGCCCAGCCAGATGGCCGGCAACGCCTCGGCGCTCTACGCCAAGAACCTGCAGAACCTGGTCGAGCTCCTCATCGACGACGAGGGCAACCTCGAGGTCGACACCGAGGACGAGATCATCGCCGGCTCCCTGCTCACCAAGGACGGCGAGATCACGAACGAACGAGCCAAGGAGGCCGCGTCATGAGCTTGATCACGGAAATCACGATCTTCGTCCTCGCCGCGTTCGTCGGCTTCGAGGTGATCTCCAAGGTTCCGACCACCCTGCATACGCCGCTGATGTCGCAGACCAACGCGATTCACGGGATCGTCATGCTCGGTGGGCTGATCGTGATCGGCTCAGCCGACGACTCGCTGGAGAAGCTGATCGGCGTGATCGCGATCGCCTTCGGGACGATCAACATCGTCGGCGGCTTCCTCGTGACCGACCGTATGCTCGGCATGTTCCGCGGTCGGGACCGCAAGCCGAAGCCTGAGGAGCCGGAGGCGGGCCAGTGAGCTTCGCCCCGCCTCTGGCGCTGACGGAGAACAGCGACTTCGTCACCGCCTGCTACATCGTCGCCTTCTCCCTGTTCATCCTCGGGATCAGGCAGGGCACGCACCCGCGCACCGCCCGCCGCGGCAACATGATCGCCGCCGCCGGGATGCTGGTCGCGATCGTGGTGACGCTGTCGCTGGACGTGATCGGCAACGGCGTCCTGATCGTCGTCGGGATCGGGATCGGGACGGCGGTCGGCGCGATCGCCTCCTTCCGGGTCCAGATGACCCAGATGCCGCAGATGGTCGCCCTCTACAACGGGGTGGGCGGCGGCGCGGCGGCCCTGATCTCCTGGTCTGAGTTCAGGCACGTCTCGGCCGGGGGCCAGAGCATCCCGCTCGACATCTTCGTCCCGATTCTCTTCTCGACCGTGATCGGCTCGGTCTCCTTCTGGGGATCGAACATCGCCTTCGGGAAGCTCCAGGCGATCATCCCCAGCCGCCCCGTCCAGTTCCGCGGCCAGCACATCGTCAACGGCCTGCTCCTCGCCGGGATCCTGGCCGGCTGCATCGTGCTCGGCATCGACCACGACTCGCCCTCCCAGGGCCTCTACATCGGCATCCTGATCGCCGCGGCGGTGCTGGGCAATATGTTCGTCCTGCCGATCGGCGGCGCCGACATGCCGGTGGTGATCTCGCTGCTCAACGCCTTCACCGGCCTTGCCGCCGCCGCCGCGGGATTCGCGCTCGACAACGTCGTCCTGATCGTCGCGGGAACCCTGGTGGGCTCGTCGGGAACGATCCTCACGCTCGAGATGAGCCGCGCGATGAATCGCTCGATCGCCAACCTGCTCTTCTCGGGATTCGGCGCGGTCAGCACGGCCCAGGGGGAGAGGGAGGAGCGCCCCGTCCACTCGATCGGCCCCGAGGATGCCGCGATCAAGCTCGGCTATGCCGACTCCGTCGTCTTCGTCCCCGGCTACGGCATGGCGGTGGCTCAGGCGCAGCACGCGGTCAAGGAGCTCGCCAAGGAGCTCGAGGAGCGCGGGGTCCGCGTGAGCTACGCGATCCACCCGGTCGCGGGACGGATGCCCGGGCACATGAACGTGCTGCTCGCCGAGGCCGACGTGCCCTACGAGCAGCTCGAGGAGATGGACGAGGCCAACGCCGAGATGCCGCAGACCGATGTGGCGGTGGTGATCGGAGCCAACGACGTCACCAACCCGGCCGCGAAAGACGATCCGAACTCGCCGATCGCCGGCATGCCGATCATCGAGGTCGACCAGGCCAAGGAGGTCATCGTCATCAAGCGCAGCCTCAGTCCCGGCTTCGCCGGCATCGACAACGACCTCTTCTACGAGGACAAGACCTCGATGCTGTTCAGCGACGCGAAGGGCGCCGCGTCCGACATCGCCGCGCAGGTGGAAGAGCTCTAGCGGCCGCTTGTGGCCGCGATCTGATGGCGAAGCCGGGGTGCTCAGTCGTCCTTCGGCCGGCGGAAGCGCGGTAGCGCCAGGCCGATCACAAAGCCGAGGAGCGCGGCGAGCAGCAGGGCGAAGATCAGCGGGATGTTGGTGGTCGAGAAGAAGAACTTCACGTCCACCTTCTGCGTGTTCTGTAGGACGAAGATGGCAGCGAGGACGAGCGCGATGACGGTGATGTAAAAGCTCGCGCCCCGCTCCTTCTTCCCCGGGGTCGTGCGGAGCTCGTCGGCCACGGCGCGACCCTAGCACCTGCTTCGACGCCGATCGGTGAGCCTTTCGTCATGGCTGCGCGCCCCGGGGCACACCCCGCGTCCTAGCTTCATTCGCGTGTGCTCGAACCAGGTCGGGGCAGGGGACGGTCGAGTGGATCGCCCTGATCGCCCTCGTTTCGATGGCCCTCGGCGCCCTCGCCTGGCTGGGCGGGCTGCGGCTCCCGGGAATGGCGCTCGCCTATGAGATCGGCGAGCGGATGGTCTGCGCGGTCAAGCTGAGCTACGGCTGCCGCAGCGATCCGCAGCTCGCCGGGCCCTACGGCGACCTGGCCGCCGAGGTCCGCGACAACGCCCCGCGCATTGTCTACGAGCGCGGCATGACCGCCCTGCCCGTCGACTTCCGCGGTTGCCGGACGCCGTCGTGCTCGGATGGGCCGGATACCGGCCGGGTGGCGCACTCGCTCGCCGGCCGCCCCGTGACTCTCTTCACCCGCGTGATCGATTGCCGCGACCAGACGCGGGCCGCGGTTCGCGGGTACGACTGCAGCGGCGAGCGAGCGGGCCGGGTCTACGTTCAGTACTGGGAGTACTACGGGGACTCGGCCACCTCACGGGCGCTCTATGGAGACAAGGGCTTCCATGAGGACGACTGGGAGGGCTACCAGGTGCGGATCAACCCGGACGGCAGCGTCGACGCCCGCGCCAGCTCCCACAACGGGTACAACGGCGCCGATGCCCCGGCCGTCGACTGGGCATCGGATGCCTCGGGCAAGGTGCCCGGCGCCTCGGCGATCAGGGATGCCACCGAGCGGCTGGGGCTCCGCGACGAGCGGGGGTGGACGCCGTCGGAGGGGACGCTGTACGTCTCCGGCGGGAGCCACGCCGGTCACGCCACCGAGGGCTCGCTGCAGCGGGAGCTCGCGGGCCTGCTGGCGAACACCCGGCAGGCGATCGAGGACAAGCCTTTCAGGGGCCCGCTGGCCGGCCGGGAGGAGCGACATCGCCAGGAGCTGCTCGCGAACCGGATCGGCAGCGCGCTCTTCGGACCGGGCGCGCGGACGACCCCGCGCGGCAACATCAAGCTGATTCCCATCGAGACCCTCTCGGATCGAGATTCGTATTCGTTCGCGATCAGCCCGCCCTGGCTGAAGCGGGTGTATCGCGATCCGGAGTACGGCGGCACCGACTGAGTCGGATTTCGAGGATCAGTGTTTTTCCCAATGGACATTCGTTCGAATCCGGTGAGAATGCCGCGATGCCTTCGACTCGCCGCTCAAGGGGGAGCGGTCGCCAAGTGTGCGCGCACCTGGTGCTGCTTCTCGCTGCCTGCGCCCTTGCACTGATCTCCCTGTCCGTTCTGGACGGTGACCGGGTTCAGGCATCCCCGCCACAGCCTTCGCACGGCGACGGCTTCCACCACGGCGGCGGCAACGATCACTTTGACAACAGCGGGCACACATTCCATCCACATCCACATCCACATCCAGCCCCAGATCCAGACCCGGTTCCAGATCCGGATCCAGGCCCCGACCCGCCGCCGCCACCTCCCCCGCCTGACACTCCGCCGCCCAAGGTCACACCACCGAGGGTCGCGCCGCCCGTCGTGAAGCCGGCCCCCACCGGCGCGCCCGCGCCCACTCCCGCCCCCACCCCCACCCCGAGCGGCTTCAGCGGGGTCGCCGCGGTGAAGGCCAGTGGGACCGCGAAGAAGAGCGGGTCGGGCGGTTCCGGGAGCAGCGTGGTCGTCACGCCCGTGCCCAATCCCGTCACGCACCCGGCCAAGCACGCGACGAAGAAGCCGAAGGCGATCAAGACGGCGCCCCTCCCACCGGCTCCGATCAGCGCGCCGGCCGCCCCGCCGCAGTCGAATCCGAACCGCTCGACCTTCGCCGACAGGCTCCTGGCGCCCACCTCGATCGACCTCTCCGGCAAGAACCTCGGCGAGGGGGGCATGCTCGCGCTGCTCCTCGCGGCCCTGCTCTATCTCCCGGTGACGATCTTCAACAAGGCGACGGAGAAGAACCACGAGACGGTCAAGGGGTGGTTCGCCCGTCCGCGGGCGTGGCTCGCATTCCTGTTCGGCTGGATCCCGTTCAAGAAGCATCCGGCGATCACGCTGAGCGTCGGGGTGGTGGCCAGCGCCGCACTCTTCTCGTTCATCGAGCCGGGCTTCCCGACGGAGGAGGGCGCGCTCGAGTATCTGATCGGGATGGTGCTCGGCTTCGCCCTGGTCTCGATCGTCTTCTTCGCCACCTGGCGGCTCGTGCTCCACCGGCTCGAGCCGGACAGCAAGGGCGAATGGAAGCTCTATGCGCCATTCATCGTGCTCGCGGCCTTCCTGGTCATCATGGCGCGGCTGGCGCACTTCATTCCGGGGGTCGTCCTCGGGACGGTCGCGGAGTACGAGCCCGCCAAGAAGCTGAGCACCAGGACGGCGGGCATCCGCGTAGCGACCACGTATGGAGTCCTGATGGTTCTGGGCCTCGCCGCCTGGTTCGCCTGGATCCCGGTCGAGCATGCCGCCGCCAAGGAGGGCGCCAGCTCGCTGACGCTGATCCTCGACTCGGCTCTCGCCATCACCTTCGTCTCCAGCCTGGAGTCGGTGGCGTTCGGACTGATCCCGATGAAGTTCCTGGATGGCAACGACCTCTTCACCTGGCACAAGGGGCTCTGGGCGCTGATGTGGGGCGCGGCGCTGACCTGGTTCTCGATCGTCATCCTGCACCCGGCGCTGAGCACCTACGGCGAGCTCAGCAGCGGACGGGCGGTCTGGTTCGTCCTCCTCTTCTCGACGCTGATGGTGGTCGCACTGTCGACCTGGGCCTACTTCCGCCTGCGGGACGCGCGCCTCGCGCGGGCGGCCGGGAGCAGCTCCTCGGTCTAGCGGCCGGCGGCGAGCGCTCGCTTCGCCAGCGCCTGGAGCTTCGGAGATCCCCATCCGGTGGCGTGGTCGTAGCGAGGGAGCGCGGGGCAGCAGCCGATTGACTGTCCGCCGCCGGCGTCAGCCGGCGTCAGCAGGCCAACGTCGTTGTTGCCGATCACGACGTCGAAGAGCGCCTTGCCGGGCTTTCGACCCCGGCCGATGTCGTAGATCAGTGGATTGGCCAGACCGAGCGGCCCCTGGCCCGACCTGCGCAGCAGCTGATCGATCAACACCGTGCCGCCGGCCATCAGGGGCGTCGCCGCGCTCGTGCCTCCGATCGGGATCCAACCAGGGGGAGCCTGGGAGGAACCGCATTCGGAGGAGCTGCAGTAGATCGCGTAGCCCGGGATCGGATCCGCGAGGGCGGCGATGTCGGGGAGGATCCGCGTCGCCGAGGCCTGGTTGAACTTGCGGCCGTGCTGCCACCACGGTTCCTTGTTGAGCAGGCTCACCCCGCCTCCACCGCCACCGAGGAAGATCGGCACGTCGTTCCAGGTGAGCTGATTCGCCAGTGAGTTCGACGGGGTGAGCGCGATGTTCGTTCCGCCCACCGCAGTCACGAAGTTGGAGCTCGCCGGCGAGCTGACCGCCGGGATCGGCAGGGCCGAGTGCGGGATCGGGCAGGCGGTCGAGCCCTGGTCGCCGGCGGCGACGAACGTGGAGATCCCTGCCCCGGCGGCCACCGCGAGGACCTCGTCCATCGCGCGCAGTGCCGCTGCCTGGCCCTGGAGCTCCGGCTCGCAGCTCCCGAGGGAGATCGAGATCGCGTTGGGATGCCTGCCGCGTCGGCCCAGCGCAGCCGCGAGCGTCGCGAGGACGCCCTTCTCCGCCGCGGTGCCCTCGTATACGTCGATGCTCTTCAGGCGCGGCGCCGTGGCGGAGAGCACCTCGAGGTCGAGCGTGGTCTCATCTCCTGGCGGCAGCGGACCGCCGATCCGGACCGGGTGGACCGGCGTCGGCGGGATGCGGATGCCGAAGCAGCGTCCGAACGTCTCGATGTCGGAGCGGGAGAAGCCGTCGATCTCGACGACGGAGACACGCATCCCCTGACCACGCAGGCCCCGGCGGTGCAGTGCCGTGTGGCCGTAGGCGTCCAGGTACTGATTCGGGGTGAACGAGTCGTAGCCCGGGGGCAGGATCGAGAGGCCGGTGCCGGTGCCCTCGGCGCAGCCCGCCGGCGTGCCGGTTCGCGGCAGCGCCGAGCCGGTGCCGGGGGGGAAGGGCTCACTCGGTTCCGGTTTCTTCGCGCCCTCGTTGAAGAGGGAGCGCGGCGAGAGCAGCTGGATCGATGTGGCCTCTTGGCGCAACCCCGCTGGGACGGGCACCACAGTGCCGGAGCCATCGCCGGCGGCAACGGCGAGACGCCTCCAGCTCGCCGGTGCGTCTACCAGCAGGTAGGTGCCGCTCGCGCCGGCCGAGGCATGAGCGCTGTGGCGTTCGAACCAGCGGATCGATGATTCCCGTGCCTTACGCGGGGCGCCGAACCGCCGGACGAGCTCTTCGACGCTCGCGTAGTCGCGATAGTGGGCGGAGCGAGGATCGGAGACCCTCCGGACGAAGGCGCCCAGGCCCTTCGGATGCTTGAGAGTGACCAGCGCCTCGATTCGCCCGGCCGCTCCGCCGCCCTTGGCAGAGATCGCCGGTTGGGCGATGGCGAGCAAGAAGATGCCCAATCCCAGCGCTGTCGCTCCCGTTCGACGCACCGTGCGGCGAACCTAGCACCCGCCGCGGCGTTCACTTGTCGGGCGTTCGTCGGGAGCGCCGGCTACTTCGGCGGCATGCGGAGCGCGCCGTCGAGCCGGATCGCCTCGCCGTTCAGCATCGTGTTGGTGACGATCTCGCAGGCCAGCTGCCCGTACTCCTCCGGCCTGCCCAGGCGAGAGGGGAAGGGGATGCCCGCGCCGAGCGCCTGGCGCTGCTCCTCCGGCAGCGCCGCGAGCAAGGGGGTGTCGAAGAGCCCCGGAGCGATCGTGTTGACGCGGATCCCGCGGCCCGCCATGTCGCGGGCGGCCGGCAGGGTGAGCCCGACCACGCCCCCCTTGGAGGCCGCATAGGCGACCTGGCCGATCTGACCGTCCCAGGCTGCGATCGAGGCGGTGTTGACGCAGACGCCTCGCTCGCCCTCCTCGTCGGGCTCGTTGCCGGACATAGAGGTGCAGGCCAGCCGCAGCACGTTGAAGGTCCCGATCAGGTTCACCTTGATCACGTTGTGGAAGATCTCGAGGTCGTGAGGGCCCTGCTTCGAGGCGGTCCGCTGGGCCCAGCCGATCCCGGCACAGCAGACCGAGATCCGCAGCCCGCCGGGAGAATCGGCGGCGGCGTCGACTGCCGCCTGCACCGGCTCGGACTCCATCACGTTGGTCTCCATGAATGCGGCGCCGTCACCGAGCTCAGCGGCGAGCGCCTCGCCCTTCTCGCCGTTGAGGTCGGCGATGACGACGGAAGCTCCTCGCTCGTGCAGAGCCCGGACGGTCGCGGCGCCGAGCCCGGATGCCCCGCCGGCGACCAGCGCGCTTGCCCCATCGATCTTCATCGGCGTAGCACGATATTCAAAGCGACCAGATCTGGGCTCGCACGGCGACAGGACCCGCGCGCCGAGCCGATGGCTTCTGGTCGTTACTCTTGACCGATCGCGGAGGTTGCCGCACCCAGTACCGAGGGTGATTCTCGTCCCGCTTCCGATCGCAAGGCCGAGCTGGCCGGGCGTCTGGACGAGGCACGCCGTCACACCCTCAAGCTGATCGAGCCGCTGACGGACGAGCAGCTCAACCGGGTCTACGACCCGATCCTCAGCCCGCTGATCTGGGATCTCGGGCACATCGGCAACTTCGAGGAGCTCTGGCTGGTCCAGCGGATCGGCGGGCGCGAGCCGCTGCGAGGCGACATCGGTGAGCTCTACGACGCGATCGAGCAGCCGAGGAAGATCCGGGGCGAGCTGCCGATCCTCCGCGCCGACGAGGTCCGTCCCTACATGGAGCAGGTTCGCGAGCGCACGCTCGAGGTTCTCGGCGAGATCGAGCTTGATCCCGAGGACCGGCTGCTCGCCGATGGGTTCGTCTACGAGATGCTGCTCGCGCACGAGTACCAGCACAACGAGACGATGCTCCAGCTCCTCCAGATGATCGAGGCCTACGACCCGGTGGAGGTCGACGGCTCGCCGGCCGCGGAGGCCGTCGCGGAGGGCCCGGAGATGGTCCTCGTCGACGGCGGCGCCCACGAGATCGGCGCGCCCGTCGATGGCTTCGCCTACGACAACGAGCGACCCCGTCATCGCGTCGAGCTCGAGCCTTTCCTGATCGACCGGGCGCCGGTGACCAACGGTGCCTACATCGCCTTCCTCGAGGAGACCGGAGCAGAGCCCCCGATGTACTGGGAGCGCGACGGGGAGGGGGGCTGGGTCCGGACCGCAATGGGCCGGACCGAGGCGGTCGATCCGCGGCTGCCCGTGATCCACGTCTCCTGGAACGAGGCCGACGCCTTCGCCCGCTGGGCGGGCAAGCGGCTGCCGACCGAGCCGGAGTGGGAGGTCGCGGCCGCCGGCGCGAGCTCAGAGCGCGCCAACCTGGATGAGCTCTCGTTCGGCTGTGCCCCGGCCGGCGCCTATGCCGACGCGTGCACCGACTGCGGCGCGGTGCAGATGCTCGGGGACGTCTGGGAGTGGACGAGCTCGGACTTCACCGCATACCCCGGTTTCGCCGCCTTCCCATACCCGGAGTACTCGGAGGTCTTCTTCGGCGACACCTACAAGGTCCTCCGCGGTGGGGCCTGGGCCACCCGTCGCAACGTGATCCGGAATAGCTTCCGCAATTGGGACCTGCCCGAACGCCGGCAGATCTTCTCCGGGATCCGTTGTGCGCGCGATGAATCCGAGAGCGGTCCGGAGTCGTAGTAACGACTGATCCGAACCCGAGACGATCCCGCAAGAGACCGCATACCCCTAGCCATCAACCCCGCCGACACAACGGACCGCATTTCCGTCGAGGTCAACCTGCCTCCGGGCGGCCCCCTGTCCGGGATGGCGGCCGACGTCCGGGCCGGGCTGACGAGTCCCTTCAAGGAGCTTTCTCCGCGCTACTTCTACGACGAGCGCGGCTCGGAGCTCTTCGAGCAGATCACCGAGCTCGAGGAGTACTACCCGACCCGCTGCGAGCGCGAGATTCTGCAGGGCCGCTCCACCGAGATCTGCGAGGCGGCCAACCGCCCGGCCAGCCTGATCGAGCTGGGCTCCGGGTCGGCGCGCAAGACCCAGGTGCTGCTCGATTCGATGAAGAAGGTCGGATGCCTGGAGACGTACTGCCCGGTCGACATCTCGGAGGAGATCACCAGGGAGACGGCGGAGAGGATCGCCGGCGAGTACGCCGGGATCAACGTGCGCGGCCTGGTGTGCGACTTCGAGTTCGACCTCGAGCGGGTCCCGGTTGGGGGTCCGCGCGTGATCGCCCTGCTGGGCGGGACGATCGGCAACTTCGCTCCCCACCAGCGCGCCGGCTTCCTGCGCCGCATCGCGAACCTGCTCGACCCCGAGGATCGCTTCCTGCTCGGCACCGACCTGGTCAAGGACCCCGATACGCTCGAGGCGGCCTACAACGACTCGAAGGGCGTCACCGCGGACTTCAACAAGAACGTCCTATCGGTACTCAACCGTGAGCTCGAGGCCGACTTCGACGTCGACTCGTTCGAGCACGTGGCCCGCTGGGACCCGGAGAACCTTTGGGTCGACATCCGGCTGCGCTCGCAGGCGAACCAGGTGGTCAACGTCTCGTCGCTCGACATGCTGGTCCCCTTCGCGGCGGGCGAGGAGATGCGCACCGAGATCTCCACCAAGTTCCTGCGTCCCGGGCTCGAGGGCATCTACGCCGAGGCCGGCCTCGAGCTGACGGACTGGTGGACCGATCCCGAGGGCCTCTACGCCCTCTCGCTCGCCCGCGCCGCATCCGTGTAACACCCTGAGCACTGACCGGTGGCCGAGGCGGATGCCTGTCCACCGATGGCCGCGTACGTTCAGTCCGTGGGACTTCGACGAGCAAGGGTCGTCACGCTGGCCGGTTGCCTGGCAGGCCTTGCCCTGCTCTCAGCCGTCTCCTCGGCCTCGGGGGCCACATACCTGGCCACCCGCACCGACGACCCGGTTCCCAACGGCTGCAAGCGCAAGGACTGCTCGCTGCGCGAGGCGGTGATCGCGGCAAACGCGGCGGGTGGTATGGGAGGCTCGAGGATCCTGCTGCGCCCGGGAAGGCGATACGAGCTGACTCGACCGGGACCCGGCGAGGACGCGTCTCTCACCGGAGATCTCGACGTGACTGCCCCGTTGACGGTGGGAACCAAGGGCCTGATCGGGACCCGAAATCGGAAGCGCGGCACGAAGCTTGCCGTGATTGACGGCAATCACATCGACCGGGTCTTCGACATCCACGGGACGTCCCTGAAGCTGATCTGGACGATCGTGAGAGACGGGCACGCCCGAATGACGAGCGGCGACGACGGGAACGGCGGGGCTGTCCGCGGCGGTGACCTCAGGCTCCACAGCAAGAGCCGCCTGGTCGGCAACGTCGCGGATGGCAACGGGGGCGCCTTCGCCACGACGCTGAACGCGCTCACGGGCAGCGCCCTGAGCGGTGTCTTGCTCAAGCGGAACACCGCGGCCGGAAATGGAGGCGCAATTTATGTGGAGGCCGGCCCGCGACAGTTCTTGCCGGTGGACCGGAGCAGGATGGTGCACAACCGCGCCGGCGGCTCCGGGGGCGCCATCTTCGGCTCCGGGCCGGCGATTCGCTATTCGACCATCGCCGACAACCGGTCCGCCGTAGACGGCGGCGGTATCGCCCTCATTGGGTCGGGCGGAGGTGTGCTGTGGTCCACCGTCTCCGGCAACCGCGCCGCTGTTTCGGGCGGCGGCATCGATACGACAGCCTCACGACCGGGAGCGGAGCCGGGCCTGTTCTTGTCGGACTCCACGATCGCCAGCAACCGGGCAGGCGCCGCCGGCGGCGGGGTTGCAGTGTCAGGTGATGGCTCGAGCGCCTTCCTCACGGGCAATACCGTCGCGCGCAATCGCGCCGGCCCGGGTCGGCGCGGCGGCGGCCTCTACGTTGGCAGCGGCGACTCGACGGCTGTGCAGAGCACGATCCTGGCGCTCAACGTCGCGGGCGCAACCGCCTCGGATTGCCTGGACGAGTCAAGTGGTCTGGGCTCCCGCGGGCACAACCTGATCGGCAATCCCGCCGGCTGCCCGGGCTTCGGTGTCGGTGATCTCTTCGGCGGAAGACTCCGTCTCGGCAAGCTCGCCGACAATGGCGGCGCCCCGCATCAGACCTACGGCAGTCCCCTGCGGACGATCGCGCTCTTGCGTGGCTCGCGGGCGATCGACCGTGCCGGCCGCATCAGCGCCTTCGACGAACGCGGGGTAGTGCGCGGTCGCCGGCAGGACATCGGCGCGTACGAGCGGGTCACCCGGCGCTACAGGTTCGGCAGCTCGCGTCACGCGATTCGCTGCACGAGGCATGACCCGATCTGCGCGAAGAGGTAGCCCAGCTAGCCCACGAACTGCCCGTGGAACCCGTAGGGGATGTGGTGCGGCGCCTCGGCCCGCGCCAGCTCGCTCAGGTCGGCGGCGTCGAGCACCAGCATGAAGGAGCGGCCCGAGCTCGAGTCGAAGACGATCGAGAGCAGGACGCCCTCGTCCTCGGCCGCTGAGCCGGGCGCGGCGACGAACACCGGCTCACCCGGGCTGCAGCCGTCTTCCGACCAGGCGGTCTTCTCGCCGCTCTCGACGTCGACCTTGACGATCCGGTCGAGCCAGCCCGACTCGGCATCGACCCCCCAGCCGTAGCGGTAGGGCCGCTCGTTGCAGCGGCCGTAGTTGATCCGCGGCAGCTCGACGCCCTGGGCGAGCTGCTCATGCTCGACGCGGCGGGATGCCAGGTCGATCCGGAAGCGCCGGAGCTCCGCCCGGTCGGCCGGCTTGCCCTCCCGGAGGCGCTCCAGGTAGAGGTCCTCGACGATCTGCGGGCTTCGGTAGGTGCAGGCGTCGACGACGACGGAGCCGTTCTCCTCGTAGGCGTTGGCGTGGTGGAAGCAGAAGAACGGGTCGGTCTCGAACGGACCCGTCGCCTCGCCGGTGTTGCGGTCGATCAGCGTGATCCTCGTGCCCAGCTCCGGCTTCCAGCGGTAGTTCTCGATGTAGGGGCGGCCCGACAGGGGAATGCTGATCGGGTTCACGACCAGCGGGAACTCGGCGAGCACCAGCCAGCGCTCGGTGAGGCCGAACGAGTGCATGTACGCCGGCTCCTTGACGGGCAGCTCGCCGATCACCCGGGGCTCGCGCCCATCCGGGGGGACATGGAAGAAGCGGTAGCGGTTCCGCGGCCCGAGCTTGGCGGTGTAGTTGAGCATTCCGCCGCTCGCCCGGTCCAGATGAGGATGCGCAGTGGTCAGCATCCCGGGGGTCTCATAGGCGACGCCGACCGTCTCCAGGGTCTCGCCGTCGAACTCGACCGGGATCGGCGTCTCCGTCATCGAGATGTATCGCTCGCCGAGCTTGACGAGGTTGACGTTGGCGTTGTCGGAGATCTTCGGAGAGAACATCGAGAAGACGCGCGCAAACAGGGACCGGCATGGGTCCGTTGCGAACTCCGAGTACACGATTTCGCCCTTCTCCTCCGCTGCGCGGTAGGCCTTCGTCTGGAGAAAGCGGTTGGCGTAGGAGACCTCGCCGTCCGCGATGCCGAAGCGGTGGAGCATCGCGAAGCCGTCGAACCAGTGGCGCATGGTCCGCTCGCCGACCTCCCACTTGGCGGGCCCGGTTCGCACCAGCGATCCCCGGAGCCATTCGGGTAGCCGCCCCTCCAGCGGCAGTCGATCGACCCGGGTCTCGCGGTCGAGGGAGTCGAATCCGGCGGTCAGGTCGGTGCTCGTTCCGCGGCTGGCGTGCTCGGCCACCTGGCTCATGCTGCCTCCTGAATAGTTCAATCCGTACGATGCGTACTGTACCGTATCCTGGCCCCGGATGGCAAAGCCCCGCCTCACTCCGACCTCCTACGTCGTGCTCGGCCTGATCGAGCAGATGCAGCCGGCGTCCCCCTATGACCTGAAGCTGGCGGCCGCGGCGGGGGTCGGGCAGTTCTGGTCCCTCCCGCACACGCAGCTCTATTCGGAGTGCGGGCGGTTGGCGGAGGCGGGATACCTCTCCGAGCGCCGCGAGCAATCGGGTCGCAGGCGACGCATCTATCGCCTCACCAGGGCCGGCTCCGGGGCGCTCGACCGCTGGAGGGCCGAGCCGACGAGCGAGCTCTACGAGCTCCGCGACGCTGGGTTGCTGAAGCTCTACTTCGGGGCGGACCCGGCGAAGCTGGCAGGCGACCAGCTCGAGGCGCACACGGACAGGCTGCGCGAGTACGAACGCCAGCTCGAGGAGTGCCGGAGGGTGAAGGCACCGGCCGGGACGATTCACGCGATCGAGGCCGGGATCGGCCACGAGCGCGAGTACGTTCGCTTCTGGTCGAAGCTACGGCGCTAGCGCTTCGATCAGCTCGCCGAGCTGGTCGGGCGTCGTGATCGGAGTGATCACCGGAAGCGTGATGCCGCCGTCGACGAAGGCCCCAAGACGCTCGCGCATGGCCTCCGGTGAGCCGAAGATGAACATCTCCTCGATCAGGTCCCAGGGCGCGGCCTCCGCGGCCTTCTGCCGGTCCTTGGCGTTCCAGGCCTCGACCATCTCGTCGATCTTCTCCCCGTATCCGAGCCAGCGGTAGAAGGCCTCGTACACCGGCACGGTGATGTAGGAGGAGAACATGAACCGGGCGAGCGGTTCGACCTGCTCCCGTTCCCCGGGAATGCAGAAGAAGCGGCAGAGCAGCTCGAAGCCCTCGGGAGCCCCCTCGAGGCCCTCGACGACCTTGGGCAACCCAGCCAGGGGGAGGAAATTGGTGAACGCGCCGTCGGCCTTCTCGACAGCGAGCCGGAGCATCTTGCCCCTGAGCGCGGCCAGGATGATCGGGACCCTCTCCTCGGGGGCGCGCTCCAGCTTGAAGCCGCCGTCCGCCCGCTCGCCGGCGAGCGCGGTCCTCAGGAAGTCCACCGTCTCCGACATCTTGCTGAGCGGCTTCTCGAAGGGCATCCCGTTCCAGCCCTCGATGATCCGGTCGGAGGAGGCGCCGATGCCGAGGGCGAAGCGGCCGCCCGAGGCGTCGGCCAGCGCCGCGGTCTCCTGCGCGAGCAGCGCCCGGCCCCGCTGCATGACGCCGACGACCCCGGTTCCGAGGCGCACCTTCTCGGTCCAGGCCGAGGCCAGCGAGAGCGGAGTGAAGCCGTCGGGACCGTTCGTCTCCCCCGACCAGAGATCCGTGTAGCCGGCAGCCTCGGCTCGCCGGAAGAGCTCTTCGTTCTCCGGCAGGCTGACGCCGGTGAGCGGAACCGTCAATCCCCAGTGGCTGGCCACAATCGCGACCCTATACAGGCAGTTCGGATAGGGTCGCGCCATGGACACCTCCAAGCTCGACCGCTCGGAGATCATCGGGATGGTCGCGGCGACAGTCCTGGTGATCAGCCTTTTCCTCGAGTGGTTCTCGCTCTCCACCGACCCAAGCGTTGTCCAGCGCGGCGGCGATCCGGCCAACTGGGCCTGCGGCGTGGGCAACTCGAGCTGCAGCGCCTGGGACACCTTCCCGATCGCCCGCTGGTTCCTGCTCGCGGCGGCAGCGGCGCCCTTCATCCTCGCCTGGATCGTCGTGCGCGGCCATGCGCTCTCCTGGCCACGAGGGGAGCTGACCGCGATCGTCGGCGCCACCGCCTTCGTGCTGATCGCCTACAACGGCATCGTCGCCAAGCCCCAGGATGGTCTCGAGATCAGCCTCGCCATCGGGTACTGGCTCGCGCTGCTCGCCTCCATCGGAATCTTCGTCTCGGGCGGCTTCAGAGCCGTCGAGAGCGGCGGCGGCGCCCAGCGCAAGCCGCCCGCCACGTTCTAGCTGCGCCGCGTAGCCTCCAATCCGATGCAGGAGCCCGACGACAGCGTGATCTCGCAGGACCTCCGAGACCCGTCGCACCCGGACCGCAACCTTGCGCTCGAGCTCGTCCGGGTGACCGAGGCCGGAGCGCTCGCCTCCGGCCGCTGGGTCGGCCTCGGCGAGAAGGAGAGCGCCGACGGCGCCGCCGTGGACGCGATGAGGTTGATGCTCGACACCGTCCCCATGGACGGTGTCGTCGTGATCGGCGAGGGCGAGAAGGACGAGGCCCCGATGCTCTACAACGGCGAGCAGATCGGCGACGGCAGCCCGCCGGTCGTCGACATCGCCGTCGACCCGCTGGAGGGGACCACGCTGACGGCACGAGGCATGCCCTCTGCGTTGTCGGTGATCGCCCTCTCTGAGCGCGGCACGATGTTCGACCCCGGGCCCTGCGTCTACATGGAGAAGATCGCCGCGGGCCCCCGATCGGCCGATCTGATCAGCCTCGGGGAGCCGCTCGAGGACGTGATCCGCAAGATCGCCGAGCGAAAGGGAGGGGAGACCAGCGACGTCACGGTGATCATGCTCGATCGCCCCCGCCACGAGCAGGCGGTCGAGACCCTGCGCGAGGTCGGCGCCAGCATCCGCTTCATCACGGATGGCGACGTGGCGGCCTCGCTCTTCGCGGTGATGCCGAACACCGGCATCGATCTCCTCTGGGGCGTCGGCGGGACACCCGAGGGGGTGCTCTCCGCTTCGGCGATCAAGTGCATGGGGGGTCGGATCCTGGGCCGCCTCTGGCCGCGTGACGACGAGGAGCGCAAGGCCGCTGAGGACGCCGGCTACGACCTCAGCCGGGTGCTCGACACCGACGATCTGGTCTCCGGTGATGACGTCTTCTTCGCGGCCACCGGAGTCACGGACGGCGACCTGCTCGACGGCGTCCGCTATCTGGACGATGGCCACGCCACCACCGAGTCGCTGGTGATGCGCTCGCGCTCCGGAACGGTGCGCCGGGTGCAGGCGACCCACAACCGACCCAAGCTCCGCGAGGTCGTCGGCGAGCGCTACGGGTAGCTAACCCTCGAGTGGCAGTGACCCCGTGTCGTCGCTCTCGTGCCGGAGCGAGTTGATCACCGCGCCGGCGAGCAGCGCCAGGCTGATGGCGTAGAACCAGACCAGCGCGATCAGGATGAAGCCGATCGTCCCCCCGATCCGGTGCAGGTCCGAGACGCTGGTCAGGTAGAGGGGGAAGACGTAGTTCCCGGCCGAGGTGACCAGCGCGAAGAAGAGAGCTCCCGGCCACACCGATCGCCAGGGCATGTGTCCCTTGGGAACGGCCCAGTAGATCGCCGAGATGATCAGAAAGGTCGCAACCAGCCCGCCGACGACGACGATGGTCGTCCGGACGGCACCCCACTGGTCCAGGCCGAACGGGAGGCTGTTGGCACTTGACAGCACGGCGCTCTCGACCGTCGGCACTGTCACGCTCGCCGCAAGCAGGAGGAGCAGCGCCAGCAACATGACCAGCGACCAGCGCTTCTGCTGCACCCAGCCGCGGCATTGGACGTGGTAGATCCGGCAGAAGGCGGTGTCCATCGCGCCCCAGAACGACGCACCGATCCAGACCCCGCCCACGACGGCGGCGATCCCGATGGTCGTAGAGCTGGCGCGGACCCGGTCGATCGCGTTCTGCAGCGTGTCCTGCTCGATGTTCGGAAAGAGACGCTGGATGTCGAGCACGACGCTGTGCTCGATGTTCGCGCTGTTCACGACCTGCCCGAAGATGAAGAGGACGAGCAGGGCGAACGGGAAGACCGCCAGCATCAGGTTGTACGCGACCATCCCCGAGAGCCCGGTGATGTTCTCCTTGTAGGCGCGATTCCAGAACGCCCGCGTCCAGCGATGCCGCCAGAGCTGCCAGCGCGGGTGCTGCGGCTCGGGGCGGACCCTCGTGAAACGGGTCGCGCTGTCGCGCGCCCTTGCACGTACGCTCATGCGTAACGAACGTCCAGGCAGGGGTACCTCGGTGAGCGTCCGGAACTTTCCCGCAACATGGTTGTTCTCTCTTTGGCATTTGGCCTGCCACGCCTGCCGCACGCGTTGACTTCAAAAAGTAAAGTGGCTACCATGGGCAAGGACGTAGAGGAAGATTCGCGAGATCTAGGCGCAAAGCAGGAAACGGAACGCGGAGGCGGCCCGCCCGCTCCGCGTTTTTGTGGCCTTTGAGGGGAAATGGAGTAAAGGTTTCTCGTCAGCGGCCGACATGAGTAGAGCCCGCCAGAATTAGGTAAAAGGCCGGGCACCCAGGAAATCGAAAGACACCCAGGAAGAAAGAGCGTAAGCGAATGCTCGTAGCTGAGATCCAAGAGCTTGAAGAAGTGAAGACGCTGGTCACCAAGGGCCAGCAGCTGGGCGTGCTCACCTTCGGTGACGTCGCCACCGCGGTGTCCGAGGTGGAGCTCGACGAATCAGACGTCGAGGACCTCTACGGGCACCTCGAGAAGGCCGGCATCGAGCTGGTCGAGGACCTCGACCCGGCTCAGAAGTCCGCCGCCGAGGCCGAGCGCTCCGACGGCAAGCGCGGTCGCAAGCGCCAGAAGGCGCTCGACCTGAAGCCGGACATGACCACCGACTCCCTGCAGCTGTTCCTCAAGGACATCGGCAAGGTACGCCTGCTCACCGCCGCCGAGGAGGTCGAGCTCGCGAAGCGCATCGAGCGCGGCGACCTGGACGCGAAGCAGAAGATGGTCGAGTCCAACCTCCGTCTGGTCGTCTCGATCGCCAAGAACTACCGCAACCAGGGCCTGCCCTTCCTCGACCTGATCCAGGAGGGCACGCTCGGCCTCGTGCGTGCGGCCGAGAAGTTCGACTACCGCAAGGGCTTCAAGTTCTCGACCTACGCGACCTGGTGGATCCGCCAGGCGATCGCTCGCGCGCTCGCCGACAAGGCGCGGACCATCCGTATCCCGGTACACGTCGTCGAGAAGCTCAACAAGATCGGCCGTGCCGAGCGCAAGCTCGTCACCGAGCTCGGTCGCGAGCCCACCCCGGAGGAGATCGCCGAGGTCACCGGCATCGAGCCCGAGGAGGTCGACTCGATCAAGCGCTCGGCGCAGGCGCCGGTCTCGCTGGAGAAGCCGGTCGGCGACGAGGAGGAGTCGGAGTTCGGCCAGTTCATCGCCGATGAGCGTGCCGAGTCCCCCTTCGAGCGAGCCGCCGAGCTGCTCACCAAGGAGGCGCTGAAGGAGGCCCTCGAGAACCTCTCCTACCGCGAGCGTCGCGTGCTCGAGCTCCGTTACGGGCTCGGCGGCGAGCATCCGCGGACCCTGGACGAGGTCGGCCGCACCTTCAACGTCACCCGCGAGCGGATCCGGCAGATCGAGAACCAGTCGCTGAAGAAGCTGCAGTCGCTGGCTGAGGCGCAGAAGCTGCGCGAAGTCGCCTAGCCACAAGCTCGGCTACTCCAACACGCGGCTAAAGCCACGCCTGTTTGCGCCCGATAGGGCGGAAGGATGGCTTTCGATATCGACGAGCGCTCACCTACGTGGTGGAGCGGGAGGGGTCGGACCTCCACATCAAGGCGGAGTCGCCGCCCGTGGCGAGGGTCCACGGCGACCTGTGGGCCCTGCAGGACTCGGCTGCGCTGAGCTCGTCCGACACCGAGAAGGCCCTTCACTCGATCGCCGACGAGAATCACCTGACGGAGTTCGAGGAGAGCGGGGAGGTCGACTTCTCGTATGAGCTTCCCGGCGTCTCGCGCTTCCGCGTGAGCGCCTTCCGCCAGCGCGGTGACATCTCCATCGCCCTGCGCGCGATCCCCTTCCAGGTCCGGACGATCGACGACCTCGGTCTGCCCGAGGTAGTCCGCCGACTGGCCGAGGAGCCGCGCGGGATCATCCTGCTCACGGGCACCACCGGGTCGGGCAAGTCGACCACGCTGGCGGCGATGATCGACCACATCAACTCGACCCGGGCGCGTCACATCGTGACGATGGAGGACCCGATCGAGTACCTGCACCGGGACAAGCTCTCGATCATCAACCAGCGCGAGGTCGGCTCGGACACGAAGGGCTTCGCGCAGGCCATGCGCCGGGTCCTCCGGCAGGACCCCGACGTGATTCTGATCGGCGAGATGCGCGACGAGGAGACCGTGCGCACCGCGCTCTCGGCCGCGGAGACCGGCCACCTGGTCATGTCGACGCTCCACACGCTGGACGCCAGCGAGACCGTCAACAGGATCATCGACTTCTTCCCTCCGCACCTCCAGCAGCAGGCGAGGGTGATGCTCGCCTCGACGCTGAAGGGCGCGATCTCGCAGCGGCTGGTGCCCCGGATCGACCGCGAGGGCCGAGTCGCCGTCTCCGAGGTGATGGTCGTGACCGGGCGGATCCAGGACCTGATCCTGAACCCCGAGGAGACCGGCCGGATCACCGAGGTGATCTCCGAGGGCGACTTCTATGGCATGCAGACCTTCGATCAGGCGCTGCTCGGCTACGTCACCGACGGGGTCGTCTCCGAGGAGGTCGGCATGGAGACGGCGAGCAGCCCGCACGACTTCAAGCTGATGCTGGCCGCCAAGGGCCAGCGGGCGAGCGGGATCGAGCAGATGGCCGGATGAGGAACGCCATCAACAACAACCCGATGGTGCAGATCGGCCTGATCGCCGTCCTGCTTCTGCTCGTCGGGATCATGCTCGTCCCGCAGTTCATGAAGAAGAAGGACAGCGCCAGCTCCAACACGAGCACCACAAGCGCCCACCTGAGCTCGCCCGCGGGGTCGGTTGACCTCAACGTCAAGGTCACTCCCTCGAGCTCGGCGCCGAGCTCTTCATCCGCGCCGGCTGCGGGAGCGTCGACGGCGGGGACGGTCACGCCGCAGGCGCTCGTCCCCGGTCCCGGGCTTCCGCGACCCGTGATCTCGGCCTGGCGCCATGGGGACGCGGTCGCGCTGCTCGTGGTCAGGCCGGCGGGCATCGACGATCGACTGGTTCGCGGCTCCGTCGAGTCACTGTCGGCAAGGCCGGGCGTCGCCGTCTTCGTCGTCAGGGCGGATCGGATCGCCCGCTACTCGCGCATCACCCAGGGCGTGGGCGTCAACCGCGTGCCCGCCCTGGTCGTCGTCCGTCCAAAGCGGCTGAGCGGATCGGTGCCCGAGGCACAGGTCAGCTACGGCTTCCGGAACTCGCAGAGCGTCGTGCAGGCGGTTCAGGACGCGCTCTATTCCGGCAAGGACGACCTGCCCTACAGCCCGAGGTGAGGATCAAGTGACGCGGGAGCTCCCCGACTACCTACGGCCGGTGCCGGGGCCCGGCGACGCCCCCGCTGAAGCCGCGGCCACGGCGTCCGATCGGGAGGCTGAAGCATCGGAGACTCCGGGCCTGATCCCGCCCATGAGGCGCGGTCGATCGGGCTCGTTCATCACGGACGTGGTGGTCGACCTCGGCTACGCGACGCGCGAGCAGGTGGAGCAGGCGATCGCCCAGTCGCGTACGGCCGGCCGGTCGCCCGAGCAGATCTTGATGGAGGGGGGCGTGATCGACACGGAGCAGCTCTCGCGGGCGACCGCCGAGCGCTACGGCCTCGAGTTCGTCGACCTGGCCGTCTTCGGGGTCGACATGGGCGCCGCCAACCTGATCTCGGTCAAGTCCGCACGCCGCCATCAGACGATTCCTATCGCGTACGTCGACGAGCAGACCATCCTGCTCGCGATGGCCGATCCCGCCAACGTGCTGGCGCTCGACGACGTGCAGATGGCGACCGGCCGCAACTGCCGCGTGGCGGTCGCGCCCATCAACGACATCGAGGCGCTGATCAGCAAGCTCGGCACGCTCCAGAGCGCCGTCACGGAGGCGATCGAGGACGAGGACGAGGAGGCTCCGGAGGCGGAGCTCACCGATCTCCGAGCATCGGCCCAGGACGGCCCGGTGATCAAGCTGGTCAACAGCATTCTCGGGCAGGCGGTCGCGGAGGGCGCCTCGGACATCCACTTCGAGCCGGACAGCGGCGACATGCGGATCAGGTTCCGGATCGACGGCGTGCTCCAGGAGACCGCCAGGGTGCCGAAGCGCATGGTCCCCGGCGTGATCTCGCGCATCAAGATCATGAGCGAGCTGGACATCGCCGAGAAGCGGGTGCCGCAGGACGGTCGCGTCGGAGTGATGGTCGAGGACAGGCGCATCGACCTGCGCGTGACCACACTCCCGACGCAGGAGGGTGAGGGCGTCTCCGTGCGCATCCTGGACGAGGCCTCCGCGCTGCGGACCCTCGACGACCTGGGTATGGACGGCGACGGCAGGACCCGCTTCGAGAACTCGTTCCGCAAGCCCTACGGCGCGGTGCTCGTCACCGGGCCGACCGGGGCGGGCAAGTCCACCACCCTCTACGCGGCGCTCCAGGAGCTCAACCAGGTCGACAAGCACATCGTCACGATCGAGGACCCGGTCGAATATCGCCTGCCCGGGGTCAACCAGATCGGCGTCCATCGCAAGGCCGGACTGACCTTCGCGACGGGGCTGCGCTCGGTCCTGCGCGCGGATCCCGACGTGATCATGGTCGGCGAGGTGCGCGACGCCGAGACGGCGCGGATCGCGATCGAGGCCGCCCTCACCGGCCACATGGTGCTGACGACCCTGCACACCAACGACGCCCCGGGCGCGATGACGAGGCTGCAGGAGATGGGGGTTGAGACCTTCCTCACCTCCTCGGCGGTCGACTGCGTCGTCGCCCAGCGCCTGGCGCGCGTCCTCTGCCCTCATTGCAAGCGCCGGGCCGTGGTTCCGCAGGACGCGCTGGCCGAGGCGGGCTTCCGGGTCGGCACCGACCTCGAGGTCTACGAGCGCCTTGGGTGCCCTCGCTGCAACGGCAGCGGCTACCGCGGACGATTGGGGATCTACTCCGTGATGGTCCTGAGCGAGCGCATCAAGGAAATGGTCGTCTCGATGGCGCCGGAGGCGGACATCGCCGCTGCGGCGATCGAGGAGGGGATGCTGACCCTGCGGCAGGCAGGCCTCGAGAAGGTGAGGGCCGGTTTGACGAGCATCGAGGAGGTCTCGCGGGTCGCCAGCTAGCCCCGAGGCACGATCAACCCAATAGTGGGTGTCAAGGGCCGGGCCCAGACGGACGATCTGAGCAGAAGGCATGGAAGCGACGGCTGCAACCAGGAAGTTCGACTTCGCGGAGGTGCTCACCCGAATGGCGGACGAGCGGGCCTCCGACGTCCACCTCAGCCCGGGGTTCGCCCCGGCGATCCGCGTTCGCGGGCAGATCGTGGGCCTGGAGGAGTACGGACCGCTCTCGTCCCAGGACACGCGGGACACGGTCTACAGCATGCTCAACGACGATCAGCGCAAGCGCTTCGAGTTGCACAAGCAGCTCGACCTCGCCTACGCAGTTCCCGGGGTGTCCCGCTTCCGCGTCAACTGCTTCTTCCAGCGCGGGGCGATCAGCGCGGCGTTCCGCCGCATCCCGCATGAGATCCCGAAGCTCGACGAGCTCGGCCTGCCCAAGGTGCTCGGTGACTTCACCCGCAAGCCCCGTGGGCTGATCCTGGTCACCGGCCCGACCGGCTCGGGCAAGTCGACTTCGCTGGCGGCGATGCTCGACATCATCAACAGCGAGCGGGACGAGCACATCCTGACGATCGAGGACCCGATCGAGTTCCTGCACAGCCACAAGCGCTGCATCGTCAACCAGCGCGAGATCGGGGCCGACGCGGAGGACTTCGCACTGGCCCTCAAGTCCGCTCTCCGCGAGGACCCGGACGTGATCCTCGTCGGCGAGATGCGGGACCTCGAGACCATGTCGACCGCTCTGACGGCGGCTGAGACCGGCCACCTCGTCTTTGCCACCCTGCACACCCAGTCGACGGCGCAGACCGTGGACCGGATCATCGACATCTTCCCGGCCGAGCAGCAGTCGCAGGTGCGGATGCAGCTCTCGATCGGACTTCAGGGGATCGTCACTCAGCAGCTGCTGCCGACCGCCGACGGGAGGGGGCGAGTCGCCGCCTGCGAGGTACTGGTTCCGACACCCGCGGTGCGCAACCTGATCCGGGAGGGGAAGACGCATCAGATCTACTCCGCGATCCAGACCTCGGGGTCGCTCGGGATGCAGACGATGGACGCCCACCTGGCGCAGCTCGTCCGGATGGGCCGGATCAGCAGAGAGCTTGCCGACCAGCGGGCGGCGGTCCCGGAGGAGCTCAAGCGCCTGCTCGGGGCAACTCCGCAGGGCGGCGCGCCTCCGGCCGCTGCGGCGATGACGAACGGAGCCTGAGATGAGCACCTACGCGTTCCGGGCGGTCGACGTCGCGGGGGTGCCCTCGCGCGGCGAGGTGGACGCGGAAACCAAGGCCCAGGTCACCGAAAGACTCCGCGAGCGCGGCCTGATCGTCCTCGACGTCTCCGAGAAGAGCGAGGCGCTCCGACTCGAATCGTTTCTCGACCGCTTCCGCGGGATCAAGACGCGGGACCTGGCGGTCTTCGCACGTCAGTTCTCGACCCTGGTCGTCTCCGGAATGCCGATGCTTCGGTCTCTCTACACGCTGGAGGATCAGACCGAGGATGAGCGCCTCAGCGATGCGATCGCAGGGGTGCGCAATGACGTGGAGGCCGGCAGCTCGCTCGCCGACGCGATGGAGCGGCGGCCGCAGATCTTCGACACCCTGTTCCGGGCCATGGTCCGATCAGGCGAGAGCTCGGGTCGCCTGGACGACTCCCTGGACCGCGTCGCCTACCAGCTCGAGAAGATGGACGCCCTCAAACGCCAGATCCGCTCGGCGATCATGTACCCGGCGTTCATCTTCTCGGCCGCGATCCTGATCATGCTGGCGGTGGTCATCTTCATCGTGCCGGTGTTCGCAGACGCCTTCAAGGACGCGGTCTCCGACCAGCCCGGCGCATCCCCGGACCTGCCGGCGATGACCCAGATCACGATGGGCATCTCCAATTTCGTCAGCGGCTACTGGTTCATCTGGGTGCCCGGAACGATCGGTGCGGCGATCGGATTCATCCAGTGGAAGAAGACGAAGGCGGGCAGGAGCCAGTGGGACCGGCTCAAGCTTCTGATGCCGGCCCACATCGGGGACATCGTCCGCAAGGTGGCCGTGGCGCGTTGGTCGCGGACCTTCGCGGGCGCCGTCGGCGCAGGTGTCCCCATCCTGCAATCGATCCAGCTCGTCGGGAAGACGTCGGGCAATGCCCAGGTCGAGGAGGCCATGGACGAGGTCTACGCGTCGGTGAAGGGAGGGGGCACGATCGCGCATCCGATCGAGAAGAGCGACGTCTTCCCGCCGATGGTGGGGCACATGATCTCGGTCGGCGAGGAGACCGGCCAGCTCGAGCAGATGCTGACCAAGGTCGCCGACTTCTACGAGGCCGAGGTCGACACCAAGGTGAAGGCGCTCACCTCGCTGCTGGAGCCCGATGATGATCGTCTTCGTCGGCGGGATGGTCGGCTTCATCGTGATCTCCATGTACCTGCCGCTCTTCTCCCTCTACGACAAGATCCGCTAAGGCACTGGACGCAAGTTCGACCGCATTCCCCTAAGCACTATTTAGGGACTTGCTAAAGGCATTCGCCCCGCGGTCGATTCAAGGCGGCGTAAAGCAAAGCCAGCGCCTCGGTGAAAAAGGCAAACCCGTCGCGAGGCGGGGACGCAAAGCCAGCGGGGCTCCGAGAGAGATCTCAGAGCCAGCCGGGCTGCCACCGGGGTCAGCAGACTTCCGAAGGCACGGGGCTCTGGCAGCGAAGTTTGGACAACAAGGAGGTCCAGATGCTGTTGAAGCTCCGCAAGAGGATGGCCAGTGAGGAGTCAGGGTTCACCCTGATCGAGCTGCTGGTCGTCATGCTCATCATTGGAATTCTGGCCGCGATCGCGATTCCGACGTTCTTCAACCAAAAGGAGAAGGCGAACGACGCGGACGCGAAGTCGATGGCACACACGGCGCAGACGGCGATGGAGACGTATTCCGCCGACCACGACGGCACCTATGCCCTTGCCGATGGTGCGGCGCTGCACGCCATTGAGAACACGGTCAACGACACGGACGCCACGAAGCCAATGGTGACCGTCGTCGGAACCCCGAACGCAACCGATTACCAGATCCACGTGACCAGCCCGAAGACGGGCCACTCGTTCGACGATCACTCGGACGGGCGGCGACGGTTCTCGTTCGACTGCCCCACCGGAGGTCAGGGCGGTTGTCCGTCCAGCACAAAGTGGGGTTAAGCCGCGCCTAGCCAGATCGCGTGACGCACTCGTCCGAGCCTCACGCCGAGCAGAGGGCGGGCCTCCGGGCCCGCCCTCTCTCGTTCTGGACATTCGGCCCGTGGCTCGTTTGCTGACGCCGTCCAACGATCGGCCATCTCCCCCAAATCCTGGGTATCGCCACCGCCGCCCGCCCTGCCGATGGAGCCAGGGGTTCCCCTACGAGCCCCCGAGAGAACATGGGACGCCTGAAGCCGACACGGATGCGCCGTGACCAAGCGGGATTCGCGCTGATCGAGGCCCTGATCAGCGCCGTGCTGATCGTGACCGTCGCGGCCGGAGTCTTCACCGCCTTCGACGCGAGCACGCGCGCCACCGCTCAGGAGCGCCACAACGCACGGGCCAATGATCTGGCCCAGGCCGACCTCGAGCGGATCCGGTCGCTGCCGTATGCCTGCCCCGGGACCAACCCGAGCTGCACATACTCGATCGTCAGTCTGATCACTCCTCAGTCGAGGCAGGTCACCGAGGACGGGACCATCTACACGATCACCTCCCGGACGCAGTTCCTCACCGAGACGCCGACCACCAGCGCCTGCGTCACCGGCCCTGACTCCCGCGACTATCTGCAGATCAGCTCGAAGGTCACCTGGCCGGGGATGGGGAGCCGGCCCGCGGTGACGGCCGCCAGCGCGGTCTCGCCGCCGAGCGGCTCGGTGATCCCGGACACCGGCTCGCTGCTGGTGACGGTGACCGACTCGCGCGGCGCTGGAATCCCCGGCGTCGCGCTGGCGGGCAGCGGCCCCGCCGGGTTCAACGGCACGACCGGGTCGAGCGGCTGCGTCCTCTGGAGAAACCTGCCGCAGGGCGACTACGCGATGTCGCTCGCCGGGGTGGCCTCGAACAAGGTCGACCCAAACGGCAATCCGCCCCAGACGCAGCATCCCAGCGTGGTGGCTCAGGCGACCACCACGTTCAACATCGAGTACGACACGCCGGGCTCGATCAGTGCCGTGAATCCGATTCGGTTCTCAACCAAGCCGTACGGCGCTCTTCCCGCCACCGCCCCCGTTGCCTCCAAGGCTGATTCCGTGATCCTCTTCAACTCGGGGATGCAGCAGCCGAAGCAGGTCGGCACGCCGGGCACTCCCACATCTGGGATCTCGGCAAGCGGCCTGTTCCCGTTCGCCTCGCCCTATGCTGCGTATGCCGGCACCTGCCAGGGCGACAACCCCGACCCCAACAGCAGCGGAGCCGGCGGCGCCGCGTTGCAGAACATCCTCATCCCGCCGGGCGGGACCGTCAACGGGCCGACGATCCAGCTGCCGGCACTCCACCTCACGGTCGTCAACAGCCTCTCGCAGCCTCTCTCCGGCGCCAGGGTCAGGGTTCACGACAACAACTGCCCGGACTGGCCGACGGGGAGCGGCACCCAGCTCTGGCGAACCATCGGTCCCACCAACGTCCTCGGCCAGCTCCCGGATCCGGGGTTGCCCTATCGGCCGTACGTCTCCGGCGATGCGCTCAACCAGGGCTACAGCGTGTGCGCCGACGACGGCAGCAGGCATGTCACCACCCCCAACGTCGATGTCTCCAATCTGAACACCGGCACCGATCTTCTCCTCCTGATCCCGAGCAGTGGGCCGGGCTCGGCTGGGGCTTGCCCATGAGGGATGAGCACGGGTTCACCATCATCGAGCTTCTGGTCAGCCTCGCGGTCAGCCTCGTGGCGATCAGCCTGATCACCACGATGATCACGGTCACGACCCACAACGAGGACCGGATCGCCAGGCGCGTTGACGCCAGTCAGCGCGGACGGCCGGTGATGGCCAGGATCGTCAACGAGCTGCATTCCGCCTGCGTCGCGCCTCGGATCATTCCTGTGATCGGTGATGGCACGGCAGGTGGAAGTACGGCCACCCAGATCAGCTTTCTTTCCCAGAGTGGTGAGGCGGTGACGCCGACTCCCGACAAGCACGTCATCGCCCTTTCCGGCACGACGCTGACCGAGTCCGTCTATCCGGCGACCGGCGGTGCCGCGCCGTCCTGGACGTTCTCGGGGACGCCCAGTTCGACGACGCAACTGCTCACCAATGTCTCGGCGCCCGGGGGTGTGATGTTCAGCTACTACCGGTTCCTGAACGGGCAGCTCTCAACTACGCCCCTGCCGGTCCCGCTGAGCACGACCAACGCCGCGCTCACCGCCTACGCGACGATTTCGCTGACGGCCGCACCGACTAGCGGAGCGTCCCTGCTGGACACCAACAGCCCGATCACCTTCAGCAACTCAGCCGACCTGCGCCTCGAATCGGCCAGCCAGGTCCCGAGCCAGGACAACATGCCATGCACCTGAACTGGATCCGCAGACGGCTGGCCGGCGAGGACGGCTTCACGATGCTCGCCGTGATCGGAGCGATGTCCCTGGTGACCCTCATGGTCGGTGCCGCCCTCGCCGCCACCAACGGGGACCTGCGCCTGGTGAGGCGCGATCTGAGCAGCAAGCAGGCGTACGCGGCCGCGCAGGCTGGGATCGCCGACTACGTCTTCCATCTGACCAACGACGTCGGCTACTGGACTCGGTGCGACGACGTGCCGGGAAAGGACACGGGACAAAGTGCCGTCAACCTGGATGGGGCCGACCCCCTGAGGAGCCGGGCGGTGCAGGGCGCCACGGACGGATCCAGATACGCGATCGAGCTGCTGCCGGCATCCACCAGTCCCGGCGGCCAGCAGTGCTCCATCTCCAATCCCACCGGCACGATGCTCGAGGCGAGCGGGCCGAACATCGGGACGTTCCGGATCCGCTCAACCGGCATCTCGCCGACAGGCGCCTCCGGGGACACGCGGGCATCGATCGTCGCCACCTTCAAGCAGGCGACTTTCCTCGACTACGTCTACTTCACTCAGCTCGAGACCTCGGACCCGGTCACCTACGGCTTCGCCAACCCGTCGGACGCGCTCACCGGCGCCTACTCCCAGTGCACCAAGTTCCGGCGGGACGGGCGGGAGGACGCCCCGATCCCAGGGACAGACCCCGTTCAAAGCTGCGACAAGATCGTCTTCATCTCGAACGACAGGATCAACGGGCCGGTGCACACCAACGACGACCTGTTGATCTGCGGCACGCCGACCTTCGGCCGCAACTCGACCGACATCACCGAGGTGAGCGCGCCCCCGACGGGTTGGTCCGGCTCCTCCAACTGCTCGGGCAACAATCCGACCTTCAAGGGCCCGTTCGTGACCAATGCTCCGGTGCTGACGCCGCCGCCGACCAACATCTCGTTGAGCACGATTGCGGGCCCTGACTACACGTACACCGGCCAGACGCAGATCGTCCTGGGCGGCAACACCATGCAGATCAACGGCGGCCCGTCGGTCCCAATCCCCACTGACGGCGTCGTCTATGTGAAGAACGGGTCATGCACGTCCAGCTATTCGCCCTTCACCGCCACCTATCCGCCGTCGTCCGGGTGCGGAAACGCGATCGTGCACACGAGCAGCGGTTACACGGGCCAGCTGACGATCGCCGCCGAGAACGACGTGATCATCGACGGCGACATCAACCGCGCCAGTGGCAGCGGCGGCCTGCTGGGCTTGCTCGCCAATAACTTCGTGAGGGTCAAGCACCCGGTCTGCGATTCGACCGACCTGGACTGCACAGGCGGGACCACGACCGCGGAGACCGCCAAGGGGCAGTGCAACAGCGGCACCAACGGCAATGGCTCGCTCACGAACCCGACGATCGACGCCGCGATCCTTGCGATCTCCCACTCCTTCATCGTCGATCACTACGACTGCGGCGGGACCGGCCTCGGGACCCTGACGGTGAACGGCGCGATCTCGCAGAAGTTCCGCGGTGCGGTGGGGACCACCTCGAGAAACAGCATCGCCAATGGCTACTCCAAGAGCTACAACTACGACGACCGGCTGCGCTACCAGGAGCCGCCGTACTTCTTCGACCCGGTCCAGTCGGCCTGGCACGTTCAGCGCGAGACCCTGACGAACGCCCCGACCGCCTCCACGGTCCCATAGCCGATGTTCCCGATCGCCTCATTCGCGTTCCTCGGCGGCATGATTACCGGCAGCTTCGTCGGGGTGGTCGCCCACCGCGTCCCGCTGCATCGCTCGATCGCCGCTCCCCGCTCGGAGTGCCCTGCCTGCGGCAGCCAGATCGCGGCGTACGACAACATCCCCGTGCTCTCCTGGCTGCTGCTCGGCGGGCGTTGCCGGAGTTGCCGGGCTCGGATCCCGGCTCGCTATCCGCTGATCGAGCTTGTTGTCGGCGCGGCCTTCGCGGCGACGGTGCTTGTGCTGCACGACGATCCGGCGGAGCTGGCCCTCGGGCTGATTTTCGTCTGTGTGCTCGCCGCGATCACCCTGACCGATCTCGAGCGTCGAGTGATTCCCAACGTGATCCTGCTGGCGGGCGCGCTGATCTGCGTCCCATTGGTGGCCCTGACAGATCCCGCGAGCCTCGGCGAGCGGGCGATCGCTGCGGTGGGTGCGGGCGGTTTCCTGCTCGCCATCGCTCTCGCCTATCCGCGCGGCATGGGCATGGGGGATGTCAAGCTCGCCGCCCTGATGGGCCTCTACCTGGGCAGCGCCGTCGTTCCGGCGCTGGTGATCGGGGTGTTCAGCGGGGCGGTGGTTGGGCTGACGCTGATGGGCGTGAGGGGATCCGGAGCGCGCAAGCTCGCTGTCCCCTTCGGGCCCTTCCTGGCCCTGGGCGGGGTGGTGGCCCTGCTCGCGGGCCAGCAGATCATCGACTGGTACCTCGGGACGTTCGTCTAAGAGCCGATCAGGCACGCCTTTCATCAATCCTGGGTATGGCGGGATGGCGCCTGGCGTCCGATGTGAGAGGAGACGCGTGGAAGCGTCATCCGGATGCTTGCGACTAAGAAGAAAACGCCTACGGTCGTCGGACTCGACTTCGAGACCGGGAGCATCGCCGCCACCGAGGTGCGGGGGAACGGCGAGCGGGCGGTCGGCCGCACGGCGATTGCGCCACTCGCGCCCGGTGTCGTCACCGGTGGGGAGGTGCGGGACGCCGAGCAGCTGGCGGGGTCCCTGCGCGAGCTCTTCGCGCACCACAAGCTGAGCAAGTCCGTTCGCCTCGGCATCGCGAACCAGAGGGTGGTGGTTCGCACCATCCAGCTTCCGCTGATCGAGGACCCCGAGGAGCTGGATTCCGCGGTGCGGTTCCGAGCCCAGGACGAGATCCCGATGCCGCTCGACCAGGCCGTCCTCGACCACCGCGTCCTCGCCAAGCGCAACGGGCCGGACGGCGACCGACAGATGGAGGTCCTGGCGGTCGCGGCCCGGCGGGACATGGTCATCTCGCTGCTGCAGCCTCTGCGTAAGGCCGGCCTCGCGCCGGTCGGCATCGACCTCTCGGCCTTCGGGATGATCCGCGCCCTCTCCGCCGGCACGCCGGCGATGGGGGAGAGCGCGGCGACCACCCTCTACTGCCATCTGGGGGACGTGACGAACCTGGCGGTCTCCCGCGATGGGGAGTGCATCTTCACCCGGGTCGCTCCCTACGGGATCGAGGACATGGCCGAGCGCCTCTCCGAGCGTGACGGCATGTCGATGGACGAAGCGCGAGATCACCTTCTCGAGGTGGGCCTGGAGGAATCCCTCGACCTCTTCGAGGAGGACGGCGATGCCTCGGCCGCGACCGCCCGAGAGGTGCTCACCGAGGGCGCCGGCAAGCTGGTGGACGCGCTGCGCATGTCGCTCGACTACTACGGCGCCCAGGAGGGCGTCCCGTCGATCGAGCGCGTCGTGCTCTGCGGCCTGGGAAGCACACTGCCGGGCCTCCCCGAGCGGATCGAGCAGGGCCTCGGGCTCGGCATAGTCGCCGAGTCGCCGGCCGGCCTCTCTCATCTCGACGGCGAGGATGCCGCCCGCCTCACCGTCTCCTACGGACTCGCGTTGGAGGACTAGCGGCATGCGCCCCGTCAACCTGATCCCGCCCGACGAACGCAGAGGAGATCGCGCGGCGATTCGTATGGGCTCAGTTTCCTATGTGGTGATCGCGGGTCTGGGCATCGCCCTGCTCGCCGTCATCGCACTCGCCTTCACGAGCAAGCAGGTGTCGGATCGCAAGCATCAGGTGGCCGACCTTAGACAGCAGGAGCAGCAGGTGACCGCCAAGGCCGAGAGCCTCAAGTCCTTCACGGACTTTCGCGCGGTTCAGGAGGCGCGCGAGGCAACGGTCACCAGCCTGGCCCAGAGCCGCTTCGACTGGCAGCGCGTCCTCAACGAGCTGGCCAGGGTGCTCCCATCGGATGTCTGGCTGAGCCAGCTCGAGGGCACCGTCAGCCCCGCGGTTCAGGTCGAAGGTGGCCCGGACATCGCGATGCGAGCCGACGCCAGCGGCCCTGCCCTGTCGATCGTCGGGTGTGCGATCAGCCAGGACGCAGTCGCCGGCTTCGTCTCCGACCTCCAGGACATCGACGGGGTCACCCGCGTCGGCGTCCAGTCCTCGACTCGCCCCGATCCGAATTCGACGGGCGCCTCGGGCGGAAGCGCCCAGGTGTCCGGCGCCGCCTCCGGTGACTCGCAGGATTGTCAGACCCGCGACTTCATCGTCAGGTTCGAGATCGTGGCCGCCTTCGACGCTGTGCCCGCCCCGGCGACGGCAAGCGCAACCCCGTCGGTCCCGTCCTCGATCGCCCCCTCGACAAGCGCCACCGCGGCTGCGACGCAGCCCGCCAGCGCGCCGGCAGGAGGCTGAGGTGAAGGCCAGCGATCGAGGAATCATCGTCGGGGTCCTGGTCGTCGTCCTCGCGGTGCTCTTCTACATGACCGTCCTCGGACCGAAGCGCAACCAGGCATCCGAGCTGGGTTCGCAGATCGACTCGCTCAACTCCTCGATCTCCCAGCAGCAGCAGGTGGCCAGCTTCGGCGAGCAGGCCCGCAAGAACTTCCCCCGCTACTACGGCCGCCTCGTTCTGATGGGAAAGGCGGTTCCCGAGGACGCCGACACCTCCTCGATGCTGGTTCAGCTCAGCTCGACCTCGAGCAGGTCGAACCTGGACCTTCGCGGGCTCACCGTGAGCCAGGGCGCCGCCGGCGACGGGACTTCCACGGCATCCCCGGCGCCCAGCTCCACGAGCGCCCCCGCCTCAACGCCGTCCACCACGTCCACGACTGCCACGACGCCGACCGCGTCCGGGGCAACCGCGCCTACCAGCGCCCCAGCGTCCGCGCCGGTGCCCGCCACGGAGACCGCCGCTGCGACGCAGCCGCTCGGAGCTGTGGTCGGGGCCGCCGGGTTGCCGACTATGCCGTATGACCTCACCTATATAGGCGGGTACTTCGATGTGGCCAACTTCGTCGGCAGGCTTGACTCCCTTGTAAAGCCGAGCGGCTCCGGGCAGCGGATCGCCGCAAACGGGCGGTTGTTCACGGTCGATGGGTTCACCCTCACCATTGGGCCAGCAGGCCCTTCGCACCTGGACGCAAAGTTCCACGTAACCACCTACGTCACCCCGCCGGATCAGGGCCTGACCGCCGGGGCCTCACCGACCGGCCCGGCGCCGACCTCTACGACCGAGCCGCAGGCCCAGCCCGCGAGCGCGACGGTGGCCCAATGAAGCCCTGGAGGATTCAGAAGTTCTTCGGCGACGTGATCTATGACCTGCGCCAGCGGAACCTACTGCTGGTCGGGATCATGCTGGTGGTCGCGATCGTCGCCGTCCCCGTACTGATCTCGTCGTCGGGGCCAGGTGCGTCGCCGGGGCCCGTCGGCCTGACGGCCAACGCGTCCGCCAATACGCACCCGGAGGGCGAGTCGGCCGTGCTCGCCTACCAGCCAGGCGTTCGCAACTTCAAGCAGCGCCTCCGCGACCTCTCCTCTAAGGATCCCTTCAAGCAGCAGTTCGCGGCGGCGGCGGCGGCGCCGGCCCTGGATCAGGGAGCGAGCACGAGCACCAGTGGAAGCGGCTCCAGCACGACCCTGCCCTCAACCGGGTCCGGGAGCACCGGCGGCAACGGATCGGGCAAGAGCAAGGGCAAGACGAAGGTCAAGACCGAGGTCCAGACCTATGTCTACGAGACGGACGTGCTGGTCGGCGAGTCCGGTGGCGCGCTCACCCGCCTGAACCGGATCCCGCAGTTCCAGTATCTGCCCGGCCCAGACAAGCCGGTGCTCGTCTACCTGGGCACGACCTCGGGCGGCACGCAGGCGATCTTCCTCGTGTCCACCGACGTCAGCAGCGTCGGCGGGCAGGGCACCTGCTTCCCGACCGCCGACAAGTGCCAGCTGCTCGGCCTCAATCCCGGCCAGTCCGCCGACATGCTCTACGCCCCCGACGGCAAGACCTACCACGTGCAGGTCTCCCAGATCAAGCGCTTCACAAAGTAAAGCTTTGGCGCTATCCTGGGCCGCGTGTTCGACCGCGAATGTCCCGTCTGCCGGACGGCCGAGGTCATCTCCGGCAAGTGGACCCTTCTCATCATCCGCGACCTAGCGGACTCCTCGCTCCGGTTCTGTGAGTTGGAGCGCTCCCTGGAGGGAATCAGCCCCCGCACCCTCTCCCTGCGCCTGAGGGCGCTCGAGGAGCACGGCATCGTCGAGCGCCGCACCTTCCCCGAGGTCCCACCGCGCGTGACCTACCAGCTCACCGACAAGGGCACGGCTCTCGTCCCGCTGATCGAGGACATGCGCACCTACGGCCGCCGCTGGCTGCCGGTCGACGAGCGCGAGCCCGTCAGCGCCGCGGTCTAGCTGCAAACCCTCATTCACGCGCAGGAACGCCCGTGCCCACGGGCGAATCCGACATGCGTGACCACACTTGAGAGCACCACAGACAGACTCGAGGAGGCGCTGAGGCGCCTTGCCGTCGAGGCCGCCGACCTGTTGGAGGAGCTGCTCGCGACCGGGGCGGAGATGCCGTTCGATCTCGAGCCGACCGACGACGGGCCGTTGCCGATGTACTCCTACGCGCCGCTGACGACGCAGTTCATCGAGCGGCACTTGGCCGAGCTGCGGCGGCTCGAGGCCTTCGTGGAGGTGCGCGAGATCGCCGGCGAGGAGGCCGCGATCGGCTTCATGGGCGGTCTCTGGGCGGGGAAGACGGAGTTCGACATCGCGGGCGACCGGCTGCAGGGCGCGATCAACGCCGTGCTGGCGACGATCAGCTCCGACTCCGACGAGTCGACTCCGGCCGGAGAGGTGATCGTCCCTCTGGTCGGATTCCACATGCCCAAGGACGAGATCGAGCTCGACGGGGTGCGGATCGTGCGTGCCGACCTGGTCGAGGACGCCCCGCTCGACGCGGTGGACGCGACCCGCTCCGGCGGCCGCGGGAAGCCCGGCTTCCTCGCCTGCCTGAGCAGCGGGATGGCCGCCGTCGCCCCGGCGGCTGTCGTCGCAGATGACTTGAGGCGCGCGCTGCGCACCATGAGGCTGTTCAGGCCCGGCGCGGTCGGGCTGGCCGCTCACGGGTGGGCGAAGCGCACCGGAGGCTGGGAGCGATTCGGCACCGGCGCGACGCGCCCGCGCCAGGGCGGGTACCGCCTGACCGGGAACGAGGTAGGCGACCTGGAGATTTTCTCGCGGACCCTGAACGTGCGCGGCTCGCGAATGCCGTCGCTCGACTGGGCCGCGTCCCGTTTCGAGCTGGGCGCCGAGCGCGGCTCGCTGATCGAGGCGCTGAGCGACTATCTGCTCGCCCTCCGCGGCATGCTCGAGGGCGGAGGCGCTGCCAGGACGACTCTCTCCGCCCGAGTCGCTGCGCTCGCGTGCGAGCCCTACGAGCGCGAGCAGGGTCGCGTGACCGTGGAGCGGGCGCTGGCGATCGAGCGAAAGCTGATGAGCGGAGGGCGCTACCGGCCGGTGGCCGGGGCCTCGCCCCTGGACGTGATCGGGGAGCTGGAGGAGCTGCTGCGTCGCCTGCTCAAGGGACTTGCCACCGGAGAGCTGGGAGGAGACCTGCGGTCCGCCGCTGATGAGGTGCTGCTCTCCGAGGGTCTTTCCGCCACGCACGTGGAGTCGCCGGGAATTGGGGAGACCGCCGAATGGCGTCTTCCGGACCCCACGCCCGACGAGTCGCTGGACCTTTCGGCCATCTCCGACGGCAACCTCGCGGAGGAAGAAATCTCCGTTCACAGGGGGGAAAACGCCGATGGGACGGACACGAACCAATTAGACGATTTGTCCGTCCGCGGGGGCGAGGAGGATCGGCAACCGACGACGAGGATCGTCGTCGATGACGTCGAACTACCGGATCTAATGGCGACCGAGGGCGACCAACGCGCTCCCACCAGGCCCGCTGACGGGGATCGTGCGGATTGGTTCAGCGCCGGCGACGGCGAGCCCGAGTGGCCCGCCTTCGCGAGGCCCAGGCGCAATCACGACGACCATGAGGATCGCGAGCCCTCCAAGGACCGCGTCCGCTATCTCTTCCCCGTGCCGGACGCGACCGACTGGAGCGTCGGCGAGCTCCGGTACGAGCGCAAGCGCAGCGGCTGACTAGGCGGTGCCGCTCGCCGCGAGCGCCTCGCGCTGCTCGTCGGTGGCGAACAGGTAGCGGTCGATCTTGAGCAGCGCTTCGAGGTCGTGGACGTCCTCGTCGAGGTAGGGGACGCGGATCACAGCCCTCGGGTTCAGCTCGCGCTCTAGGTGCTTGACGTTGCCGGCATCGCGCTGGGCGAGTGCCTGGTAGTCGGCGAAGTTCTGTGCCACCCGCCCGGCGAGCTCCTCGTCGAGGAGCCCGTTGAGGTCGGCCTCTGCCGCGCCCTCGGCCTCCTCGTCGGCCTCGTAGTGGACCTTGTTGACGATCACGCCTCCGACGGGCAGCTTCGCCTCGACGAGCTTGCGGTGGAAGTAGACGGCCTCGTTGATCGGCTCGCCCTGCGGGCCGCAGACGACGACGAAGGTCGTCGCCGGGTCGGACAGCAGCTCGGAGACGCGCTTGGCGCGCTCGCGGAAGCCGTCCACCATGCCGCTGAAGGCCTGGAAGAACTCGCTCAGGTCGGAGATCAGATCCAGCCCGGTGACCCGCTTCAGCACGCTGAAGGCCATCGAGCTGCCGCGGCCGACCACCTTGGTCGCGAACCCCGTCGGCTTCATGAACATCTGCATCCCGCGCCCCTCGATGAACTGGGTGAGCCGCTTCGGGGCGTCGAGGAAGTCGAGGGCGTTGCGCGACGGGGGCGTGTCGAGGACGAGGAAGTCGTAGCGGCCCTCCTGGTGGATCTCGAAGAGCTTCTCCATCGCCATGTACTCCTGGGAGCCCGCCAGGGCGTTGGAGAGCTGCCTGTAGATGCGGTTTTCGAGGATCCGGTCGCGCGTCTCCGCGTCCGGCGCGTGCTTGCGCACGAGCTCGTCGAAGGTCGCCTTGGCGTCGAGCATCATCGCCCAGAGCTCGCCCCGCATCTCGATCCCCGCGCGCTCGAAGAGCTTGGGGTCGACCCGCCTGGGCGTGTTCTCGAGCTCCTTCAGCCCCAGCGAGTCGGCGAGGCGCTTGGCGGGGTCGATCGTCAGGACGCACACCTTCTGGCCGCGCGCCGCGAGACCGGCGGCCAGCGCGGCCGAGGTCGTGGTCTTGCCCACGCCGCCCGAGCCGGCGCAGATGCAGATGCCGCGGCCGTCCGTGATGTCGGTGATGGTGGGCATTAGATGACCGGGTCCGTGGCCAAGTGCGACTGGGGGCACGCCTGACCGAGCAGATAGGTGGACGCAGGGCGAAGCCCTTGCTGGTGGCAAGGGCGAGCCCGAGGACGCCAAGCTGCGACCGTCAGGCGTGGCATCCAGGCGGGCTTGGTCGCGGTCCCGGTCATCTCTAGACGAGGGCGCCGGCGAGGCGCTCCAGGGAGGGCACATCAAGCGTTGGCTTGAAGATGAACGGCAGCGACTTGACCGGCGAGGAGACGGCCTTCTTCAGCCGCTGCAGCTGCTCCCGCTGGGAGCGCGAGCGGCGGAACTCCGAGAGCGCCGCGCGGACCGCCGCCTTGGCGGGCCCCTCGGCATCCTCGAGCGCCCTCTCGAGCTCCGACGCCTCGCCCTTGGAGAAGCGCTCGGGATAGAGGGCGTTCATGTAGACGCGGTCGACGGACATCCCGATGTCGTCCGTGAGCTGCTCCTCGAGGGAGGCCGACTCGTTGACGGGCATCTCCTCGGGGAGGGAGACGATTGCCACGCCGGTGGCGTCGTGGTCGGTGATGAACCGGTCGAGCTCCTGCGCCTGGTTGTGCACGGGGCCGACTCGGGCGATGTTCGCGAATGTGCGCGGCGTCTGCAGGAAGCCGATCCCATGTCCGGTCGCCGGGGCGTCGACGATCACGAGGTCGTAATCCCGCGCCTTCTTCACCCGGCGGTCGGGCTGGGCGAGCTCCCAGATCTTCCCGATCGTGACCAGCTCCTTGAGGCCGGGCGTCGCGGCGGCCAGGTAATTGAAGATTCGGGAGCGAACGAGCATGTCGCGCATGGCTCGGACCTTGAGCTGGAGCAGCAGGTACTCCCGCAGGGAATGGTCCGGGTCGATCGAGATCGCCCAGAGGTCGTCGGACACCTCGACCTCGTGGAATCCCACCTCCGCGCGCCTGAACACGCGCGAGGCGGTCTCCTGGCCACCGATCTCGCAGACGATCGCCCGCTTGCCTCGAGCGGCAGCCGCGAGGCCCAGGGCGACCGAGATCGTCGACTTGCCGACGCCTCCCTTGCCGGTCACGAAGACGAGCCGTTTGTCGAGCAATTCAGCCACGCGGGCGGATTCTTCCAACCAGGGGAAGGAATGCGGGCCTCGCCTGCGAAATAGCGCGCTTAGATGCCAAGGTTCCGCAGAAATAAGACCGCCGACACAGCGGATGAGGCCGGGCGCATGAGCCCCGAGGACCTGGTCCAGCCCAAGCCCGAGAAGAAGGACACGGGCAAGGACACGGGCAAGGCTGACAAGTCCCCGAAGTCCTCGAAGAAGTCTTCCAAGCCCGCCAAGCAGCCGGACACGCCCAAGAACAAGGGCCCGGCCAAGGTGATCGCCTTCGCGAACCAGAAGGGCGGCGTCGCCAAGACGACGACCGCCCTCAACCTCGCCGTCGCCTTCAAGGAGTCCGGCCACCGCGTCCTCGCCGTCGACATGGATCCCCAGGGCAACCTGACCATGAGCCAGGGCGTCGACCCCGACAAGGTCGAGAAGAGCATGTTCGACGTGCTCGTTCACCGGACGCCGATCCGCGAGATCATCGTCGAGCGAGAGATCGACGTCGCCGTCGCCTCGATCGACCTGGCCGGCGCCGAGATCGCGATGAGCACCCAGATCGGTCGCGAGCGCGCGCTGGAGAAGGCGCTCGACGAGGTCAAGGACGACTACGACTTCATCTGCATCGACACGCCGCCGAGCCTGGGGCTGCTGACCGTCAACGCGCTCACCGCCGCCAACAAGGTGATCGTGCCGGTCCAGTGCGAGTACCTCTCGATGCGCGGCCTCGTCCAGCTTCAGAACACCCTGACGATGATCCGGGAGAACCTCAACCCCGGCGTCGAGATCGAGGGGATCCTGCCGACGATGCTCGACTCGCGGACCGTCCACGCCAAGGAGGCGGTGGAGATCCTCGAGGAGAACTTCGGCGAGCTCGTCTTCAAGTCGCGGATCCGCAAGGCGATCAAGTTCGCCGAGGCGCCGGTCCGCGGAACCTCAGTCCTCAAGTACGACCCAAGCTCAAAGGCCGCGGGCGCGTACCGCGACCTCGCGAAGGAGGTCCTGACTCATGGCTCGTAAGAAGCGCGCAAGCATGCGAGAGGGCCCCCTGGCCGATCTCTTCCGCTCGACCGAGGAGTCGGTCCCGCCGGAGGAGGTCAAGGTGACCGCCAACGGCAGCGCCACGAAGGCGGTCGAGGTCGCCGTCGAGGAGCCCGTCCAGGAGACGCCGCTTCCCGAACCGGTCCCCGAGCCCACTCCCGAGCCCGTCCCGGAGCCGACGCCGGATCCCGTCCCGGACCCGCTGCCGACCCCAGACCCCGTCCCGCCGGAGCCGGTCGCCGAGGCGACCGTCGAGGAGACGATCGAGATCCACCACGAGGGCCTCGAGCGCCTCATGGGCGGAACCGGCACCGACGTACGCCCGGCGTTTGGCCGGGAGGAGCCGGATACCTCGTCACCGACGCGTCAGCCCGTGGTCCCGCGCACGCACCAGGCCGTCCTCCGCGTGGTGGGCGTCGGCGGCGCCGGCGTCAACGCCGTCAACCGGATGGTGGAGGCGGAGCTGCCCGGCGTGGAGTTCGTCGCCATCAACACCGATCTTCAGTCCCTGCAGAACTCAAAGGCCGACGTGACGCTGCACATCGGAGCCGAGCTCACCCGTGGCCTCGGCTCGGGCTCAGACCCCAGGGTCGGCTACCGCGCCGCATTCGAGGAGCAGGACAAGATCAAGGACCTGCTCAAGGGCTCCGACATGGTCTTCCTGGCCTCCGGCTCCGGTGGCGGCACCGGCACCGGCGCGGCTCCGGTGGTCGCCAAGCTCGCCCGCGACATCGGCGCCCTGACGGTCGCCGCCGTCACCAAGCCCTTCGACTTCGAGGGAGCCCGCCGCGCCGCCCAGGCCGAGGAGGGCATCGCCGCTCTCGGCAAGGAGGTCGACACGATGATCGTCGTGCCGAACGAGCGGCTGCTCACCATCCTCGAGCGGCGCACCTCGATCGTCGATGCCTTCAAGGTCGCCGACGACGTCCTGCGCCAGGCCGTGCAGGGCATCTCCGACCTGGTGATGCTGCCCGGCCTGATCAACCTCGACTTCGCCGACGTGCGCACCACCATGATCGAGGCCGGCGACGCGATCCTCGGCATCGGCATGGGATACGGAGAGCACCGCGCGACGATCGCCGCCGAGAAGGCGGTCTCCTCGCCACTGCTCGAGACTTCGATGGACGGCGCGCGCTCGATGCTGCTCTCGATCACCGGCGGGCCCGACCTGTCCCTGATCGAGGCCAGCGAGGCCGCCGAGATCGTCAGGGCCGCCGCCCACCCGGAAGCGGAAATCATCTTCGGCGCCAGCGTCGACGAGGACATGTCCGAGGAGGTCTGGATCACCGTGATCGCCACCCGCTTCGACGACGCCTTCTCCAATCGTCACCGCCGCGACCGGCGCGCCGATCCGCGCGAGCCGGGAAACCCCGACAGGGACGCGGCGCTTCGGCCGGAGCGCTACGCGGACCCCGCAGCCGATTGGCGCGGGACCGGGGGCGACCAGCCGCGTCGTGGCAGCGCCGACGAGCTCTACGGAGACGGCGTCTGGGGCCGCGGCGGCCTGGACCGCCGCCCCGCCGAGCCCCGCAACATCGACGGCCGGATCCTCGACGTGCCCGAGTTCAGCCCCGGCGACTGATTCGGCTGCGGGATTCCCGCAACTGAGGTGCGGGCAACTACGGCTGTTCCGGACCGCCGGGCTGACGACCCAGTCCATATGGTGCATGGGCGGAAGAGAGGGCGACTCGCCGCGATCGCCATCGCCGCGGCCCTGATGCTGGCCTTGCCTGCACAGAGCTCCGCCACGACTTTCGGCTCCGACCTGAGCGCCCACGGCTCGAACTCGTATGTCACCTGCGGGGACTTCGCCGCCTGGTGGAGCCAGTACGCCGGCCGGGTGGGATGCAGCGTCTATACGACCGGCAACGCATACAACCCCGGCGACACCTCGGCCACCCACATCATCCCCTTCCCAGATCCTCGCGTCCACGGCAATCAGACCGGCACGATCACCCAGGTCAGCTTCAAGCCGGCTCCCGGCGCGCCCGCCGGGCCGGCACGCCTTAGCGTGGTCGAGTTCATCCGCGACGCCAACAGCACGGGGGACCCTGGGCTGGCTCAGGACATCGCCGACAGCGCCAACTTCACGATGTCGCCGGGATCCGACAGGCTGGTGCACGTCGCCACGAATCTCCCGGCCCGCTCGCTCTACAACGCCGGCGACAACTCCTACCGCTTCGACGTGCTCGTGCTGTCAATGCTCGGCAACGACACGCCGATTCCCGCGGACCTGAACAGCTCGTTCCTGTCCGCCTGGATCAACCCCTACGTCGACATTCCCGGCACGAACGGCGACCTGACCGTTTCGCTGCCCCCCGATCGCCAGGGCACGGGCGGCCCCTACGGATACGGCCCGAGCCCCTTCTATGCGACGGGCGCGTGGTACACGCTCGGCGAGGTGCTGATGCAGGCAGACCTGGCGATCGGCCAGCCCCCGCAGGCGCAGGCTCAGAAGAAGAAGTGCAAGAAGGCTAAGAAGAAGGCCGCCCGGGTCGCGAAGAAGAAGAAGCGCTGCAAGAAGAGGAAGAAACGACGCTAGCCGTCTGACCGGCTTCCAGCCGCCCGCCGCGCGGCCTACGCTGCGGGCCTGATGAGGGAGTCGAGTGGAGTGGTGGCGGCCGGCCACCCGCTGACCGCGGAGGCCGGCGCGCAGGTCCTGCGTGAGGGCGGCAACGCCGTCGACGCGGCGATCTGCGCGGTCCTCACCTCGTTCGTCTGCGAGAGCCAGCTGACGGGCTTCGGGGCGGGCGGGTTCATGATGGTCCACCAGGGCGGGGAGCCGGACACCCTCATCGACTTCTTCGTGGCCGCGGGCGGGGCGGACGGGGTTGAGCGGACGGCGGAGCTGGTGCCCATCCCCGTCTACTTCGACGAGACGCCCCAGACCTTCAACTGCGGCGCGGCCTCGTGCGGGGTGCCGGGGACCGCCGCCGGGCTGGAGCACGTCTGGCGTCGCTTCGGCTCGCAGCCGCTCGAGCGGCTCGCCCGGCCCGGCGTAGAGCTTGGCCGCGAGGGCGTGACGCTGACGAAGGAGGCCGAGTACTTCCACGAGATCCTGCACCCGATCCTGATCTCGACGCGGGAGTCGGCGGCTCTGTACACGCCGGATGGGAAGCAGCTCGTGGAGGGGGACACGTTCCACTACCCGGAGATGGCGGATGCACTGGAGCGCTTCGCGGCCGAGGGCTCGGAGCCGTTCTACCGCGGGGAGACGGCACGGGCGGTCTGCAACTGGGTGCGCGAGCGCGGCGGCACGCTCGGAATGGACGACATGGCCGCATATGAGCCGATCGAGCGCCGCCCGGTCACCGCCCGGTTCCGCGGCCATGACGTGCTCACCAACCCTCCGCCGTCCTCGGGGGGAATCCTGATCGGCTACTCGCTCGGCCTGCTCGAGCGGCTCGGCCCCAGCAGCGGAGTGGAGGAGATCGTCGCGGCGACCGAGGCGGCCAACGCCCGGCGCTCGGACGACTTCCACGAGGGGCTGCACGACGAGGAGTACGTCAGGCGCTTCCTCGCCTCCGACCTGGACGCGGTCGCCGTCCGGATCCGCGCGGGGGAGTGGGTGGGGGGCCACGGCGGGGCCGGCGGCCCGGATAGTGCGAGGGCGCGCGACAGCGCGACCCGTGATGTGGATGATCGTCTCGGATCGACCACCCACCTCTCGGTCCTGGACCCCGATGGAAACTGCGCCTCGGTCACCTGTTCGAACGGGACCGGCTCCGGCGTCGTGGTGCCCGGCACCGGCGTGCACGTCAACAACATGCTTGGCGAGGAGGACCTCAACCCGCACGGCTTCCACCGGATCCCGCCCGGGCGGCGGGTGAGCTCGATGATGTCGCCCACCCTCGCCCTCCGCGACGGCGAGGTGGTGCTCGGGCTCGGCAGCGCCGGCTCCAACCGGATCCGCTCGGCGATTCTGCAGACGGTCGTCAGGGTGCTGGACCAAGGGATGGACGCCGGGGACGCGGTGCATGCGGGACGCCTCCACTTCGAGGCCGGGACCGTGCAGGCGGAGCCCGGGGTCGAGCAGGGCGTTCTGGACGACCTGGAGAAGCGGGGCGTTCCGGTGGTCTCCTGGAAGCGGAAGAACCTCTACTTCGGCGGCGTCCAGGCGGTCAGGCGGGACCCGGTCAGTGGCGAGCTCAGCGGTGGCGGCGACCCCCGGCGCGGCGGCGCCGTCGCGTTCGCCTAGTGGGGCGCTTTCTTCGTCGTATGGGCGAGTAAAGCGCCCCGCTACTCCGGCAAGCCGGGGAAATGCACCTTGCCGTTGCCGCTGGCGCGCTCCGCCGCCTCCTCGGCTCGCTCCAGAGCCTTGCCGACGGCGCCCAGCGCGTTGGCCAGCAGCGCCATCCGATCGTCCTCGTCACGCATCTCGAGCAGCTGCTGCTTGGTCTCGGGCGGCAGCTCGATGCGCGCAGCGATCGAGTACGCGGTGGCCCCATCGAGCTCCTCGGGCTCCGGCCGCTCTCCGGTGGCGCGCTCGGCGAGCTCCGCGAACGTCTCGCGCGCGGCGGTCGCGGACGCCTCGTCGATCGGCGGCACGTCCTGGTCGGGAATCAGCTCGACCTCGCCGGTCGGGAACTCGGGCGACTCGAAGCGGTCGAGCACCTTGAAGGGCGCCTCGCCGCTGACGACGATGTTCATCCGCCCGTCGTCGAAGCGCTCCAGCACGTCGTCGATGCGCGCGGTGCAGCCGACCGAGCGGGCGCCGTCGTCGTCTCGCAGGACGACCCCGAAGGGCTCGCCCTGCTCGAGCGCGCTTCCGACCATCCGCTTGTAGCGCTCCTCGAAGATGTGCAGCGGGACCTGCTCGCCCGGGAGCAGCACGAGCGGCAGCTCGAAGATCGGAAGCTCGAGACCCGCCATCCCCGCCGATTCTAGGATGGGAAGGTGGCCGGCATCGACTTCGAGGCTGAGGGGCTGCTTGGGAACCTCAACGGGAAGGCGCGCGAGGCGCGCCTCGCCCTGCTGGAGGAGCTGTCGGAGTCGGGCGTGCCGCTGGGGGAGCTGAAGCGCGCCGTCGAGGAGAACCGGCTCGTGCTGCTGCCGGTCGAGCGCGTTTTCGACTCGGGCGGGGAGCGCTACACGGGGGCGGAGATCGCGGAGCGCGCCGGCATCGATCAGGACTTTTTGATTCGCCTCCAGCAGGCGCTCGGGGCGCCGATTCCGGAGGACCACGAGCCCGCCTACACGGACGGGGATCTCGAGGCGGCAAAGCGGGCGAAGCTGTTCATCGACGCGGGGCTCCCCGAGGAGGGGGTGCTGGAGACCTCCCGCATCATCGGCATCTCGATGGCCAGCCTCGCGGACGCCAATCGGGACATGGTCGGCCAGGTCTTCACGGAGCCGGGAATCGACGAGCGTGAGCTGGCCATGCGCTACGCGGCGGCTGCCGAGACGATGCCCCCGCTGCTCGCCGAGACTCTGTTGCACGCCTACCGCATCCATCTGCGCGAGGCGATCAGCCAAGCCGTGATCACCGAGGCTGAGTTGGCGCAGGGAAGGCTGGAGGGGTCCGACGACGTGACGATCGCATTCGCCGACCTTGTCGGCTTCACGCGGTTGGGCGAGTTCCTCGAGATCGAGCAGATCGGTCAGATGACGGGCCGGCTGTTCGAGCTCGCCTCCGAGGCCGCCCGCCCGCCGGTCCGGCTGGTGAAGATGATCGGGGACGCCGCCATGTTCTCCTCTCGAGAGCCGCTGCCGCTGGTCGATGCCGTGGTGGGCCTGGTCGACGCGGCGGGCACGGATGAGATTCCCCCGCTGAAGGCGGGAGTCGCCACGGGCCCGGCGCTCGGGCGCGGCGGCGACTGGTACGGGCGCCCCGTGAACCTCGCAGCGAGGATCACGAGCTTCGCCCGGCCGAACAGCGTCGTCGTCGCCGAGGGGGTCAAGGAGGCGCTGGAGTCCGCGAACGGCGACCGCTTCAAGTTTTCGTTCGCCGGCAGGCGCCGCTTCAAGGGGATCAGCGAGGAGACGGCGGTGCACCGGGTGCGGGCGGCGAACCCGGGGTCAGACCCCCGAGCCGGTTAATCCGCGCGTAATCACTTGACGTCACGCTTGGCGCATCTCCGAGTCTGGGACCTGAATGGCACTGCTGATGCTCTTTGCGCTCGTGGCTGGGGCGGGTACCGCCCTGTCTCCATGCGTGCTGCCGATTCTGCCCGCCATCCTCGCGGCGGGCGTCACCGGGGACCGGCGACGGCCGCTGGGGGTGGTCACGGGCCTCGCCCTCTCCTTCACCTTCGCGACTGTCGCGCTGGTCTACGTGATCAACGCTCTCGGGCTGCCGAACGGGTTCGCCCGCGACCTGGCGATCGTCGTCCTCTTCGCGTTCGGGTTCTCCCTCCTGATCCCGCCGATCGGCGACCGGGTGGAGGCGTTCGCCAGCCGCCTGGCGCCCGGGCCGGCCCGCTTCCGAGGGGACGGCTTCGGCTCGGGAATGGTCGTCGGCGCCAGCCTCGGCCTGGTCTACGCGCCCTGCGCCGGGCCGATTCTGGCGGGCGTCATCGTCGTCTCGGCAGCGCAGGACTTCACCGCGGGACGCCTGGCCGTTGCCCTCTCATACGCGGTCGGCTCGTCGATCGTCCTCTACCTGCTCCTGCTCGGCGGCAGGCGCCTCACTCAGCGTCTGAACCCAGTCCGCGGGCGGGTGCAGATGGCGATGGGCGCCGTCATGGTGCTCGTCGCGATCGCGATGACGGCGAACTGGGACGTCCGCTTCCAGACCGAGATCGCCAGCGCGCTGCCGAGGTTCCTGGTCAACCCAACCGGCGACCTCGAGAAGAGCAAGGCGATCTCGACCGATCTGGCCGATGTGAGCCAGCACGGGACGCCGGTTGTCCCCGCGTCCGAGCTCAACCAGCCGGTCAGCCTGCAGACATACGGCCCCGCGCCCGACTTCACCGGCACGCAGGACTGGTTCAACACGCCCGGAGGAGAGTCCCTCTCGATGAGCGACCTCCGCGGCAAGGTCGTCCTGGTCGACTTCTGGACCTACACCTGCATCAACTGCATCCGCACGCTGCCCTACCTGGAGGCCTGGCAGCAGCGCTACGGCGGTCATGGCTTCACGGTGGTCGGGGTCCACTCGCCCGAGTTCCCCTTCGAGAAGGACGCGGGCAACGTCCAGGATGCGATCCGCCAGAACCACCTCACCTACCCCGTGGTCCAGGACAACGACCTGGCGACCTGGGACGCCTGGGGAAACCAGTACTGGCCGGCGGACTACCTGGTGGACGCACAGGGCAACGTCCGCGACGCGCACTTCGGGGAGGGCGACTACTCGCAGACCGAGCGGGCCATCCGCACCCTCCTGCAGGAGGCCGGGCACAAGAACCTCGGATCGGGCGCTCGCGCCGCCGCGCAGGCCCCGTCGGCCGGTGACATCACCCCGGAGACCTACCTCGGCGCCGCGCGCGCGATGGGCTGGGTCACGCCGGTCCACCCCGGCGATCAGGACTTCGGCGCGGCGCCCGGATCGCTCTCGGCGAACCAGTTCGCCTACGCGGGGCGCTGGGGGATCACCGACGAGGACGCCACCACCGGCGCCGGCGCGAAGATCGACACGGAGTTCAACGCCCGGCGGGCCTTCCTGGTGCTGGGCTCACCCGACCAGGCCCGCCACGTCCGTGTCCTGCTGGACGGCAAGCCGATCCCGGCGAAGCTCGCCGGCGACGACGTCCACCACGGCCGAGCCACGATCCAGGCCCAGCGCCTCTACCGGCTCGTCGACCTGCCGGCGGTGTCGCAGCACCGGCTGACGCTCGAATTCGATCCGGGGATCTCGGGCTACGCGTTCACGTTCGGGTAGCGCGGGTTGAAAACCGGCTGGAGAAGGGAGCCGGCACGAAAGCGGGGATGAAGGGGCGGAAACCGGCTGGGGAAGGGGCGAGATTCGAGGCGTTGGTGACTTATCGCCCCCCGTGGGGCGGAAACTCACCAACTCCGATCCGGACGCCTTCATTGCCCGGGTTGCGGCCAACCAGCACGGCGTGGTCTCGGTCGCGTAGCTGGAGCGCGCCGGCATCCTCGATCACGCTCGCAGGCTTCGCGTCGGCGCTCAGCGCCTGCACCGCCTCCATCGCGGTGTTTACGCCGTCGGCCACCCGGGACTCAGCGAGAAGGGCACTTGGATGGCTGCGGTCCTTGCCTGCGGCGAGCGCGCCGTCCTGAGCCACGTCAGCGCTGGAGAGCTGTGGAACATCCTCCGCCGGGACCACCCACCTTCCTCAGCCGCTGTTCGTCCCGCGATCCCGCACGTGACCGTCCCAGGCGAGGCTCGAAGCAGGAGGGGGATCCGAGTCCACCGGTCCCGCACCCTCTTCCCCGGCGAAGTAACCCGCCGTGCCGCGATCCCCGTGACGACCCCATCCCGAACGCTCACCGACCTCCGCCGCCTCCTTCCCCGGCAGCAGTTCGCGCAAGCGCTCCGCCAGGCTGAATACCTGGGCCTCGCCATCGACCCGGACCTCGATCCCGACCACACCCGCAGCGAGCTGGAGGGCCGCTTCCTCGCCCTCTGCACGCGGCACCGGCTTCCCAGGCCCGAGGTGAACGCACGCGTGGGATCGTTCATTGTCGATTTTCTATGGCGCTCACAGCGCTTGATCGTCGAGCTCGACGGGTACCGGGCGCACTCGGGGCGAACGGCGTTCGAGTCCGACCGACGCCGCGATTTGCAGCTGAAGCGGCTCAGCTACGAGGTCGTCCGGCTCGCCTCGCGTCAGGTCGATAGTGAGGGGCGCACTACGGTGAGCGCGCTCCGGAAGCTGCTTGGGAGTGGGCGCAAGTAGGATCACACCATGGACCCCCAACGCGCACGCGAGCGCCTTGCCGAGGAGCGGGCTCGGATCGAGCGCGAGCTCGAAGGACATGGGCAGGAGGAGGCCGCCGACGAGCCCAAGGACTCGGGCGATCAGGCGAACGAGCTCGAGCAGACCGACACCGACAACGCCCTGCGGGTCGAGCTTCGCCAGATCCTGGAGGCGATCGAGCGGGCCGAGGCTCGTCTCGAGGAGGGGACCTACGGCGTCTCGGTCGTGAGCGGGGACCCGATTCCCGATGAGCGGCTCAAGGCGATCCCCTGGGCCGACCGCAACGTCGGGGAAGAGCCCGGCGGACGCGGCTGAGCCCTAGGGCCGGCGCGCCGAGACCAGCAGGTTGTAGAAGAGCTGCGGTGGCAGGCGCGGCTCGAGCACCTGGTTATCGACACGCTGCAGCGCCAGATAGCTGCGGAACGCGAAGCTCCGCCACCCCCACGGCACTTCATCGGGCTCGGCACTCGCCTCCAGGGTTCTCACGGTCCAGCCGTGGATCGAGGCGAGCAGCTCCTCGCCACGCACCCTGACGTGGCCCAGACCCGCCGCCTCGCAGAAGCGCTGGAGGTCGCCGGGGGAGAAGGCGTGGACGTCGACCTCCGGCTCGAGGTCGTGCCCGTTGTGCTCGGCCGCCGCGTCGTGGTCCCGGGCCGATGCGCCGACCAGGCGCCGCCACAGCGGAGCGGTGAGCAGAGCAGTGCGCTTCGGTATCGCGGAGAGGAAGTCGCCGTAGCGGGAGGGCTCGCCGCAGAATGCGAGCGTCCCACCCGGCCGCAGGACCCGGCTGAACTCCGAGAACGCCTGCGCCAGGTCCGGGATGTGATGCAGGACCGCGTGGCCGAACACGAGGTCGAAGCTTTCGTCGGGGAAGGGAAGGGTCTCCGCCTCAGCCGCCGCCGTCCGGACCTCGAGGTCGAGGCGCTCCGCGTTCTCATCGAGCGTCGCCAGCATCCCGGGCGAGATGTCGGTGGCCGTGGCGCGCTCGATCGCGCCGGCCTGGAGGAGGTTGAGGGAGAAGTACCCGGTGCCCGACCCGATCTCCAGCGCGTCCCCGAAGGGCGTCTCGGGCCAGCTCCCGAGCGCCTTGCGCAGCTTCCCCGTGACCTGGTCCTGTCCCACGGGGCCGAAGTCGATGCCCCACTTGGAGTCGTACGAGGCGGCCGCCACGTCGTGGTAGCGCTCGTTGACCTCCTTGATGCGCTCGGGAGTCGGCATCGAGCCGGATCGTAGCCCCGCACGGATGGGCCCGAGCTAGCGGTCGTAGTTGGCGATCGCGCGCAGCGACAGCCCGATCAGGACGACGCCCATCACCAAGATCACCCCGAGGCAGACGAGGATCTTGTCGATCACCCAGCCGTCGATGATCAGCGAGCGAATCCCGACGATCACGTAGCTCACCGGGTTGATCTTGGCCAGCGTCTCCATCAGCGGTGAGAGCCGGTCGAACGGCACGAAGTTCGGGGTGAGGAAGAGGAGGGGGAAGAAGAGCAGGAAGCTGGTGTTCGTCGCCTGCACGTTGCGAGTGGTGAGCGCGACCAGGATCCCGAACCCGGCGTAAGCGACTCCGAACATCGCCGCGAGCAGCACCGCGAGCACCGCGCCCGCGGGGCCCGATTCGACGTGGGCGCCGAAGATGACGATCCCGACGAACAGCACCACGGCCGAGGCCGCGAGGCCGCGGACGAGGTCGGCTCCGAGCCGGCCGACGATCAGCGACGTTCGCCGGATCGGGGCGACGAGCAGCTTGTCGAAGTAGCCGCTGTCGATCTCGGTCACGAGCGCCAGTCCGGTGGTGGCGGTCGCCACCGCGAACATCAGCGAGACCGGCAGCTGGAAGGCGACGTAGCTTTGCCCGTGCAGCCAGGGCGCGGTGCTTGCGTTGAAGGTCGTCTGGACCTGCCCGATGTTGACCGCCAGGAAGAAGAGCGGGATGAAGAGCGTCGGGATCGTCGCCTCCGGGTAGCGGACCACCTCCCGTACCGCGCGCCGGCCGAGCAGCAATACCTCGGTCACGGTGCCAGCGCCTTCGCCGCGGCCTCGTCCTGCTCGGCCCCCTTGTCCTCGGGTTGATCGGTCCCGGCACCCTCCAGGCGCCGGCCGGTGGCCTCCAGGAACACGTCATCCAGCGAGGGCCGCGACACGGAGATCGCACCCACCTCCACGTCCCCCGCGTCCAGTCTGCGGACGACCTCGGCGATCGAGGCGGCACCGTTCTCGACGAATAGAGCGAGCGCATCCGGCTGGGCGATCACGCGGTCGAGCCCCGGCAGGTCGCCGATCACCTGCTGCGTGCGCTCGGCGTCGGCGCCGTGCAGCTCGACCGAGACCACGTCCTTGCCGATCTCCGCCTTCAGGCTCTCGGGAGTGCCCTCCGCGACGATCTCCCCCGCGTCGATGATCGCGAGGCGCTCGCAGAGCTCGTCGGCCTCCTCCAGGTACTGGGTCGTCAGGAAGATCGTGGTGCCGGTGGCGTTGATGCTCCTCACCTCGTCCCAGACGGTGAGCCGCGAGGCCGGGTCGAGCCCGGTCGTCGGCTCATCCAGGAACAGAACCCTCGGCTGATGGACGAGGGCGCTCGCCAGGTCGAGCCGGCGCTTCATCCCTCCCGAGTAGGTCTTGGTCCGCCGCTCGGCGGCATCCGTCAGGCCCACCAGCTCGAGCAGCTCGGCGGTGCGGTCGCGTCCCGCCGAGCCCTTGATCCCGTACAGGCCGCATTGGAGCTCCAGCAGCTCCCGGCCCGTCTGCACGGGATCGAGCCCGATCTCCTGGAGCGCCACCCCGATGTTGCGACGGACGTCGTCGCCCTGGTCGACGACGTCGTGGCCCGCCACCGATGCGGTTCCGCCGCTGGGCGGGAGCAGGGTGCAGAGCATCCGGATCGTGGTCGACTTCCCGGCGCCGTTGGGCCCGAGGAATCCGAACAGCTCGCCCTCGGGCACCTCGAGGTCGATTGAGCGCACGGCATCGATCCCGCCCTTGAAGGTCCGGCTCAGGCCCCGCGCCTCGATTGCCGCCGCTGCCATGTCGCTGCACTCTACGAATCCGCGGTCAGCGGCTCCCCGCGTCTAACGTCCCGGCGGTGGGCGATGCCGAAGGGACCTATCTGCAGGCCGACCAGCCCGACGGCGTGCCGCCGCTGGAGCTGACTGGCGAGCGCACGCTCCCGGACGTTCCCGAGGAGAACTACTGGTACCGGCGGCACGTCGCCGTCTACGAGTGGATCGCCGAGCGCTGCGGCGGCCTGCGCGTAGTCGACCTCGCCTGTGGGGAGGGCTATGGCTCGAACCTGCTGGCGCAGCGCGCCGCGGAGGTGACTGGTGTCGACGCCAACCCGGAGGCCTTCGAGCACGCCCGCGCCCGCTATCGCCGCCCGAACCTGAGCTTCCATCGCGGGCTCGTGGAGGAGTTCGATCGGGAGGCGGACGCCGTGGTCTTCCTGCAGACGATCGAGCACATCCACGAGCCCGGGACGCTCCTGGAGCGGATCGCGCGGATCGCCCCGGTCGCCTACATCTCCACCCCGAATCGGCTCACCCTCGCGCCGCCCGGCGCGCAGAAATCGGACAACCCATGGCACCTGCGGGAGTACGACGCGGGCCAGTACCGGGACCTGCTCGCGCCGCACTTCCAAAGCGTCGAGCTGCTCGGCCTCTTCCACGCCCGCAAGCTCCGGGCGCATGAGATCGCGATCCGGGCCGGTTGGGACCGGGTCCACCCGGCGCTCCACCTCACCAAGCCGTTCTATGAACGCTTCATCCCGGCGATCAGCGCAAGCGACTTCCGCCTGCGACCGGACGATCTCGACCGGTCGCTCGACTTCGTTGCCATCTGCCGCGCCCAGTAGCCATGGCTGACCGCAGCGCCGGCGACCTGGCGATCGTCCTCCACTCGCACATGCCCTACGTGGAGGGCTTCGGGACCTACCCCTTCGGCGAGGAGTGGCTGTTCGACGCGTTCGCGCGCTCCCACCTGCCGGTGCTCGACGTCGCGGAGCGGGTGACGATGACGATCACCCCGGTGCTCGCCGACCAGCTGGAGGCCGAGGGAGTGGGGGAGCGGATGCTGCGGTTTCTCCGCCGCCACAGGGTCGACGCGGCTGACCGCGACGTGGCGGACGCGGGGGCGGCCGTCCGACCCGCGGCCCGAGCGGAGGCGGACCACTACACGCGCGCGATGAAGCGGCTGCGGAAGCTGGGCGGCAACCCGCTCCGCGCCTTTCAGGACGCGCACGCGAAGGGCCGCATCGCGCTGATGGCATCGGCGGCGACACATGCCGTGCTCCCCAAGCTCGCCACGCTCGCGGGGCGCCGCCTCCAGGTCGACGCCGGGCTGCGCTCCCACCACCGTCGCTTTGGCGAGACCCAGGGTTTCTGGCTGCCGGAGTGCGCGTACGCCCCCGGCCTGGAGGGCATCCTCGCCGAGCGCGGCCTCGCCTACACCTGCCTCGATCAGAGCTCGCACGAGCGCGGTACGGCCGCGCTCGCTCCGATCCGCCTGCCCGGCGGGCCGGTCGCCTTCACGATCGACTGGCCCACGGTGCGGCTCGTCTGGTCCGATGACGGCTACCCGGCGGACCCCGCCTACCTCGAGTACCACCGCCAGTCCGCGAACGGGATGCGGCTGTGGGCCATCTCCGGGGCGCCCTACGACCCGGCCGCTGCGGCCAAGCGGGCGGCCGAGCACGCCGCCTCGTTCCTCGCCGCCGTCCGAGACCGCCTCGAGCGCCACCACGCCGATCGCGGCCGCCGGGGTCTCTGCGTCTTCGCGATCGACACCGAGCTGCTCGGCCACTGGTGGGCGGAGGGCCCGATCTGGCTGCGAGAGGTGCTCGAGGGCGCCGAGCTCGATGGCGTGCGGCTGCTCACGCTGCCCCAGGCGCTTCGCGAGCACGAGGGCGAGGACCGCGCCGCCTCGGTGGCCAGCTGGGGGGAGGGAAAGAGCCTGGAGACCTGGGATTCGCCCTCGGTCTCGGACCTGGTCTGGGCGACTCGCCGCAGCGAGCTGCGCCTGCTGCGGGCGATGGGGCTCCGGGCCGTGGACGGCGCCCCGGCCCTGCGCGCCGCCAGGGAGCTGCTCGCCCTGCAGTCGAGCGACTGGGCGTTCATGGACCACCGCGGCCAGGCCGGCGACTACCCCTATACGCGGGCGACAGCCCACGCTCAGGCCCTGCTGGAGGCCATAGACTCCCCCCGGGCAGTCGATCCGCGCGTGCGCAACCTCGCCCCGGACCTGAGTCTGGCGCCGCTGCTGGAGCCCTAGGTAACTAGATGAATCGCGTCCTGATCCTCTCCTGGGAGTACCCGCCTCTGATCGAGGGAGGCCTGGCCCGTCACGTGCGAAAGCTCTCAGAGGCGCTCGTGGAGCGCGACACCGAGGTCCACGTCCTCACCCGCGGCGGAGAGGAGTCCCCGTCGGAGGAGGTGATGGCCGGCGTCCACGTCCACCGCGTCATGGAGCCGACCCGGCCCGGGGAGCTGAACGAGTTCGTCGCCTGGGTGGAGCGCATGAACTCGGACATGCTTGCCGCCGGCGTCGAGCTGGGCGACCGCTACGACTTCGACCTGGTCCACGGCCACGACTGGCTGGTCGCCAACGCCTGCGACCACCTCGCGCGGCGATTCGACTCCCCGCTTGTCACGACGATCCACGCGACTGAGCACGGCCGCCATCAGGGCTGGGTGGAGAAGCACCCGCAGTCCTACATCCACGGCGTCGAGCGCTGGATCACGAACCGCTCGGACCGGGTGATCGCCTGCTCGACCTTCATGCGCGAGCAGATCGTCGACGTCTTCGGCGTTCCCGAGGTATCGATCGAGGTGATCGCCAACGGGATCGATCCCGAGGACCTCCAGCCTCAGGACGACGACCAGCTCCGCCGGCTGCGCGCCGAGTTCGCCGAGCCGGACGAATCGCTCGTGCTGCTGGTCGGCCGCCTGGTCTACGAGAAGGGCTTCCAGGTGGCGCTCGAGGCCCTGCCCGAGATCATCGAGCGCCTGCCGAAGACGCGCTTCGTCGTCGCGGGATCGGGGACGCACGAGCAGGAGCTCCGCCGGCAGGCCGAAGAGCTCGGCCTGATGTCGCACGGCACCTTCGTCGGCTGGATCGGCGACGACGTCCTCCACTCGCTCTACGCGATCGCCGACGTCTGCGTGGTCCCCTCGATCTACGAGCCCTTCGGCCTGGTCGCGCTCGAGGCGATGGCCTCGAGCTGCCCCTGCATCGTCGCCGACACCGGCGGCCTGCGGGAGGTGGTCCCGCACGATGAGGTCGGGCTGCGGTTCCGCGCCCGCGACCCGCAGTCGCTCGCGGAGATGACGACCCGTGTCCTGGACGACGCCAAGCTCTGCCGCCGCCTCACGGCGGAGGCCTTCGAGCACCTGAGCCGTTTCGACTGGGGCGACGTCGCGGAGCGGACAGAGGCCATCTACGCGGAGCTGGCGGGTAGTCGTGACCCGGCTGCCTGACGGCAGGCGCGAGGTCTATCCCTCGCGCGAGGCGCGGCCCAAGCGGAAGGCGCCCGACTTCGGCCCCGGCCTCAACGTCAGCGTGCCGATCTCGTTCGGCCTGCCCCTCGTCGTGGTGGGCATCGCCCTGATCGCCGCCGCGATCAACGCGGGCGGCCTGGTCTTCTGGATCACGGGCGTCGTCGCCCTGGGGGGCGGCGTGCTCCTCTTTGCGACCGGGAAGCGCCTATAGCAAGCGTTACCGGCGGTGCTTCTTGTGCTTCTTGTGTTTCTTGTGCTTCTTCTTGCAGGAGTGCTTCTTCTTGTGCTTCTTGTGCTTCTTGTGTTTCTTCGACGTGGCCGCGCGGTGCTTGTGCTTCCTCTTCCCCTTCTTCTTCTTGACCTTGTGCTTCTTGCACTTGGCTGCATTCGTGCCGGCTCCACAGCCATTGACGACCGCCGGCGAGTCCACCGAGGCCGTCGCACCGTTGTAGCCGACGAAGTCCGCGTGGAAGACGGGCGGGGGTGGTGCGCAGAGATCCCGGTTCGCCAGCAGCAGCCCGGGCGGATTGCTGAAGGCGAGCTGGAAGCGTGCGATCGGAATGTCGGGCAGGCCGTCGAAGACCACGCTCTTGTCCGCGTTCAACGCTCCCCGCAGCAGCAGGTGAAGCTGGCCCTGCAGGTCCAGGCCGATGTCCGGGAGCAGGCCGCCGTTGTCGACCAGCTCGACGTTGCCGATCAGCGGCTGGCTGAGCAGCGGCGAGGCGGCGATCGCCGTGCCCATGGTCGAGGTCGCCGGGCAGGTGCCGGCCTGGAAGTTCGCCGGCGGGCACCTGAAGCCGAGCAGGTTCACGTTCGGTGCCAGGTCGCCCGGGACGAGCACGGTCGCCTTGACCAGACCCGCCTCGTCCGTGTCCTGGTTGATCGAGGTGGCGGCCGTCGTGGGATTGCCGACGGTGGTCTGACCGGGCCCTCCGACCGACGAGGTGAAGGTGGGGGAGAAGTCCTCATTAGCGCAGCCGGTCGTGTTGAAGGTCGCGGATGCGGTGTCCGATGCGCCGCTGTACGGGACCGCGGAGAAGTTGGTGGTGTGGCCCCCGCACGAGGTCGGGTTCCGCATGAACGCCTTCCCGGTCCCCGGCGCGATTCCGTCGAGGGTGATCGTCTGGGAATTGATGGTCGTGTCGAAGCCCGACGTCTTGTTGGGGATGTTCTTGATCACCGTGTTGAGGCCGTAGTCGCTCGTCCTCAGCTGGACGCCCGACTGGAGGATGACGGGCGGCAGGACGTTTCCGACAAGCCCGCCGAGGTTGAGAGGCCGGAGGACGATCCCGAAGCGTGCCGGCTCACCCGGCTGGGGGTCGAGGTTGTAGAGCGTCCCGTTGACGTTCAAGGTCACGGGCACGACGGTGACGGCGACGGTCGCGTTCGCCGTCACGCTGCCGACCTCGGTGTTGGCGGGGCAGTTGTCGCCGTTGAGCTCGGCCACGGTGCACAGCGGCGTCGCGTTCGGATCACCGATCAATCCAGGCGGAAGCCCGACCGTCAGGTTCTTGACCTGGCCGCCCGTGAAGTCCATGTGAATGGCGACGTTGCTGTGCGCGCCGGCCTGGGAGCTGGCAGGGGTGACGGTGGGATTGGGCGAGAAGCTCAGCGCCTGCGCGGACGCCGGAACGAGCGCCGCCAACGCGACAAGCACGATGAACATCCCGATCAGACGCCGTGGAGTGCGCTTCATGCCTCTCCGATCTGTCCCCTCTGGCCTCATTGCCAGAGACATACCCCGGGCTCCGTGCCCAGAAGCGAGTATATGCAGACCAGCATTATTGGGGCGTAGGTTCGACCGGGTCCGGCCACTGCAACGACTCGGGCGCCTCGCGCATGCGGATGACCTTGGCCGGGACGCCGCCGACAACGGCGTTGGCGGGAACATCCCTGGTGACGACCGAGTTGGTGCCCACGATCGCGTTGTCGCCGACCCGGACGCCGCGCAGCACGCAGGCGCCGTAGCCGACCCAGACGTTGGAGCCGACCACGCACTCGCGCGTGTAGATGCCCTGCTGGCGGATCGGGCGCTCGACCTCCACGACCCCGTGGTCGAAGTCGATGAACATCGCCCGGTCGGCGATCACGCACTGCTCGCCGATCCGCACCCGCTTGTACGACGAGATCGTGCATTCCTGCCCGCAGACGGTCTTGGCGCCGATCTCGACGACCCCCTCGTGGCTGCGGATCTTGGTCCCGTCGCCGATCCAGGAGAACCGCCCGAACTTGATCGTCGCGCCGCGCGCTATCTGCAACTGGAGGTTCTTCCCGAAGAACACAGGACCGTCGGTTTCCCACCGCCAGCCTGCGGGGGTAAAAAGCCGCCGCCAGGTGTAGCGCCAGAGCAACCTCCCGTAGCGGAGATTGAGCATGCCGTTGCGGCGGTAGAACCGGAGGGCGCGGAGCACGGGCGGAGTCTAAGTTCGTGGTTCATGGGGCGCCCCCCGACGACCGCCCGCGCGCCTAGACTCGGCCGCCGTGGCCCCCAAGACTCAGGAGAGCCTGGCCGACCGCCTCGTTGCCGGCGACAAGAGGGCGCTGGCCCGGGCCATCACATTGATCGAGAACGACGATCCGGCCGGGTGGGAGTTGGTTCGGGAGGTCTTCCCGCGCACGGGCAAGGCTCGGATTGTTGGGCTGACGGGTCCGCCGGGGGTGGGGAAGAGCACATTGATCGGCGCCCTCACCGCCGAGATGCGGAAGGCCGACCGCCAGGTCGCCGTGCTCTCGATCGACCCCTCGAGCCCCTTCACCCGCGGCGCCCTGCTCGGTGATCGCATTCGCCTCTCCGACCACTTCCTCGACTCGGGCGTCTTCATCCGCTCGATGGCCAGCCGCGGCGCCCTTGGCGGTCTCTCCGAGGCCACGCTCCAGGCGGCCCTGCTGATGGACGCCTCCGGCAAGGACGACGTCTTCATCGAGACGGTGGGCGTCGGCCAGGCCGAGATCGACATCGTCGACCACGGCGACACGATCGTGCTGGTGCTGATGCCCGGCTCAGGCGATTCGATCCAGGCCCTGAAGGCGGGGGTGATGGAGATCCCCGACGTGATCTGCGTGAACAAGGCCGATCACCCGATGACGGACACGATGATCCGCGAGATCCGCGGCGTCCTCTCGCTCGGGCCGTCGACCTCATGGCGGGTCCCGATCGTCAAGACGGAGGCCGCGAAGGGCGAGGGCGTGGCGGAGCTCGCCGAGAAGATCTCCGAGCATCGCGCGCACATCGAGGCGGAGGGGACGCTGGAGGAAAGGCGGGCCCGGAACCTCCGCAACGAGGTGCTGGAGCTGGCGGCAGCTCGGATGCGGCGGCGCCTCGAGGCGGCCGTCGCGGACGACACATCGGTTCAGGAGCTGCTCGACCGCGTCGTCAAGCGGGAGATCGACCCAGCCAGCGCGGCCCAGGACCTGCTTGAGCGCGAGGATGGCTGAGACCACCAAGGGCAAGGACGGAAGCAGGGCCTCGCTGCCGAGCCTGGAGGAGGCGCTGGCGTGGGGCGGCATGCAGATCGACGGGTTGGGGAACAAGACCCTCGGCCGGGTCGCCGGGATCCAGGTCGACGCCGAGGACGGGGAGCCCCGCTGGGCCCTGATCCGGCTCGGGCCGATTGCGGGCTGCACGGCGATCCCGTTCGAGCACGTCGCGGAGGGCGCCGGCCGCCTCTGGGCCGCCTACGAGCGCGACTGGGTCCGCGAGGCGCCGCGCTTCCGCTCGAACGAGTCGCTGACGGCGCTACAGGAACTCGAGCTCTGCGCCCACTGGGGGATCCGCGAGGGGTACGGGAGGGCGGCCGAGGTCGCCGAGCGGGACTCGGACGAGATCACCGCGGTGCCCGCCGACGACTAGACCCATCGGGTCCCGCCTGGCGGGTTGTCGTGGAATAGCTAGTCGCTTCGGAATCGATTACCCGCCTCGCGAATATCCAATTCACCTAGCGAATGGGATATTCCGAAGCACCTAGTTCCTCCGACGGCAGCGCCTCCGGATGCCGTCCTTAGGCGTGGCACCGGGGCCTGTGGGCGCTAGACGCCGAGCTGCCTCGCGATCACCATCTGCTGCACCTCGTCGGTGCCCTCGCCGATGGTGAGGATCTTCGCGTCGCGATAGAAGCGGCAGACCGGGTACTCCTCGATGCAGCCGTAGCCGCCGTGGATTTGCACGGCCTCCTCGGTCGCGCGGACGGCGAGCCGGCCGGTGATCAGCTTCGCCTGGGCGGCGGTCAGCGTGAACGCCTCGCCCCGGTCCTTGAGGATCGCCGCGCGGTAGACGAGCAGGCGGGCCGCCTCGATCTGGGCCGAGAGGTCTGCGATCTTCGCCTGAATCGCCTGGAACTTGCCGATCGGCTGCCCGAAGGCCTGGCGCTCCTTCGAGTATGAGATGGCCTCGTCGAGCGCGCCCTGCGCCAGCCCGACGCCCATCGCCGCGACGCCGATCCGGCCGCCGTCGAGAATCGCCAGGAACTGCTTGAAGCCGGCGCCGCGCGGCCCCAGGAGGTTGCCATCCGGAACGCGGCAGTCGTCGAAAGTCAGCGGGCGGGTGTCCGAGGCGTTCCAGCCCATCTTCCGGTAGGGCTCGCCCGCCTCGAAGCCGGGGGTCCCGTTGGGGACGATGATGTTGGAGATCTCCTTGCTGCCGTTCTCCTGGCCGGTTACCGCCGTGATCGTCACGCAGCCCGAGATGTCGGTGCCCGAGTTGGTGATGAACTGCTTGGAGCCGTTGACGACCCACTCACCGCCTTCGAGAGCCGCGCGCGTATGCGTGTTGCCGGCGTCGGAGCCCGCCTCGGGCTCGGTCAGCCCGAAGGCCGCGAGCTTCCCCCCGCTGCAGAGCTGTGGCAGCCAGTCATCCTTCTGCTCGTCGGTGCCCCAGAGGTAGATCGGCATCGTCCCGAGCGAGGTGTGGGCCGCCATCGTGATCGCCACCGAGGAGTCGATCCGGGTCAGCTCCTCGACCGCGAGCGCGTAGGCGAGGGTGTCGGCCCCGCCGCCGCCGTACTGCTCGGGGAAGGGAATGCCCATCAGGCCGAGCTCGCCCATCTTGGCGACCAGCTCATAGGGGAAGGCCTTGGTGCGGTCGAGCTCCTCGGCGACCGGCGCGACCTCGTTCCGGGCGAAGTCGCGGACGGTGTCGCGCAGCAACCGCTGCTCGTCGCTCAGGTCGAAGTCCACGGGGCGGGGAGTGTAGGTAGAGGGGCTAGGCGGCGGCCTTGACCCTCTCGAGGGCCGCCTTCATGCCGGGCCCGTCGACAGCGCGCGTCTCGCGCACCGTCAGCGGCTTGCCGCACTTCGTGCAGATCCGGCGTTCGTCGATCTCGCCGCCGCACTCGCCCTTGTGGACGACCAGGACGGGTGGCCCGTCCGGCAGGGGCTCGTACTTGTCGCCCCAGAACATCAGCGCGGTCATCACCGGCCAGAGGTCGAGACCCTTCTCCGTCAGGAAGTACTCGTAGCGCTCGGGCCGCTCGCTGTAGGGACGCCGCTCGATGATGTCCTCGTCGACCATCCGCTGGAGGCGGGCCGTGAGCACGTTCCGGGCGACCCCGAGGGAGCGCTGCATCTCCGAGAACTTCCGCCGTCCGTGGAAGATCTCCCGCACCACCAAGAGCGTCCAGCGCTCGCCGATCAGCTCGAGGCTGCGCGCGATGGAGCAGATCTGGCCCTCGTATTCGTTTCCGAGCATGAATGTGATGTTCGCACACTCGGTTGCATCACGCAACTCACGCTGGTAGGGTCGGCCACGTTGTAGTTGCGTGAAGCAACCGACGATCGAGGAGTCGAGATGAGAGCACTCCGATTCGAGTTCCACCCAGAGCAGGTCAGGATCAGCTCCGAGGAGATCCTCGAGGACCTTCGCTATCCGGTCCGCCAGGATCGCGACAACGGCGGGCGCAAGCGCGCCCGTAATGCGAGGGTGCGCCGTGAGGCGCAACCCGTTTCATGAGGGGGCGGGCTTGAGCACGCCAGCGACCGAGGCGGCCCGGTCCTACGCCGAGTCCTCGCCGGAGACCACCAGCACCCGGACCATCACCTGGCAGGACCCGGTCGCGAGCGCGGCCCTTGGCGCGGGGATGGCCGGCCTCGACTACGTCCGCGCGATCCAGTCAGGCGAGATCCCGCCGCCCCCGATCGCCGTGGTCATGAACTTCTCGACTCGAGCTGCTCGAGGAGGGGAGGGCGGTCTTCGTCGGCGAGCCCGGCGAGGAGCACTACAACCCGATCGGGGTCGTCCACGGCGGCTACGCGTCGACGATCCTCGACTCCGCGCTCGGCTGCTCGGTGCACACGACCCTGGCCGCCGGCGTCGGCTACACCAGCCAGACGCTCGAGGTGAAGTACCTGCGCGCGATCACGCGGGACACCGGCGCCGTCCGCGCCGAGTCCGTGGTGATCCACAAGGGCCGCAAGACGGCGACCGCGGAGGCCAAGCTCACCTCCGCCGAGACGGACAAGCTGCTCGCCACCGGAACCAGCACCTGTCTGATCCTCGGCGGCTAGCTCCACCTTTTCACGTTCTGACCCGGTACCGCAGGTGGACCATCCCGCTGTCGAAGCGGTGCTCGTCCAGCAGCTCGAGGTCGATGCGGAGGTCGCCGGGAAGCGCTCTCTTGCCACCTCCCACGGCGACCGGCGCCAGGAACAGGTGGCATTCGTCGACCAATCCCGCCCTGAACGCGTGCGCCGCGAGCTCGGGACCGCCCACGCCCAGGTCGCTTCCCGCCGACGCCTTCAATTTGCGAATCGCCTCCGGGTCGAACTCCCGCTCGATCCGAGTCCGGTCCGTTGACGTCCCCTCCAGCGTCCTGGAGTAGACGACCTTCTCGGCCCCCTGCCAGATCTGAGCGAAGTCCCGCAACAGCTCCGACTTGGCAGCCAGGGTCTGATCGGTTTCCCACGGGGCCATCGTCTCGTACATGCGCCGCCCGTAGAGGTAGGTGCCGACCGGGCGCTCGAGGTCGTTGATGAAGGCGTGCACGTCCTCAGCGGGCGCGGCCCAATCGAAGCGGCCGTCCGCGTCCTCCGTGTAGCCGTCCAGGGAGGCGATCGCCGTGTAGATCAGCTTGGCCATGCGACTCGCTCAGAGTATGTCGAGGGCCGCCCGGGAGACGCCTACGATCGAGGGGTGAGCGCCAACGGCAGGGTCCCCAGCGTCCGCCTCGGCCGGATGGTCGAGGACGGCGTCGCGCCGAGCATCTTCGGGCTGATCGAGCGCGGCATCGCGCGCGAGCCCGAGCTCGCGTCCCAGATGCGCGGCCGCGTCGTCTTCCGCTTCAGCGAGGACTTCTCGCCACTGCGGATCCAATTCAAGCCACGCAGCGTCGTGGTCGAGGACGGCGACTCGCGCAAGCCCGACCTGGTGATCACGGGCCGGCTCCCCGACATCGTCCACTTCGCGACCGTGCCGACCCTCCGGGGCCGGCTGCACGGCGTTCCCGATCCGCGGCAGCCACGAGGCCGCAGAGCGCTCGGCCGAATCGCCAGCGGCCGAGTCAGGATCGAGGGCGATCGCGTGCTCGGACGCCGGCTGCTGCGGCTGCTCGCGGTCTAGCTCGACAACGACCGCGCAAGGTCCACGAGCAACCTCGTGCCGAACCCGCTCGGCCCCTTGCCCGTGTACTCGCGCCCGACGTCCCAGGCCGTACCCGCGATGTCGAGGTGGACCCAGGGCTTGCCGTCGACGAACTCCTCGAGGAAGGAGCCGGCGTAGATCGTCGAGGCTTTGCGCTTCGACGAGGCGTTGGTGAGGTCGGCGGCGGTGCCCTTGGTGAGCTCCTTGTACTCGGGGTGGAGGGGGAGGCGCCAGGCGAGCTCTCCGGTCCGGCCGGCGGCGCCCTCGACCTCGTCCGCGAAGGCGTCGTCGTTGGAGATCAGCCCCGCGTAGGTGGAGCCGAGCGCGACGATCACCGCGCCGGTCAGCGTGGCCAGGTCGACGATCCTGTCGGCGCCCAGCTCGACGGAGTAGGCGAGCGCGTCGGCGAGGATCAAGCGGCCCTCGGCGTCGGTGTTGTTGACCTCGACCGTCTTGCCGTTGAGCTGGGTGATGATGTCGCCGGGCTTGACCGCGGTGCCGCTCGGCATGTTCTCCGTGGAGGGGATGACCGCGAGGATGTTGATGGGCAGCTCGAGCTTGGCGATCGCGGAGAATGCTTCGAGGACCGCCGCGGCTCCCGACATGTCCATCTTCATCTCGTGCATCCCGCCGGACGGCTTGATCGAGATGCCGCCGGAGTCGAAGGTGACGCCCTTGCCGACCAGGCCGAGGGTCTCGCCGTCGCCGCCCGCCTGGTATCGGAGCACGATCAGCTGGGGCTCCTCGGCGGTTCCCTGCGAGACGGCCACGAGCCCGCCCATCTTCTTGTCGGCGATCTCCTTGCGGCCGAGGACCTCGCAGGTGACGGACGAGTGCTCGTCGGCGATCGCCTTCGCGCGGCCCGCCAGGTAGGAGGGGGTGACGACGTTGGACGGCAGATCCTGGAGCTCGCGCGCGAAGTTCTCCGCCTCGGCGGAGACGCGGGCAGACTCGACCGCCTCCGCGATCCCGCCGCCGCCGATCACGGTGAGCTGATCGAGATCCTTGGCCCCGTTCTCATCGTCCTGCTTCGACTTGAAGCGGTCGAACCGGTAGGAGCCCAGGATCGCTCCCTCGACCGCGGCCGTCGCCAGCGCCTTCGGGTCCTCGGAATCCGGGCCCGCGATCGTCATTGAGGTCGCGTCCACCGAGCCGGCCGTCCGCGCCGCGATCGCCCCGGCGACTCTCGCTCGCTCGGGCTCGAACTCGTCTCGGTCACCCAGGCCGACCACGAGGGCGCGGCGCGGGCTCTTCGGGATGGATCAGCGTCGTCTTGCGGTACGCGCCCTTGACGTCGTCCGAGCCGGGCGCGCCCGCGAGCGGCTCCGGCAGATCGTCGCCGTCGAAGAGCAGCACGGCGAGGAGGTCCGAATCGACCTCGGAGAGCGGCTTGTCTGCGACCTCGACTCGCACGAGGCGGCAGTATGGCAATGACTGGAGGGTCGACGGAGGTCAGACGCGGGCGTGGCTGATCCACGTCGGCCCTCTAGCATTGGGTCCCACTTGGGACGCCGCAACGGCCGGCCCAGACGAAAGGCGCAGATGTCGAAGACGGTCATCCTCTCCACCGCCAGAACCCCCTTCGGGAAGATGGGCGGCGGGCTCTCGTCCCTCGATGCCACCGACCTGGGCGGCACCGCGATCTCGGAGGCGCTCGATCGCGCCGACGTGACGGCCGACGAGGTCCAGGGCGTCGTCTACGGCCAGGTGCTCCAGGCCGGCCAGGGCCAGATCCCCTCGCGGCAGGCCCAGATCAAGGCCGGGATCCCGAAGGAGGTCCCCTCGGAGACGATCAACAAGGTCTGCGCCTCCAGCATGCGCGCGATCGGGCTGGCCGACCAGGCGATCCGCGCCGATGACCTCGAGATCGGGGTCGCCGGCGGCATGGAGTCGATGAGCACGGCGCCGTACCTGCTCCCCGGCGCCCGCTTCGGGTTCCGGATGGGCGACGTCACCGCGATCGACGCGATGACCCACGACGGTCTCACCAACCCCTTCACCGAGAAGCAGATGATCAACGAGGCGAGCGAGGTCTCCAACGAGCTCGAGATCACCCGTGCCGACATGGACCGCTTCGCCGAGCGCTCCCACCAGCTCGCCCACAAGGCGACCGAGGACGGCAAGCTCGCCGAGGAGATCGTCACCGTGACGGTCAAGTCGAGGAAGGGCGAGAACGAGGTCGCCGCGGACGAGGCGATCCGGCCGGACACGACCCTCGAGGTGCTCTCGAAGCTGAAGGCGGTCGGCGGGGACGACGCCACGCACACCGCCGGCAACGCGCCCGGCGTCAACGACGGGGCCGGCGCTGTCGTCGTCGCCTCGGACGAGTGGGCCAAGAAGAACGGCAAGAGCGCGATCGCGACGGTGCTCGCGTACGGCCAGGTCGCCGATGACTACGCCTACCTCGCCAGGACGCCCGCTGGAGCGGCGATGAAGGCGCTCGAGAAGATCGGCAAGGAGCCGGGTGACGTCGACCTCTGGGAGATCAACGAGGCCTTCGCATCGGTGGCGATCAACTCGATGCGGATGCTCGAGATCGACGAGGACAAGGTGAACGTGAACGGCGGCGCGATCGCGCTCGGCCACCCGATCGGCGCCTCGGGCGCCCGCATCGTCGGCGCGCTGGTGCACGAGCTGCGCCGGCGCGGTGGCGGCCTCGGCTGCGCCGCGATCTGCAGCGGCGGAGGCCAGGGCGATGCCATCCTCGTCGAGGTCAACGGCTCCTAGCCGCGAGCCGGAGAAGGACCAGGCGCCCTCCGGCGAGGAGGGCGGCCACGGCGCAGCGTTCTTCGACCTCGACAAGACGCTGATGGCCGGCTCGTCGGGCATGGTGTTCGCGCGCGTCGCGAACCAGCGCGGATTCGTCCCGCGCAGGCAACTCGCCAAGTGGGGCTGGGACCACCTCCGCTACCGCCTGCGCGGGTCCTCGGACGAGCAGACCAACGCTGTTCTCGACGTCGCCAAGCGGGTCTTCGCGGAGATCCCAGAGCGGGAGGTCGAGCGGATGGCGCCGGCGGTGCTCGCGGGGATCCTGCCTCGCATCTACCCCCAGATGCTCGACGAGGTCCACCGCCACCAGGACGAGGGCCGAGCCACCTTCATCGTCAGCGCGGCGGGCAACGACCTGGTCAAGGCGCTGGCGGCGGTGCTCGGGATGGAGGGCGGCATCGGCACGCGGTGGGGGGTCGGCTCCGACGGCAAGTACACGGGCGAGATGGACGGGCCCTTCGTCTACGGCAAGGGCAAGGTCGAGGCGATGCGCCGCTTCGCCAAGAAGCACCACATCGACATGGACGCCTCCTACGCGTACTCGGACTCGGCCAGCGACCTGCCGATGCTCTGGTCGGTCGGCAACGCCGTGGTCGTCAACCCCGACGCCGAGCTGCTGGAGATCGCGCGGCGGGAGGGCTGGCGGGTGATGCGGTTCGAGAAGCTCGGGCGCAAGCTGGCGATCGCCGGGGCGACGGTCCTTGCGGCGGCCGGTGGGGCGGGTGCGCTGGCTTCCAAACGGCGTAACGGCGGCCGGCTGGGCGTCGTTTCCCGAGGTCGGCACCGATAGATGCCGGGGCGGTCAATCGCCGACACGACTGCTGGGAAATGCCGCCTCTATCTGCCACAATCGCCCCCTTCAAGCGTTCCGTCGGCGGGCGAAGTCCGACGGCGAGCGCGTGATTGGAGCTTCTTGCCGAAAAAGCATCGCGCGGATTCCGGGCCCCCGAAGGCCAATGGGGGGCGGGATGTTCCCGACCCGGAGCGGCTTGCCGAGCTCGCGGCCAATCAGGCTGCAGCAGAGTCGGATCAGAGCGCCGCGGACGCGGACCAAACCGGCGCCGACGAGGATCAGACGGCATCCGACATAGAGCGCGAGCTGGCCGTCCTGGACCAGCGCGCGTCCGATCGCGATCAGCTGGCCTCGGACCGAGACCAGGCCGTCTCCGACCAGGAGCTGCGGGCTCATCCCGGTACGACCACTCGGGAGGTCCATAACGCCAACCTCGCGGAGCGCCAGATCGGCTCGACGGAGCGCAGGAAGGCCGGGAAGACGCGCGCGGATACGGCGGAGCACCGCCTGCGGCTGGCGGCGGGGCGTGACGACACGGCGTCCCACCGCGACCTGAATGCCCAGGCCCGGGACAGCGCCGCCGAGCAGCGGGACCGCGATTCGGCGAAGATCGAGCGGAAGATGTCCTCCCGCGGTTCGTCGCTGCGCGCGGCGCTGACCCACGCGTCGGAGATCCGTGCACAGGCGGCGCGGGATCGCGCTCGAGCGGCGGAGGACCGCGCACTGGCCGCGAGCGACCGCAAGCGCGCCGCCGAGGAACGCGACGCGGCGCTGGATGAGCTGCACCGCGCCCACCTGGATGAGCTCACCGGAGCATTCCGCCGGGGATCCGGAGAGGCGGCGCTGCAGGCCGAGATCGATCGCGCCCGGCGTGGCGCCGCTCGCCTGGTGCTCGCCTTCGTCGACGTGGATGACCTCAGGGAGGTCAACAACCGCGAGGGGCACCCCGCGGGGGATGCGCTGCTGGTAGAGGTGGTCGACACGATTCGGGCGCAGATCCGCTCCTACGAGCCGATCGTCCGCTATGGCGGCGACGAGTTCGTCTGCGCGGTCGGCGACCTGGACCTCGCCCAGGCGGAGGAGCGCTTCAAGGGGATTCAGGACTCGCTCGCCGCCGGCGGTGCGGGCACCGGCGTCACCGTGGGGCTCGCCGAGCTGCAGCGAGACGACACGCTCGCCGACCTGATCGAGCGAGCGGACGCTGCGCTCCTCGACGCACGCCGCGAGCGTTTGCCCCGAGTGGACTGACCTTCGATTTAGACTGGCGGCATGGCAGTCGAGCCCGAAGCGCGGCGGCGCGCCCATGAGTGGCTGGCGGACGTCTACGCCGAGCTGGAGGAGCGCGAGGCTCTCTTCGAGACGATCTCCGGCGAGGAGGTGAAGCCCCTCTACACCGAGGAGGACCGCGAGGGGTCCGATCCCGAGCGGGAGCTCGGCTATCCGGGCGAGTTCCCGTACACGCGCGGCGTCTATCCCTCGATGTATCGCGGCCGGCTCTGGACGATGCGCCAGTTCGCGGGCTTCGGCACCGCCGAGGAGACCAACGAGCGCTTCCACTACCTGCTCGACCACGGCCAGACCGGCCTCTCGACCGCCTTCGACATGCCCACCCTGATGGGCCTGGACTCCGACGCCGATCGCTCGCTGGGCGAGGTGGGCGTGGAGGGCGTGGCGATCGACACGCTCGACGACATGGAGACGCTGTTCTCGGGAATTGACTTGGGGAGCGTGACGACCTCGATGACGATCAACGCCCCGGCGGCGATCCTCCTCGCCTTCTACGTCGTCACGGCCGAGGAGCAGGGGATCGGGGCCGAGCGCCTGGGCGGCACGATCCAGACCGACATCCTCAAGGAGTACATCGCGCAGAAGGAGTGGTGCTTCCCGATCGAGCCCGCGATGCGCCTGGTCGGCGACATGATCGAGTGGTCCACCGAGCACATGCCCCGCTGGCACCCGATCTCGATCTCCGGATACCACATCCGCGAGGCCGGCTCCACCGCCCAGCAGGAACTCGCCTTCACGCTCAAGGACGGCTTCACCTACGTCGAGCAGGCGATCGAGCGGGGCCTCGACGTCGACGCCTTTGCGCCGCGCCTCTCCTTCTTCTTCAACGCCCACATCGACTTCTTCGAGGAGATCGCCAAGTACCGCGCCGCCCGCCGGATCTGGGCGCGCGAGATGCGCGACACCTACGGCGCCAAGCGCGACGAGTCCCTCCGGATGCGCTTCCACACCCAGACGGCCGGCGTCTCGCTGACCGCGCAGCAGCCTCAGGTCAACATCATCCGCACCGCGATCGAGGCGCTCGCCGGCGTCCTCGGCGGCACCCAGTCGCTCCACACGAACTCCTACGACGAGGCATTGCCCTTCCCACCGAAGAGGCCGTGAGGCTGGCGCTCCGCACCCAGCAGGTGATCGCACACGAGACCGGGGTCACCAACACGATCGATCCGCTGGGCGGCTCCTACTTCGTCGAGACCCTGACCGACGAGATGGAGCGGGCGGCGTACGACTACTTCGCCCGCATCGACGAGCTCGGCGGGATGGTCGAGGCGATCAAGCAGAACTTTCCGCAGCGCGAGATCGCAGACGCCTCATTCCGCTACCAGCAGGAGGTCGACTCGAAGCAGCGGATCGTGGTCGGCGTCAACGACTACGTGCAGGAGGACGACGAGGAGATCCCGATCCTGCGGATCGACCCCGAGCTCGAGCGCAAGCAGAAGGGGAGGGTGGAGACCACCAAGGCGCGCCGGGACTCGGCCGAGGTGGAGCGCACGCTCGGCTGAGCTCCGGTCGGCGGCGGCCACCGACGCCAATCTGATGCCGCCGATCCTCGACTGTGCCCGGGCCCGGGTCTCGGAGGGCGAGATGGTGGCGGCCCTCCAGCAGGTCTTCGGCTCGTACACCGAGCTGCCGGTCTTCTAGCGATCCTCTCACACGCCGGGGGAACCGGCGCGCGATCCGCGACGTCATGCAATGCTCCCGCGCCGATGGGGTCGGGCTTGAGGGGTACAGCAGTCGTAGCGCTGGTGGCGGCGTGCCTCGCCGCCGTGCCGGCGGATGCCGCCAGGAAGCCAGCTCCCCAGCTCTCGATCTCGGTGCTCTCGGGTCGCGCGGACCTGGTCAGCGGAGGTTCGTCCCTGGTCCAGATCGGGCTGCCAGAGGGGGCCGATCCGCGGCGGGTGAAGGTCCGGCTCGGCCGCCAGGACATCAGCAGCGTCTTCGCCGTGCGCTCCGACGGCCGCTTCTCGGGCCTGGTGAGCGGCCTCGCGTTGGGTCCCAATCCGCTCACCGCGACCCTGCCGGGTGCGACGGGGGCCCAGATCACGCTCACCAACCACCCGATCGGAGGCCCGGTGCTCTCCGGTCCGCAGCTCCAGCCGTGGCGCTGCCAGTCCGGCGCAATCGACTCGCAGTGCAACCAGCCCCCGACATACAGCTACGTCTACAAGTCCACCGATCCCACCAAGAGCGGCTTGCAGCCCTACGACCCGTCCAACCCGCCCTCGGACGTCGCCCAGACGACCACGGACCAGGGCGTGACGGTGCCATTCATCGTCCGCATCGAGACGGGCTACATGGACCGAGACCAGTACCAGGTCGCCGCCCTCTTCCAGCCGGGCAAGCCATGGACGACCTTCGACCCGCAGAAGCAGTTCGATCACAAGCTGCTGATCCTCCACGGCGTGAGCTGCGGGGTCGACTACCAGACCGGCGGCGCCCCCGACACCACCGGCAGCTCCTCCCCGACCGGCGACGTCGGCCAGTACGCGCTGGGGAAGGGCTTCGTGACCATGTCCACGGCGCTCGACTACAGCGGCCACAACTGCAATCTCCCCCTCCAGGCCGAGTCGCTGATCATGGCCAAGGAGTACTTGGTCAAGAACTACGGCACGCTCCGCTACACGATCGGCACAGGCTGCTCGGGAGGCTCGCTGGCGGAGCAGTGGATCGCAAACGCCTATCCCGGCGTCTACCAGGGCATCCTGCCGACCTGCTCGTTCCCCGACGCGTGGAGCACCGCTTCGCAGTTCCTCGACTACCACCTGCTGCTCGCCTACTTCACCGACCCTTCCAAGTGGGGATTGGGAGTCCTCTGGTCGCCGACTCAGATGGCGGACGTCGAGGGCCACCTGACGATCGTCAACTCCGAGGTCAGCGACAACGCCCAGTGGCACGTCGCCGTGCCCACCGATCCCTGCGCCGGCACCACCGACGAGACCCGTTATGACCCGCAGGCCAATCCAGGCGGCGTGCGCTGCACGATCCAGGACGCGGCGATCAACGTCTTCGGCCCGAACCCTCCCGCGACCTGGTCCGACAACGAGAAGCTCGTGGGGCACGGGTTTGCCGTGCCGCCCATCGACAACGTCGGGGTGCAGTATGGCCTCGAGGCGCTTCAGAAGGGCCGGATCACTCCGGGACAGTTCGTTGACCTCAACGCCAAGATCGGCGGCCTGGACATCGATACCAATCCGATCCCCGGCCGCATCGACGCGGGGACCGCGCCCTCGCTGGCCAACGCATACCGCAGCGGCATGATCAACGAGACCAACAACCTGGACCGGACCGCGATCATCGACTGCCGGGGACCCGACCCGGGCGCGTTCCACGACGCCTACCGCGCCTTCGCCGTCCGGGCAAGGCTCGACCGCGAACACGGGACCCACGCCAACCAGCTGATCTGGGAGGGACCCGCCCCGATCATCGGCGACGCCCGGTGCGAGCACAACAGCTTCATCGCCATGAACCGGTGGCTCACCGCCGTCGAGAAGGACACGAGCGGCGCCCCGCTCCCCCAGAGGCTGGTCAGTGACAAGCCGAGCGATCTCAGCGACCGCTGCTACGACGGCGCCGGTCAGACGCTCACCGACGCTATCTGTGGCGAGGCCGTGGTGCCGATCTACGGCACGCCGCGAATGGTCTCCGGCGACGCGATCACCACCGACACCAACAAGTGCCGGCTGAAGCCGCTGAGCCGAAGCGACTACACCGTGCGTGTCGGTCCGCTCGCCGTGCCGGTGAGCTTCACCGACGCCGAGTGGGCGCGGCTTCAGACCACCTTCCCCTCGGGCGTCTGCGACTTCTCCAAGCCCGGGGTCTCTCAGCAGGGGACGATCCCCTGGCAGACGTATCAGGACGCAAACGGGTCGGTGATCTACGGCGGCACCCCGCTCGGGGATCCCCCGACCTCGCAGCCGCTTCCTTAGGGCCTTTGCAGGCGGCCGCCGAGCTGCCGGTCCCTGAGTGCGGAAGGGCCGGCGATCGCCGGCCCTTCCGTGGACTGCGTCGGATTGGGCGTGGTTCCACGTCAGCTGGGCGGGACGCCGTTCTGCTGCCTCGACTTGACGCAGTTCGCGTACACGGCGAGATGCTGGTGCTCAGCGCTCCCGCCGGGCCTGATGTACATCCGGACGACGTAGCCGCCGCCGTTCGGATACTGGTCGAGCACCTGATAATCGGGCTGCTTGTCCATGGTGCCCTGGTTGCCCGGCTTGGGCGGCACGTTGTCAGTCCACTTGAACCCGCCCGAGGTGGCCTTCTTCGCCAGCTCGCACTTGACGGTGTAGGTGTGGATGTCATCGAACTTCGCCGAGGTGCCGGTGTCGTAGGGCTGTGCGGCGTACTGGATCACGCCGGTCCCGGCGAGCCTGTCACGGCTCGTTCCTTCGAAGTCGGCTAGTTTCAGGGTGCCAGCCGCCATCGCGGTCCCGGTCACCGCCATCACCACGGCTACCAGGCTGAGCAACAGGGCCGGACTCGGCCTTCGGAATCGCTTCTTCATGCTCTTGCCTTTCCGTCGACTACTCGTTCCCTGGCGGACCGTTCAGGTCCCCATCCGACGAAACCGATTGGCTGGCGCGTTGTTGCGGAGGGGCAGGTGTCAGCGCGATGACAGCCGCGGTGGTATGAGTACCGGCGGAGTGAGAGTCAAGCCGGGAAGGCTCGCGGGACTCGCCGCCTTGATCGTTGCGCTCGGGGCCACGGTCGCATACGGCGTCACGCAGGACCCGCTGGGCGTGATCGGCCCGTCGACCGGTATCCAGCCATCGGGACGCCACCTCGAGCCCGAGGGCCGGCTGACCCCCCTCGGCAACCTGCCGACGGGCGGGGCCCTGACCACCAACGGGCGCTTCCTCTGGGCCCTGTCCACCGGCCGGGGCCGCAACGACGTCCGCATCGTCCAGGTCGCGAAGATCCCGTGCGGAAAGGTCCACACCGAGAAGGGCAAGAAGCGCGGAAAGAAAGGGAGCGCGGCCGAGGCCAAGCAGACTGGCTCCAAGCGCTGCAACCGCCGCGCCGGGCGCAAGGTCGGCAGGGTGGTCCAGGTGATCCCGTTCCCCGGCCTGAGCGGCGGGGTCGCCATGTCCCGGGACGGGCACACCGCCTACGTCTCGGGCGTCGCGAATTCATCGCACGCCGCCGAGCAGGCCGACCCGGGCGTCCCAGGGCAGGAGGGCGACGTGATCCACGTGCTCCACTATGACCCGAAGACCGGGGCGGCGACGAGGGCCGGGATCATCCCGGTCCCGCCGCCGAGCGGTGCGCCTGCGGTCCAGAACTTCCCCCCGGGCGGGGCGGAGCACGAGTCGTGGCCCCGCGACATCGCGGTCAGCCCCGACGGACGCACCGTGCTGGTCGCCCTCAACCTGGCGGACGCCGCGGCGGTGGTCGACACGGCGACCGGCAGCGTCCGGTACGTCAAGGTCGGCCCCTACCCGTATGGGGCCGGGATCACGACCGACGGCAGGACCGGCCTGGTGACAAGCGAGACGGGCGGGACCGTTTCGGTGATCGATCTCGCGGCGGCCAGCCTGGTCAAGACGGTCACGGTCGCGCCGCCGCTCTCGCATCCCGAGAGCATCGCCGTCGATCCCAAGTCCCACTTCGCCTTCGTCGGAAATGCGAACCAGGACACGATCACCGTGATCGACACCCGCTCGATGGAGGTGGCGAGAACTCTCTCCGTGGAGCGCTCGCAGGGGATCGGCACCTCCCCGACCTACCTGAGCGTGACGCCCGACGGCTGCGACCTGCTCTCCGCCGATTCGGGGGAGGACGCGGTGGCGGTCTTCGCCCTCTCCAAGAGGAAGCGCTGCGGCCAGAGCGGGAAGCCGCCCGGCAAGAAAAAGAAGAAGAAGAAGAGCGGCGGGAAGAGCGGCGCCGCGGGCGCCCAGTCCGCCGCCAAGCACAAGGGAAGGGCAAAGTCACACCGGCGCCGGGTCAAGCCGTTCCAGATGGTCGGGCGGATACCCACCGGGTCCTATCCGACGATGGCGGCGGCGACCCCCAAGCGCCGGCAGCTGGTCTGGGTCTCGGCGCGAGGCCTCGGGGTGGGGCCGAACCCGGGCGGGCCCAACCCGAACACGGGTGACGACACCTACCTCGACCAGTACCTGCCCTCCATCGTCGACGGCGCATCCGGGGTGCTCAATTACCCGAGCGACCGGAAAATCCGCAAGCTGACACCCATCAGCGACCGGCAGGTGGTGCCCGCCGACGCCCGCACCGCACCCGCCGACACCCCGATCCGAGCGGATGGGCCGATCAAGCATGTCTTCTACATCGTCCGCGAGAACCGGACCTACGACCAGGTCCTCGGCGACGATGCTCGCGGGGACGGCGACCCGGCGCTGACCCTGTTCGGCAAGTCGATCACCCCGAACCTCCACGCGCTGGCCCAGCGGTTCCCGCTGCTAGACCACACCTACGCGAACTCCGAGGCCTCGATCGACGGCCATTACTGGACGGCGGCGGGCGCGGTCTCCGACTACGTGACCAAGAACTGGCACCAGAACTACGGGGGCCGCAACCGGCCCTACGACTTCGGCGCCTACGAGGTCAGCGCCCCGCCGAACGGCTACATCTTCCAGCGGATGCTCGAGAGCGGGGTCTCCTTCTACAACTACGGCGAGGCGCTGGCGGGCATCTCGCCGTTCCCGGACAGGGACCGGTCCCCCGAGCAGACCGCGGAGAACGCGCAGGTCTTCGACATCAACAAGACCGACGTCCAGCTCAACGGCGGTTGCTACGACAGCGACGTCTCCATCTTCGACACCCCCGCGATCGGCGCCAAGGTCGGGAACGTCTACGACTCGAGCCTCCCGCCGGGCACCCAGCCCGGAGACGCCTCCAGGTTCAGCTGCTTCAACACGAGGTTCCAGAACCAGCTCGCGACGAACTCGGTGCCGACGTTCAACTACCTCTCGCTGCCGCTCGACCACACCGAGGGCCTATCCCCGGGCAAGCGCACGCCGGACGCGGACATCGCCGACAACGACTGGGCGCTCGGCCAGGTCGTCAGCTCGATCTCACACTCCTCGATCTGGAACAACTCGCTGATCCTGGTGGTCGAGGACGACTCCCAGAACGGCGCCGATCACGTCGACGCCCATCGCATTCCCGCTCTGGCGATCAGCCCCTATACCCAGCAGGGGGCGGTGATCCACAACCGCTACGACCAGCTCTCGTTCCTGCGAACGCTCGAGATTGTCTCGGGCCTGCAGCCCGTCAACCTCGGTGAGGCGCTCGCCGTCCCCCTCTACGACGCCGTCACGCCCAACCCCGGGAACTCGGCGCCCTACAACGCGATCCTCCCGAACGTCAACCTGACCGGTGTCAACCCCGCTACGGCGGCGAACATCGCCGCTGCCAAGGGCCAGCCGCTGGACGCCACGGACCAGGTGCCGCAGCAGGTGCTGGACGCGATGCTCTGGCACTACCGGCACGGATCCAGGGCCAAGCCGCCCCCGCCCGGTCCCAACGCCTCCGCCGAGGACAACAAGGGCCGGGACGAGGAGTCGTTCGATCCCAACGAGCTGGCGCGTGAGATCCGCAGGCTCGCGAGGGCGCGCCACTAGAACCAGATGAGGCCGGGGCGGTGCCGGCCGCTAAGCCGCGTGCCGCGTGGACTCGACGATCACGATGACGTCGCCCACGGGGCCGAGCTCGGAGCCGGCGAGGAACATCCGGCCGACACCCCGTCGCTCGGATTCGGTCCTGGCGACGGCACAGGCATCGTCGTGATCCAGTCCGCTCGCAAGCACCCTCTCGCCATGCCTGCGATCTAGAAAAAGAACGTCGTACACGGATGCGCCTCCTGTTGGACCGATTCCGCTATTCCCTTTTCATTCTCGTATCGGAATACCGCATTGAGAACCGTAGAAACCTCCTGTTCAACTACGGTTAAGTCGCGATCGAGTCAATCGGCTCACTCAATTGTGCCAACCGACACCGCCAGAAAAATCAGGATCGTGGTTGCCAAGCCCGGGCTCGACGGCCACGACCGCGGGGCGAAGATCATCGCCCGCGCGCTGCGCGACGCCGGCATGGAGGTGATCTACACGGGCCTGCACCAGACGCCCGAGCAGATCGCCGAGACCGCCATCCAGGAGGACGCCGATGCGGTCGGCCTCTCGATCCTCTCCGGCGCCCACATGACCCTGGTGCCGCGGGTGGTCCAGCTGCTCTCGGAGCAGGGGGCCGATGACGTGGTCGTCACCGTCGGCGGCACGATTCCCGCCGACGACATCCCAGAGCTGAAGAAGCTCGGGGTGGCGGAGGTGTTCACGCCCGGCGCGCCCACTGACGAGATCGTCCAGTTCGTCGAGCGGGCGGTCGCCGGACGCGAGCAGGCTTCGGCCTAGTACCCCATTCCGCCGGACCCCTGCCTCTCGCCCGTCCGTTGACCCCTCAGTAGCCGCCCGCCGCCCGAGCCGCCGGAGCTGCTGGTGTTGCCGGCGGGCGTGCCGGTGGTCGCGGCCGACGAGTCGCTGCCTCCGCAGGCCGCCAGCCCAATGCCGAGGGCCAGGCTGCAGGAGCCGGCGAGAATCAATCGATGTGTTCGTTTCACGGGGCCTCCTTTACCTTGAGTGCCTCTTGTTCGACCCCCATTCGCACGTACTACGGCGCCGGAGACAGCCGAGATTGCACGGCGGCCAATCCCGGCTCACGAGCGCAACGTAGGAATGGATGTGGATCCTTCAGACGAGGCACTGCTCGCCGGCTTCGCGACCGGTCACCCCCGCACGGCGGCGGCTTTCGTCCGCCGCTTTCAGGGGCGGGTCTACGGCCTGGCCATGACGATCGTCCGCCAGCCGCCGATCGCCGAAGAGGTCGCGCAGGAGACCTTCGCCCGCGTCTACCGGCACGCCGGCAACTACGACGCCCGCAAGGGCCGGGTCTCGACCTGGCTGCTCTCGATCGCCCGCAACCTGGCGATCGACCAAACGAGGATGAAGCGCCTCGACCCGGTCGACCCGGAGGTGATCGCCGCGGAGATCTCGATCGAGAACCAGGTCCCCGGCGCGGACGAGGTCGGCCTGCAGCCTGACGAGCGAGACCAGCTGCGCTCCGCCATCACCGACCTGCCCGACGACCAGCGCCGTGCCCTGGTTCTCTCCGCCTACATGGGGCGGACCGCCCGTGAGATCAGCGATCTCGACGATGTCCCGCTTGGGACCGTCAAGACCCGGATCCGCACCGCGATGATCAAGCTGCGCGATGAGCTGGAGGTCTTGGAGTAAATGGACCCCCGCTGCCAGGAGACCCGCGAGATGGCGGCCGACCTGGCGCTCGGCATCGTCGAGGGGGAGGAGCGCGGCCGCGCGCTGCAGCACCTCGCCGAGTGCCCCGAGTGTCGCGCCGAGGTGGAGAAGTTCTCGGACGTCGCCGACGAGCTTCTGCTGCTTGCCCCGCACCGAGAGGCCCCGGTGGGCTTCGAGTCGCGGGTGCTCAACGAGCTGCTCCCGCCGCCGCAGCCCAAGCGCCGGCGCCGGCTCCGCCTCGTGCTCGCGCCCGCCGCGGCGGCCCTCGCCGCGGCTGCGATCGTCCTCGCGATCGTCTCGCCGGACCTGCGCCTCGCCTCTCACTACCGCCACACGCTGGACCAGGCGAACGGCAGGGAGTTCGAGTCCTATGCCCTGCGGGGCCCGGGGGACACCCACGTCGGGACCGTCTTCAGCTACGAGGGATCGCCCTCCTGGGTCCACATCGACGTGGATCCGGGGGCCAGCTCGGGGCTGACGCAGGCCGAATTGGTGACCGACGACGGGAGTCAGGTGCCGCTCCGCTGGTTCCACCTCGATCCGGCGGGTGGCTCGGGCGGCTCAATCCCGGTCGACCCGCATCACGTCTCGGTTCTGCGGCTTTCCGGGGCATCGGGAAGCCGCACGCTGATCGCCAAGTTCGGCGACTAGCGCCGCCCAGGCCGCTGTATTTCGGAGGGGCGGCGTGAGCCGCCCCGACTGATGAAGGGCGGCCGCTGGGCGGCGCGATCTGATGGCGAAGCCGTTAGGCTGAAAGAACCGATTGACTGGTCAGTCAACCAGTCGGGCCAGGCGCTAATATCCCGCGCCGCCCGTCAAGAGAGAGGACCCAACTTGAAGATCTGCGTGCTCGTCAAAGAGGTCCCGGACGCCGCCGTTGACAAGCGGATCGACCCGGAGACCAAGCGCCTGGACCGCTCAGGCGAGAAGAACCTCAACCCCTTCGACACCCACGCCCTCGAGGCCGCGATGCAGGTCAAGGAGGGTGGCACCGACGTCGAGGAGATCGTCGCCGTGACGATGGGCCCCGACAGCGCCGTTCGCGCGCTGCACAAGGCCGTCGCGCTGGGCGCCGATCGCTCCGTCCACCTCACCGACGACGCCCTCACCGGCTCGGACGTTTGCGCCACCGGCTACGCCTTGGCGAAGGTCCTGGAGGCCGAGAGCCCCGACCTCGTCCTGCTCGGGCAGCAGTCCGATGACGGCGAGTGCTACACGATCGGCGCAGTGGTGGCCGACCACCTGAAGATGCCGTCGCTGACCCAGGTGATCAAGATGGACGTCGCCGACGGCAAGCTCACCTGCGAGCGCCAGGCCGAGTACGGCTACGACACCGTCGAGATCGAGACGCCGGCCGTGATCAGCGTCGGAGACGCGATCAACGAGCCGCGCTACCCCAGCCTGAAGGCGATCATGGGCGCCAAGAAGAAGCCGCTCGACACCAAGGCGATCGGCGAGGTCGGCATCGAGGGCGACCGGGTGGGGGAGGGTGGCTCGCGCACCGCCGTGCTCGAGCTGAAGCCGCCTCCCGAGAAGGAATCCGGGGAGATCATCGAGGACGAGGACACCAACGAGACGGTCGAGAAGATCGTCGCCTGGCTCGACGAAAGGAAGCTGATCTAAATGGCGGGGATCCTGGTCTATGCACTGCACAACGACGAGGGCGAGTTCAACAAGAACTCCCTCGGCGCTCTCTCCGAGGCGGCGAAGCTTGCCAGCGAGCTCGGCACCGAGGCCGCGGCCGTGGTGGTCGGCGACGTCGCCGACGACGCCGCCGCCGGGCTGGGCGCCTATGGCGTGACCAAGGTCTACCGCTGCAAGGAGGCCCCGGAGGGCCTGGCTCAGCCGATCGTCGACGTGATGGCGAAGGTCATCACGGACAACGACTTCTCCTACGCGCTCTTCGGCGGAGGCCTGCTGGGCTTCGAGATCGGGGCGGGCCTGACGGCTCGCCTGAACGCCGGCGTGACCATGGAGGTCACCGCGGTGAACGTCCAGGACGGCAAGCTCGTCGCCGAGCGGCCGATCCTCCAGGACTCGCAGATCGCCGACGTCGGCTACGTCGAGGAGCCCGGGATCATCATCGGTCGCCTCAACGCATTCGACGAGAACGAGACCGGCGGCACGGCCGAGGTCGAGGACGTCGCGGTCGAGCTCTCCGAGTGGTCCACCAAGGCCAAGATGGTGACTCGCGGCGAGCAGCGCGGCGAGGACGTCGACATCGAGGGCGCAGACATCCTGGTCGGCGGAGGCCGCGGTCTCGGCAAGGCCGAGAACTTCGAGCTCGCGGAGCAGCTGGCCAACACAATGGGGGGTGCGGTTGCCGCAACGCGCGCGGTCGTCGACGCGGGCTGGTACCCGTACGCGGCTCAGATCGGGCAGACCGGCAAGACCGTGGCGCCGAACCTCTACCTGGCGCTCGGGATCTCCGGCGCGATCCAGCACAAGGTCGGAATGCAGAACTCGGAGAACATCCTGGCCATCAACAAGGACCAGAACGCACCGATCTTCGAGTTCTGCGACCTCGGGGTGGTGGGCGACCTACACAAGATCGTCCCCAAGCTGACCGAGGCGATCAAGGCCAAAAAGGGCTCCTAGTGGCCGTCAAGCCGGCGGAGTTCCCTCCGCCGTTCAATCCGGGGGACTACGTCGGTTCCCCGACCGATGCCCCGGAGGAGCGCCTCGAGGCCGGCATCGTCATCGTCGGCGGCGGCCCGGCCGGGCTTGCCTGCGCCAATCGCGTCCTGCAACTACTGGAACAAGAGCCGGGGCTGACCGAGCAGCTCGGCGAGATCCCGGTCGCGGTGATCGAGAAGGGCAAGGCCTGCGGCGCCCACAACGTCTCGGGGGCGAACATGGTGCCGTCGGCGATGGAGAAGCTGTTCCCCGACCTCGATCCGAGCGATTGGCCGGTCTACCAGAAGGTCGAGAAGGACGCCGTCTATCTCCTGACCAAGCGGCTGGCGATCCCGCTGAAGCCGCCGCCGCCCAACTTCCGCAACCACGGCAACTACGTCACCTCGATCTCGAAGCTGTCGCGCTTTCTTGCCGAGAAGGCCGAGGAGGCTGGCGCCTACATCCTCACCGAGACCGTGGCGGACAAGTTGCTGGTCGAGGACAGGATCGTGCGCGGCATTCGCTCCGGCGACAAGGGCCGCGGCCGCGACGGCGAGGAGCTCAGCAACTTCGAGCCCGGCTCCGACCTGATGGCCAAGGCCACCGTCCTGGCGGAGGGAACGGTGAGCCACCTGACGCAGTGCGCGGTCGACTACTTCGACCTCGCCGGCGACTCCATGCGATGGGAGATCGGCGTCAAGGAGGTCTGGAAGGTCCCGAAGCCGCTCGATCGGGTCATCCACACGATGAACTGGCCGCTGCGGGGGCGCCCCAAGTACAACGAGTTCGGCGGCAGCTTCATCTACCCGATGGGCGACGACAAGATCTCCATCGGCATGGTCGCCGGCCTCGATACCACCGACGCGACCTTCTCCTGTCACGACGCGCTGCAGCAGCTCAAGACCCATCCGTTCGTCCGCAAGCTTCTCGAAGGCGGGGAACGAGTCGGTTGGGGGGCGAAGACGATCCCCTCCGGCGGCTACTGGTCGATGCCCAAGCGGCTCTCCGTGCCCGGCATGGTGATGTGCGGGGACAACGTCTCGATGGTCAACATCCCCTACCTGAAGGGGATCCACTACGCGATGCACGCCGGCATGTTCGCGGCCGAGTCGATCGTCGAATCCCTGAAGAAGGACTCCGTCAACTTCGAGGAGTACGAGCGCAAGGTCAAGAAGTCGGAGATCGAGGACGACCTCTACCGCTCCCGGAATGTGCGCCAGTACGGCGACAAGGGGTTCGTGGCGTTCGGCGCGATCGCGAACGCCTGGCTGCTCTCGCGCGGAGCGGTCCCGCCCGGCCACAAGGAAGTCGAGCCGGATACCGAGGTTGAGGTGGAGATCGACGGCGCCGCCGAGAAGTACCCGCAGCCCGACGGCTCCTACATCTTCGACAAGCTCTCCTCGGTCTTTCTCTCTGGCAACGCGACCCGCGACGACGCCCCGAACCACGTTCGGATCCAGAACCGCGTCCCGCGCGAGATCGCCCAGACCTGGGTCTCGATGTGTCCCGCGCAGGTCTACGAGATCCCCGAGGACCAGCTCGAGTCGGGCGCCGAGACGGTCGACGTCCACGTCACCGCCTCCAACTGCGTGCAGTGCGGCGCCATTACCGCCAAGGGCGGCAGGCTGACGCTGCCCGAGGGCGGCGACGGGCCTCTCTACACCGAGGTCTAGCGCTCCGCCAACGTAGGGTTTGCCCATGGCCGAGCCCTCAGGACGCATTACGGTCTTCGGGCCCAGCCCGATGCTCACCGTCACCATCGAGGAGCGCGGCGAGGGGCGCGACGACGTTCACTGCCATCCGGCGGGGCAGGGCGTCTGGCTGAGCCGGATGGCGGGCGAGCTCGGCGCCTGGCCGATCCTCTGCTCGCTGATCGGGGGAGAGACCGGAACGGTGCTCCAGCCGCTGCTGGCGGCGCTCCCGGGAGAGCGCCGCCTGATCAGGACAGAGGCCTCCACCGGCTGCTACGTGACCGACCGCCGCAGCGGCGAGCGCCAGGTGCTGGCTCAGGCCTACGTCGCACCGCCCTCCAGGCACGAGACGGACGGGCTGGTGGCCGCAACCACGGCGGCGGCGTTGGAGAGCGATGTGCTCGCGATCTGCAACCCGTACCCGGGTGATGCGATGCCGCTCGACGTCTACGGCAGCCTGGTCTCCAACGCCCGCGGGTCCGGCGTCCGGGTGATCGCGGACCTCTCCAGCCCCCGGATCGAGTCCGCTGCCGCGGCCGAGCCGGAGCTCGTCAAGCTGAACGACTGGGAGCTGGCCGCCTATGTGGCTGGCCCCGTGGACACGCCGCAGCGGCTTCGCGCCGCCGCTGAGAGGCTCCGCGGGCTGGGCGCACGCAACGTCCTGGTGACCCGGGCCGGGGATCCCGCCCTGGCGTTGATCGGCGATGAGGCATGGGAGCTCGTCCCGCCGAAGCTCGAGGCTGGCTCGCGCGAGGGCTGCGGCGACACGATGATGGGAGCGATCGCGGCCGCTCTCGCCTGGGGCCGGGAGCTGCCCGAGGCGATGGTGCTCGGGGCGGCTGCCGGCGCGGTCAACTTCCTCCGCCACGGGCTCGGCACCGGGTCGCGCCGGGAGGTCGAGGAGCTGGCGCGCGAGGTGGAACTCCGGCGAGCCTAGACCGCGACATCAGGTCGCGGTCATGAGCGGGTGGCCGCTAGTACGGCGGGTCGGGGCGCTCGCCGCGGAGGATCGCCGCGGGCGCCTCTCTGGCGATCCAGTCGAGATGCGGGCCGAGCAGCTCGACCTGCCCGAGGGCCGCCAGCCCATCGGAGATCCGCAGCGGCCTGCCGCCATGGGAGGAGTGGGCGTCACTCGCCAGGACGTGGATCAGCCCGGCCGCCGCCAGGGCGAGCATCCCCTTGCGGGCGCTGCCAGAGACAAGATATGCGGCGGTGCACTGAATGAGCGCGCCCGCATCGATCAGCGCTCGGATTCGATCCAGGAGGTCGGCGGAGATGTGGCGCTCGGGATGGGCGACCAGCACGCCGAAGCCGGCACCGCGGAGATCGGCCACCGACTCGATCAGCGATTCGCCGAGCGGCCCGGGCCTGGGCTCCAAGAGGATCCAGTTCCCGCCTCCCAGAGAGACCGCGCGCAGCTCATCCTCATCGAGTCCGTCGAGGGCAGTCTCGGCCACCTCTCCGCCCGTCACCACCTCGACGGCGACATCAGTCCGCGTCAGCTCTGCGTTGACCTCCTCGACCCTGCCGGCGAGCTCCGGGATGCGCACATCGTGGTCGTGGCGGATGTGCGGCGTCGCAGCGATGACCTCGATCCCGTCGTCAGCGGCGACTCGGCCCATTGCGACCGAATCGGCGAGGTCAACCGCGCCGTCGTCGATAGCGGGCAGGATGTGGCAGTGGAGGTCGATCAACGTCGAGCCCCACGCTAGTCAGGCGTGCGCTCACAGGCTTTCTGCGCGTTTACGCGGGCAACGGGCACCCCGAGCTGATCTATGCTCGCGCGGTGGCAGACCACGCGAGTCAGGCGCTCGAGCGCGAGTTCCTCGAATTCGCGCCCGATGCGGTGATCGGTGTCGACGAGACCGGCGAGATCAGGCTCGTCAACTCGCGCACGCAGGCGGTCCTCGGCTACACGCGGGAGGAGCTGATCGGCGAGCACGTCGAGATGCTTGTGCCTGAGCGCGTTCGGTCCGGGCACGTCGCGCATCGAGAGCAGTACTTCGAGGCGCCGCGCACTCGCCCGATGGGGGCGGGTCACGACCTCTACGCGCGGCGCAAGGACGGCAGCGAGTTTCCGTGCGAGATCTCGCTCTCGGCGGTGGCCACGGACAACGGAATGATGGCGCTGGCGGCGATCCGCGACATCACAGACCGGCGGCGGGACCGCGACGAGCTGCGCAGGGCCGTCAGGCGGCTGCAGGCGGCCACCGACGTTGCGATCGCGGTCGGCGGCGAGACCGACCTGGAACGCGTCCTGGAGGCAATCGTCGAGCGCGGCCGTGCGCTGGTCGAGGCGAGGGCGCTGATCATCCTGCTCCGCGAGGGCGAGGAGCTGGTGGTGGCGGCCACCGCGGCGATCGCCGGTGGGCTCGACCCCAAGATCTCAATGCTCAGGATGCCCGCCCACGAGGCTTCCGAGCAGGTCCTTCTCGGCAGGTTCACCGGCGTAGACCTGGGGGCCAAGGAGAGCGGCCGGGCGCTGCTCGCGCCGCTTCTCTTCCGCGGTGACCCGCTCGGCCTGGTCGTCGCGCTTGACCGAATCGGCGAGCCGGGCCGCTTCGACGATGAGCACCAGCGGCTGCTCGAGGCCTTCGCCGCGAGCGCCGCGACAGGCGTCGCGACCGCCAGGTCGATGGCCGAGGAGCGCCTCCAGAACACGATCGACGCGGCCGAGCAGGAGCGCAGCCGCTGGGCCCGTGAGCTTCATGACGAGACCCTCCAGGGGCTGGCGGTTCTTCGTATGCGCCTCTCGTCGGCGCTCCGCGAGGAGACCACGGAGGATCTGCACCACACGGGCCAGGCCGCGGTGGAGCAGATCGACGACGAGATCGTCAAGCTGCGCCGGCTGATCACCGAGCTGCGGCCGGCGTCACTGGACACCATCGGCCTCGAGGCGGCCCTGCATGCCCTGGCCGAGCAGCACCATCAGGCGGCCAACCTGCAGGTCGATTGCGACTTCGAGCTGGCCCGCGAGGAGGACGGCCGCCCCACGCCGGTGCTCGAGACCGCCGTCTATCGGCTCGTCCAGGAGGCCCTCAACAACGTCGCGAAGCACTCGATGGCGCGCCGCGCTGACCTCAGCGTGCGCGCCGGCCGCGGTTCCATCGAGGTGGAGGTAGCCGACGATGGCGTGGGCTTCGAGCCCAACCTGGTCCGCGAGGGGTTCGGCCTCGTGGGGATGAGGGAGCGCGCCGCCTTGCTGGGCGGCACTCTCGAGGTCAGCTCGAACCGGGGGTCGGGCACGCGCGTGCGAGCGGAGATCCCGCTCCAGACCCGCGGCGACGACGAATGACGGCTTCGCCACCAGTCGCGGCCACTTGCGGCCGCCCCACATAAGTCGCTACGGGCTTCGCCCTCCGCTCCGAAGTGGAGCGGCCTTGTGGCGTCGCCACCAGTCGCGGCCACTTGCGGCCGCCCCACATAAGTCGCTACGGGCTTCGCCCTCCGCTCCGAAGTGGAGCGGCCTTGTGGCCGCTAGACGTCTATCAGCCCGCGCTCGATCGCGTAGCGGACGAGCTCCGAGCGCGTCGTCATCGCGAGCTTCTGCTGGATGTGCGCCCGGTGTGACTCCACGGTTCGCACGCTCAGGTAGAGCTGCTCCGCGATCTCGTTGTTCGTGTGTCCGAGAGCGATCAGGCGCAGGACCTCCAGCTCGCGCTCGGAGAGGTCATCCGGTGTCGCGGCATCCGGCTCGGCGGCGAGCCGAGCCCCGAGCTCGGGCTGCAGGTAGGTCCGTCCCTCGGCGGCCATCCGGACGGCCTTGACCAGCTCCTCGCTTGCAGCCTCCTTGAGGATGTACCCCAGCACCCCGGCCTGGAGCGCCTCGCGGGCGAAGGCGGTCTCGTCCTGCATGGTGAGCACGACGATCTCCGTGCCCGGCGATTGCTCCCTGATCGTGGGGATCGCCGCCAGTCCGGACCCTCCCGGCATGTTGATGTCGAGGATCAGGACCTTGGGATGGTGGCCGCTGACATATCGGCTCGCCGAATCGGCGTCGCCCGCCTCCGCAACCACCTCGATGTCGGGTTCACGCTCGAGCATCAGGCGCAGCGCGCTGCGGACGACGGCGTGGTCGTCGGCCAGGACCACCGAGATCGCTTCGGACGCTGCCTCCCCTGTCTCTGCCACGGTCGTACCTTAACCCGGCTCGCGGGCGCCGGCCGCACCATCTCGGAACCGCAACTTCCCGCCGAGGGTCAGCTTGGGCGCTCGCCCTGCCATGAGTGCAGGCGAGGCAACCAGCCCGGAACGGCCCGCCGATACGCGTCGTACTCAGCGCCGAACTGCCTCTCGAGAGCCGGTTCCTCGTAGGTGATGACGAAGGTCGCCACGATCGCGAAGAACACGGCGGCGTAGGCGAGCAGGCCCCACTGGCCGAGCAGCAGCGCCTGGCCGCAGATCGTCGCCCCGACGGCCAGGTACATCGGGTTGCGGACGTAGCGATAGGCGCCGCCGACCACGAGCCGCTCGGTCGGGGCGACGGGCGCGGGCGTGCCGATGCCCTCCACGACGAACCGCGCGAATGCCGCAAGCAGGAAGGTTGCCCCTCCGATTACCAAGGCGCCACCGGCGATCCGGACGGTGAGCGGCGCAGCCTCCACCCGCCAGCCAGTCAGCAGCCAGGGGATCAGCCCCGCGACGACTCCGGGCACCAGGACCAGGAAGACAGCGGTCCAGGCCGCTGCGATCGCCTTACGCGACCGCTGTCGGCTCGCGCGCAAAGCGGGCGATCAGCTCCGCGAGCCGCTCGGGCTGATCCTCCGAGACGAAGGTGTAGGAGTCCTCGATCTTCTCGAGGGTCGCGCCCTGGATGGTGTCCGCGAGCCGCTCCGCGAAGGAGAGCTTGAAGAAGCGGTCCTCGACGGCCCAGGCGAGCATGGTCGGCCGGCCGAAGCTGCGCAGCTTCTCCGCGGCCTCGAATGTGTACTTCGGATCGATCCCCTTCAGCACCTTGATCGTGTCCCGGCGAATCTCCCTGTCGGTCAGGAAGGGATCGACCCACTCACGGGTGGGCGCGTCCGCGAAGTCGCGCTTGATCAGCCAGCCGTAGGCGATCGGGAGGCGGCGGAGCGCCGCGAAGCGCATGCCGGCCATCATCGCCATCAGCCCGCCGGGCACCTTCGCGGCCCATTGCATGGGACGAAAGGCCGGCGGAAGGAAGTTCTCGAACGCGTCGCAGTTGGTCAACACCAGCCGCCCGATCCGCTCGGGATGGTTCGCGGCCGTGATCTGCGAGATCGCGCCGCCGGTGTCGTTGGCGACCAGGGTGACGTCTTCCAGGTCGAGTCCCTCGAGGACGCCCGCGACGATCCGCGCGAGGCCCGGGGGAGAGAGGTCGGCGTCCGGATTGAGCGGCTCCGGATGAGAGCCGAGCGGGAACTCGGGCACGATGCAGCGGAAGCGGTCCTCGAGCAGCGGCGTCACCTTCCGCCAGAGCCGCCCGTCGACGAGCAGGCCGTGGACGAAGACGATCGGCGGTCCCTCGCCGTATTCGCGGTAGTGGATGTTTCCCTGTGGGAGTTGGACGGTCATGCGGGCCTCCTCAGGTTGCGGAGCTGAATCTTCAGGAATTTGGGCCAGGAGCGTGGGCTGAGCGCGACGGCCTTGATCAGCGGGGTTGCGTCTAGGTAGGCGAAGCGCTCGCTGGCCTTGCCGTCGCGGAGCGTGATCCGGTCGCAGGTCTGCATCGTGAACCTCCGGCGACCGATCGTCCCCTCCAGGCGCAGCTCGATGTAGACGATGTCACCGCTCGCTGCCGAGCTCTCGACGATCCCGTGCAGGTCTGGGACGAGGCCGAAGAGCGGGCGGGCGAACTCCTCACGGAAGTCCTCCTTGCCCACGATCGGGCGCATCGACGGCTGGATCATCCGCACCTCGGGCTGCAACCAGGGATCGAAGTGGTCACAGAAGGTGTCGGTGTCGACCGGGTTGGCCCAGCCCTCGGCGAACATCTCGACCCAGGCCTCCGCTTCGGCCTCTGTGGCGGTCCCGTTCTCGGCGACGGCCGTCATCACTCCTCGCCGCCCAGCTGCCGCTGCATCTCCATCGAGTCGAGGTAGGTGTGCTTGCTGGCGACGAGTCCGTCGCGGACCTCGATCACGTCGACGCAGGGGACCTCGACCCTGGCGCCGCGATCGCCGAACGACTCGCCATCGACCTCGATCGCCTGCTCCACGGTGCCGGACATCGTCGATTCGAAGACCCAGTGATCCTCGCCGACGTGCAGGGAGCGCTCGGCGAAGTTGATGTCGGGCATCATCGCGATGTAGCCGGCGAACGCCTCGCGGACGGCCTCCTTGCCCTCGGCAAGGGGGGAGCCGGCGGCGTAGGCGACGAAGACGCAGTCGTCGGCGTGCAGGTCCATGATCGCGTCGAGGTCCTGCCGGTTCCAGGCCTCCCCGTAGCGTTCCGCCAGCATGCGGATGGCGGTGGCGTCCTCTGTCTGAGTCGTCATCTGTGGCCTCCTCGGTTTGGCATACAGGCTGTATGTATATCTGACCTACAGCTTGTATGTCAATTCGGCGGCTAGACTTAAACGCGATGAAGACAGAAATCCATCCCGAGTACGTCCTCTCGCACGTCCATTGCTCGTGCGGAAACGACTTCTACACGCGCTCCACGAAGCCCGAGCTGCACGTGGAGCTCTGTTCGCAGTGCCACCCGTTCTATACGGGCAAGCAGAAGCTGGTTGACACCGGCGGCAGGGTCGAGCGGTTCCGTCGCCGGGCCGCCAAGCGCGCCCGTTGAGCGCCCAGCCAGAGTCATCGTCGAATGGGACGCGGCCTCAGGCCGCACGGTCCGAGCGCATGCCCGACGGCAAGCCCGTGGCCGTGGGCGACGCCCCGATCGGCGGACAGGCCGTTCTGGAGGGCGTGATGATGAGAGGGGTCTCGACCTGGTCGGTCGCCTGCCGCACCCCAGAGGAGCGCATCGAGGTCACCTCCGAGCCGATCGTCTCCTGGGCCAAGCGCAGCAGGATCCTGCGCGTACCGGTCATCCGCGGAGTGGTCGCCCTGGCCGAGTCGCTGCGGATCGGCTTCAGGGCACTGGCGATCTCGGCCAATGCGCAGCTCGCCGACGGTGAGGAAGAGGAGGAGATCGGCGGCTTCACCTGGGGCCTGACGATCTTCTTCTCGCTGCTGCTCGCGGTGGGTCTCTTCTTCGTCATCCCGGTCGGCGCCACCAGCCTGATCAAGGACCAGCTCGGCTCCCCGCTCCTCTTCTGGCTCGTCGAGGGCGTGCTGCGGACCACGATCTTCATCGGCTACCTGGCGCTGATCAGCAAGCTTCCTGACCTGCGCCGCGTCTTCCAGTACCACGGCGCGGAGCACAAGACGATCTCCTGCTTCGAGGCCGGCGACGAGCTGATCCCGCCCAGGGCGAAGGAGTACTCGCGGCTGCATCCACGCTGCGGCACCAGCTTCCTGTTGATCGTGATGGTCCTGGCGATCTTCGTCTTCGCGCCGATCGGCCTGCCGGCCTGGTATTGGCTGGTCGCCTCCCGGATCCTCGGCATCCCGCTGATCGCGGGCCTCTCCTACGAGGTGATCAAGTGGGCCGGCAAGCACCGCAACAAGCGCTGGGTGCGGGCGGTGATGTGGCCGGGGTTGATGCTGCAGAACCTGACCACCCGCGAGCCGGATCTGGACCAGCTCGAGGTCGCGATCAGCGCGCTGCAGGCGGTGCTGGCGGTCGAGGACCCGTACGAGGCCAAGCGCGAGCAGCCGATCGAGATTGTTGCGTAGCTCGGGCGGGTTGTCCGGACTTTGGGTTCTTATGGACCCCAAAGTCCGGACAGCATCCGCTTAGGCCAGCAACTCTCGAAGCTCCGAGAGCATGAAGGTCGTGTCCTCGAAGACATCGCCATAGGTGTACCGCCTGAACTCGTCGCCGCGTGCGCGAGCCTCGCGTTCTCGGTGCCTGCCTTTCTCGAACGCGTGCCGGGACCCGTGATACCGGTAGCTGTCGAGCTCGACGGTGAGCCGGCGTTCGGGCCAGCGGCAGTCGACGCAATGCCCACCGGCGACCCGGTTCGTGACCGGCAGCGGGAGGCCGCACTCTTTGAGTACGCGCAGGAACCGCGCCTCGAGGCGACTCAAGGTGACCGGCACGTCACCGTGGAGAACGCGGCGGAGCTTGGCTCGGCCGGCAGCTGCTGGCATGTGCTGAAGCACCGCGTCGACCTGTTTCGGGGTAGTCCGATACATCACACCTGCCTCGTGGCAGACCCTCGCGAGTGCGGGCTCTGGCAATGAAGAGGCGAGATCCACAAGTGTGCGCGGCACCGTCGTGACGGGGATCCCGCGGCGGATTCCGGGGTCTGGAAGATTCGTCCTGCGGGCTCGGTGGACGATCACTCCTTTGATTTGCCGATCTGCGGTCGTGATCACCTCGGGCTGGGGAGGGCTGCGCTTGATCAGGCCCCACAGATGCGCGGCCGCTCGACCCGAAAGCAAGGATCCGTCGCCACACGCCTTGACGGCCGCGAGATAACGCGCCTCAAGGCTTGGCGCCGTGTGGCCGACTCGGTAGACGCCGCGGTGGACCGCGGTGAGCACCCCCTTCCGCAGCCGGTCTTTGATTTGTTGATCGCTGAGCCCGGCCGCCAACAGCTCCGCGCGTGTGACGACCCCGTGAGCTTTGCTGGCTAACTCGCGGATGGCCTCCTCAGGTGTCCGGATTTTGGGGTCCGTATGACCCACAACTTCGGACAGCCCTAAGTTCGCCCCGGGCGCATGAGAGAAATCTCACGTGGCTCTAACTGTGCGTTCAAGTCGGGCGCGGACCATCACACCAATGAAGGTCAAGGTCCACATAGACAAGGGCGAATGCCTCGCCTACGGCGACTGCGCCGAGCTGGCGCCCGGTGCGTTCGAGGTCGACGACGTGGCGCGGCTCGTCGGATCGGCACCGCTTCGCGAGCTGGTCGATGCGGCGCGCGCCTGCCCGATGGGCGCGATCACGGTGATCGACGCCGAGACCGGCGACCCGATCGCGCCCTAGATCATCTGATCGTCCCTCGGCCGGTAGCCCGGGATCGAGAAGCGAATCGTCGCCCCCCCGCCCGGCGGCGACTCGGCGGCGATCGAGCCCCCGTGCGCTTCGACGATCGCCCTGGCGATGGCGAGCCCGAGCCCGCTGCCTCCCTCGGCTCGGCTCCGCCCCTCGTCCGTGCGATGGAAGCGATCGAAGATCCTCCCCAGCTGATCGGGCTCGATCCCCGTGCCGTCGTCGCTGACCGCGAACAGGGCCACGCCGTTCTCCGAGCCGATCGAGATGCCGATGTGCCCGCCGGCCGAGGTGTGCCGGACCGCATTGGTGACCAGGTTGCGCAGCACCTGGGCGAGCCTGTCCGGATCGGCCTCCAGGTTGCCGTGGAGGGTCGACTCCACGCTGTAGTGCCGCGGCCCCAGCAGCGGCATGTCTCGGCGGATGTCCTCCACGAAGTCGTCGATCGGCACCCGGCGGGGTTGCACGAGCCCCCCGCGCTCGGCCTTGGCGAGAGTGAGCATGTCGTCGGTGAGCCGCTCCATGCGCCGCACCTCCCGCATCAGCTCGTCGGCCTCGCCGGCGACCGCCTCGCGATCGCCGGCGTGGTCGGTGAGCTGCTCGATCCGCCCTCGGAGCACGGTGAGGGGGCTCCGGAGCTCATGCGAGGCGTCGGAGACGAAGTCTCGCTGGAGGCGGAAGCCCTCCTCGAGGCGATCCAGCATGTGGTTGAAAGCCTCGGCGAGGACGCCCACCTCGTCGTCCCCGCTGTAGTCGATGCGGTGGGAGAGGTCCCCGGAGTCGACCGCCGAGGCGACGGCGGCCATCCTGCGCAGTGGCCGCGAGATCAGGTTCGCGAGCCAGATCGCGATGATCACCGAGAGGACCAGTGCGCCGAGCCCGACCGCGATGAACCTGTTTCGGAGCGATGCCAGGGCCTGGTCAACCGACGTGAGCGGGTCGGCCACCCGAAAGGTCCCGATCCTCGCCCCACCGACGACGATCGGCTCGGTGAGGACCCGGAGCTTCCCGGTCTCGTCCGTGGAGATCGTCGTCAGTCCGTCCGCGGCGGAGACGACGCCACCAGCCCCGGCCTCTCCGTTCTCGCTGTTTCCCGACCGGGTTTCGGCGAGCTCCTCGTCGACGATCCTCTGCTGGTTCGTGACGGGATGCAGGCCCTCGGGGGAGATCAGGTAGATGCGCGCCTCGGGGTGGTAGCGCTGTCCGGCGACGAAGCGCTCGCCCGCCGACTGCAGGGCGGCCGCATCGCGAACGTTCCGGTTGCTCAGGACGCGCTGCTGAAACTCCACGTACTGCTCGTTCAGCTCCCTGTCGATGCGGCTGCGGAGGTTCGCCGCCGTGGTCTCGTGGAGGGCGAAGAAGCTCGCGGCCACCGCGGCGACGCTCACGGCGGAGATTGCGAGCACCAGGCGCAGCCGGATCCCGCGCGGGACGAGGCTACGCATCGGTGCTCACCAGCCGGTAGCCGGCGGAGCGCACCGTCTGGATCGGGGCGTCGCCGTCGCCGTCGGCGAGCTTCCGGCGGAGGTACCCGATGTAGACGTCGAGGACGTTCGTCCCGGGGTCGTAGTCGTAGCCCCAGACGGCGTTCAGGATCTGCGCGCGCGAGAGGACCTGGTCGGGATGCCGCATCAGGTACGCGAGCAGCTCGAACTCCCGGGCGGTCAGCTTCACGCCGCGTCCCGCCCGGCTCACCTCCCGGGTCCGGAAGTCGAGGTTGATCTGACCGACCTCGAGTGAGGTTGCGTTGACCTGGCCGGGCTGGCGCAGGTGCGCCCTGATCCTCGCGAGCAGCTCGGCGAAGGCGAACGGCTTCGTCAGGTAGTCGCTGGCGCCCAGGTCGAGGCCCCTGACGACGTCGTCGGTCTCGGCCAGAGCCGTCAGCATGATCACCGGCAGAGCCTCATCCCGCTCTCGGATCCCCTTGACGACCTCCAATCCGCTGAGCCTGGGGAGGAGGAGGTCGAGGACGATCAGCGCGTAGTCGCCGGTCCCCGCCATCGCCAGGCCCTGTTCGCCGTCGTACGCGCAGCTGACGGAATAGCCCTCCGCCTCAAGCCCGCGCTGAACGAACTCGGCGATGGGGCGCTCGTCTTCTACGACCAGGATCCGCATCGGGGCAATGCTAGGTCGGCGCCGCGAGGCCGCGCGAAATCTCTAAGAGATTTCTCATCTCACCCTTACGGCGTGTTCATTGCCCAGGACGAGCATGCCCGTCGTGATCTCGGACCCGAACACCTCGCCCTTCAGCGAGGACGACCGCCGCTTCAAGCTCTTCGGCTCCCATGTGCGAGTGCTGATCGGCGCACCGGATCGGGCGGGGCTGCCGTCGCCCGAGGCGATGGGCATTCAGATCGAGTTCTTCCTGCGCCTCCTGCACCGGAAGCTGACCCGCTTCGATCGAAGCAGCGAGCTCTGTGCCATGAACTCCGCGCCGGGCACCTCCTGCTCGGTCAGCCCGACCCTGGCCGTCGCGGTCGACGCGGCGCTCTGGGCGGCGCGTCGCTCGGAGGGTCTCGTTGACCCGACGCTGGTCGGCGAGCTCGAGGACGCCGGCTACGCCGCCTCGCGCGCAGACCTTCCCCCGGCCGCCATCGAGGAGGCGCTGGCCGTCGCCCCCGAGCGCAAGGCGGCCTCCCCGCGAGCGGACTCGCGCTGGCGGGGGATCTCCGTCGATCCCGTCGCCGGCGTCGTGAGCAGGCCTCCGGGCGTGCGGATCGATACCGGCGGCAGCGGCAAGGGCCTGGCGGCCGACCTGGCGTGCGATCGCCTCGCCGGCTATTCGACGTTCGTCGTCGATGCCGGCGGTGACCTGCGGTTGGGCGGTGAGCACCCGGTCGAGCGGCAGGTGAACATCGATCACCCGCTCGGCGAGGGAAACGCGCACGAATTCAAGCTTGCACGCGGCGCGGTCGCGACCAGCGGGATCAAGACTCGCCTCTGGCAGGCCGAAGCGGGCTTCGCCCATCATCTGCTCGATCCGTCGACCGGCGAGCCGGCCTGGACCGGCGTGATCCAGGCGACCTCGCTGGGCGAGACCGCCCTGGAGGCCGAGACGCTCGCCAAGATGGCGTTCCTGTCCGGCCCGGAGCATGCCCGGGAGATCCTCTCGTTGCATGGTGGGCTGATCGTCAGGGACGACGGCAGCGTCGAGCTCTGCGGATCCCTCTCGGAGCCGACACGTGACGGCGCTGAGGCGGTGGCGGCGTGAACTCCTACACCGACCCCGGCCAGCACATCTTCTGGATCGCGAGCCGCGCCTTCGGTGTCGTCGCCCTGGTGCTCGTCGCCGTGTCGGTCGGCATGGGGCTCGCCATGGCGATGCGGTCCGCGAAGGGACCCGGCGCGATGGCCAAGTTGAAGCAGGCGCACGAGGCGACCGCGCTGACGGCGCTGATCTTCATCGCGGCGCACGGCCTGGTGCTGCTCGGCGACACCTATCTGCGCCCCGGCCTCTCGGGGATCGCCATCCCGTTCGTGATGTCCCACAGGCCAGTCTGGACCGGCCTCGGCGTCGTCGGCGGATGGATGGCGGCGCTGCTCGGCCTGACCTTCTACGTCCGTCGCTGGATCGGCCCCAAGCTGTGGCGGCAGATGCACCGCTGGACGCTGGCGGTGTACGCCCTCGCGGTGGTCCACACGCTCGGCGCCGGCACCGACGCCCGCTCCCTGTGGCTGCTGATCATCGTGATCGCAACGGTGGCGCCGCTCACCGTGATGGCGGCCGTGCGCCTGCTGCCCAGCGACGAGCCGCCCAGCGGCCGCCCACGGCGCCGGATCCCGCTGCCGTCCGAGCAGTTCTCGCGGCCGGCTCCCGCGAGCCCCTATGACTACGAGCCCGCCCGATGAGCCCCGACCCCCGCTATCCGGAGCGCGTCCCGCGCCGCTCGGCGGAGCGGCCTCGCACCGCTCGCGACGCGCGTATGGCCCGGCAGCGCCGGTACACGACGAGGCGGCCCCTCCAGTCCACCCGGGCCGTGACCGTGAAGCTGGCGCTGCTCGCCGTCGTGGCGACGCTTGCCATCGGCGGCCTGATGGCTGCGCAGATGGCCGCCGGCAATGACCCGGCACTCGGCCCGAAGGCCGCCAAGACGGCGAAGAAGACGAGCGCGAAGAGCTCGAGCGGCGGTTCGTCGAGCGGGACGTCGTCCGGGACGAGCGGCTCGTCAACGGACCCGTACTCGCAGTCCTCCGGCGAGGACGGCTACTACTACGGCTCCTCGAGCGGTTACTCGGGATCGAGCGGCTATTCGACCCAGCAGTCCGCGCCGGCGCCGGTGACCAGCAGCACGTCGTAGTCGTCTGCCTCACCCCGCGACGGTCAGCGCGCCCAGGGCGAGCACCGAGGCCGCGATCAGCGCGAGTGCCACCCCCGTGACGATCCGCCCGGTAGTCCCGAGGGCCTCGTCGCCCATCAGCTTCGGGTCTCCCGCCAGGCTCCGCATCACGGGCAGCATGACCAGCAGCAGCACCGCGTTCAGCGCCTGCGAGAGGAAGAGGATCGGGATCAGGGGTACGCCGGGGATCAGCACCAGGACGGCGGCGACCACGACGACGGCGCCGAAGCTCCCATAGAAGAGCGGCGCCTCGCTGAACGTGTCGTTCACGTCGGCCGACTTCCCCGCCGTCTCCGCCACCGAATAGGCGGTCGAGAGCGGCACGACCGCGGCGGCCAGGAGCGCGGCGCCTACGAATCCGAAGCTGAAGAGGGTCGACGCCGATCCCCCTGCGAGGGGCTCCAGGGCCTTGGCGGCGTCGCTGGCGTCGTTGATCTCGATGCCGCTGACGTGCAGGGTGGCGGCGCAGGCGATCACGACGAAGAAGCCGATCACGCCCGTCAGCAGTGCCCCCACCACGACGTCGACGTTCTCGAAGCGCAGGTCCTTGAGCTTGAGGTGCTTGTCGGCCGCGTAGGACTGGATGAAGACGAGCCCCCAGGGAGCGAGCGTCGTCCCGATGGTCGCCACGGCGACCAGCACGGCGTCGCGGGTGAGGGGGAGATGCGGGACCACCAGGCCCTTTGCGGCCGCTCCCCAGTCCGGATGGGCCAGCAGCCCCGAGGCGATGTAGGTGACGAAGACCGCGCTCAGCGCCAGCAGGATGTGCTCGACTCGATTGAACGACCCGCGCAGCACCAGAGCGGACACCCCGATGCCCGCCAGCGGCACCGTCACGTAGCGGCTGAGTCCGAGGAGCAGCTCGAAGCCGGCGGAGACGCCGGCGAACTCAGCGCACATCGTGCCGACGTTGGCGACGATGAGGGCGGCGAGCACCACCCGCGCGCTCCTCTGGCCGCGATGGGTCCTGATCAAAGTCAGCAGACCCTTCTTGGTCACCACACCCATTCGCGCGCCCAGCAGGTGGAAGACGATCAGCGCCGCCGTCGAGACGGCGAGCACCCAGAGCAGCTCGTACCCGTACTTGGCGCCGAGGATCGAATAGGTGGTGATCCCGGCCGGGTCGTCGTCCGAGAGGCCCGCGAGGACTCCGGGGCCCACCACGGCGAGCAGCGCCCCCGTATAGCCGGCCCCCAGCAGGGCGGGGCGGTGGCGCAGCAGCCATGCGTGCAGGGTGCGGCCGGGCCTGCCACGAGGGTGCTTGCGCGGGACGGGCGGGGCTGGATCGGGTTGGTGCGCGACAATCGGGAGCATGATCGATGAGCTGGTCGACCAGATCGAAGGCCGATTCGCGGACCTCGAGCGGCAGATGTCGGATCCCGCGCTGCACGCGGATCGGGAGCGCGCCGCCGAGGTCGGGCGCGAGTATCGCGAGCTGCAGGCCGCTCATGAGCTGGCGCGCGAGTGGCTGACCCTCAAGGACGACCTCGAGGGCGCACAGGAGCTGCTCGCCGAGGACGGCGACGACCCGGAGCTGAAGAGGGTGATGGCGGAGGCGCCGCCGAGGCTCGAGGAGCTCGCCGAGGAGATCCGCCTGGCGATGGTCGAGCGCGACCCGAACGACGACAAGAACGTGATCGTCGAGATCAGGGCGGGTACCGGCGGTGACGAGGCCGCGCTGTTTGCCGGCGACCTCTTCAAGATGCTGAGCCGCTACGCCGAGCGCCGCGGATACTCGGTGGAGGTGCTCTCCCAGTCGCCGTCCGAGGTCGGCGGATTCAAGGAGGTCACCTTCGCGATCAAGGGGGACGCCGCCTACTCCGTCTTCAAGTACGAGGGCGGCACGCATCGCGTCCAGCGCGTTCCGAAGACCGAGTCACAGGGACGTATTCACACCTCGACCGCGACCGTGGCCGTCCTGCCGGAGGCCGAGGAGGTCGACGTCCAGATCGATCCCAACGACCTCCAGGTCGACGTCTACCGATCGTCCGGCCCCGGCGGGCAGTCGGTCAACACCACCGACTCCGCCGTGCGCATCACCCACAAGCCCACCGGCCTCGTCGTCTCGATGCAGGACGAGAAGTCGCAGCTGCAGAACCGGGAGAAGGCGATGCGGGTGCTCCGCGCGCGGCTGCTGGAGCGCGAGATCGCCGAGCAGCAGGCCAAGATCGCCTCGGAGCGCAAGGCCCAGGTCGGGTCCGGCGAGCGCTCGGAGAAGATCCGCACCTACAACTTCCCGCAGGACCGGATCACCGACCATCGCGTCAAGCACACGGCGAGCGGCGTGGACCGCGTGCTCGGCGGGGAGCTGGACGAGTTCACGGACGCGCTCGCGTCCGAGGAGAAGCGCATGCGGCTCGAGGCACAGACAGCGGAGACCGCCTGAGCGCCCGGACCTCGGCAGTCCGCGACGCGATGGAGGGGGCGGTCGGGGCCCTCGCCGCCGCCGGCTGTGAGTCGGCTCAACTGGATGCCGAGCTCCTCCTGGCGGAGGCGACGGGATGGGACAGAGCGCGCCTCATGGCGGAGCCCGACCTGCGGCTCCCGGTCGGAGCGTCCCGTGAGTTCGCCGAGATGGTCCGCCGGCGCGCGCGGCGCGAGCCGGTCGCCTACATCCTCGGACGGAAGGGGTTCCGGCGCATCGAGCTGATCGTCGACCGGCGTGTGCTGATCCCGCGGCCCGAGACGGAGCTGCTGGTCGAGGTGGCGCTCGAGCTCGAGCCTGGGTCGGCGATCGACGTGGGGACCGGCAGCGGCGCGATCGCCCTGGCGGTCGCCGATGAACTCCCCGATTCGCGGATGCTGGCGATTGACACCTCGATGGACGCGTTGCGCGTCGCCCAGGCCAACGCGGATCGCCTCGGGCTCACGGATCGCGTGGACGTCGTCTCGAGGGGCGTCGCGTCGCTGGCCGGCGCGGGGCCGTTCGACCTGCTGCTCGCCAACCTCCCATATGTCGCCGAGGCGGAGTGGGAGGGGCTCGCACCCGAGATCCGCGAGTACGAGCCCCGCGAGGCGCTCGTGCCCGGGCCCACGGGGCTCGAGGCGATCCAGGCGCTGCTCGGCTCGCTCACCGCGCTCGAGCGCCGTCCCGCGGCGATCGCCCTCGAGGTCGGCGCCGAGCAGGCGGCCGCGGTCACCGGGCTGGTTCGCGAGGCGGGCTATCGGGACGCCGACACCCGCCGTGACCTGGCCGGTCTGGACCGGGTAGTCATCGGGCGATGAGCGAGATCGTCTCGATCGAGCGCGATGGGGCGGACGCCGCCCGCGCGGCGCTGGAGCGCTGCGTCGGGGAGGGGGGCGTGGCCATCTTCCCGGCCGACACGCTCTACGGGCTCGCCTGCGATCCGCTGAACGCGCGGGCGATCGAGCGCATCCACGCGCTCAAGGGCCGAGGCGAGCGCAAGCCATCGGCGGTCATGTACTTCTCTCCACTCGCGATGCGCGAGCTCGTCTCAGGGCTCGGGCCTCGAACCCGCGATGCCCTGGCCGCCCTGCTGCCCGGCCCGGTCACGCTGGTGGTCGCCAACCCGGAGCGGCGCTACCCGCTCGCCTCACGCGAGGATCCGGAGCGTCTCGGTGTCCGGCTGATCGAGGGGGCGTTGTCGGGAGCGATGACGCCGATCTTCCAGACGAGCGCCAATCGGAGCGGGGAACCCGCGCCGACTCGCTTCGACGAGATCGGAGGCGAGATCGTCGCGGCGGCGGACCTCGCCATCGACGGTGGCGAGCCGATCGGCGAGCCCTCGACCGTCCTCGACATCACCGGCATCGAGACGGGAGGGCGCTGGACCGTGCTGCGCGAGGGAGCGCTGCCAAGCGCCGAGATCGACCGCAGGCTCGGGGCGATCGCTAGCGCGCGGCCTCCTCGGTGAGGCGCTCCGCCTCCTCGTGGCTCCGGTAGGCCCAGCCGCGCTGTAGCTTCTCGCCCCGGGGCTCGACCACCCAGGCGACCTCGGAGCTGACCTCGGCGCCGCTGACTCGGTCCGTGGCCTTCATCTGGCCCAGGACGAGCAGGCGGTCGCCGATCTCGCGGAACCGCTCGAGCTCGACGTGGATCTCCGAGAACATCTCGTCGACGTCCTCGAACCAGGCCCTGATCCCGTTCGGCCCGTGGTAGCCGGGGTCGCCCTCCTCCCGCGCGGTCAGGAACGGATGCCACTCACAGTCGGGGTTCCAGGCCTCGAGCCAGGCCTCGGGGTCACGCGCGTTGAACGCGTCGCGGGAGACCTCGAGCAGCCGCTGATGGGGGGAGGGCATTCAGTCCGCCGATCTCTCGGCGGCTGCGAGCGCCTCGTCCAGCGTTTCGAACACCTCGACTCGGATCGCCCTGTCGTCGCGCAGCGACCAGACCATCACGGCGTCCTGCCCGAACTCCAGGCCGGTGGTCTTGCCGCGGGCGCGCAGCGTGAACTCGACCACCACCCGGTCCCCGACCCGCCGGAAGCCGTGGGCGTCCCAGCGGATCCGGTCCATCACCTCCTCGAAGGAGTCGAACCAGCGGCGGATGCCGTCGTGGCCGCGGTAGGTGTCCGGCTCGCTCGCCAGGTTTGGCGGGGTGATCGCCTCGCACTCAGGGTCGATGAAAGGGAGGATCCCCTCGGCCCCTCGCTCGTTGAACGCGTCGAACGCGCGCCGGACGATCTCGACGTTGCCCGTTGACACGATCCAGCCCAGGACCCGCGCTCAGCGACCCGGAGATGCCGCTCCGACGGCGCTCTTGATGAAGAGCTCGCGAGCCCGCTTGCGCTCGGCCGTCGGGCCGCGCTCGATTCGCTCGAGCGTCATGCCCTGGGCGCCCGCGATGATCATCAGTGCCAGCACGCGGGCGCGCGCGGCGGTCACGCCGTCGCTGGCCTCGGTCAACAGGCGGACGAGCACCACGCGCCACTGCTCGTTCACCTCGGTGATCGTCTGGCGGATCTCCGGGTCGACGACCGACACCGCGGCCAGGTCGAAGTAGAGGCGCGCCACGCGCTCGTCGCGATCCAGGACCCGTTCCACTCCGGCGTCGACCCCGCGGACGACAGCCTCCACCGTGCGCGCTCCGTCGACGGCGGCGAGGACCTCGTCCGTGATCATCTCCGCGATCGCACGCCCCGCGGCGCGGACGAGACCCTGCTTCGAGCCGTAGTGGTAGACGACCAGAGGCTTGGACTCGCCGGCCCCGGCAGCCACCTTGGCGATCGTCAGGCCGGCGTAGCCGTCGGCCTTGAGCACCTCGATGGCCGCATCCAGGATCCTCTCGCGGGCGCCGGTCGAGGGACGCCCGCGCTTCGCTGCGACCGTCGCTTCCACCGGCCGTTCAGGCGGCGGCGAGCATCGCCGGGTCGAGGCCCATCGCCGCCAGCTTCTTCGAGAGCGACTTGGCCGCGTATTCGAAGATCTCGGACGAGTGGTAGAAGGGCGTCTCGAAGTTGTACGGGTCCTCCACCCACGGCGGCACGAAGACCAGGGTGGCGACCGGCAGGCACTCCTTCAGGGTGTCCTCGACGATCCTGGCGTTGGCGACGTCGTCCTTGATCGCGTCGGCGAGGAACTTGACGCCGAAGCCCACGTGGCGCGACTCGTCGCGGTTGACCGCCGTGAAGCCGGCGGTGAAGCCGGGGAACCAGCCGCGCTCCTTCATCGACTTGATCATGAACCGGGCGGCGCTGAGGGCGAGCATGCCCTCGATGACGATCATGTAGACGGTGACGCCGCGCACCAGCTTCGGGAAGTCGCTGGGGTCCTTGCGCAGGTCTTCCGCGCACTCGTGGAGGATCCCGTTGAAGAGGGTCTCCCAGTCCTTGTTGACGACGTAGCGCTGCTTGTCGATCATCTCCCCGAGGCTGCCGGCCTCGATGCCGAAGACCTCGCGGTAGAAGCCGTTCCAGAAGACCGTGTGCTTGGCCTCGTCGGAGATCTGGGTGGTCAGGAAGACCTTGGCCTCATGAGTCGGAGCCGCCAGCGCGAACGGGAGCAGTTCCAGGGTGACCCGCTCCTCGCCGAGGAAGAACTCGGAGAAGCCGAACTCGAGGAACCGCCGCTCGTCGTCGGTGAACATGTTCGGGTCGGCCCACTGCTTCTTGTCCACGGCGAAGTCGAAGTCCTCGGTGGACCAGTGCTGGCGCTGCCAGCGCATGAAGAGCTTCTCGTAGGAGGGCGCCGCCTCGACGATCTTGTCGAGACCCGACATCACCTTGTCGATGTCGGCGTCCATCAGGACCGAGAGCGCGTCGTCCTCGGTCCTGAGCTCCTCGTGTCCGTTGGTGGTGGCGGCGGCGGTGGTGGCGTCGGTCATCTCTGTCCTCCTGTGGGCTTGCCGGCTGACGAGTCGCATTTTTTACCATGCGTTCAATAAATGTCAAGTGCGGGGACCGGCGTAGGCTGCGCCGGTGCTGATCGACGAGCTCCTGCCGCGGTACGACCGCAGCAAGGTCGAGACGGTGATCGTCGAGGCCGAGCCGGCGCGGGTCTACTCCTCCGTGATGGAGGCCGATCTGATGCAGGCCTACAAGGGGAGCCCGTCGATGCGCGTGCTGTTCGCTGCCCGCGGCGCCCCGACGGCGATCGCCAGGCGGATCCGCAAGCAGCCGCCCGAGCCCGCGCCTGAGGCGCTTCGGCTGGACGCGCTCGACGAGGAGGGCGAGTGGGTGAGGCTCGGCGAGGACTTCGGCAAGGAGCTCGCCTTCGGTGCGATCGGCCGCTTCTGGGGCCGCGACATCAGCTGGGAGACGATCCGCGGCGAGGACTTCAAGGACTTCGACCAGCCCGGCTTCGGCAAGATCGCCGCGAACTTCTCGGTCCGCAGCTACGGGATCGGCCGCTCGCTCCTCACCTACGAGGTGCGCACGGTCGGGACGTACCCACCCGCGAGCCGCGGGATCAAGCGCTACTGGGTCGTGGTCGGGCCGGGCATCGGGATCGTTCTGCGCGGCACGATCCGATACATCAAGTCGCTCGCCGAACGGCCGTAGCATCGGCGCCAGCCCATAACGTCTGTCAACCTTGAGCGACCGATCCGGAGGAGCCCGAACTTGACGCCCGTAGACCTGCCCGACGACTTCCAGACCGCCCCTCTCGCCGAGGTCGACCCGGACATCGCGCGGGTCCTCGACCGCGAGCTCGCCCGCCAGCAGGGGACGCTCGAGATGATCGCCTCCGAGAACTTCGTTCCGCAGGCCGTGCTCGACGCCGCCGGGTCGGTGCTGACCAACAAGTACGCCGAGGGCTATCCGGGCAAGCGCTACTACGGCGGCTGCGAGGAGGTCAACGTCGCCGAGCAGCTGGCGATCGACCGGGCGATCGAGGTCTTCGGGGCCGAGCACGCCAACGTCCAGCCCCACTCCGGCGCCCAGGCGAACAACGCGGCCTACATGGCGATGATCGACCCGGGCGACACGATCATGGGGATGGCGCTCGACCACGGTGGGCACCTCACCCATGGGATGAAGCTGAACGTCTCGGGCAAGCTCTACGAGGTCGTCGCCTACCACGTGCGCCGCGAGGACCGGCGCGTCGACATGGACGAGGTCGCGCAGCTCGCGGAGGAGCACAAGCCGAAGGTGATCGTCGCCGGGTGGTCCGCCTATCCGCGGCAGCTCGACTTCGCCGCCTTCCGCGAGATCGCGGACTCGGTCGGCGCCAAGCTGATGGTGGACATGGCGCATTTCGCCGGCCTGGTGGCGGCGGGCGAGCACCCCAACCCGGTCGAGCACGCCGACGTGGTCACCACCACGATTCACAAGACCCTCTGCGGGCCCCGCAGCGGGATGATCCTCTGCAGGGAGGAGCTGGCGGCGGACATCAACCGCGCCGTTTTCCCGGGCCAGCAGGGCGGCCCGCTGATGCACATCATCGCCGCGAAGGCCGTCGCGCTGAAGATCGCCCAGAGCGAGGCGTTCAAGCAGCGCCAGCGGCAGACGATCGCCAACGCCCAGGCGTTCGGCGAGGAGCTCGTCGCCGGCGGCCTCGACGTCCTCACCGGCGGGACCGACGTGCATCTGGTCCTGGTGGACCTCACGCCCACCGGGCTCGGGGGCAAGGTGGCCGAGGCCCGTCTCGAGGAGGTGGGGATCACCGTCAACCGCAACGCGATCCCGTTCGACGAGCGCCCGCCGATGGATCCGTCGGGACTGCGGATCGGAACGCCCGCACTCACCACCCGCGGGCTGGTCGAGGAGGACCTGCGGGAGATCGCACAGGTGATCGTCGCGGCGCTGGGCGAGGACTTCGAGGCGCAGAAGGACTCGCTCCTGGAGCGCTCCCGGGCGCTGATGGAGCGCTATCCCCTCTATCCGCAGCTCTCAGCAGCCGCCGTCTAGCCGGGCTTGAAGATCTGGGCCGACATGAGCGGGCCGGCGCACGTGCTCGTGCTCCGGCCCATTATCGAGCGACTCCGGGCGCAGGGCCACGAGGTCCTGACCACGGCGCGCGTCTACACCCAGACCCTGGAGCTGCTCGACCTGCACGGCATGGACTACACCCTGATCGGCAAGCACGGCGGCGCCTCCCGTGTGCGCAAGCTGATGCGTCTGATCCAGCGGACGTCCGGGATGCGGAGCTACGGCAGGGGTGCCGGCTTCGACCTGGCGATCGCCCATGGCTCGAACGACATCGCGATCGCCTCGAGGCTGCTGCGGATTCCCGAGGCGAACATGCACGACTACGAGTTCGCCGTCGCGCAGCACCACGTCGGCTGCCGGCTCGCGAAGCGGGTGATCTTCCCGGATTCGGTTCCCCCCGAGAGGCTGAAGCGGTTCGGGGTCGGACCCAAGAAGCTGTTCCAATACCCCGGCATCAAGGAGGAGTACTACCTGGCCGACTTCGAGGTCGACCCGGACGCCCTCGAGAGGCTCGGCGTCGACACCGAGCGCGTCGTGGTCGTCGTGCGCCCGCCACCCGACGTCTCGCTCTATCACCGCAAGTCGAACCCCCTCTTCCCGCAGGTACTCGCGCGAGTAGGCTCTGATCCCGGTGTCCACGCGGTCGTTCTGCCGCGTACCGAGGAGCAGCGCATCTACGTCAAGGAGCTCGCCCTGCCGTCCCTGATCGTTCCCGATCACGCCGTGGAGGCACAGAGCCTGGTCGCCCTCGCCGATCTGGTCGTCTCCGCCGGAGGGACGATGAATCGCGAGGCGGTCGCCCTCGGCACACCGGTCTACACGACCTACGGCGGCCGGCTCGGCGGGGTCGATGAGGCGCTGATCCGCTCCAACCGGCTGCGCCCGCTCACCGACCCCAGGGCCCTCGAGCTCGTCAAGAAGACAGGCCAGGGTGAGCGGACCCGCCGCGACCCCCAGCTGCTCGTCGACCTGATGCTCGGTGCCGCCCAGCCTGATGGCGACTCAGACTGAGCAGCCAAGCACGGTCGCCGACCAGGTCTCGGACATGGCCTCCGAGGTCTACGCGCCCCGGCGTGTGGACATCGCGCTGCGGGGGCTCGATCTCCTCATCGCCGGCTCCGCCCTGATCGTGCTCTCGCCGCTGCTCGGCCTGTTGGCCCTGGCGACGCTGGTCACCTCCGGGCGGCCCGTCCTCTATCGCGGAGAGCGGGTGGGGAGGGCGGGTCACGTCTTCACGATGTACAAGCTGCGCACCCTCGCTCCGGGTGCGGAGGCTCGCCTCGGCAACGTCTACGGGGAGGAGCTCAGCCGGCGCACCGAGGAGGAGGTGACGATGGTGGGGAGGGCCGCCCGCCTCACCCACATCGACGAGGTGCCGCAGCTCTTCAACGTGCTGCGCGGCGACATGAGCATGGTCGGCCCGCGCCCGGTCCGGCCCGCCTTCTTCAACCGCCTCTGCGAGGAGATCCCGACGTACTGGCAGCGCCTGGTGGTGCGCCCCGGCGTCACCGGCTTCGCTCAGACCAGGATCACCCGCGAGGACTCCTGGGAGGACAAGCTGATCCACGACCTCGAGTACATCGCGGACCGCTCGATCCGCCTCTATCTCCGGGTGCTGGGCGCGACGATGGCTCGGATCGTCAGTCTGACCCTGCGCGGCCGGGACCGCTAGCCGCCCACGGCGCTGATTGACGCGTTCTTCGGATCAGCTTCAGGTCGCATACTCCGGGCGCCCGGCCGGCCGGTAGACCTGGAGCGTTATGCCCTTCGGAAAGGCTCGCGACTCGACCAGCTCAAGCGCGAGGTCGGGGCCGGCGTCGGGGAACAGCCGCGCGCCCTGGCCGACGACCACGGGGCAGATGAGCAGGTTCAGCTCGTCGACGAGCTCGTTCTCGAGCAGCCAGCGAGTCAGGGCGCCGCTGCCGTGCACCTGCAGCTCACCCTCGGACCTGGCCTTCAGCTCGCCGATGGCCGCGGCGAGGTCACCGGAGAGGACGGTCGTGCCGGGCCACTGCGGGTCGGTGAGCGTGTTCGACGCGACGTACTTGGGCTGCCTGTTGAGCGGCCCTGCGATGGGGTCGTCCGGATCCGTCTTTGCGCCCCAGTAGCCGGCGAAGAGCTCGTAGGTCCGCCGGCCGAACAGAAACGCGTCGGCGCGCTGGTAAAACTGTTCGACGAACGTCATCGCCTCATCGTCGAACAGCGGCCTGGCCCATCCGCCGCGCTCCATTCCGGGGTCGAGCTTCTCATCCGGCCCGCCGTTTGCCTGCATCACGCCGTCGACGGAGACCTGCGTGTTGGTCGTCAGTTTCACGGTCGAAGTTCCCTTTCGCTGAGTTTGTCGTCGCTGCCTCGATCGGCAGACCGGTTCACTTAACCTATAACCAAATGGTTGTAGATGAGCACCCGAGCAGGGTAGTTGACGAGCTGTTCCATGCCCTGGCCGACTCGACCCGCCGTGACATCCTTCGCCGCTGTATCGCCGGCGAGCCGTCGGTTTCGGGGCTCGCGCGGGCTTACCCGATGAGCTTCGCAGCGGTGCAGAAGCACGTCGCCGTGCTGGAGCGGGCCGGACTGGTCACCAAGGAGCGCCGTGGGCGGGAGCAGCTCGTGCGGACCGATGCCGCGGCGGTCGACCGCGCGCGGCACGCCCTCGACGAGCTCGAGGCCACCTGGCGTGGGCGAGTGGAGCGCATGTCGGACCTGCTTGCCCTGGGCACCAAGCGAGCTAAGGACCCAACGAGGAGGGGAGCCGGATGAGCGTCACCAGCGTCGAGACGGACTACGACAACCTGGCCATCACCCTGATCGCCGACTTCGATGCTCCCATCGATCAGGTGTGGGAGCTCTGGTCGGATCCGCGCAAGCTCGAAAGCTGGTGGGGCCCGCCTGACTACCCGGCGACCGTCAAGAAGCACGACCTCAGGCCGGGCGGTGAGGTCACGTATCTGATGACCGGTCCGGAGGGCGATACGCACTGCGGCATGTGGCGGGTCACGGCCGTCGGTTCCCCGACCTCGCTGGAGTTCACCGACGCCTTTGCCGATGCGGACGGGACGCCGATCGCGGACATGCCGGTCAGCACGGTCAGCGTCCGGCTCACCGAGCGCGGCGGCGGCACACGGATGGAGCTGCATTTGACCTTCGAATCCCGCGAGGACATGGAGAAGTGGGTGGACACGGGCACGCGGGAGGGGTTGCAACAGGCCATCGCCCAAATGGACGCCCTACTGGCCGCGTGACCGCGATCGGCCCCTAACCCCGCTGACGAGTACAGACCTTGCGGAGCGCCCGAACTCATCGGTTCGCGCCTCCTACGCGCGATAACAGCAGCGTTTGGGTCGCAGCAGCGGCAGCTGACCCTGACCGCTCCGCGGGCCGGTCGGCCGGAGTCGCACCCCTGGATGCGGCCCAGGACCGTCGTAGGCACGCCCCCGACGGGACCGGCCCCTAGACTCGCCCGCATGTGCGGGATATGCGGCCTCGTGAGCCTGGACGGGGCCACCGCTCCGGACCCAGCCGTGCTCGCCGCGATGAACGAGACGCTGGTCCACCGCGGCCCCGACTCGGATGGCTCGGTCATCGACGGCCCGGCCGGCCTCGCCATGCGCCGTCTCTCGATCATCGACCTGGCCGGCGGCGATCAGCCGATCGGCAACGAGAACGGCCGGATCCAGGTCGTCCAGAACGGGGAGATCTACAACTACCGCGAGCTCATGGACGAGCTCCGCGGGCGGGGTCACACCTTCTCCACGCACAGCGATACGGAGGTGCTGGTCCATCTCTATGAGGAGCGCGGCCCCGCCTTCGTCGAGGCGCTGCGCGGGATGTTCGCGATCGCGCTCTGGGACGCCCGCCACGGGCGGCTTGTCCTGTCGCGGGACCGGTTCGGGATCAAGCCCCTCTACTACCGCGTCGGGGGTGGCGCGATCTCGTTTGCCTCGGAGCTCAAGGCCCTGCTCCGCCAGCCTGGCTTCCCGCGCGAGATCGACTCCGAGGCACTGGAGGCGTTCCTCGCCTTCAACTCGATTCCCGCGCCGCTGACCATCTTCAAGGAGGCGCGCAAGCTCCCCGCCGGACACACGCTCGTGATGGAGCGGGGCGAGGCGACGATCTCGCGCTACGCGCGGCCGACCCCGGCGGCAGCCGACGAGGTCCGGACCGAGGGCGACGACGCCCTCGCCGAGGAGCTCCGCGAGCGGCTCCGCGACTCGGTCCGGGCGCACCTGGTCTCCGACGTGCCGGTCGGCGTGCTGCTCTCGGGCGGCGTCGACTCCGCGGCCATGACGGCGATGGCGGCCGGGGAGAGCGGCTACCAGGTGAGCACGTTCTCCATCGGATTCGAGGAGAGCGCCTTCGACGAGCTCGCCCAGGCGCGGCTCGTCGCCGAGCGCTACGGCACTGACCATCACGAGCTGATCCTGCGCCCCGACGCAGTCGATCTGCTGCCGCGCCTGGTCGAGGCCTTCGATGAGCCCTTCGGCGACTCCTCGGCGCTCCCCACATACCTGGTCTCTCAGCTGGCGGCCGACACCGTCAAGGTGGTGCTCTCGGGCGAGGGCGGCGACGAGCTGTTCGGCGGCTACTACACCTACGTGGCCGATCGGCTTGCGCCGCGGGTCGGCAGGGCCGCTCCGTTCCTGCGGCCGCTGGTCGAGCTGCTGCCGAGCTCCTCGGGCAAGGCGAGCTTCGACTACAAGGCAAAGCGCTTCATGCGCGGGGCGCACCTGCCCCCGGTCGAGCGCCACCATGCGTGGAAGGAGATCTTCTCCCCCGATGCCCAGGAAGAGTTGCTGGCCGGCGACCGCGTGTCGGATCCGGTCGATGCGTACCGCGCTCGCTACGCGGAGACCGAGGGCGCCCCGGAGCTGGCGCGGCTCCAGGACCTCGATCTCGGCATCTACCTCGTCGACGACCTGCTGGTGAAGACCGACCGCGCCAGCATGGCCCACTCCCTCGAGGCCAGGGTTCCCTTCTGCGACCCGGTGGTCGCCGAGCTCGCCCTCGCGCTGGAGACCCGGCAGAAGGTGCGCGGCTTCTCCAAGAAGCGGCTGCTCCGCCAGGCGGTGGAGCCGCTGCTGCCGAGAGAGATCATCCGCGGCCGCAAGCAGGGCTTCTCGGTCCCCGTCGCCGCCTGGCTTCGAGGGGACCTCGAGCCCTTCGCGCGCGATGTCCTCTCCGCGGCGACCATCGAGCGCCAGGGCTACCTGCAGCCCGAGGTGGTCAACCAGGTCCTCGAGCGGCATGTCTCGGGCAAGGAGGACCTGAGCCGGCAGATCTGGGGACTCCTGTCCTTCACCCTCTGGTTCGACCGCTACGCGCGGGAGCCGGCGCCGGCCGGCGTGGGCACCATCGAGGGGTCGAGCTGATGCCCGACACGCTCGACGCCCTCTTCGCGTTCATCTTCGCGGGCGCCGCCGTCTGGACACTGGTCCCGGCGACCGAGTCGCTTGCCCGTGGGATCGGCGACAGGGCGATCGACATTCCCAACGAGCGCAGCCTGCACACCCACCCCACGCCGAAGCTCGGGGGCCTGGCCGTGCTGGTGGCGGTCCTGATCGGCGGCTCGATCTTCCTGCCCTGGGACCAGGAGACCCGCTCGATCCTCGCCGGGGCGATCGCGATCACGGCGGTCGGGGTGATCGACGACCTCGTCGACCTGCCCGCCGGGATCAAACTGCTCGGCCAGACCGGGGCGGCGATCATCCCGGTCGCCTCGGGGGTGACGGTCGCGACCTTCACGCTGCCCTTCCTCGGCCGGGTGGACCCCGCCTCGGTCGAGCTCTTCAATCCGCCCGGGATCGGGGCGATCGACCTCGGACAGGTGCTGACCGTGTTCGGCATCGTCGCCGTTGCCAACGTGATCAACCTGATCGACGGGGTCGACGGCCTCGCCGCCGGCGTCTGCCTGATCTCCGCGGGAGCGCTGGCGGTGATCGCCCTCTCGCTGGACCGCAACGCGGCGGGCGTTCTGGCCGCGGTGACCGCCGGCGCCTCGCTGGGCTTCCTGCGACACGGCTTTCCGCCGGCGTCGAGCTTCATGGGGGACACCGGCTCGAACCTCCTCGGGTACCTGATGGCGGTGGTCACCGTCCAGGGCGCCCTGAAGACGAATGCCGTGGTCGCGTTGTTCTTCCCCTTGGCGATTCTGGCCGTCCCGATTCTCGACACCAGCTTCGTCGTCGCCAAGCGGCTCAAGTACAAGCGGCCGATCTACCGTGCCGACACCGAGCACTTCCACCACCGGATGGCGCGGATCGGGTTCAGCCAGCGGCGGACGATCACCTACCTGTACGGCTGGACGCTGGTGCTCGCCCTGGTGGCGCTGGCGCTCCGCTTCGTCCCCTACACCGACAACCACGGCCACTTCAACGCCGGCTGGACGATCTTCATGGCGCTCTGCCTGGCGGGTGCGCTCGCGGCGAGCATCTACGTGATCTCGGTGCTCGAGATCCTCAAGCTGAAACGAGTCCGGGGCTGGCAGATGATCGGCCTCCGCGGGCCGGAGGAGCCGCCTCCGGATGAGGCCGAGGTGGAGGTCGGCGTCCAGCACGAGCTCGACACCGGCACCTTCGCCGCGGTGGACCCTTCGACCGGGGAGATGACGGCGATCGATCCGGACACCGGCGAGATCGAAGCCGTCTCAGACCCCAGTCGCTAGGATTCGCCGCCCCTCCGGCCAGCCCGGGGGGTTGACTTTGCCAGGTGGGGGCAAGGACTTCATGCGCTCGTTCGACATCGACAGAACAGATGACGTGCCCAGGCTTGGCCTCAGGGTTCGGTTTGGGGATGGCTCTTGTCTACGCTCGCTCTAGACGGCCCCAGCGCCGTCGGGACATCCCGCATGGCCATCGCCCTTCGCTACGTCGACCTCGTCCTGCTCGCGGCCGCCCTGCCGGTGTTCGTCGCTGCCGATCTGCCGATGATCGCCTACCTGGTCGTCGCGCTCGTCTGGCTCGCGCAACACGGGGTTGAGATGATGACCAACCGCGCCGTGCGCCAAGCGGCAGCCCGCGGCGACCGGCGCGCCGCGATGGGCTGGGTCGGCGCCACCACCCTTGGACGCGTCTGGGCAGTCACGCTGGCCGTCCTGCTCGTCGGAGTGCTCGACAGCAAGGACGCGGGCCTGGCCGCTGCCGTGCTCGCAGCGGTCCTGTTCACCGTCCATCTCGGCGGCCGGCTGCTCTCCAGGCTGATCGCGCCGGAGGAGACCCGACCGGTCTGATGGCCTCCTGGTCCACCAAGCGGAAGGTTCTCTTCGGGCTCGCCGTCTACTTCGCGATCACGATCGCGCTGCTGCTGATCTTCGGCAACGACGGCAAGAACGACGAGTTCAAGCCCCAGGACGAGTTCAAGCTCCACGACTGGATCCCGATTCACATCGCCGGGATCAACTTCTCGATCAACCGCGCCGTCCTCTATCTGCTCCTCGCCAGCGCCCTGACGATCTTCGTGATGGTGCACATCGCCCGCCGCATGGAGATGAAGCCGAACCGCATCCAGACCGCGGTCGAAGTCTCCTACGACATGACCAAGAACAACATCACCGGCGGCAACCTCTCGGGCTCATACGCCACCAAGTGGTTCCCGTTCATCGCGACCCTCTTCTTCTTCATCGCCTTCTCGAACATCATCGGCTACCTGCCGCTCCCGACGAACAGTGCCGAGACGATCAACGTCTTCGGGCTCGCGATCCCGTCGTTCGCGATCTACGCGGCGACTGCGAACATCTCGTTCGCGCTCTCACTCACCCTCGTCGTCTGGTTCAGTTACCACATCGAGGGAATCAGGGCCAAGGGTGTCTTCAAGTACCTGGGCAGCTTTCTTCCCGCCGGCCTCGAGAACATGAACCCCGTCGCCAAGGGCCTGATCTTCGGGATCGAGCTGCTCTCCCACTTCATGCGGCTCGTCTCGCTCTCGGTGCGACTGTTCGCCAACATCCTCGCCGGGCACCTGCTGCTCCTGTTCATGGGCGGCGGACTGGCCGTGCTGCTGGGCCTGTCCGCGCTCGGGGCGCTGACCTTCCCGCTCGCGTTCGTCTTCTTCATCTTGGAGGTGGGGCTGATCGCAACGCTTCAGGCGTTCATCTTCGCCACCCTCTCGTCCATCTACATCGGCGGCGCAGTCGCCGAGAGTCATTAGAAAGGAGCAGTGTCAATGGACCTCTTGACCCCGATCGCGCAAGCGTCTAGCGGGATCACCGACACCGGCATCACGGACGCCGGCAAGGCGATCGCGCTGGGCGTCGGCGCCGGGCTCGGCTCGATCGGAGCCGGCATCGGCATCGGCTTCATCTTCGGTAAGGAGATCGAGTCGGTCGCCCGCCAGCCCGAGATGAAGGACGACCTCCAGTCGATTCGCTGGCTGGGCTTCGCCCTCACCGAGGCCGTCGCCTTCTACACATTCATCTTCGGCCTGATCGCCTTCTTCCTCTAGAGATGACCGAGACCCCGACCACACGAACCCGGATGACGCGCCTGGCGCGTCGCAGCTCTTCGTCCTCGGTCGCTCGCGTGGCGCTGCCACGCGTCGCTCCCTGCGTCCTCGACCTGCTCGGCCAGCCGCGCCCCCGCGTTCGCGCGGCCAGGGCCTCGGTCATCTAGCCGTGGATCCCGTTACACAGATAGCGACGATTCCCGTGGCCGCCGGGGATTCGGGCGGCAGCTTCCTGGTCTCGCCGAACCTCGGGCTGATGATCTGGACGCTGCTCGTCTTCGGGATCACGATGTACGTGCTCAGCAAGGTCGCGTTCCCGCGGATCCAGGAGGCGCTCGACAAGCGCGCCAACGCGATCCGGGACTCGATCGATCAGGCGGAGAAGACCCGCGACGAGGCGGACAAGATCCTCGAGGAGTACCGCGGGCGCCTGCGCGAGGCCCGCGAGCAGGCGGACGACATCGTCGCCCGCGCCCGCAAGGCGGCGGATACGACCAAGACGCAGGCGGCGGATGAGGGCCGCGAGAAGCGCGAGGAGCTGCTTGCCGCCGCTCGCCGCGACATCGAGGCCGAGACGCGCCGCTCCCTGGAGCGGATCCGCAAGGAGGTCGCCGACCTGACAGTGCTGACCACCGAGAAGGTGACTCGCAAGTCCCTCACCGGGGACGACCAGAAGCGGCTAATCGACGAGGCGCTGAGCGAGGTCGACTTCTCCAGCCTGAGCGAAAGCGGTGCGACAGAGGAGGCGGCGAGCTAGCGATGGAGCACATCGCCCGCGTATATGCGGACGCCCTCTTCGGGGTGGCCAAGGAGAAGGGGAAGCTCGACGCGATCCGCGAGCAGCTCGGCCAGTTCGCCGACGCGCTGGCGGACAACCGCGATCTGCAGCTCTTCTTCTTCAGCCCCTACTTCTCGTCAGCCGAGAAGGAGGCCGGCCTCGCGAAGGCGATCGCCGGCGCGGAGCCTGAGCTGCTCAACTTCCTCAACCTCCTGATCGAGAAGCACCGGATGCCCGTGATCTATCGCATGCGGCGCCAGTTCGACTCGCTCTGGGCGAAGGAGAACAAGCGGCTCGGCGTCACCGTGACCAGCGCGGTCGAGCTGGATCCCGAGGTCGCCAAGCGGATCGGCGCGGAGATCGAGGAGCAGACCGGGAACGCGGTCGAGCTGGAGAGCCGCGTCGACCCCGACATCCTCGGCGGCCTGGTGGTGCAGGTCGGAAACATGGTCTTGGACACGAGCATCAGGAACAGGCTCGAGAAACTTCGAAAGAGCGTCGCCACGGCGGCCTAAAGGAGTGACTGACTAGATGGAGATCAAGCCGGACGAGATCGCATCAATCCTGCGCGAGCGCATCGAGGGCATGGACGTGGAGTCCGCCGACCTCTCCGAGGTGGGGACCGTGCTCGAGATCGGCGACGGCATCGCCCGCATCCACGGGGTCGACAACTGCATGTCGCTCGAGATGCTCGAGCTGCCGCACGACGTGGTCGGGCTGGCGCTCAACCTCGAGGAGGACAACGTCGGCGCCGTGCTCTTCGGTGAGTGGGACAAGGTCTCCGAGGGCGACACCGTGAAGCGCACTGGAAAGCTGCTCGAGATCCCGGTCGGCGAGCAGCTGCTCGGCCGCCTGGTCGACCCGCTCGGCCGCCCGCTCGACGACAAGGGCGACATCAACACCTCCGAGACGCGCCCCGCCGAGTTCAAGGCGCCGGGCGTGGTGCATCGTCAGCCGGTTGAAGAGCCGATGCAAACAGGATTGAAAGCAGTCGACTCGATGATCCCGATCGGCCGCGGCCAGCGCGAGCTGATCATCGGCGACCGCCAGACGGGCAAGACGGCGATCGCGATCGACACGATCATCAACAACAAGGACTCCGACGTGGTCTGCATCTACGTCGCGATCGGCCAGCGGATGTCGACCGTCGTCCAGGTGATGGAGACGCTGGAGGAGAACGGCGCGATGGAGAACACCATCATCGTCGCCGCTCCCGCAGACGAGGCCGCGCCGATCAAGTACATGGCTCCTTATGCGGGTTGCGCGATGGGCGAGCACTTCCTCTACCAGGGCAAGCACGCCCTCTGCATCTATGACGACCTCTCCAAGCACGCGGCCGCCTACCGGCAGATGTCCCTGCTGCTGAGGCGCCCGCCCGGCCGCGAGGCATATCCGGGCGACGTCTTCTACCTCCACTCCAGGTTGCTGGAGAGGGCGGTGAAGCTCTCGGATGCGCAGGGCGGCGGCTCGCTGACGGCACTGCCTGTGATCGAGACACAGGCGGGCGACATCTCGGCCTACATCCCCACGAACGTCATCTCGATCACCGACGGCCAGATCTTCCTGGAGACCGACCTTTTCTACTCGGGCGTCCGCCCGGCGATCAACGTCGGCACCTCTGTCTCCCGGGTGGGCGGCAACGCGCAGACCAAGGCGATGAAGAAGGTCGCCGGACAGCTGCGCCTCGACCTCTCCCAGTACCGCGAGCTCGAGGCGTTCGCCCAGTTCGGCTCCGAGCTCGACCCCGAGACCCAGAAGCAGCTCGCCCGAGGCGAGCGGATGGTCGAGGCGCTCAACCAGAAGGAGCGCCAGCCGATGCCGGTCGCAGAGCAGGTCGCCTCGATCTTCGCCGGCACGGGTGGATATCTGGACCGGATCAAGACCGAGCGTGTGGCCGAGTTCCTCGCGGACCTGATGGACAGGCTGCACGCGGAGAACAAGGACCTGATCGATCGCATCAACGAGACCGGCCAGCTCTCCGACGAGGACGAGGAGGCGCTCGGCAAGTCGATCGGCGGGATGGTCGACGACTTCGGCCCCGACTTCGACCAGGAGGGCAACCCGCTCGAGGAGGGGGAGTCGGACCGGATTAAGTCTCGGGGCGAGGACGGGTCGGACGGAGCCGTTCCGGAGCAGAAGCCGGCTGAGGAAGCGGCAATTGCTTAAGCGAGAGGCAACTCGCGCGGGTGGCACCGAATTTCTGTCGCTGACGCGACTGTTTTCCGCGTCTGCGACAAATTCGGTGACAGGACCCGCGCGCCAGTTCCCGCGGGGCTAGACGATGGCGACTCGTAAGGAAGTCAAGAACAGGATCTCGAGCGTCAAGAACGTGCAGAAGATCACGCGCGCCATGGAGATGGTCGCCGCTGCCCGGCTGCGCCGCGCGGAGCAGCGGATCGACGCGCTGCGGCCCTATGCGCGCGAGCTGCGCAAGATGACCCGGGAGGTCGCCGAGGCCGCGGGCGTCGAGGCGCGCAACCTGCCGGTCCTCCAGGAGCACGAGGAGGAGCGCACGGTGGGCATCCTGCTGGTGACGGGCGACCGCGGCCTGGCGGGCTCGTTCAACTCGCAGATCATCCGCGCAGGGGTGCAGCTCCAGCGGGAGCTCTCCCAGGAGGGCAAGGAGGTCCGCTTCTCGATCGTCGGCCGCCGCGGCGTCTCGACGATGCGCTTCCGGGGCGAGGACCTGCACGGCGAGTACGTCGGCTTCACCGACCGCCCGGCCTTCGCGAACGCGAGGGAGATCGCCGACGACCTGATCGCCTCCTACGTCGACAAGGACCTGAACCGCGTCGACCTGATCTACAACCGCTACGTGTCGCCGCTGACCCAGTACGTGCGCAGGCAGACGCTGCTCCCCGTTCAGCAGGCCGACGTCTTCGGCGAGGGAGTGGAGGAGCTGACGCCCGAGGAGCCGGCTGACCTCGACGAGAAGCTCGTCGAGGCACACCGCAAGGCGCTCTGGGTCTATGAGCCCGAGCCGGAGGAGCTGCTGGCGGAGCTGATCCCGGAGTACGCGCAGCTCAACGTCTACCGGGCGCTGCTGGAGTCCACGGCGTCGGAGCACGGCTCCCGGATGACAGCGATGCGAAACGCCGCCGAGAACGCGAAGGACGTGATCAGCGACCTGACCCTGGAGATGAACCGGGTGCGGCAGGCCGAGATCACCCAGGAGATCCTCGAGGTCGTCGCCGGCGCCGAGGGCGTCGGCTGAAAACTTGGAATAGAGAAGGAGACGAATGGCTGACAACGGAAACGTAGGAACGGTCGAGCAGGTGACGGGCGTCGTCATCGACGTCGTCTTCCCCGACCACATCCCGGAGATCTTCACCGCCCTGCGGATCGAGGTCCCCCCGGAGGAGAGCCGCACCGAGCTCAACCTGGTCTGCGAGGTGCAGCAGCACCTCGGCGACGACCGCGTCCGCGCGATCGCCATGGACGCCACCGACGGCCTGCAGCGCGGCGACAAGGTGATCGACACCGGCGGCCCGATCACGGTCCCGGTCGGCGAGGCGACGCTCGGCCGCATCTTCAACCTGCTCGGCGAGCCGATCGACGAGGGCGGCGACGTCAAGGTCGAGGAGCGCTGGCCGATCCACCGGCGCGCCCCCGAGGTCGAGGATCTCGCTCCCTCCCAGGAGATGCTCGAGACCGGGATCAAGGTCGTCGACCTGCTGGCTCCCTACGCCAAGGGCGGCAAGGTCGGCCTGTTCGGCGGCGCCGGCGTCGGCAAGACCGTTCTGATCCAGGAGCTGATCCGTTCGATCGCGGAGGAGCACGAGGGCCTGTCGGCTTTCTGCGGCGTCGGCGAGCGGTCGCGCGAGGGCAACGACCTCTGGCTCGAGATGAAGGAGTCCGGGGTCATCGACAAGACGATGCTCGTCTTCGGCCAGATGAACGAGCCGCCGGGCGCCCGCCTCCGCGTGGCGCTCTCCGGGCTGACCATGGCGGAGTACTTCCGCCAGCAGGGTGGCCAGGACGTGCTGCTCTTCATCGACAACATCTTCCGGTTCGTCCAGGCCGGTTCCGAGGTCTCGGCGCTGCTCGGGCGGATGCCCTCCGCGGTCGGCTACCAGCCGACGCTGGAGACGGAGATGGGCGACCTCCAGGAACGAATTACGTCGACGAGGGAAGGAAGCGTCACCTCGATCCAGGCGATCTACGTGCCGGCCGACGACCTCACGGACCCCGCGCCGGCGTCGGTGTTCGCCCACCTGAACGCGACCACGACGCTGACCCGCTCCCTGGTGGAGCAGGGGATCTACCCCGCCGTCGACCCGCTCGACTCGACCTCGACGATCCTGAAGCCGGAGATCCTCGGCCAGGAGCATTACGACACCGCGACTCGCGTCCAGGAGACGCTGCAGCGCTATCGCGAGCTCCAGGACATCATCGCGATCCTCGGGATCGACGAGCTCTCCGACGCCGACAAGCAGACGGTTTCGAGGGCGCGGAAGATCCAGCGCTTCCTCTCGCAGCCGTTCTTCGTCGCCTCCCAGTTCACGGGCCGAGACGGCGAGTACGTGCCGGTCGAGGAGACGGTTCGCAGCTTCAAGGCGATCGTGGACGGCGAGCACGATGACATCCCCGAGCGCGCCTTCTACATGCAGGGCACGATCGACCAGGTGCTCGAGGCGTCTAAGAAGATGCGGGCCGAGGAACCGGCCGAGTCCGCGGCCGCCGAGGCCTCCGACCAGGAGGAGAAGGCGGCGTGATTCGCGAAGCCCCCGGACGCGAAGCGGAGGAGGCGAAGCGCTGATGGAGCATGATCTCAGCGCTCGCGTCCTCACCCCGGAGGGGGAGGTCTTCAACGGAGAGGTGCACCAGCTCTCCACGCGTACGGCCGTCGGCGAGCTCGGCATTCTCGCCAACCATGTTCCCGTGCTGGCCAGGCTTCGCCCGACGGAGCTTCGCCTCCACATGCCCGGCGGCGAGGTCAGGCGCTGGGCGCAGGCGGAGGGCTGGCTCCAGGTCTTCGCCAACCGCGCCACCGTGCTGGTCGGCGAGGCGATCCCGCCCGAGAGCCTCGACACCGGCGAGCTTCGCAGCCGCATCGAGGATGCGGACGCGAGGCTGGGTGAGTCCGATGAGGGCTCCGGCGCCCACAGCCAGGCGCTGAAGGACAAGGAGCGCGCCGAGGCGTTCCTCGCCGTCGCCGGCGCCGAGTCCTGAGCACCACCGGAAAACGGGTTGCGCCTCGCTTCGCTCGGCGCACCCTCGCATAATCCACGCATGGACGAGCTGGCGCTCGCGCAGCGACTGATCGCTTTCGACACCTCCAATGCCGAGGGGCTCCGGCGCGCCGCCGAGTTCGTCGGCGGCTGGCTCGAGTCCAACGACATCAGGGCGTCCCAGGCCGAGTCGCGCGGACTTCCGGTGACGACCGCGGAGGTGGGGCCGCCCGAAGCGCCGACCCTGGTGCTGCACGGCCACATGGACGTGGTGCCCGGCGGCCACGACCAGTTCGAGCCCCGGATCGAGGACGACCAGCTGCTCGGCCGCGGCGCCTATGACATGAAGGGCGCGCTGGCCGTGATGCTCGTCGTCCTGCACGGCCTCCGCGACCAGGATGAGGTGCGCCTGCGGCTCGGGATCGTCTCCGACGAGGAATCGGAAGAGGAGGAGAACCGAGGTTCCGATGCACTGGTCGCGAGCGGCTTCGTCGGCGACTTCGCGATCACCGGTGAGCCCACCAACCTCCAGGTCGGTGTGCAGGCGAAGGGTGTTCAGGCGGTCCGGCTCGAGGTCCAGGGGCGCTCCGCGCACGGCGCCACGCCCTGGCTGGGCGATAACGCCGTCGTTAAGGCGGTTGAGGTATTCAGGGGCATCGAATCGCTACCGTTTGCACGCCACAGCTCCGCCCTGTTCGACCGCCCCTCCATCAATCTTGGTCGCATCATGGGCGGCGACGCCCTGAACAAAGTGCCCGACACCTGCGTCATAGACGTCGATATCCGCTTCCTGCCGGATCAGGATCCAGATGAGATCCTCGAGCAGGTCAGCGGCCTGCCCGATACCCGCGTGCTCGCCACCTTCCGGCGCCCGCCCGCGGTGGTCGAGCCCGACTCGCCCTTCGTGCGGGGGCTCTGCGAGGCCGCGTCCCCGCACCATCCCGAGCGGGTGATGAGCGTCGGCCGCGACGGGGCATCCGATGCTGTCTCCTTCCTCGCCGCCGGAGTTCCGGCGGTCGAGTTCGGCCCCATCGGCGACGGCCACCACGGCCCCCGTGAGTGGGTCTCGATCAGCTCGCTGCGCAGCTACCGGCAGGCCCTCGAGGGCTTCGTCAAGAGCTTCCCCGGGATGACCGCGTGAGCCCCGAGGAGAAGCCCGGCAACGGCAACGGCGACGGCGACGAGGAGCCGCGCGCCGACGAGACCCAGGAGCACGAGCTCGGCGACGACTCCGTCGAGGAAGCCGACGACGAGGTAGAGCACGAGGACGAGGAGGAGTACATCGACGACGACGAGCTCGAGCAGGTCGTCTCGGCCGAGACTCAGGAGTGGGACGGGCTGGAGGCCGCCGAGGCCGATGCCGACGAGCCCACCCTTGTGTCCTCAGCGGCCGACCGTGTCAAGCAGGCCGGCTCCGCCATCACCTCGGGGTTCGAGAGAGTCGAGAAGTCGGCGGGGCCGAAGATCACCTCCGGCTTCAAGGCCGTGCGGAGCCACATCGGCTTCCCGGTCTGGCTGCGGTTCCTGACGGCCTCCTTCGTGATCATCGCCGCGGTCGCGGGCGCCACATCGGCGAGCCTGATCCTCTACCTGTCGGACATCGCGAACGCCCTCAAGAACCACAGTGAGATCCAGGGCGTCAACCGGTTCCTGACGAAGACGACGAGCTCGGGGCCGCAGACGATCCTGATCATCGGCTCCGACAAGCGCAACGAGGCAATCAGCGGCAAGTTCGGCCTCTCCGACACGACGATGTTGCTCCGGCTCGACCCGGATCGCGGGGCGATCGCCCTCCTCTCGCTGCCCCGCGACCTCAAGGTCGACATCCCGGGCGACGGGACCGACAAGCTGAACGCCGCATACTCCCTCGGTGGGCCGAAGCTGACGCTGCGGACCGTGAAACAGCTCACCGGGGTGGACGTCAACCACCTCGTCAACGTCGACTTCACCGGCTTCGCTCGGGCCGTGAACGCGATCGGCTGCGTCTACGTCGACGTCGACCGCCGCTACTACATCGCCCCCAACTCGGGCACCTCGGAGATCAACCTGCAGCCCGGATATCAGGCGCTCTGCGGCTTCGACGCCCTGTCGTTCGCCCGCTACCGCCATACGGACAACGACATCGTCCGCGCCGCCCGCCAGCAGACCTTCCTGCGCGAGGCGCGCGCGAAGGTGCCGCCGTCCAAGCTCATCGAGGACCGCAAGAAGCTGGTCAAGATCTTCACGACCTACACCTCGTCCGACATCGGCTCGGCCGAGGAGATGCTCCAGGTGCTGAGGCTCTTCTTCGACCTCCGCGGCGCACCGATCAAGGAGATCCACTTCAACGGCACGCTCGGCCCGTCCTACGTCACCGCGACCCCGGACGAGATCCACACCGCCGTGAACCAGTTCCTCGGCGTGCAGGGCACCCCCGGGCCCGCGGGCTCGAGCGCGAAGCCGAAGAAGCCGGTGACCGCGCAAGAGCCGCCGGATCACACCAAGTCCAGGCCGGTTGTCCCGAAGAAGAAGTCCTCGAGCTCGTCGCTTCCGAGCACGCTCGTACGCACCAGTTACGGCAAAGAGCTCGGGCGAGGGATCCGGGCTCGCAAGGAGAAGGTCCCGGTCTTCTACCCGACGGTCCTCGAGGAGGGCAGCGACTACGCGCAGAAGCCGCGCGTCTACAAGATCAACGGGAAGGGGGACGAGTCTCCCCCGAGGTCACAGCGCGCCGCCTACAAGTGGGTCTTCTCCCTGCCGACGCTGGGCGACTACTACGGCTTCGAGGGCACCCGCTGGAAGCACCCGCCCATTCTCTCCGACCCGAGCGAAGAGAAGACGATCGGGGACCGCGACTACAAGCTCTACTACGACGGCGACCGGCTGCGCTTGGTCGCCTGGCAGACCGACCAGGGCTCCTTCTGGGTCTCGAACTCGCTGATCGAGACCGTCTCGAACAAGGACATGCTGAAGATCGCCGAGGGCTTCCGGCAGCTGCCGGGGACCTGAGCGGAACGCGGAGCCTGTGTCCGAGAAGGAGCCGATTGGGGTTGTCGGGGCCGGCTGGGTCGGGCTGGTGACCGCTGCCTGCTTCGCGGAGATCGGCCACCGCGTCGTCGTCAGGGAGATCATCCCCGAGAAGGTCGAGTCGCTCAGCCGCGGCGAGATCCCGATCCACGAGCCCGAGCTGCCTGAGCTGATCGAGCGCAACAGCGAGCGGCTCAGCTTCACCACCGAGATGGCCGAGCTGCTCGACGGGCCGCGCCTGATCTTCGTCTGCGTTCAAACCCCTCCGACCTACTCCGGCGATGCGGACCTGTCGGCCGTCAACCGCGCCGTTGAGGAGATCGGCGATCCGGAGGGCAAGGTGCTGGTGATGAAGAGCACGGTCCCGGTGGGCACCGGCCGGACCATTCACCGCGATGCGCCCGATCTTGCCTACGTGTCCTGTCCCGAGTTCCTCAGGGAGGGCACCGCCATCAAGGACTTCATGCACCCCGACCGGGTTCTGATCGGGGCCGACGCCGGCGACGATTGGGCCGGGGACGCGGTCTCCGCCGTCTACGAGCCGCTCGGCGCGCCGATCGTGCGCACCGACGTCTCGAGCGCCGAGATGGTCAAGCTGGCATCGAACGCGTTCCTGGCGACGAAGATCAGCTTCATCAACGAGATCGCCAACGTCTGCGAGGAGCTCGGCGCCGACGTCACCGATGTGGCCCAGGGGATGGGGCTCGACGACCGGATCGGCTCTCGCTTCCTGCAGGCGGGCATCGGCTACGGCGGCTCGTGCTTCACGAAGGATGTCTCCGCGCTGAAGATGCTCGCCGCCAACTCGGGCTACCACTTCCAGCTGCTCAATTCGGTCATCGAGGTGAACGAGCTCCAGAAGCGGCGGGTGATGGCGAAGCTCTCCAAACACCTTGACTCGCTGGTCGGCAAGCGCGTCGCGCTGCTGGGCCTGGCCTTCAAGCCCGACACCGACGACATGCGAGGGGCGTCGAGCCTGGTGCTTGCGGCCCGCCTCCAGGGCGAGGCCGCGAAGGTGGTTGCCTACGACCCGGTTGCCGGGGAGGTCGCTGCGCCTCTCCTGCCCGGGGTTGAGATGGCAGACAGCGCGCTCGACGCGCTGGATGGGGCCGATGCCGCCGTCCTGGTCACGGAATGGGCGGAGTTCTCCGGGCTGGACTGGGCCGCCGTGGCCAAGAGGATGAAGACCCCGCTCTTGATCGACGGCCGCAACTACCTCGACGAGGCCGCCCTCACGGAGGCCGGGATCACGTACGAGGGCATCGGGCGCCCGAGCATCGCGGACCGCTCTGCGGTGGCGGAGCGCTGACGTGCAGGCGCTGATCCTGGCCGGCGGCGAGGGCACTCGCCTGCGGCCCCTCACCTACACGGTTCCCAAGCCGGTGCTCCCGCTGGCCGGCCGGCCTCACATCGCCTACGTGATCGACTGGCTCGTCCGCCACGGCGTCGACGACGTGATCATCTCCTGCGGCTTCCTGGCCGACGGGATGCGCGAGACCCTGGCCGAGCTGGAGCCCGGCGTCGAGATCCGCTACGCGGAGGAGCCCGACGCGCGCGGCACCGCCGGCGCGATCCGCTTCGCGGAGGAGATGCTCGCCGACCGGTTCCTCGTCCTCAACGGCGACGTCCTCTGCGACCTCGACCTGACGGCGTTGGTCGAGCAGCACACCGGCACCGGGGCGGAGGCGACGATCGCGCTGTACCCGGTCCCCGACCCGGCCGGCTACGGCCTGATCCACCGCCATGACGACGGCGAGGTGACCGAGTTCCTGGAGAAGCCCGAGCCCGACCAGATCGACACGGACGAGATCAACGCCGGGGCGTACCTGCTGGAGCGCTCCGTGCTCGACCTGATTCCTCCTGACGCGGCGGTCTCGATCGAGCGCGAGGTCTTCCCGCGGATGGTCGGCAAAGGCCTCTATGGGATCCGCCTCGAGGGCTACTGGATCGACATAGGGACGCCGGATCGCTACCTGGAGGCGAACTGGGACATTTTGGAGGGCAGGGTGAAGACGTCGGTGGAGGTGGACGACCCGGCGATGGTCGGCGAGGGCTGCGAGGTGTCACCGAGCGCCGAGCTGCGACCTCCGTGCGTCGTGGGCCCGAACTGCTCGATTGGCTCCGGCGCGGTGATCGAGCGATCCGTGCTGCTCGAGGGCTGCACGGTCGAGGACAACGCGACCGTGGTCGAGAGCATCCTCAGCGCGGGCGTGACCGTGGAGGGCAAGCTGAATGGAGCCGTGGTCGGCGAGGGGGAACGCGTCTGATGGCGGTGATCGGCGGAGACATGCTGGACGCGGTCCGCGCGATGCCGGACCATCTGCGCGACGCGCTCTGGCGGATCGAGACCGCGCGCCCCGGCGCGATCGAGGCGCCCGCGGCCTTCGTCTGCGGCATGGGTGGCTCCGCGATCGGCGGGGACCTCGCCGTCGCGGCGCTCTCCGACCGCCTCACCAAGCCGATGATGGTGGCCCGGGGCTACGAGCTGCCCGCCTGGGCGCCGGCCGGCTCCGCCGTGCTCTGCTCGAGCTACTCGGGGAACACCGAGGAGACAGTCGCCTGTTACGCGGCGGCCGAGGCGCTCGGCGCGCACCGGCTGGTGGCCACCACGGGCGGCGAGCTCGCCGAGGCGGCCCGTGTCGACGGCGTCCCGGTGATCGGCCTCCCCGCGGGGCTCCAGCCGCGAGCCGCTGTCGGCTACATGTTCTGTATCGCGGCCGAGCTGGCGGCGCTCTCACTGGCGGGGCCGCGAATCCACACCGAGATCGATGCCGCCGCCTCGCACCTCGGCGATGCCTTCTCCGCAGCCGAGGAGCGCGCACGTGAGCTGGCGGCCGAGATCGGCGACGCCACCCTGGTCGTCCACGGCAGCGACCTGACCGCCCCCGTCGCCTACCGCTGGAAGACGCAGATCAACGAGAACGCCAAGCTGCCAGCCTTCTCAGCGGTCCTCCCTGAGGCCGATCACAATGAGATCGAGGGCTGGTCCGGCGCGGACGGTCGCTTCGCCGCGATCTTCCTCGAGGACCGCGACCAGCATCCGCGCGAGCGCAAGCGCTTCGAGCTCACAGCGAAGGCGATCGAGCCCTACGCCGCGAGCGTCATCGACATCGAGACCGAAGGGGAAACTCGCACCGAGCGGATCCTGCACACGATTATGCTCGGCGACCTGCTCGCGATCGAGCTTGCGAACGCGCGTGGAGTCGACCCGCTGGCGGTCGACGTGCTCGAGGGTTTCAAGAAAGAGATGGGACGACCTACGGAGGAGGGGAGAGGATGAACCGCACGTTCGTACCGGAAGCCAAGCTGAAGCGCGTCGCCTCCGCCGACGGCGAGGGCAGCATGGCGATCGCCTTCGTGCACCAGTACCTCAAGGCGAGTGACCTCGAGCCCGAACGGGTAACGGGCTGAGGATGAGCCCGAAGAAGAAGACGCAGAAGGGATTCACCGCCGAGGAACGAGCCGCGATGAAGGAGCGCGCGCGAGAGCTGAAGGCGGAGGAGCGCATGAAGAAGGACAAGGCGGCCGGGGAGGCCGACGTTCTCGCCAAGATCGCCGAGATGGAGAAGCCGGATCGCGCCATGGCCAAGCGGCTGCACGCGATCGTCAAGGCCAATGCGCCGGAGCTGTCGCCGAGAACCTGGTACGGGATGCCGGCCTATGCCAGGGACGGCAACGTGGTCTGCTTCTTCCAAAGCGCCCAGAAGTTCAAATCGAGGTACGCCACCATCGGTTTCAACGACAGGGCGAACCTCGACGACGGCGCCATGTGGCCGACCTCGTTCGCGCTGAAGAAGCTGACCGCCGCCGAGGAGAAGAGGATCGTCGCGCTGGTGAAGAAGGCGGTGAGCTGACCGAGCTCCGAGGCGGGGCTAGTCCTCGCCGGGCGGGCGGCGGCGCGCCTTCCGCTGGGAGGTGCGGCGCTTCTGTTCGAGACGGCGCTCGCGCGCGGCGCGGGAGGGCTTCGTCGGACGCCGGGGCCTGGGGCGCCGCAGCCCTTCGGCGAGCTTGTCGCGGAGGCGCTCCAGGGCAAGCTCGCGGTTTCGCGCCTGGCTGCGGGCATCCTGGGCCACCGCCGTGACGCGCTCGCCGAGCTTGCGCAGAAGCAGCTCCCGCTGGCGGTCATCGAGCGCCGCGGACGCCTCCACGTCGAAGACCGCCTCGATCCTCGAGGCGGTCACGTTCGCGTGCTGCCCGCCGGGTCCCGACGACCGGCTGGCGCGCAGCTGGATCTCGTCGAGCGGGATGACCGTATCTGCCGTGACCCGGATGCCATCGTCCATAAACCGGACGGTAGCCCGGAGCCCGGCCCGTTAGCCTTGGGCCTCCTTAAATTTCGACCCAGGAGACCAGCCACCCTGATGAGCACCGCCACCAGCCCACCCGGCACCACTAAGACCAGCGTCGACGACTTCAAGGTCGCCGATCTCTCCCTGGCCGAGTTCGGCCGCAAGGAGATCCGGCTCGCCGAGCACGAGATGCCGGGCCTGATGGCCACGCGCGAGGAGTTCGGCGATTCACAGCCGCTCAAGGGCGCCCGGGTGACCGGTTCGCTCCACATGACGATCCAGACGGCCGTGCTGATCGAGACGCTGGTCGCGCTCGGCGCCGAGGTCCGCTGGGCGAGCTGCAACATCTTCTCGACGCAGGACCACGCGGCCGCCGCGGTCGCGGTCGGGCCGGAGGGAACGCCGGAGGACCCCAAGGGGATACCCGTCTTCGCCTGGAAGGGCGAGACGCTCGAGGAGTACTGGGACCTCGCATTGTCGGCGTTGCTCTGGCCCGAGCCCGGCCCCAGCGGTGAGACCGGCTGCAACATGCTGCTCGACGATGGTGGCGACGCGACCCTCCTCGTCCACAAGGGCGTCGAGTGTGAGGCCGCGGGCGAGGTCCCGGGCGACGAGACCGCCGGCTCCGATGAGGAGAAGGTGATCCTCGCGCTGCTGCGCAAGAGCCTCGCCGACGATCCCCAGCGCTTCACCAAGATGGCCGCGGGGATCAAGGGGGTCACCGAGGAGACCACCACGGGCGTGATCCGGCTCTACGAGCGCCAGGCCGCCGGCACGCTGCTCTTCCCGGCGATCAACGTCAACGACTCGGTCACCAAGTCGAAGTTCGACAACATCTACGGTTGCCGCCACTCCCTGGTCGACGGGATCAACCGCGCCACCGACGTGATGATCGGCGGCAAGACCGCCGTGATCTGCGGCTTCGGCGATGTCGGCAAGGGCTGTGCCGAGTCCCTGCGCGGACAGGGCGCCCGGGTGATCGTCACCGAGATCGACCCGATCTGCGCGCTCCAGGCCGCGATGCAGGGCTACGAGGTGCAGGCGCTGGAGAGCGTCGTGGGCGACGCCGACATCTTCGTCAGCGCGACCGGCAACCGCGACGTGATCACGGTCGACCACATGGAGGCGATGAAGCACCAGGCGATCGTCGGCAACATCGGTCACTTCGACGACGAGATCCAGATGGCGGCCCTCGAGAGCTACGACGGCATCGAGCGGATCAACATCAAGCCGCAGGTCGACGAGTGGCGCTTCCCGGACGGGCACTCGATCATCGTGCTCTCCGAGGGCCGCCTGCTCAACCTGGGCAACGCGACCGGCCATCCGAGCTTCGTGATGTCGAACTCGTTCACCAACCAGGTGATCGCGCAGATCGAGCTGTTCGGCAAGGCGGAGGCCTATGGCAAGGAGGTCCACGTGCTGCCCAAGCACCTGGACGAGAAGGTCGCCCGCCTCCACCTGGACGCCCTCGGCGTGGAGCTCACCGAGCTCAAGCCGGATCAGGCCGCCTACATAGGCGTGCCGGTCGAGGGCCCCTACAAGGGCGACCATTACCGCTACTAGTCCTCGGCGTCATCCCAAGGCAACGCCCGCCGCGGTCTGAGAACCTGTCGCCCTCATGAGGGCGATGATCCTGGCGGCGGGCCTGGGCACACGGCTGCGGCCGCTCACATACGTGATGCCGAAGCCGGTCGCCCCGGTGTTGAACAGGCCGATCGTGGTCTGGATCGCGGAGCTGCTCGCGCGCCACGGCTTCGAGGACGTCGTCGCCAACCTCTCCTACCTGCCCGAGCAGATCCGCGAGGTCCTCGGGGACGGCTCCGGCTTCGGCCTCCGGATCGAATACAGCGAGGAGCCGGAGCCGCTCGGCACGGCCGGCGGCGTGGGGAAGGTCCGAGACTTCCTGGGGGAGACCGACTCGTTCCTGATCATCTCCGGCGACGCGCTCACTGGCATCGACCTGAGCGCCATGCGCCACGCCCACGAGGCGAACGTCGAGCGCGGCGCGATCGCGACCCTCGCCACCAAGCGGGTGGACGACACGACGCAGTTCGGTGTCGCGATCACCGACGATGACGGGCGCATCCAGGGCTTCCAGGAGAAGCCCGAGCCGGCGGAGGCGCTCTCCGATCTCGCCAACTGCGGCATCTACATGTTCCGCTCGGAGATCTTCGACCACTTCCCCCCGCCGGACCGGAAGAGCCCCGCGGGAGACGACGATCAGCCGCCCGGCTTCGTCGACTGGGCGATGGACGTCTTCCCGGCACTCCTGGACGGCGACATTCCTTTTTACTCGCATGAGATCGACGCCTATTGGAACGACGTCGGCTCGGTCGGCGAGTTCGTTCAGGGCAACCTGGACGCGCTCTCGGGATCGGTCGGCGTCGACCCCCCGGCCGAGGAGGTCTCGGCCGGGGTCTTCGCGGCCAGCGGCTCGGACCTGGACGCGGTCAAGGTGAAGGCGCCGGTGCTGATCGGGGCCGACTGCCAGGTCGGGGTGGGGGCGAACCTCCATGGTCCGGCCGTGGTCGGCGACGGATGCCACATCGGGGCGGGGGCGATGCTCCGCGATTGCGTCGTCTTGCCGGGCGCGGAGGTGCCGGCCGGGGCGCTGGTCGTCGGCGGCCTCTACGGCGTCGACGCCGACCGGCCGCTGCCGGGCTAGACGCTCGGCTAACTACCCATGGCTGTGCGTAGTAAGGGCGGATGCCCCGCCCGCCGCGTGGGACGTAGGGTCAAGCCCCGATCTCGTCGCAGCCCAATCGTGGGCCGCGGTGGTCCATCTAAGGAGGAAGCGATGGGAGCAGAGGAAAACGTGGCGGTCATGCAGCGCGCCTACGACGCCTTCAACACGGCCGACATGGACACGCTCGTAGAGGTCTTCGACGAGAGCGCCGATTGGCACCTGCCGGGACGAAGCTCGATGGCCAAGGACTATCGGGGCCGCGACGCGCTCCTGGCTTACTTCGGGCAGCTGGGGCAGGAGACGAACGGCACCTTCCGGGCCGAGCTCGAGCGCTTCATGGCGGATGACGACGGCCGGGTGGTTGGCTTCCAGCGGAGCACCGCGGAGCGAAACGGCGAGAAGCTGGACGTCGGCTGCTGCATCGTCTTCCAGGTCAAGGACGGCCGCATAATCGACGGCCGGGAGCACTTCGAGGACCTCTACGCCTGGGACGAGTTCTGGTCGTAGCGCCGTCGCTGCGGGCTACGTCTGCAGTTCGCGGATCACGTCGTCGGCCCAGGGGTTGTCGCCGAGCCCCTCCTGGTCGCAGACGATCTTCTCGCCATCGGCGAACTCGAGCGTCAGCCTGGTGGTCGTCTGACGCTGCTCGGTGCCGACCTTGATGCCGGTGCGGTCCCAGGACGCGGCCTCCTCCTTGACCTTGATCCCGCTGCGACCGGGCTTGTACTTGAACGCGTAGAGCTTGTCGGGCGTCACGGCCAGCATGAACTGGCCCGGCAGGCCGCCCGCCTTGCTCTTGCCCAGCTTGTGGGCGGCGCCGTAGGCGAGCGCTCCGACCTGGAGCTTGCTGATCGCCATCTTGGTCCCGGCGCCGGTCGGGCGGAAGGCGCCGACCGCGAGGACCTCTCCGTCCACGTGAGGCTCGATCGAGGACCGGTACTTCCCGCGCCACTCCTCGGCCAATTCGGGGCTGATGTCGAAACGTCCCATTTCCTCTCCCCTCGGTTGTTCTTCCCCTGTGTCGCTGCCTGAATGTACTTCCTTGCCGGTGGGCGCGCCATTCGTCACGCTCGAGCGCCGAGGCTGCTCCGATCGCATCAGCGCACTCCACCAAACGGGTCACGCTGGCGCGCGCCCTCGCATCCATCGCCTCACTGGCGGCGCCGCCCCTCTGCGCGGCCTGCGGCGCCGGGCGTTCATCCGAGGGCGTTCTCTGCGGGAGGTGCAAAGCGGATCTGGCCGGCGCCCCGAGGGTGATCGAGCCGGGTCCGCCCGGCGTGGACCTGGCGGTCGCCGCGTCGCCGTTCGACGGCGCTGCGCGGAGGGTCGTGCACGGGCTCAAGTACGCGCGCAGGCTCTCCCTGGCGGGCGTTGCGGCCGCCGCCATGCTGCGGGCGCTGCCGTCGCACGAGTGTCCCGAGGCGGTCGTACCCGTTCCCGCCGGTCCCTGGAGGTGGCGATGGCGCGGCTTCGATCCCGCCGAGGAGATCGCGATCGCAATCTCCTCCAGCGCCGGGCTGCCCGTGAGCGAATGCCTGGGGCGCGGTGGCGGCCGCCGGCAGGTCGGGCGCACCCGGTCGGCGCGCCTCGCCGATCCACCCAGCGTCTGGGCGGCGATGGAGTGCCCGAGGGAGGCGCTGCTGGTGGACGACGTCTGGACGACGGGCGCCACGCTCTCGGTCTGCGCGCGCGCCCTGCGCGGCGGCGGCTGCCGCAGGGTCATCGCGCTGACGCTGGCGCGCACCGTTTAGGGAGCTCGATCCTTGCCGCGACGGGATCGCGGGCGTAGCATCGGTGGCCGCCTACCCGACGGAAGGAGACCGCCGATGAGGATCGAGGTCCAAGGGAAGAACGTGGAGGTCACCGACGAGTTGCGCGAGGCCGTGATCCAGCGCTTTCAGAGAGTTGGCAAGCAGGTCTCGGAGCTCGCAACGCTGGAGGTGGAGCTCTATGAGGAGAAGAACCCTCGGATCGCCGATCGGATGGTCGCCGAGGCCACCCTCGGGCTGAAGGGCGTGACGCTGCGCGCCAAGGAGGCATCGCCCGACATGCTCCACTCGATCCACGAGATGGCCGAGGACATCCGCCGCCAGGTGAAGAAGCACCGCGACAAGCGCCGCAAGCGCCAGCGGACGAGGAAGTTGATGCAGCGCCTGAGAGGAGAAACGGCGTGATCCAGGCCGCTCACGCCTGCCAGCTAACCTAACTCGCAATGGCCAGAGGAATCATCGACCGCGCCCTGCGCATGGGCGAGTCGAAGCAATTCAAGGAGTACCAGGGGCGGGTCGAGTCGATCAACCGGATCGAGCCCGAGATGGAGTTGCTCGACGACGCCGAGCTCAAGGCGGAAGCCGACGAGCTGCGCAAGCGTGCAAAGGACGGCGAGTCCCTCGACGACCTGCTGCCCGAGGCGTTCGCGCTGGTCCGCGAGGCGGGCAGGCGCACGCTCGGCCAGCGCCACTTCGACGTCCAGCTGATCGGCGGCATGGTGCTCCACTCGGGGTCGATCGCCGAGATGAAGACCGGTGAGGGGAAGACCCTCACGGCGACGCTGCCCGTCTTCCTCAACACGCTCGCCGGCAACGCCGTGCACCTGGTGACCGTGAACGACTATCTCGCCCGCCGCGACGCGGATTGGATGCGGCCGATCTACGAGGCCCTCGGCGTCACCGTCGACGCGATCCAGGAGGACGACGAGCCGCCCGAGCGCCGGGTGAAGTACGCCAAGGACGTCGTCTACGGCACCAACTCTGAATTCGGCTTCGACTATCTCCGCGACAACATGGCCGGCTCGCTCGAGGAGTGCGTCCAGCGCGGCTACGACTTCGCGATCGTCGACGAGGTCGACAACATCCTGATCGACGAGGCGAGGACGCCCCTGATCATCTCCGGTCGCCCCGAGCAGGCGGCCGACCTCTACTACACCTTTGCCCGCCTGGCCAAGGGGATGACCGGCGAGGCCCACAAGGAGAAGCTCAAGTCACTCGGGGAAAACAAGGACACCCGCGACGCGGACTACGACTACGAGTACGACGAGAAGCACAAGACCGTCGCGCCGACCGAGCGAGGGGTGAAGAAGGCCGAGGAGTTCCTCGGCGTCGAGAACCTCTACCTCGGTGAGCACGGCACCCTCGTCAACCACCTGATCCAGTCACTCAAGGCCGAGTCGCTCTACAAGCGCGGCGTCGAGTACGAGGTCGTCGAGGGCCAGGTGATGATCATCGACGAGTTCACCGGCCGCATCCTCGAGGGCCGGCGCTGGTCCGAGGGCCTCCACCAGGCGATCGAGGCGAAGGAGGGCGTCTCCATCAAGGAGGAGAACCAGACCCTCGCCACGATCACGCTGCAGAACTACTTCCGCCTCTACGACAAGCTCTCGGGCATGACGGGCACGGCGCTGACCGAGGCCCAGGAGTTCATGAAGATCTACAAGGTGCCGACGGTCGAGATCCCGACCAACGTGCCGATGGTCCGCGCCGACCAGAACGACTCGATCTACAAGACCAAGGACGGCAAGTGGAAGGCCGTCGTCGGCGAGATCGAGCGGCGCCATGAGCTCGGCCAGCCGGTGCTGGTCGGCACGATCTCCGTCGAGACCTCGGAGATGCTCGCCGAACAGCTGAAGCAGCGCGGGATCGATCACGTCGTCCTCAACGCCAAGCCCGAGCATGCGGCCAAGGAGGGCGAGACGATCGCCCAGGCCGGCCGCCGCGGCGCGGTCACGATCGCGACGAACATGGCTGGCCGGGGCGTCGACATCAAGCTCGGCGGTAGCCCGGAGGGCATGGCTCAGGGTGAGCTCCGCAAGCTCGGCGTCACCCCGCAGGACGAGAGCTACGACGAGGAGCTAAAGGCGCTGATCGAGCAGTTCGAGTCTCAGATCCAGGCCCAGGCGGACGAGATCCGCGAGCTCGGCGGCCTGTTCATCGTCGGGACCGAGCGGCATGAGTCCCGCCGGATCGACAACCAGCTTCGCGGCCGCTCCGGCCGCCAGGGAGATCCCGGCGAGTCGCGCTTCTTCCTCTCCGCCGAGGATGACCTGATCCGCCTCTTCGCGGGCGACCGGATCTACAAGATCCTCGACCGCCTCGGCCCGGTGAACGAGGAGGGCGAGGAGGAGCCGCTCGAGGCGAAGATGCTCAGCCGGACGATCGAGAACGCCCAGAAGAAGGTCGAGGAGCAGAACTTCCTGATCCGCAAGCGCGTCCTCGAGTACGACGACGTGATGAACGAGCAGCGCCGCGTCGTCTACAAGTACCGCCGCGAGATCCTCGAGGGCAAGGACATGTCGGACTCCGCGCGCGAGGGCGTGGGGGAGGTCGTCAGCTCGCTGGTCGACGACTACACCCCGGGCGACGTGATCGAGGACTGGGACCTCGCGGAGCTCCAGACCCAGGTCCAGCAGCTCTGGCCCACGACCCAGGACGTCTCGGTGCTGCAGCCCGAGCAGACCGATCGCGAGGACCTGCGCGAGGGCCTTCTCGCCGACGCGCTCGCCGCCTACGACCGCCGCGAGCAGGACTTCGGCGACGAGATCATGCGCCAGCTCGAGCGGGCGATCCTGCTGCAGATCATCGACAACCGCTGGCGCGAGCACCTCTACGAGATGGACTACCTGCGCGAGGGCATCCACCTCCGCGGCTTCGCCCAGATCGACCCGCTGGTCGCGTACAAGAACGAGGGCTTCACGATGTTCGAGACGCTCATGCACGCGATCTGGGAGGAGTTCGCGCGCCTGATCTTCCACGTCGAGGTCGAGGTCGCGCCTCAGGCCCAGGCACAGTTCGCGCCGGCCCGGCAGGCAGGCGGCTTCGATTACTCGGGCGGGACCGCCGAGCAGCCCTCGGCTCTCGGCCAGGCGGCGGTTGCAACGGCGGAGGGCGCGGACGCCGCGGCCGAGCAGGCATTCGAGAGCGAGGCGCAGGTCGCCAACGGCGGCGGCGCGATCCCCGAGCAGGAGACGGTTGTCAAGGACGAGAAGGACAAGATCGGCAGGAACGACCCCTGCTGGTGCGGCTCGGGCAAGAAGTACAAGAAGTGCCACGGCGCGTAGCCGGCGAAGAGATCGAGGGCTTCGGCGGGATGAAGCTGCTGCTGGTCCGGACCGGCGAGGAGACCGACGGCGAGCTCCTGGAGATGGAGGCGACCTACACCGGCGAGGCCGGGATGCCTCCCGCGCACCTGCACCCGAAGCAGGTCGAGCGCTTCGAGGTGATCGAGGGAGCGATGCGCACGATCATCGACGGCGACGAGCGTCTCTACGAGACGGGCGAGAGCTTCGATGTCCCAGCCGGGACGCTGCACCAGATGGCCGCCGAGGGACCCACCCGGACGCGCTGGGAGGTCAGGCCCGCTCTGCGCACAGCCGAGTTCTTTGACCGCCTCTTCGGCAGCGGGCCCGACAGCGCACGAGAGCTCGGCGAGCCCTTCTTCGAGGAGTTCGAGGAGGAATTCCGCCTCGGCGGCGTCTAGCCGCCCTTCACCACCGCCTCGGCGATGCGAAGCGCCCTGTTCAGCGAGCGCTTCCGCAGCCGGCCGGGCTTGTCGCAGCGCAGCTCGCGGCAGGGCTCCCGAGCGTGCCAGCCCTCGAGCACGGCGGCGCCCAGCCCCGCGAGGTTGAACTCCCGCTCGTCGGAGTTGCCCGTTCCCTCATCGCGGACCCAGCGGACCGTGACGCCGGCCCGCCGGGCGGCCGCCCGGATCGCCCGCTCGACGCCGGGCCGCGGCGCCGCCACGGGCGAGCGCAGCCAGAAGCGCCCGAGGCGCCCGACCTCGTCGTTGTCGTAGGCAAAGCGCAGGTCACCCTCGCGGTCGAGGCGTTTCACCCGCGCCACCAGGGCCGCGGCGCCCAGGTGGTCAGCGGCATGGGTGAATCCGCGCTCCTCCGCGCCGGTGCTCGCCAGCCAGACGTCGCAGGGCGGGTCGAGGCTCCGCAGCCGGCTCGCCAGCGCCACCAGGACCCCGACGCCCGAGGCGTTGTCATTGGCGCCGGGCCCGTCGGGACCGCTGTCGACATGGGCGATCAGGATCTGCAGGCAGGTCCCCGGGCGGTCGAGCTCGCCGACGACGTTCCGCGAGGTCCCCTTTCCGGGGACCGCGAACTTGTCGCTGGAGACCGTGAGCCCGGCGTTCCGGAACTGCGAGGCGACGTAGTCCTGGGCCCGAGTCTCTCCGCGGCTCGCCGCCGGGCGCGCGCCGATCTTCCCCGAGATGTGGATCGCCGCTCGGTAGGGGCCGGGGGCCTTCGAGGCGGGTGCCGGTGAGGTGCCGGCAACCGCGGCGACGACGATGAGCGCTGCAGCGGCGAGCGGGAGCATCCCGCATATGTAACAGCCGCGCGAGTCGGCGTACCATGGCCCTGTGGAGAAGGCGACTCTGGGGAATGGGGAGACGGTCCCGGCGACCGCTGTAGCGCCCGAGAACGAGGAGGCGACCGAGGCCTGGAGCGGCGTGCTCTTTGATCGCTTCGTCGAGTTCCGCGAGCTGATCGTCGACAGCCTTCAGCTGCACGGTGACGCCGCCATCGAGCTCCATCCTCCGAGGACCGGCGACCGGGTGCTGGACATCGGCTGCGGCTTCGGCGACACCACCCAGCAGCTCGCCACGCTGATCGGACCCGAGGGCGAGGCCGTGGGCGTGGACGTGGCGGATCCTTTCGTTCGGGCATCGATCGAGGAGGCCAACGAGGCCGGCGCCGAGAACGTCGACTTCCTCGCCGGGGACGTTCAGGTGATGGAGCTGCCGGGGACTTTCGACTACGCCTTCTCGCGCATGGGCGTCATGTTCTTCGCCAACCCGGTCCAGGCCCTGCGGAACATTCGTGGCGCCCTCAGGCCCGGCGGCCGCCTGGTCGCGGTCGTCTGGCGGCGCAAGCTGGACAACCCCTGGGTTCACCGGGCCGAGCAGGTCGTGGAGAAGTACCTCGAGGAGCCGGACGAATCGGACGAGCCCACCTGCGGCCCCGGCCCCTTCTCGATGCAGAACGCCGACACGGTCAGCGAGCAGCTGCAGATCGCCGGCTTCGAGCAGGCGACCTTCACGCGGTGCGATCTGCCGCTCAAGCTCGGCAACGACCTCGACCATGCCGTCCGGTTCAACATGGCGCTGGGACCGGCGGCCGAGATCATCAGGGTCAACGGCGCCGATGCGGACGAGATCCGCCCGCAGCTGGAGGCGGAGATCCGAGAGGTGCTCTCCGACTATGCGGGCCCGGACCGGGTCAGCGCGCCCGCCTCGACCTGGATCATCAGCGCGACGGCGCCCCGGGTAGGCGCCTAGATGATTGATCCCACGACCACGCCCGCGCTGGCGACGGCCGTGGCGCTTCGCATCTCTTCGTCCTCGGGCTCGCCTTTGGCACCACCAAAGGCTTCGCCCTGCGTCCTCGATCTGCTCGGCCACGCCCGCCGCCAGACGGACGGCGCCGTGGAATCAATCATCTAGTTCCGCAGGCTGACGTTCTCGAGCGGGTTGCCCAGCGGCAGCCGGGCGAACACGCGGAAGCCGCCGCCCTCCATCGGCGCCGCTGAGAAGCGGCCGCCGAAGAGCTCCACCCGCTCACGCATCCCGATCAGTCCGCGACGTGTCCCGACCGAGACGCGTCCGATTGTTCCCGGCCCGTCGTCAGTGACCTCGAGCTCGACGCTCGTCGGGTCGAAGCTGAGCCCGACCGTCGCCGCCGCCCCCCGTCCCGCATGCTTGAGGACGTTGGTGAGCGCCTCCTGGATGATCCGGTAGGCGGTCTGGTCGAGGATCGGCGGCAGGTCCAGGCGGTCGCCCGACGTCTCAACGGTCACCGTGAGGCCGGCGGCGCGGCACTCGTCGATCATGTCGTTCAGGTGGGAGAGGCTGACCCGGTCGCGCTCCGGGTAGGCGGCGTCGGCCGGGCGAAGCAGCCCGAGCAGCTTGCGCATGTCCTCGAGCGCTATCCGGGAGGTTCGCTTGATCTCCTCCAGCGTTGCGCGGGCCTCCTCGACGTCCCCGCCGTCGTCGATGGCGCGAATGCCGGTGGCGGCCTGTAGCGAGACGGCGGTGACGCCGTGGCCCGCGGCGTCATGCAGGTCGCGCGCGATCCGCATTCGCTCGGCAACCACTGCGAGATGGGCGGTCTCCTCCCGCTCGCGCTCGAGCGATCGGCGGATCCAGGCCATCAGCAGGCCGGTGACGAGAAGGGTCGCGATCAGGACCAGCCAGCGGGTGACTCCGTCCGCGAAGGTCGGGTGCTGATCGATCAGCAGGACCGCGTCGGCCGCTCCGATCAGGCCGAGCTGGAGCAGTGCGTGGCGCAGGTCGAAGAACCAGAACGCGAACAGGGACACCCAGAGGAAGAGGACCTCGTTGTCCTCGGTGCCCGTCATGTGGCCGCCCTCGAGGGTGGCGAGCGTGATCACCGCGGTGCCCAGCGCCGCAGCCAGCCCGAGCCAGGGCTCGCTCACTCGACGCCTGGAAAGCATGAGCCCGCCGCAGAGCGCTGCGATCACGCCATAGCCCAGGATCAGCAGGTCCGATCCCTGCGCGGCCGGAGGCAGCGCGACGGTGACCGCGATCAGGATGGCGCCGCCGACCAGCATCACTCCCGCGACGCGGGTCGCGAGGGCCCGGCCGCCGATCGTGGGCAGCGGGGGCAATCCACGGGCGAGTTTCCGCAGGATCCAGCTCACCGGACTTGTCCTCCTGGAGATTCCGTTCTCCCGAGATCGCTCTTCCGCGCCACACGGTAGAGGACGCTCCGGAATACCCTGTAGGTGTAAACCCGCAGACCTATGGCCGAGACAATTCCAAAGGAGGGAATCTCCGCGCGCCTCGCAGAGATACGGGGGCAGCTCAAGCTGCTCTCGGATTACCTTTGACCCGCAGGCGCTGAGTGAGGAGATCGATCGGCTGGAGGGGGAGATGCAGCGGCCCGGCTTCTGGGACGACCAGGCCAAAGCCGCGGAGATCTCGGCGCAGCATGCGCGGACGCAGAAGCGGCTGCGGGGCTTCCGGTCGCTGAGCGGCGACGTCGATGACCTCGAGGAGCTGGCGGAGCTCGCCGCCGAGGACGAGGAGATGGCCAAGGAGCTCTCGGGCCAGCTCTCCTCGGTTGAGCGGCGACTCGCCGAGCTCGAGGAGGAGCGGCTCTTCTCCGGCCGCTACGACGCCGGCGACGCGGTGGTCACGGTGAACGCCGGAGCCGGCGGCACCGACTCGCAGGATTGGGCCGAGATGCTGTTGCGCATGTACCTGCGCTGGGCCGAGCGCCGCGGCTTCAAGGTGGATATGAAGGAGGCGTCCCCCGGGGAGGAGGCAGGCCTCAAGTCCTCGACGTTCGTGGTGCGCGGCGAGAACGCCTACGGGCTCTTCGCCGCCGAGCGCGGCGTCCACCGGCTGATCCGGATCTCGCCGTTCGACTCGTCCGCCCGCAGGCACACGAGCTTCGCCCAGGTGGAGGTCGCGCCGCTGGTCGAGGGCGACGTCGACGTGGAGATCGACGACGCCGACATCCGCGTGGACACCTACCGGGCCTCGGGAGCCGGCGGCCAGCACGTCAACAAGACCGACTCGGCCGTCCGGGTGACCCACAACCCGACGGGGATCGTCGCGCAGTCCCAGAACGAGCGCTCGCAGATCCAGAACAGGGCGACGGCGATGCAGATCCTGCGCTCGCGGCTGGTCGAGCGGAAGGAGCTGGAGCGGGCCGAGGAGCTCGCCAAGGAGCGCGGTGAGCAGAAGTCGGCGGAATGGGGCTCGCAGATCCGCAGCTACTTCCTGCACCCCGACCAGCGAGTGAAGGACCACCGCACCAACTTCGAGGTGGGGGACACTCAGCGGGTGCTCGACGGGGACATCGACGCCTTCGTCCGCGAGTACCTGAACTTCGCGGCCTCGTCCGGTTCTTAGCGTGGGTCCGGCGAAGACGTCGACGGTCCGGGCCTCGGTCGGGGCGTCGGAGAGCTTCGACACGGTCGAGGCGGCGGCCCAGGCCGCCGATCGCGCCCGCGCCGGGCTCGATCCACCGTGCGACCTTGCCGTGGTCTTCGCGTCGGGCCAGCACCTCGGCATGGCCAAGTGGCTGCTCTCCGAGGTGCACGAGCGCCTCGAGCCGGCGACGCTGATCGGCTGCGGAGCGGGCGGGACCCTGGCCGGTGGCCGGGAGCTCGAGGACACGCCCGGGGTCGTCGTCTGGGCCGCATCCCTGCCCGGCGCGGAGCTCGAGACGATGCACCTGACCGCCGAGCGCGACGGAGAGGGGTTCCGCCTGCTCGGATTGCCGGAGTCGCTCAGCGAGAGGGCCGACGAGCAGGTCGCGGACGAGTCGCTGCTGGCGCTCTGCGACCCGTTCAGCTTTCCGCCCGAGGAGTTGCTCGGAGCGCTGGAGCGCTCCCGCCCCCACGTGCCGGTGCTCGGTGGGCTGGCCAGTGCCTCGTTCGCCGGCGGCGCCGTCCTCCTGCGCGACGGCGAGGTCCATACCGACGGCGCGGTCGCGCTGCGGCTGCGAGGAGCGCAGGTGCTGCCCTGCGTCTCGCAGGGCGCGGGGCCGGTGGGCCCCGAGATGGCGATCACGCGCGCCGAGGCAAACGTGATCGGCCAGCTCGCCGGGAAGCCGGCGATGGAGCGGCTGGGCGAGGTGATCGCCGCGCTCCCCGAGCACGAGCGCGAGCTGGTGGCCTCGGGGGTGCTGATCGGAATGGTGATCGACGAGAACCAGCCCGAGTACGAGCGCGGCGATTTCCTGGTCAGGCCGATCATCGGCGCAGACCGCGAGTCCGGCGCGATCGCGATCGGAGAGCCGGTTCGAGTCGGCCAGACCGTGCGCCTCCACGTCCGCGATGCCGCCTCCGCCGACAAGGACCTTCGCGAGGCCCTGCGCGCTCAGGCACAGGCGCTCGGATCCGACGGGGCCGCGGGCGCCCTGCTCTTCACCTGCAACGGGCGGGGCTCCCACATGTTCGATCTGCCCGACCACGACGCCGCCGCGGTCGAGGACTCCCTGGGCGCGCCGACCGCCGGCTTCTTCTGCGCCGGAGAGATCGGCCCTGTCGGCGGCCGCAACTTCCTGCACGGCTTCACCGCGACGATGGCGGTGTTCCCGGCGTGATCCTGGTCACGGGAGCGACGGGCAACGCGGGCGGCGGCGTGATCAACGGGCTGCTGGGGGTCGGCGCCGAGGCGCGCGGTCTGGTGAAGCCCGGCTCGGAGTCGAAGCTGCCCGACGGCGTCGAGCCTGCGACGGGTGACCTCAACGATCCTGAGAACGTGTGCGAGCACCTCGAGGGGGTGAGCGCCGTCTTCCTGCTGAGCGGCTACGAGGGCATCGACCGATCTCTGGCGCTGATGCGGGACGCCGGCGTCGAGCGGGTCGTCCTGCTCTCGAGCAGCGCCGCCCCGACCGGCGACCTCGAGAACGCGGTGGCGAGGTACCACATCCTCTCCGAGCGGGCCGTCAGCGAGTCGGGGCTGCCCTGGACGTTCCTGCGGCCCAACAGCTTCATGTCCAACGCCTACCGCTGGCTACCCCAGCTCGAGGAGGGAAACCTGATCCGCGGGCCGTTCGGCGATGTCGCGATCTCCACCATCGATCCGGACGATCTCGGCGCCGTGGCCGCCCGGTCGCTGACCACCGGCGAGCACGAGGGCCAGGCCTACCGCCTCAGCGGCCCGGAGGCCCTGCGGCCTGCCGAGCAGGTGGCGATCCTCGCCAAGTTCGCCGGCAGGGACCTGCGCTTCGAGGCCCAGACCGACGCCGAGGCGCGCGCGGAGATGGAGGGGCAGATGCCGAAGGAGTACGTGGACGCGTTCTTCGAGTTCTTCTCCGAGGGGACGGTCGACGAGACCACGGTCCACCCGACCGTCGAGCAGGTCACCGGCCGGGAGCCGCGCAGCTTCGAGCAGTGGGCCGAGGCGCACGCCGACGCATTTCGTTGACCTAGAGCGCGCCCTCGAGGTCAAGCAGCGCCCGCTTCATCTCGGGGCCGCCGCCGTAGTTGCCGACGCCGCCGCCCGACTGGAGGACTCGGTGGCAGGGGACGATCAGCGGGATCGCGTTGCGGCCGCACGCGGTGCCGGCGGCGCGGAACGCTCGCGGGTTGCCCGCCTGCTTCGCGATCTGGGCATAGGTCCGGGTCTCGCCGTAGGGAATCCGCGCGACCGCGTGCAGGGCTCGATTGCGGAACCCGGGCGGGGTCAGCTCCCAGTCGACGGGGACGTCGAAGTGATCGCGCTTGCCCTCGAAATACTCCTCCAGCTCGCGGCGCTCCTCGTCCAGGCGCTGCGGCGACTTGAGCACCCGTGGCGAGACGTACCGCGCCAGATCCTCGAGGACCTCGTCCTCGTTCTGCTGGTTCCCGCGGTGTTTCGGCAGCGCCAGCCTGACGACGCCTCGGTCGGTGCGGGCGACGAGCAGCTTGCCGAAGGGCGAGTCGACCGGCGCGTAGGCCACGTCGACCAGCCCGTCGCGCTCGGCGCGGGCGAGGACTCCCTTGACCGCGCGGTCGAGGTCGCCGCCTGTTGGCGCGTTACGGAGCATCTTCTCGAGTTGCCTGTCGGACAGCGGGTTCATGCGAATTCACCTCTGAGCTTCTGCAGGCCCTCGTGGACGTTGCGGCGAGCGGCAGCCTCTGAGCTGTCCATGGCCTGCGCGATCTTGGAATAAGACATGTCGGTGGCGTAGCGGAGGACGACGGCGCTGCGCTGCTTCGGCGGGAGCGTGCTGACGGCGCGCCAGAGCTCGGGATCGCGGCCACCGACGACCTCATCGGGCCTCGAGTTCGAGCTGGCGACTGAGCCCGCGACCTCCTCGGCGTCGCCTGCCGGGACGGCGCGCCGGCCGCGCGCTCGGTGATGGTCGATCGCCTTGTTGTGAGCGATGGTGAGCAGCCACGAGTGGAGGTTGCGGGCGTGCTCGAGCCCCTCATAGGCGCGGAGCGCGGCGATGAAGGTCTCCTGGAAGACGTCCTCGGCGTCATGCGGGCCGACGGTGGCCACGAGGTAGCCGAGCACGTCGGAGCCGTGCTCATCGAGCAGCGCTTGGAAGGGTGGAAGCGATTCATTCGACATCCGCCCATAAAACGTCGCATACCGGCGTTTCGTGAGACTGTGCCCTCCAGGTGGAAATACAGGCCGACACGCGTGAGCTCGTCGCCAGGGCCCTGCTCGAGGACCTCGGCTCCGGCGACGTCACCGCCGAGGCGGTTGTTCCCGAGGACGCCACCGGGCGCGCGACGATCACGCAGAAGGCCCCGGGGGTGCTCTTCGGCCTCGACGTCGCGGCCGAGGTCTTCCGGCAGGCCGGAGCCGCGGAGCTCGAGGGCGTCGCCCCCGAAGCCGAGTGGCGGGACGACGTCCCGGCCGAGGTCGCGCGCGCCATGGGATCGGCGCGGGCCCTGCTCGCGGCCGAGCGCACCGCCCTCAACCTGCTCGGCCATCTCTCGGGCGTCGCCACGCTGACGGCGCGATTCGTCCGGGAGATCGAGGGCTCCGGCGCTCGGATCCTCGACACGCGCAAGACCACGCCTGGGCTCCGGGCGCTGGAGAAAGCTGCCGTGGCCGCGGGCGGCGGCACCAACCACCGGATGGGCCTCTACGACGCGATCCTGATCAAGGAGAACCACGCGGCCCTGTCCGGTGGAGTGGGGGAGGCGGTCCGGCGCGCCCGTGAGGCGCAGCCGGATCTGCCGATCGAGGTCGAGTGCCGCGATCTCGACGAGGTCCGCCAGGGGGCGGAGGCGGGCGCTGACCGTCTTCTGCTCGACAACATGAGCCCGGCCGAGCTGCGAGAGGCGGTCGCAGCGGCGCGCGGCTCGAATGGGCCGGAGCTCGAGGCCTCGGGCGGCGTCACGCTCGAGACCGTCGCCGAAATCGCTGCAACCGGGGTCGATTTCGTCTCGGTCGGGGCGCTCACGCACTCGGCGGCGAGCCTCGACCTCAACCTGATCCTGGAGATATAGAGTCGGGCGATGGCCATCCTCGACACCGCTTCGACCAGGCGCGAGGAGCTCGTTCGCAAGCACGTCGAGGCCGAGAACGCGGCCGACTACGAGACCGCGCTGGCGACGTTCCAGCACCCTCGCTACGAGTACGTCGCGACCAACGAGGTCTACGACGGCGCGGAGGAGGTGATGGCCCACTGGCGCGAGCTCGATCGGGCCTTCCCCGACCAGGAGATCGAGATCGTCGCGCTTCATACCGCCGACGACGCCGTCCTGATGGAGGCAGTTGCCCGCGGCACCCACACCGGGCCGTTCCGCGGCCTACCGCCCACCGGCCGCCGCTTCGAACAGCAGTTTCTCGCGATCTTCGTCTTCGAGGGCGATGCCCTGGTCGGCGAGCGGGTCTACTACGACACGGCGACCGTGCTGCAGCAGCTCGGGATCGCGCGGGACGCCGCCAGCCTCACCGGCCGCCTCGAGACCGCCGCCACCCACCCACTGACGATCTCGCGCGGCGTCGTCCGCCGGGTCATCGGGAGATAGTCATGGCGCCGACTGCGGCATCCAGGAAGAAGCGCGAGGAGATCGTCCGGGAGCACATGGACTCCGAGAACCGCCACGAGTTCGACGCCACGCTCGACACCTTCGGTCACCCGCGCTACGAGCTGATCGCCACCGGCGAGGTCTACGACGGCACCGACGAGGTGCAGGGCTACTACGACGACACCCGCCGCGCCTTCCCCGACCAGCGCAACGAGCTGCTGGCCCTGCACCACGCCGACGACGCGGTGCTCGTGGAGGCCGTCGTCCGCGGCACCCACAAAGGCCCGCTGCGGAGCCTGCCTCCGACTGGCCGCGAGTTCGAGCTGCCGATCCTGGCGATCTTCGTCTTCGAGGGGGACGACCTCGTCTGCGAGCGCGTCTACTTCGACCAGACGACGGTCCTGCGCCAGCTCGGGATCGCCCGCGACCCGCTCAGCCTCACCGGCCGGCTCCAGACCCTGGTCACCCACCCGCTGACGATCGGGCGAGGCGTCGTCCGCCAGGTCACGGGCCGGTAGCTACTTCAAGAGACGCGACAGGCGCCGGTCCTTGAGCACGCGGCCGCCCGTCTGCTCCTCCGGGCAGTAGTTCATCTGGTGCTCGGAGAAGAAGACGGCCTCGATCGTCGTGCCGCAGCGGGGGCACGGCTCGCCCTCGCGGCGGTGGACCTGGAGCGGCATCGGCATCTTGTCCGGGATCTGATCGCCGATCACCACCTCGTAGTGGTCGATCGCGTCGCCGAGGACGTGCAGGGCGTCGTGAATGGCCTTGACCTCCTCGCCGCGCAGCTCCGATCCCTTCTTGAAGGGAGAGAGCTTCGCCTCCCAGAGGATCTCGTCGACCCAGGAGCGGCCGATGCCGGCGATGTCGCGCTGGTGGCGCAGCAGGGGATGGAGATGCCGGGGCTCGTCGATCGCCTCGCGGAGTTGCTCCAGCGGCGGGGCGGGCCAGGCGTCGGGGCCCAGCGTCGACACCATCTCGTCTTCGGCGACCTCGTCCCGGCGCAGGAGCTTCGCCCACGCCGCCTGCTTGGTGCCGAATTCGCGCAGGCGCAGCTCTCGGCCATCGGTGATCCGGATCAGCAGACGGGAGCGGCGGTCCTTGAGCGAGGCGCGCTTGTCGAAGAGCTGCAACCGCCCCGCCGACATCAGGTGAATCAAGAGGGTGAGTGGACCGGCGCCGTCGGCGGGGGAGAAGTCGACCGCGAGCATCTTGCCGATCCGGCGGACCCCCTCGATCCGGGCCCCGGTCAGCGAATCCAGGCTGGGCTCGAACGTCTTGAGAGTCGCCACGCCGGGGGCGAGGGCGGACTCCACCTCCGCATCGTCGAGCGCAGTGCTCAGGCGGCGCGCCGTGATCTCCACCTCGGGCAGCTCGGGCATGAGGCCAAGGGTAGGGGCGCGCTAATCTTTAGTCAGTTCATTCGCCGACCTCGAGGTCTCGTTCCGAAGAGGCCGGGGCGGCGAACATAAGGTCCACGAGGAAGGCTGGCTTCCATGCTTGAGCTACCTACCGTCAACGAGCTTCCCGCCAAGCTGAGCGAGGAGGAGATCGCGACCCTGAGCGACGAGGTCCGCGCACTCGCCGCTGAGCGCGACGCCGTGATCCTCGCCCACAACTACCAGCTGCCCGAGCTGCAGGACGTGGCCGACTTCGTCGGCGACTCGCTCGGCCTCTCTCGCCAGGCGGCGAAAGCCGACGCGGAGGTGATCGAGTTCTGCGGCGTCCACTTCATGGCGGAGACCGCCTCGGTCCTCTGTCCCGACAAGACCGTCCTGATCGCCGACCTCGGCGCCGGCTGCTCGCTGTCGGAGTCGATCAACGCCGACCAGCTCCGCGCCTGGAAGGCCGAGCACCCGGGCGCGGTCGTCGTCATGTACGTGAACACCTCGGCCGAGGTCAAGGCCGAGACCGACTACTGCTGCACCTCCGGCAACGCGGTCGCGGTCGTCGAGCACATCCTCCGCGAGCACGGCCCCGACACGGAGATCCTCTTCGGTCCCGACATGTGGCTCGGCGCGTTCGTCGAGCGCGAGACCGGGATCAAGGAGGACCCGGAGCGGCGCGCTCGCTTCCACATCTGGGACGGCGAGTGCCACGTCCACGCCGGCATCCGCCCAACCGACATCAAGACGGTCCGCGACGAGCACCCGAACGCAGAGTTCCTGATCCACCCCGAGTGCGGCTGCGCCACCCAGGCGATGGAGTACGTCGCCTCGGGCGACATCGATCCCGACGGCGTCCAGATGCTCTCCACCGGCGGGATGCTCAACTACATGGAGCAGCATCCGGACGGCGAGTACATCGTCGCCACCGAGAACGGGATGCTCTACCCGCTCCAGCAGGCGGCGCCTCAGGCGAAGCTGATCGAGGCGAACCGGATGGCCTTCTGCAAGTACATGAAGATGATCACGCTGCCGAAGGTCCGCGACTCGCTGCGGGAGGGCCGCTACGAGGTCAAGGTCCCGCCCGAGATCGCCGAGCGCGCCACGCTGCCGATCGAGCGCATGGTCGCGATCGGGTAGCCACTTACACCTTTTTCAGCCCGAACCGACACAATCTCCGGGATGCGGAGGCGCCCTCGATTCGTCCTGCTGGGCGCGCTTGCGGCCCTGGGGCTGCTGGTGCCCGCAGCCGCGAGCGCCGATGTCCAGCCGAAGATCGTCGGCGGCTCGACAGCCTCGATCTCGCAGTACCCGTGGCAGGCGGCGCTTGTGATCAGTCCAAGCAAGTTGAGCGGCGACGCGCATGACCGACAGTTCTGCGGCGGGTCGCTGCTCACCTCTCGGATTGTGATCACGGCGGCCCACTGCATCTACGACACGGACCCCGATAACGGCAGCCAGCTGGACCCGAGCGACGTCGATGTCGTGCTGGGACGCACGACGCTTTCCGACTCCGCCGAGGGGGTGGAGGCTCACGTGAAAGCAGTCTCCTATCGGGCGAACTACGACCCGGATTACCTCGGGGAGGGGGTCCCGAGATTCGACGTCGGCTACCTCGTCCTCTCGCAGCCCTCAAGCCGGCACCGCATCCAGATCGCCGGCTCAAACGAGTCGAGCCTCTGGGCGCCGGGCGTCATGGCCGACATCAGCGGCTGGGGGTGCACCCAGGAACCGAATTTCCTGCTCGGTTGCAGCACCTCTGACAACCTTCGCGCAGCAAAGGTGCCGATCATCGCCGATTCAAGCTGTGGATCGAACAGCGTCTACGGTGCGGCATTTGAAGCGCGCACCATGGTCTGCGCAGGGTTTCTCAGCGGCGGGGTGGACACCTGCAACGGGGACAGCGGCGGACCGCTGCAAGCGCCGGTGGCAGGCGGTGGCTACCGGCTCGTCGGGATCACGGGCTGGGGCGATGGTTGCGCCGAGGCCAACGCGCCAGGCGTCTATACCCGCGTCGCCGGGTCCACCATGCACCCGTTGATCGAGTCGGATGTCTGCAGCCTTGAATCGAGGAACGGCCTCGCCGACGAAGCGATTTTCGGCTCCGGCGCGCAGCCCTGCGGGACCGGGAGCAGCTCGGGCGGGACCAGCTCGGCGGCATCGGGGGAAGCCCAGTCGTTCAACTCCGCCAAGGCGCCGTTCAATTCCGCCAAGGCGCTGAAGAAGTGCAAGCGCATCCACAAGAAGAAGAAGCGGCGGCGCTGCGTCAAGAAGGTCAAGGCCAAGGCGCGCGCCCGGGCGTGACCTGAAGGGGCACCCGCCCACCCTGGTGGTAGGTTGCGGGTGGAGGGATCGTGGAAATCATTTTGCGCGTCGCGCTGGGGGTCGTGCTCGCGGGCGCTGCGCTCGCGAAGCTCATATCGCCGCGGGCCAGCATCGCTTCGATGGACAGCTTCGGCTTCGCCGGCGGCCCACTGAGGCCGCTCGCCTGGGCGGGGCTGATCGCAATCGAGCTGGCGCTGGCGGTCGCGGTCGTGCTCGGCTCCGACTCGGCCGCCTACGCGGCAGCAGCTCTGATGCTGCTCTTCGCCGCCCTCACCGCCGGGGCGATCCTCCGCGGGCGCGCCGGCAGCCCGTGCGCCTGCTTCGGCCCGCGCTCCAAGATCTCCTGGTTCGGGGTGCTTCGCAACCTCGGGCTGGCGGCGGGCTTCGCGCTGATCCCGCTGGTCGACTCGATCGACCTGGGCACTGACGGCTGGCTCGGCATAGCCGTCGGGGTGGCGCTGGCGGCGTGCGCCGTCCTCGCGGTCGCGGTTCTCGCGCTCGCACGCGAGGTCGGCATGCTGCGGCTGCGGCTCGGCACGCAGGGGGCCCTGGAGATAGCCGGGGAGGGCCCGGAGGTCGGTTCGCGATCGGACGCTCTCGCCGCGCGGCTCGCGACGGGCACGGAGAGGCTGGGCCTCGCGGTCTTCAGCTCCGAGGGCTGCCACCTCTGCCAGACCCTGACGCCGGCGATCGAGAACGTCGGCAAGGACCCACATGTCGCGGTCGGCGTCTTCGACGAGGTGGCCGACGCCGGGCTCTGGCACGACCTCGGGATACCCGGAAGCCCGTTCGCGATCGCCCTGGACGACCTGGGGACCGTCCTGGCCAAGGGGACCTTCAACAACCTCGCCCAGCTGGAGAGCGTGCTGGCCACTGCCGAGCGGCGACGTGCCTGAGCACCTCGATCGATTCACCGACTCGCTGGCGCGAGACAGCTCGCGGCGCGGCTTCCTGGCGCGGATCGGCGGCGCGCTGGTAGCCCTGACCGCGGCCCGCACCGTCGGCTCCCTGATCGAGCCGGGAGACAGCGAGGCCTTCCACTTCTGCGGCCATACCTTCACAACCGGCTCGTGCCCGCATCCGACCGGCCTGCCCCGGATCGACTCGCGCGGGTTTCCCCTGCGCGCGAGCGACGGGCAGCCGATCGACGACATCGGCCGGCCCGTCAACGCCCTCGGGCAGCCGGTCGATGGGAGCGGAGAGCTCCTGCGCGACGCGGAGGGACGGCCGCTGCCACCGGCCCCGCGCACCCGGCTCTGCGACCGGGCTGGGGACATCTACGGCTTCAGGCCCCACAACGACGGCTCGTGGTATCGCTGCTGCGGCGGCAAGGTCCGGCAGCTCCGCGATTGCTGCGCCCATCACAACACGCGGATCAACGGCGATGCCGCGCTCGCCGGCTACTGCTACGGAGGCCGCAAGGTGTTCTGCGTCCAGTACTACGACACCAAGGTCCCCTGCTGATGTCATCCGCCGTGGAAGTGGCCCTCGCGGCGGCCGCGCTCCTGGTGGGCGCCACGGGCACCTTCTCTCCCTGCGGGCTCTCGGCGATCGACACGATCGGGCCGACAGGCCATACCGGCGGCCGGCGAATCACGGCGGCCGCCTGCGCCACGTTCCTCCCAGGCGCGATCGCGGGCGGGCTGCTCACCTTCGGCTCGCTCGCCTGGCTCGGCGAGCTCCTGCACGGCGCCGGGGGCCGTGCGGCCTATGTCGCGGCTGCCGCGATCGCCCTGCTGGCGGCCGCGCTGGAGGTGCGGGGGACGAGGATCGTGCCCCAGATCCGCCGCCAGCTGCCCGAGCACTGGCGGCGGGTGATGCCCATGCCGGTGGCGGCCGCCCTCTACGGAGTACTGCTCGGCGTCGGATTCACCACCTTCGTCCTCTCCTTCGGCGTCTGGGCCCTGGCGGGAGTCAGCCTGGCGATCGGCGACCCCGCGCTCGGCCTGCTGCTGGGCGCCGCCTTCGGGATCGGGAGGGCTATCCCGATCGTCGTCCTCGCGCCGCTCGCGGGCAGCGCGACGGGCATCCGCGCGACCGAGCTCATGTGCGAGCGGGAAAGCGTCTACATGGGGCTGCGACGCGGCGACGCGGCCGCCCTGCTGGTCGCCGCGGTCGCGCTGATCGTCGCCCCCGGCAGCGCCGGAGCGAGCGGCACCGAGGTGCCGCACGCCACCGACCCGGCGGCCACGGCGGATGCCCTCCTCCTCCAGCGGCTCGGTGGGCCGGCGGTGATCAGTCGTGGCGGCCGCGAGGTGGCTCTGCTCGGCAAGCATCCGGCGATCGGTGGGCGCTATGTCGCGACGGTGGGCGGCAACTCGGTGCTCCTGCTGGACCGGAACACGCTCGGGCTGATCGCAAAGGTCGATGCTCCGGGCGCCGACTCGATCGCCGTCTCGGACTCCTGGCTCGCCTATCGGGCTCCGGCGGGTGGAGGCGACGGCATCTACATCCGCTACATCGCAAACCCGTCGTCACCGGGGCCGCCCTTTCTGCTGGTGAGCGAGGGCGGCGCCTCGCAGCTCAGCCCGCCCGCCGTCGACGGGAGCATCCTCCTGTACGCGATCGCAACTCCACGCGGCAGCCGCGTCGTCCAGTGGGTGATGGGCACCCACAAGCACCGGGCATTGGTTCGCTCGAGCAGGCTCCTGCTCTTCGACCCCGCGGTCAGCGGGCACTCCTTCGCCTACGTGCGGAGCGACGCCCGGCGCAGCAGGCTGATGGTTCGGGGTCGCCACCGTCATGGCGCGGGTCGCATCCTGTTCACGTTGAAGCGCGCGGCAGGCACCCTCTGGTCCGACGCTCTGACCGAGTCGCTGGGCTACGTGACGATCCTCCACCCGAACGCGAGCAACGCCGACGCCACCATCGTCGGCGTGAGCCGCCGTCGCCCGAAGCCCTTGCGCGAGCGCGGCCCGCGGGGCGGCGGCAATCACCGCTTCTGACTACCAACGGGCCGGCGGGGCGAACGCCCGGAGCGGCGGCTGCGCGTAGCCGACCGCGCGGTAGAGGGTCGCGCTCGGCTTGGCGAGCAGCCAGCGACCGCCGACCCTCTGCAGGTAGATCACGTCGTCCTCGACGGAGACGTACTTGCGGTCCGCGAAATGGTGGGTGACCGTGGTCGTCACCCGGGCGCGGTCGCTCCCGAGCGCCTCGGGCTTCACCTCGACCACTTCGGTGCTCCGCCAGGCCGGCCCGCCAGCTGCCGGGCGAACGCCGATCGAGGCACGCAATGAGGAGCGGCAGCCCTCGCGGTGCTTCGGCAGGTCGCTCAGATCCACTCCGCCCCTGACGATCAGCGCGCAGACCCGCGCCGCCCGGTGGCGGTCGAGCGCGGCGACGTAGTTCCGCACGGCTGCCGTCACGGCGGCGCCGGCGGCCTCCGGCAGGTCGCCGGTCGAGCGCGGCCCGCTGGCCGCCGCCTCCGGGCTCGCTTCGCCGGCGGCGGGACCCTCGGCGGCTTCCTCCGCGGTGTCCACCGGTCCCACCGCACCGGGCGGGAGCCGGCTGGTGACCTCCCCGTTGCTCGAAGTCGCGCGGCGGGCGGTTGTGGTGCCGGCGGCCTTCTCCGTTTTCCCGCCGTTCCCGCCGCCCGACCCGCCGCACCCGGCGAGGATCAGCGCCACGGCCGCGGTCACGATCGCTCCGAGCCTCATGGACGGGAGGCTAGTTCGCGACAGGGTTCCGTCGGCCGCGATTCATAGGCTCCATCCACGTGCTGCCCGCTGCTACCCTCGCCGCCCGGTCTTGAGCAAGCCGCAGCCCAAGGCCCTTCCGTACGACCAGGCGCAAGCTGAGCCATCGATGGCGCACCTGAAGCCCGTCCCAGATCCCACTCCGGAGCCCTCCAGCAAGGCGGGAGGCAAGCCCTCGGTGGCCGAGCTCGAGCGGGACGCGACCGTGCTGCGGATGCATTGCGTGCGGATGGTCGCGGTCGCCAAGGCCGGCCACCTCGACAGCTCCCTCTCCTCCGCCGACGTCGTCACCGCCCTCTATTACAGGGTCCTGCGCCACGACCCCTCCAACCCGAAATGGCCGGAACGCGACCGCTTCGTCCTCTCCAAGGGCCACGCGGCTCCGATCCAGTACGCGGCGCTCGCCGAGCACGGCTACTTCCCCGCCGACGACCTGATGGGCCTGCGCCAGATCGGCTCTCACCTCCAGGGCCACCCCGACATGACCCGGACGCCGGGGATCGAGGTCTCCACCGGATCCCTCGGCCAGGGCCTCTCGATGAGCGTGGGGATCTGCCTGGCCCTGCGACTCGACGGCCTCGACGATGACGCCCAGGTCTTCACGCTGATGTCGGACGGCGACTGCCAGGAGGGACAGAGCTGGGAGGGAGCCATGTCGGCCGCTCACTTCGGCCTCCCGAACCTGACCGCGATCGTCGACTACAACCACCTCCAGACCGACGGTACGACCGAGGAGGTCATGGACACCGGCGACGTCCGCGCCAAGTTCGAGGCCTTCGGCTGGGACGCGGTGGAGATCGACGGCCACGACATGGGCGCGATCGTCGAGTCGCTGGAACGCAGCCGCACCATCGGCCGCCCGGCCGCGATCGTCTGCCAGACCAAGAAGGGCCGCGGGGTCTCCTTCATGGAGGACCGCTTCGGCTTCCACGGCAAGGCACCGAGCCAGGAGCAGGCCGAGCAGGCCATGGAGGAGCTCGAGGCGACCTACCAGCAACAGACCAAGGGATTGGCGGGCGGGTCCTGATGGCGAGCGGGCTGATCGACGCGGCTGAGCCGCAGACCGAGTCGATCGCGACACGGCAGGCCTACGGCGACGCGCTGGTTGCCCTAGGCGAGGCCTACCCCGAGGTCGTCGCCCTCGACGCCGACCTGGCGGTCTCCACTCAGTCGATGAAGTTCGGCAAGCAGTTCCCCGAGCGGTTCTTCAACATCGGCGCCGCCGAGGCGAACATGATGTCGATTTCCACCGGCCTCGCCGCCAGCGGCAAGGTCCCCTACGCCTCGACCTTCGCGATCTTCGCAACCTCGCGCTCCTACGACCAGGTGCGCCTGGGCATCGCCCACAACGGGCTCAAGGTCCGGATCGGCGCCTCGCACGGCGGCGTCTCACTCGGTGAGGACGGCGCCTCGCACCAGATGATCGAGGACATCGCGCTGATGCGGGCCATGCCCAAGATGCAGGTCATCGTCCCCGCGGACTACAACCAGGCCTACGCCGCGGTGATCGATTCCTACGAGCGCTTCGACGGCCCGCTCTACATGCGCTTTGGCCGGCCCAAGACGCCGATCGTCTACAGCGAGATCCCGGAGACGCTCGGCGGCGGCGTCGACGTGCTCCGCGAGGGCAAGGACATCTCGATCTTCGTCTGCGGCCACATGGTCTGGCGCGGGCTCGAGGCCGCGGAGACCCTGGAGCGAGAGGACGGGGTGGAGGCCGAGGTGGTCAACGTCTCGATCATCAAGCCGATCGACTCGCAGAGCGTGCTCCGATCCCTCGCCAAGACCGGCCTGGCGGTGACCGCCGAGGAGCACCGCGTGGTCGGTGGCCTCGGCGACGCGATCCGCCAGGTGGCCGCCGAGCAGCACCCGGTCCCGGTCTTCGCGCTGGGCATGCAGGACGAGTTCGGCGTCTCCGGAACCGCGGAGGCCTGCATGGAGCACTTCGGCCTCACCGCCAGCGGCATCGCCGACCTGGCTCGCGAGGCCCTGCTGAAGAAGCCGATCGTGCAGCACCCGCCCATCCAGGGCGGCCCTGGTCCTAGCCCAGCTTGAAGATCTCGACCATGAAGCGCTCGTCGCCGACCGAGGTCGTGCTGGCGAAGCCGACCACCCTGCGCCCGGTCGCCCGCTCGACCGCGGCCCGGAAGGTGTCCTGGATCGCCAGCTGATACTGGTGGCGGACGTGCGTGACGGTTTCGCGCTTGCCCTTGTCGACGAGGAACTGCTCGTTCGGCAGCAGCTCCAGCTGGTCGAGCACCACGATCACCCAGTCGTCCGAGATGTGAGTCTCGGCGAGCGCCGCTCCCCGGCCGTAGGACTCCTCGTGGATCCGCCGGATCTCCAGCGCGATCTCATCGCGCACCTCACCGGCGGAGGGATCCTGGGCGCGATCGCGAGGATCGCTCGGATCCGCAGGCCCTTGAGATTGGTCGGGAGTCATCCCATCTCCAGTCGTTTGTTCTTGGGCGATTGTCCGGCCGACTGCCCGTGAATGACGCGGACCGTCCAATCACCTACCTATGTCGCCCTCGACCGGCGTAGAGATGACTCCGCCTGACGCAGACCGCACAGAGCATATCCTTCCCCGGCCCGTTTCATGCGCTGTTTGCGTTTCGGCCTTCGGATAGGAGTACGCTGAGCGTGGCGGCGTGGTGTTGCTGCTCTCGACTCTGACCTCTAGGATGCCGCGCGCACGTTGGGTCTTCCCGCAACTCTTCCCTTCGCGCAACTCGCTTAAGAAGAGGGGCGGCAAACGACGTTTGGAGGTTTGCCGTAACCCCGCATGGAGCACCGCCCGGATCGGCGAGGGGAGAGACCCTTGCGCAGATCTCGACCGGCCTCGTCCAGCTTCACTCCCGCTACTACGGGAAGGGCCCGACGAAGGCCAAGACCCACCTGGTCGGCGACACGGTCGTCTCCATACTGCGGGGCGGCTTCACCACGGTTGAGCGAACGCTCCTCGATACCGGGCAGGTCGAGTCCGTCTACCAGATGCGCCGCAGCTTCCAGCTCGCGATGCAGGATGAGTTCCGCCGCGTCGTCGAGGAGGCGACCGGCCGCACGGTGATCGCCTACACGAGCTCGATCCACGTCGACCCGGACCTGGCCGTGGAGGTGTTCGTGCTGGAGCCCCTCGAGGAGAAGGATCCCGCCGCGCCCGCCGAGGGCAAGCCGGACTCGCAGGTCGACGGCGACGACCCCGCACGGGTCGACGGCGATCGCCCCTAGTCCCTCGCCGCTCCGTTCAGGGCGTCGAGGGCCCGGGCTCGCTCCGCGAACAGGGGCAGGGCCCGATCGATCCCGGCGATCTGGAACACCCGCTCGACCTGGGAGCCCGGAGCGACCACGGTGTGCAGCCTCCCTCCGCCATCAACCTCGCGAAAGGCCTTGATCAGCAACCCGATCCCGGACGAGTCGATGAAGCTCAGCCGGGTGAGGTCAACCACCAGCCCACCGTTGGATCGAACCAGTACCAGGAGCTGGCTCTCGATCCTCGGAATGGTGCTCAGGTCGAGCTCCCCGGCGAGGGTGACGACTGACGCGCCGTCACCGGACGCCTCGACCCGCACGGCGAGCAGTTGACCGTCGGCGGCCTCGCCCTCGATGCTCCCCCCGGGATGGCGGGGGGGAGCGGCCCCGCTAGGCCGCTCCACCCGCTCGCCTCAACGCGCCATCCCCTTGTGGTGCGCAACTCCCATGGGGCAGGGAGACTTGAAGTTCCGAAATCCGCTCGGCGTGGATGCTGTTCACGAAGTAAGCCTCGGTTCTGCCGGTCCTTGCTTGCCGAGGAAATCCGATCCTGCCCCGTGCAGGACGTGCCTCCAAGCTCTGTCCTGGAGGCGCGGCCGACGCCCTTGGCGCCGATCTTCTCGCTCCTCCGAAAGCCTTCGGCTATTCTAGTTCGGCTGACGCACGAATAAAAGAACCGGGTAGCCGCGAGATCGAGCTTTCGAATCGGGCTTTCCCGCTATTTGCGCAGGAACAGTCGTCAGGGGGCGACATGGGCCGGCGGAGGATCAATCCGACCCATGAATTCACCCAACCCCGACCAGCGATCCACTTCAGAGCCGCCCAGGCGTCTTGATGAGGCGGCGCGCCGCAATCCGGGGGATGACCGGGGCGAAGACGTATCTCCGGTGTCATCGGACGCCACCGGGGTGCGAGAAAGCGGCTGGCGGGGTCGCGTAGACGCCACGCGGTCCCGCCGCCGCTTCATCACCTACTGACGACCCACGGCAAACTGCTCCGGGCGCTCCGCCGGCTGCCCGCGCGACAAAGGGCGGGGTGCGGTGTTGCAGGGCGAACGGGAACTTGCGCTGCGCTTTAGAGGGTTCCCTACCCTGTGCCTCGCTGGGCGGCTCGGCGGGGGTTGCGCTTCCCGGCACCACGCTTCATCTATGGCAAGACGACAGACATCCGAAGTCCTTCGCACGCGCCCGACGAAGCCCGCGCGCCGCCCGGAGCACCTCACGGAGCAGCGGGCCCGTCCGCCGATCGTCGAGATGCGCAAGGTCACCAAGGTCTATCCGGGTGGGCACGTCGGCCTCGAGCGCGTCAGCCTGCGCGTCGACCGAGGCGAGTTCGTCTTCCTCGTCGGGCCGACCGGCTGCGGCAAGACGACCCTGATCAAGACGCTGATCCGCGAGCTCCAGCCGACCGAGGGCGAGGTGCTGATCGCCGGCCGTGACATCGCGTCGCTCTCGGACAAGAAGGTGCCCCAGCTGCGGCGCCGGATCGGCACCGTCTTCCAGGACTACAAGCTTCTGCCGAGCCGCAACGTCTACGACAACGTCGCGTACGCCCTCCAGGTGATCGGGGCCTCCCGGTCGGAGATCCGGCGCAAGGTGCCCGACGCGCTCCGTCTCGTCGGCCTCGCCGACAAGGTCAAGAACTTCCCCGACCAGCTCTCCGGCGGCGAGCAGCAGCGCCTCTCCGTCGCCCGCGCGTTCGTCAACCACCCTCCGCTGCTCCTGGCGGATGAGCCGACCGGGAACCTCGATCCCAACACGTCCATCGGGATCATGCAGGTGCTCTACCGGATCAACCGGACCGGCACCACCGTCGTCGTCGTCACCCATGACCGCGAGATGGTCGACAAGATGCGCCGTCGAGTGATCGCCCTGCAGGACGGTCATGTGATCCGCGACCAGGCCGCCGGCACCTACACCGCCGACGACGAGTCCACCCGCGAGTTCGCGCTGCGGCTTCGCGAGGAGATGGGCGTCGAGGACGAGGAGACCCGCTACTAGGGGCTTCCATGGGGCGAGTTTTCTTCTTCATCGGTGAAGGGATGCGCGCGCTCCGGCGCAGCGCGGCCCCCGGCCTGGCGTCGATCGTCACGGTCTGCATCACCGTGCTCCTGCTCGGCGTGCTGATCCCCGTCCTGCAGACGACCAACGGCAAGACCAACCAGGTGCGCGACCAGGTCGGGCTGCGCATCTTCATCAACGACGTCAACGGTCAGCAGGCGCCCGCGGATCAGGTCGACGCCCTCAAGACGACGCTGGCGGCGATCCCCCACGTCAAGCAGGTGACCTTCGTCTCCAAGGACGCGGCCCTGGGCATTCTCAGTCAGCGGCTCAAGCAGGACAACCGCCAGGACATCACGGCTCAGCTTCCGGGCTCGCACAACCCGCTGCCGGCGTCGTTCAGCGTCGCCCCTGATGACCTCTCCAACCTTCCGAGCATCCGCGCGGCGATCACTCCGCCCGGTGCCAACGGCCAGCCGGCGCCGATCAGCCCGCTGATCTCGGACATCGGCGACTCGCGCGATGACGCCAGCAAGATCAGCGGCGCGACCACGGCGATTCGCTGGGTCCTCGGAGTGGTCGCCGCGCTGCTGCTCGTCGCCTCGCTCCTGCTGGTCGCGAACACGATCCGCCTCTCCATCTACGCGCGGCGCCGCGAGGTCGAGGTCATGCGTCTCGTCGGCGCGACGAACTGGTTCATCCGCTGGCCCTTTATGGCGGAGGGGCTGGTCTGCGGGCTGATCGGAGCCGCGATCGCAATAGGCTTCCTCTTCCTCGGCAAGCAGGTGATCGTGGATCCGCTCGCCAACAACTTCAACCTGATCAACTCGGGGCATACGATCGGCTTCGCCAACCTCGCGCTCGTCCTGGTGTGCGTGGCCATGGGCGTGTCGGCGATGGGCAGCGGCCTGACGCTGCGTCGCTTCCTCCGGATTTGACCCGCTCCAAACTCGCAGTCGCGGCGCTGGTCGCGATCGCCTTCGTCGTCGGCATCGTCGCCGGCGGACAGGTGGACGCGCTCCGCAACGGAGTCAACGACGTCTTCGGCAACAAGAGCCAGGACGCGACCGCCCAGGCGATCGACGTAATCCACGACGACTACTTCCACACGGTCGACAACAACGACCTGGAGAACGCGTCGATCGGGTCGATCATCGACCACATCAAGAAGCGCTACCACGACCGCTTCTCCCACTACTTCACCCCGTCGGACTACTCCCAGTTCGAACAGGGCTCGCATCTCTCCGGCATCGGGGTCGGCGTCAACGAGGTCGACCGCGGGCTCCGCGTGGCAACGGTCTACAAGCACACCCCGGCGAAGGAAGCCGGGCTCCAGCCCGGCGACGTGATCACGGCCGTCAACGGGAGTTCGATCGCGGGCAAGGACGCGGACGCGGTCACCGGCCGGATCAGGGGGCCGGAGGGAACCAAGGTGATGCTGACCGTCGCAAGCAAGGATGGGAGCAGCCGGGACGTCACGCTCACCCGGCGCGAGGTGAGCATCCCGCAGGTCACCGGACGGATCGAGGAGGTCCACGGCGTCAAGGTCGGCTACGCGCGCCTCGCCGGGTTCTTCCCGGGCGCCCACGCGGAGCTGCGCAAGGAGATCGAGAATCTCTATTCGCAGGGAGCCCAGGGCATCGTGCTCGACCTGCGAGGGAACGGCGGCGGCCTGCTCACCGAGGCCGTGCTCGTCTCGAGCATCTTCGTCCCGCAGGGCGAGATCGTCTCCACTCACGGGCGCACCCAGCACACCCGGACCTTCGACGCGACCGGCGATGCCCTGCCGCGCCACCCGGTGGTCGTGCTGATCAACGGGGACACCGCATCCGCCTCCGAGATCGTCACCGCCGCGCTGGAGCAGTCAGGGATCGCGAAGGTCGTCGGCACGACCTCGTTCGGCAAGGGCACCTTCCAGGAGGTGATCCCGCTGAAGAACCACGGCGCGCTCGATCTGACGGTGGGGGAGTATCTGACCCGCAATGGGACATCGATCAATGGCACCGGCATCACCCCCCAGGTGAAGGCGAAGGACATTCCCTCGACCAAGCCGGACGAGGGGCTGCAGCGCGCACTTCAGGTGCTGGGTCAACAGCTCTGAAGCGCGTAGTCCTAGTCTCCAAGCGCGGCCGGTTCCTGGTCGGCGAGCTCCTGTTCGAGCGGGGCGAGCAGATCGAGCTCGGCGGCGGACGCCGGGCCGCGAAGCCCGGGCGGATGGCGCTCGTGGAGCTTGGTCAGGGGCGCGGCCGCGCGCGGGTCGTCCGCGAGCTCGGCGATCCCAAGCTGGCGTCGGATGTGATCGAGGCGATGCTCGAGGACAGGGAAGTGCGGACGGGCTTCTCCAAGCGGATCGAGGAGGAGGCCGCGGACGCCTCGGCGAGGGCCGCGGCCCTGAACGTCGACCGCCGTGACCTCCGAGAGCTCCCGACGTTCACGGTGGACCCCGCAAGCGCGCACGACTTCGACGACGCCGTCTCGGCCTCGAGGACCGATAACGGTGTGCGCCTCTGGATTCACATCGCGGACGTGGCCGCCCACGTCCGGCCGGGGAGCGCCGTCGAGAAGGAGGCCCACCGGCGAGCGAACTCGACCTACGTGCCGGGCCTGGTCGCGCCGATGCTGCCGCATGCGCTCTCGAGCGACGCCTGCAGCCTCGCTCCGGAGAGGGATCGGCTCGCGGTCACCACCGAGATTGAGCTCTCGGAGGCGGGCGAGCCCCTCACGACGAGCTTCTACCGCAGCCTGATCCGGTCGGACGTCCGGCTGAACTACGAGCAGCTCGATGAGATCTTCGCCGGGCGCACGAAGGCGCCGCAATCGATCGCGGACCCTCTCAAGCTCGCCAGGGAGGCCGCCGCGACCCTCGCGGGCCGGCGCCCGCGCTCCTCGCTCGAGGTGGAGAGCTTCGAGCCGGAGTTCCGCTTCGAGGACGGCCAGGTGACGGGAGCCCACTCGGTGCCGCAGACCGAGGCGCACGAGTTGATCGAGCATCTGATGATCCTCACCAACGAGCGGGTGGCCGAGCTGCTCGAGCGCCGTCGCATTCCGGCGCTCTACCGGGTGCACGAGCAGCCGGATCCCGATCGCATCGGCCGGCTGATCGAGCAGCTCGCAGCCCTCGATCTGCCCACGCCCGCCCTGCCCGACCGGATCTCCCCGCAGCAGGCGGGCGAGCTCGCCGGGGAGGCGAGCCGCCTCGTCGCTCGCGAGGCCAAGCGCCGCGGCCATGGCCGCGAGGCGTATACATCGCTTGTGCTCCGCTCGCTGAAACCGGCTCATTACACCGACCGCAACCTCGGCCACGCCGGCCTGGGGAGCTCCGCCTATGCGCATTTCACCTCCCCGATCCGAAGGTACCCGGACCTGATCGCCCACCGCGCTCTGCTTTCGGCCATCGGGGCGGGGGAGGAGGCGCCCCGGGCCGAGGGCCTCGCCGAGCTCGGCGCCCATTGCTCGGAGCGCGAGCGCGACGCAACCCGGACCGAACGCGATGCCGATTCGGTCTGCGCCTCCTTCCTGCTCCAGCGGGAGCTGTTCGAGCGAGGACCCGATACTCGCTTCGAGGGAGAGGTCTCCGGAGTGGTGGGCGCCGGCTGCTTCGTCCGGTTCGGCGGAACGCTGGCCGACGTCTATGAGGGATTCCTTCCCGCCCGCCGGATCGGGGGGCGGGAGCGCTACGAGCTCGATGCAACCGAGACCATGCTGTCGGGCCTGCGCGGCGGAGCGGCCATTCGGATGGGGGATCCGGCGACGATCACCGTCGACCGGGTCGATGCCCCCCGGGGACGCGTGGACCTGCTGCCGGTCGAGGATTCCTAGTGCGGGGCGCTTTGCTCGTCGCATACCCGAATAAAGCGCCCCACCGGAGGGAGCGGCGGTGATGGCGAAGAAGGGAAAGGACCCCAGGACCCCGGTGAGCGGGGACGTCGCCACCAACCGGCGCGCCCGGCACAAGTTCCAGGTGCTGGAGAGGATGGAGGCGGGGATCGAGCTGCAGGGCAGCGAGGTGAAGTCGCTCCGCGAAGGCAAGGCCCAGCTCAACGAGGCCTACGCGGTGGTGGACAGGGGCGAGGTCTGGATGCGCGGCGCTCACATCCCGCCGTACCTCCCGGCCTCCGACCAGAACCACGACCCGGACAGGCCCCGGAAGCTTCTCCTCCACCGCCGGGAGATCGAGCGGCTGATCGGCAAGACCGCCGAACGCGGGCTGACGCTGGTCCCCACTCGGATCTACTTCAAGGGCCCGAGGGCCAAGGTGGAGCTCGCCCTGGCGAAGGGCAAGGAGGGCCGCGACCGGCGGCGCGAGATCGCCGACCGGGATCTGCGCCGCGAGGTCGAGCGCGATTTCAAGCAGCGCCTCAACTAGTGCCCCGCCCAGAAACGTTTCACCGGAAATGACTGGCCCAGATCACCACCAGGCTTCGTCGTCAGTCGTCCGAATAGCGCTGGTATTCCGACTCCCTGCGTCCTCGCCTGGAGGCACCTGGGCTGCGTTATTTCCTGGCGAACGTTCCCGGACGGGGCACTAGAGGCAAGAAAGCGACCGGCAGCAGGGCAAAGGCTGCTGCACGAGAACCGAAGTCCCGTGCAACGATTGTGCACGTCGATGCTTGCTGCAATCGATACCAACAAGGTCTCCGACTTCTTTCAGGACCACCCTGCCGAGGCGTACGCCATCGCCGGCGCGGTGATCCTGCTTCTGATCCTCCTGCTGCTGATCAGTCGCCGGCGCCGCAAGGACCGCGAATCCGGGGCACAGGTGTCGCGCGGCGACGCGCGCCGGGCCAAGAAGAAGGCCAAGGCCGAGGGCAGGGTCGCGGAGGCGCCGGCGCCGAAGGCCAAACCGGACGCCAAGGTCGAGACTGAGGCAAAGACCAAGCCCGACGCTAAGGCCAAGCCCGACGCCAAGGCCGAGCCTGAGGCCAAGCCGGCAGCCGAGGTCGGGAGCGCCGAGAAGGGCAAGCCGAGCCGCAAGAGCCGGCGCGAGGAGCGCAAGGCGAAGCGCCAGCGAGTCGCCGACGAGAAGCGGCGCGCCGAGGACCAGGATCGCAAGGCCTGGGAGGAGGAGCGCAAGCGCCGCCGCGAGGAGCGCCAGAAGCGCAAGGAGGACCGGGCGCGCCGGAAGGCGGAGCGCAAGGGAGAGGCACCGCCCGAGCCGAAGGAGGACGGCGCCGAGGTCGAGGCGTCATCGGATGCGGAGGAGAAGTCCACGATGCTGGCCGCAGCGCTTGGCCTGGGCGAGGGCGCGTCGAATCAGGCCAAGGCGGAGGAAGAGGACAAGGGCAAGAAGGACCTCGAGGAGGTGCCGATCGGCCTCGAGGACGAGAAGTCCGAGGAGCCGGAGAAGCCCGAGGAGCCGGAGAAGCCCGAGGAGCCCGAGAATCCGAGGAGCCCGAGGAGGATGTGGAGGAGCAGGTCGAGGAGCCGAGCGCCCCCGCCCCCTCGCAGTGGGTGCCACCGGGCAGTGGCCCGGAGGGCGAGGCGCCGGATGACACGGCGCTCACACCGATCGCGCCCGAGCCGGAGAGCGCCCCCGCCGGCTTCGGCCGAAGATCTTCCGAGGAGGGGAAGGAGTCCGCTGAGACCCCCGTCCCCGATGCGTCGGGCGCGGAACTGGCGGCCTCGGCATCCGGGACTACGGAGGCGCCGAGCCCGCCTGAGCCCAAGCAGCCCGTCGAGCTCACCCCGCCCGCCGAGGGTGGCTCGCTCCAGGAGGAGATCGATCGCCTTGCTCGGGAGGGTGCGGAGAAGCCCGAGGAGCCGGAGAAGTCCGAGGAGCCCGAGGAGCCGGAGAAGCCCGAGAAGCCCGTCGAGGCCGGCTCCGCGCTGCCGCCAGACGTCACGCCGCCACGGCCATACGACGCCCCGCCCGAGCGCGAGCCCGCTGCGCCACCGGCGGTCCCGGCCTCCGATGCGGAGGAGCAGGTGCGAAGCGAGGCCGACGAGCGCGTGCGCCGTGCGGAGGAGCTGGAGCGCAGCGCAGAGGAGCGTGTGAAGAGGGCCGAGGAGGAGACCGAGCAGCTGATCAGGATGGCCGCCGATCAGGCCAGGCGGCAGGCCCAGGAGGAGGCCCGCGAGGAGACGGAGGCGAAGCTCAGGGAGGAGGCCGACCGCCTGCGCCGCGAAAGCGAGCAGCGCGCGCGCGAGGAGTCCGAGCGGGTCCGGCAGGAGGTCGAGGAGCGGACCCGCGAGGCCATCGAGCAGGCGCGCCGCGACGCCGATGCCCGGGTCGCACAGGCGTCCGAGCAGGCTCGACGCGAGGCCGAGGAACGGGTGCGAGCCGAGGCCGAGGAGCGCCTCGGAGCGGAGGTTGAGGAGAAGCTGGGTGGCGAGACCCGCCGCCTATCCGGTGCCGTGGAGGAGGCCGAGCGCCGGCTCCGGGCGGAGCGCGAGCAGCGCGACCGGGCCATGGAGGATGCCTACAAGCGACTCGAGGCAATCGAGCTGCGGGCCCAGGAAGCCGAGCAGCGAGCGGCCGACGCGGAGCGGCTCGCCCAGCTCAAGCTGGAGGAGGATGAGCGCGAGCAGAGGCTTCGCGAGGTTCTGGAGCGTGTCAGCGCGGCCGAGGCGCGGGCCAAGGAGGCAGAGCGCAGGGCGCAGGCCGCGGAGACCGCGGCCGCGAGCGGCATGCGGACGGCCGAGGAGCTGGGCGCCTCGCCGGTGCAGCCGCCGGAGACACCGCCGGAGCCACCACCGCCGGCGCCGCCAAGCAACCCGGCACCCGCCGAGGAGCATTCGAGGTCAGCGGACGCGGACCGAGACGATTGGGTGGTCTCGATGCGCAGCTCCGAGGCCGCCGCGCCGAATCCGTCAGAGCCGGTCGGAGCGGCCGAGGGCGAGGACGAGGAGGAGCGGGGCGGCATCCTGGGCCGCACCGTCGGAGCGATCCTCGGCGTGGGGCCCGGCCAGGAGGTCGAGGAGGACAAGGATGTCGAAGGCGAGCCCAAGCCCAAGGTCGAGGAGAAGGCCGCGGCGCCGAAGCCTGATCCGGAGCCCGAGACCGAAGTGGGCGACCGGACCAACCTCAACCAGGCCACCTTCGAGCAGCTTCGCGACATCGGCTTCTCTGTGACGCAGGCGACCCGCGTGATCACCTACCGCGAGCGCCAGCAGGGCTTCAAGTCCGTCGATGACCTCGCCGACGTCCCCGGCATGCCGCGCCAGTTCCTGCGGGACGTCAAGCCGAAGCTGGCGCTCTAGAAACCCTAGACGTCCGAGAGGCCGCGCGGCAGGTGCGTCACCGACGTGCCGAGCGCCAACGCGGCGATCAGCAGCAGGTAGGTGCCCGCGACCAGCACGCGGGTGCGCGTCGGGATGCGGTGGTAGGCGCGTCCCTCGGGGGTATTCCGCGCCTTCCAGCGGCGCCACGTCTCCATGCCGCCGAGCAGAAGGATGATGAGCAGGATCGGGCTGGGGAACACGAAGGCCATGGCCACGAGCCCGGCGAAGCCGACGATCCAGACCCATGGGGACAGCGCGGCCATCGCCCGCCCGCCGTCGAGCGGCAGGACCGGGACCAGGTTGAAGAGGTTGAGGAAGAAGCCGATGAAGGCGAGGGCGCGCCAGAAGTCGCTGCCGGTCGCGAGCCAGATCCCGAGCGGGACCAAGGTGGCGATGGATCCCAGGATCGGGCCGGCGAGCCCGACGCGGGCCTCCGCGGCGGCGTCGTCGCCCATCGACTTCGCGGAGATGACGGCGCCCATGAAGGGGATGAACATCGGCGCCGAGGCCTTGATCCCCTCCCGGCGGAGCTGGAACACGTGCCCGAGCTCGTGCAGGAGCAGCAGGAGCACGAAGCCGATCGAGAAGAGCCAGCCGAAGATCAGCTGGTAGGCGGCGATCGAGACGAGCATCGAGGCCGAGGTGGAGAACATCTTCAGCTTCGGGCAGCGCCACCAGCAGTAGCTTCGCCTTGGCGCCGATCTTGGCGATGACCAGGCCGATCGCGGCCAGGACGCTCCCGATCCGCTTCAGCAGCCCTTCGCGACGCCCGGACCCGGGATGGATCGGCTCGAGCTCGGTTCGCTGGTGGGCCTCCATGTCTCTCGGTGCAAATCTAGCGCCGCGCCTTCACCGGCCCTAAGGGAACCTGGCGAGACAGGGGGAGGGAGGTGTCTCAGCGATACCAAGGAGTTGGTACTGTCGCGTTCGTGAGGAGTGGGCTCCTGGGCAGAGGGCTCGTCGGCGCGATCGCCGCCGCGTCGCTGCTCGTGCCTGCCTCGGCCGCGGCGATCACCTATGCGCCGGTGGACCAGCCCGGGCCGGCGTTGAGCGTTCCCCAGGACAAGCTCGATGCCAGCCTGGAGTGCACCGGCAACCTCGCCGGCGCCGGCCGCGCCCCCGTCCTGCTGGTCCCCGGGACCGGCAGCAATCCGCACTCGAACTTCTCCTGGAACTGGGAGCCCGCCCTCAGCAAGCTGGGGATCCCGTGGTGCGCGGTGACGCTGCCGGGCAACGCACTCGGAGACGTCCAGGTCTCGGGCGGGTACGTGGTCAACGCGATCCGGACCATGTACGCCGACGCCGGCAGGAGGATCTCGATCATCGGCCACAGCCAGGGGGGCATGCTGCCCCGCTGGCCGCTTCGCTTCTGGCCCGATACGCGGGCGATGGTGGAAGACCAGATCGGCTTCGCTCCGAGCAATCACGGGACGACCGGGGCGGATCCCCTCTGCAGCTTCAGCTGCGCGGCCGCCGACTGGCAGCAGCGCGACATCTCCGACTTCATCCAGGCGCTCAACTCCTATCAGGAGACCTTCCCCGGGATCTCCTACACCGAGATCTACAGCCACTTCGACGAGATCGTGACTCCGAACTCCGATGACTCGGGTAGCTCCTCGCTGCATGGGGGAGGGGGAGAGATCACCAACGAGGCGATCCAGCAGATCTGCCCGCTGGACCCCTCCGAGCACCTGGCCATCGGCACGCAGGACAACGTCGCGTACGCCCTGGCGATCGACGCTCTGGATCATCCCGGCCCCGCCGATCCTTCGCGCATCCCCTCGAGCGTCTGCACCCAGCCGCTGATGCCGGGGATCAACCCCGTCACCTATGCGACCGATCTCGCCTCCGCGGGGGCGGACCTGGCGTTCAACACCGCCACCGCTCCCCAGATCACGGCCGAGCCGCCACTCGCCTGCTACGTGACCGCGAGCTGCCCGAAGCAGAAGAAGGGCCACTAGCACCGGCGCCAAGGAGGGCGAGATGAAGAGGACGCTGACAACCCTGGTGGCGATCGGCGCGGCGCTGCTCCTGCCCGCGACGGCCGAGGCGATCACCTACGAGCCGCCCGACCAGCCCGGCCCCGCGCTGAGCGTCCCCCAGGCCGACCTCGATGCCGCGCTGACCTGCAAGGGCAACCTCGCGGCCGGCAACCTGGGTCCGGTTCTGCTCGTCCCCGGAACCGCCTACAGCCCCAAGTCGGATTTCTCATGGAACTGGGAGCCGGCGCTGACCAAGCTCGGCATTCCCTGGTGCGTCGTCGCCCTGCCCGGGAACGGCATGGGCGACATCCAGGTCGCCGGGGAGTACGTCGTCAACGCGATCCGGACCATGCACGCGCACGCCGGCCGGAGGATCTCGATCATCGGCCACAGCCAGGGCGGCATGGTGCCGCGCTGGGCGTTCCGGTTCTGGCCCGACACGCGGACGATGGTCGACGACGAGATCGGCCTCTCGCCGAGCAACCACGGGACCCTCGATGCGGACCCGGTCTGCATCCCCGGCTGTGCGCCGGCGTTCTGGCAGCAGCGGGACAAGGCCGATTTCATCCAGGCGCTCAACTCCTACCAGGAGACCTTCCCCGGGATCTCGTACACGGTTGCCTACACGCGCCTGGACGAGGTCGTCTTCCCGAACATCACCGGACAGGGCAGCTCGCTGCACGGAGGGGGCGGCGAGATCACGAACACGGCGATCCAGCAGATCTGCCCGCTCGACGTGAGCGACCACCTCGCGATCGGCACCTATGACCCGGTCGCCTACGCGATCGCGATCGACGCGCTCACCCACCCGGGGCCCGCGGACCCGTTGCGGCTGATCGGCACCGGGCTCTGCAGGCAGCTGCTGATGCCGGGCGTCAACCCGTTGACCTTCGCCACGGACGAGGCCTCCTCGGTCGCGGACGTCGGTGTCACCGTCGCCACCTACCCACACGTCTCGAAGGAGCCTGCGCTGCGCTGCTACGTCACGGCGAGCTGTTAGCGCTCGAGTTTCGGGCTGCCCGCCGGACGGGTAGCTTCCCCGGGCATGAACGCCAGCGAGACAGTCGCGGTGATCGGAGCCGGCGGGACGATGGGCCTGCCGATGGCCCGCAACATCGCGAACGCGGGGCTCCAGGTACGCGCGTGGAACAGGTCGCGCGAGAAGGCCGAGGCGCTCGCCGAGGACGGGATCGCGGTCGCCGACACCGCCGCCGAGGCGGCCTCCGGGGCCTCCGTGGTCCTGACGATCCTGAGCGACGCGGACGCGGTCACCTCCACGATGGAGGGCTCCGACGGTGTCCTGGCCGGCATCGGCGAGGGCGCGACCTGGCTGCAGATGAGCACGATCGGCATCGAGGGCACGGAGCGCTGCGCGGCCCTGGCCGACCGGCACGGTCTGGTCCTGGTCGACGCCCCGGTGGTGGGCACCAAGCAGCCGGCCGAACAGGGCAAGCTGACCGTGCTCGCATCGGGACCCGAGGACGCCCGCGAGAACTGCGGGCCGATCTTCGACGCGATCGCCCAGAAGGCCGTCTGGCTGGGGGAGGCCGGGATCGGGACACGGATGAAGCTGGTGATCAACTCCTGGCTGCTATCGCTGGTGGAGGGGCTGGGGGAGACGATCGCCTTTGCCGAGGGGATCGACATCGACCCCGCCCAGTTCCTGGAGACGATCTCCGGCGGCCCGATCGACAACGCCTATGCGCAGACGAAGGGCAGGATGATGATCGAGCGCAGCTTCGAGCCCGCCTTCAAGCTCGGGCTCGCCGCGAAGGACGCCGGCCTCGTGCTCGAGGCGGCGCAGCGGCACGACCTCGACCTGCCGATGCTCGAGGCGATCCGCTCCCAGCTCGGTGAGGCCGCCGAGGAGCATGGCGAGAAGGACATGGCGGCGACCTACCTCGCCAGTGCCCCGCGGCTACCATCCCGGGGGACATAGCACGGGGCCGAAATTGGATTCGACTTGGTCATCCGTGCGATCAGGTTGCAGGTCGAGGTTCCCGGAGGCCTCGTTAAACACCGGGACCAAACCAATACGTGCGGACCATGAGTTCGCTCTCGCCGCTTAGCTAGAACCTAAGCAGCGTGTGTCGGCCCACCCGAGCCCGAGGGGTGGGATCACCGGCATCAGAATCGGGCTCACCCGGACGGCTCGTCCTGACCGCCCGGGGACATCAAAGGGACTTGGCCCTACGGCATCTCCCGCCGGCAGCGGAGGCCATAGGGCGAGAACAAAGCGCCGGCTATACCTGTAGAAGCCGATCGTTCGTGACCGAGGACGCGCGTTCGAACCGCGCCGGCTCCATCGTCATTAGTGGGGGGTTTCGGGGCCGGGATGGCCCCTTTGCGGGAAACCCGAAGTTGTCCAACGTTGCTAGCACGGATGAATGTGCACCCCACGATGGCCGACTATGTAGGTATGTCGAGCGTTTGGGTAGCCCTCATCGTCGTCGTAGCCGCCATCAACCTGCGTTTGATCGTCCCGGGCGTGATGGCGTTTCTCGGCATCTGGAAACCGCCCGCCATCCAGCACTAGCCGCGACCTGCCATGCCCTGGCTCTGTCCCACCGAGCTTGACCGAAGGCGCGCAGTCGACACGAGCGACCGCGTCCGCAAGGCGCGCATCTTCGGCGCCGCCTGTGCCGGCGTCGGCATCCTCGTGCTCGCTCCGATCCTCAGCTGGTGGCTCGTCCCCATCTTCGTGGTCGCCGCAATCGTCCTGGCATTCGTCGACCCGGCCATGCGCCGCGTCGAGCATCCCGAGCGAGCCGCCGCGGGAGGCATGATCAGCATCGAGCTCGCCGTCGCCGCGGCCGCTGCGGTCACCGGCGGGCCCCTCAGTCCGATCCTCCCCTGGATGGTCGTCCCCGTGGCGATGTCGGCGGTCCGCTTCCGCGCGCAGGTCGTCGCCGCCGGCGTCGCGATCGAGGCGCTGCTGGTCGTCGTCATCGGTCTGACGGTCGACGCCGGCGCCTTCTTCGCCCATCCGGCTTTGAGCATCGTCAGCGTCACGCTCACCGCCTCTGTGGCCGCGATCGCCCTGGCGATCCAGGGCGCTGAGATGCAGCATCGCCACGAGTCCGTGCTCGACCCCCTCACAGGCCTGCTCAACCGCAAGTCGCTGCTGTCGCGCTTCGAGGAGCTCCAGCAACAGGCGCAGCAGCAGCAAGCCCCGATCTGCATGATCGCCGCGGACCTCGACAACTTCAAGCGGGTCAACGACACCTACGGCCATGAGGTCGGCGACGCGGTGCTGCGGGAGGCCGCCTATGAGATGCGCAAGTGCCTGCGCACCTTCGAGCTCTTCTACCGGCTTGGAGGGGAGGAGTTCCTGGCGGTGATCCCGGGTGTCGATCTCGCCCAGGGGCGCGAGCTGGCCGAGCGGATGCGCATCGCGGTCCAAAGGGCCAAGCCCTCCGGGACGGAGATCACCGTGTCATTGGGCGTGGGAATCGCCACCGGCGACCAGCTCGCGTTCGAGCCGCTCTTCGGCGCCGCGGATCAGGCCCTCTACGAGGCCAAGCATGCGGGCCGGAACCGGATCGCCTCGATCGAGGTGCTCAGGGACGCGAAGCCCGAGGTCCTGGAGCAGCTGGTCGCGGTCACCTCGATTCGCTCTTAACGGACGTCCGACCGCGGGTCCGGGCCCTCGAGGTTCCAGTGGCGGGTCACCGAGCACCACCGGCGGCTATCGACCCGTTTAGGGAGCTTTCACGTGACGTTTACCCTGTGGGTCGACCCTGAGGGCACGCTGAAGGAAATCCGATGGAGGGAGTCATGCACGGACGACCCATCTGGAGTTTGAGTGCGTGGAGTGGATTCATCTGCGCCCTGTTCGCCCTCAGCACGCTGATGCACGGCTACCTGGCGGGAAGCGCCTTGATGGTTCTCGGCTCAGTGGCGCTCTTCGGCTGGGCCGCCTGGCTCTCCCACCGCGATCGATGACCGCGTGGTGAGATGTCAGAAAACGCTTAAGGAGCGGGCGTAACCTTTGTGTTGATGAAGTTCCTGCGCAGCATCTCGACCCGGCGGCTGCTCGCGATCTGCGCGGCGACCGTGGCGGCCGGGATCGGCGCCACCGCGATCGCGATGGCAGCGAGCGGCGGCGGGCCAACGCCCCCGGCGGAGCCACTGCCGATCGCCGTACACGATGCCCTGACGGCGCCCAGCATCGAGGGCGTGAGCGCGCGGATCCAATTCACCAACCACCTGATCAGCGGCTCCGACGTTCAGGGGGCGGATCCGATCCTCAGCGGAGCTTCCGGACGGCTCTGGGCGTCTTCCGACGGACACCTCCGGCTCGAGCTGCAGGCGGACGCGAACTCCGAGGGGGCCACCAGCGACAGCCAGGTGCTCTCGGATGGTCACCGGGCATGGGTCTATGACTCCGGGTCCAACACGGCCTTCGAGGGCACCCTTCCCGCCGGTCACGACGGAGCGGACAAGGGGAGCTCTGCGAACGAGCAGCCACCGTCGCTGGCGCAGATCAAGAAGGGCATCGCGAGGCTGGCCGAGCACGCCGCGGTGAGCGGTGCCGAGCCGACCGACGTTGCGGGCCAGCCGGCGTATTCGGTCCGCGTGGAGCCCAAGCGAGATGGAGGCCTCCTCGGCGGGGCCGAGCTCGCCTGGGATGCCGTTCACGGGACGCCGCTGCGCGCCGCGGTCTACGCGAAGGGCGACAGCTCGCCGGTGATCGAGCTGAGGGTCACCGATATCTCCTTCGGCGCCGTTCCGTCGTCGGTCTTCGACATCAGCCCGCCCCCCGGTGCCCAAGTCACGAACGTGAGCCCGCCGGCGCGCCAGAAGGACGGCCAGGGCGAGGCGGCGCCGGTGACCGGCCTGGGGGCGGTTCAGCGGCAGACCTCCTTCCCGATTGCCGCCCCGGACACCCTGGCCGGGCTGCCGCAGAACGAGATCCGCCTCATCCAGAGCGGCAAGGACGCCGGAGCGCTGGTCACCTACGGGCGGGGCCTCGGTGGAATCGCCGTGGTCGAGCGGCCCGCCGATCCGGCGCAGAGCTCATCCCCGTCGAGCGGCGATCACGGTCAGCTGACCCTCCCGCGGGTGTCGGTCAACGGAGCGCAGGGCGAGGAGCTCGACACGGCTCTCGGGACCATGGTGAGGTTCCAGCGCAACGGGGTCGAGTACACGGTTCTCGCCTCGGCGCCCCCGGACACGGTGCTGACGGCCGCGCGAGCGCTCTAGCCGATGGCGGAGTCTCCGCCGATTGAGGTCCGGGGGCTGGTCAAGCGATACGGGGAGATCACCGCGGTCGATGACGTCGACCTGACCGTCAATCGCGGAGACGTCTTCGGCTATCTCGGGCCGAACGGGGCCGGCAAGACGACCTCGCTGCGGATGATGCTGGGGTTGATCCGCCCCAGCGCGGGAACGGTGCGGCTGTTCGGTCGCGATCCGCAGATCAGCGTCACCGCGCTGGACGGGGTGGCGGGCTTCGTCGAGGCCCCGTCGTTCTATCCCTACCTGAGCGGGCGGGACAACCTGAGGCTCTGCGCCGCCCTGGACGGCGAGGGCGATACGACGATCGACGAGGTCCTGGAGGTCGTCGAGCTGCGGGAACGCGCCAAGGACAAGGTCAAGGGCTATTCCCACGGCATGCGCCAGCGGCTCGGGATCGCATCGGCGCTGCTGCGCAAGCCTCGCCTGCTTCTCCTGGACGAGCCGGCCACCGGGCTCGACCCGGCGGGGATGCGCGACATGAGGATGCTGATCCGCGATCTCGGCGAGCGCGGGATCACCGTTCTCCTCTCCAGCCACCAGATGATGGAGGTCGAGGAGCTCTGCAACCGGGTCGCGATCATCAGGAGCGGCCGGGTCGCATATGAGGGATCCCTCGCCGAGCTTCGGAGCAGGGCCGGGGTCAGCTACCGGCTTCGCACCACCGATGACCGGCGAGCCCGGGACGTTTGCCTCGCTCAACCCGGCGTCGAGGAGGTCGCCGCGGGACCCGAGAGCGGGCTGATCTTCAAGGCCTCCGACGAGAGCGCCGTGGCGGCTCTCTCCATCGCCCTCGCGGAGTCCGGCGCACCGGTCCTCGAGCTCACGCCGCGCCAGGCGACGCTCGAAGATCTCTTCTTCCAGCTCACCGAGGGCGATGGCCCGGGGCCGGCGGCGAGCGCGGAGCAGCTGATCGAGGAGATGGCGTGAAGCCGGGGGTGCTGACCGTCTACCGCTGGGAGCTGCGCAAGCTTCGCGCCCAGAAGCGGACCTATCTCGGCCTCGGTGCGGCCGCGGGGGTCCCAATCATCTTCGTGATCGCCCTGGTGACCGGTGGCGGCCATCCCAGGGACGTCGCCTTCGGCCGCTACGTGCACGACACGGGGCTCGCGGTGCCTCTCGTGCTGCTGCTGTTCGGCTCGATCTGGCTCTTCCCGCTGATCACGGCCCTGGTCGCGGGCGACATAGTCGCCTCCGAGGACCGCAACGCGACCCTGAAGATGATCCTCACCCGCTCGGTCGAGCGCCACCAGATCTTCGCCGGCAAGGCGCTGGCGGCGGCGACCTATGCGGTCCTCGCGATCGCGATCGCCGGGGCGGTCGCGCTGGTAGCCGGGATCCTCGCCTCCGGGTTCAACCCCGTGACCACACTCTCGGGCACCGTCGTCTCGGCGCCGAAGGGCCTGGAGCTGGTCGGCGCGAGCCTGCTGGTCTATCTGCTTCCCATCCTCGCGATCGCCTGCATCGGCTTGCTGCTCTCGACGGTCTTTCGAAACAGCGGCGCGGCGATCGTGGGGACACTGATGTTCTCGCTCCTGGTCCAGCTGGTGGGCATCCTGCCCGGGCTGAGCGGGCTGCATCCGTATCTGCTCAGCACCCAGTTCAACGCCTGGCAGGGGCTGCTTCGCACTCCCGCGGACTGGGACCCGATTCTGCGCTCTCTCTGGGTCTGCGCCCTGTACGGGCTTCCGGCGCTGGCGGCGGCCGCGCTCGTCTTCCTCCGCCGGGATGTCGCGGAGAGCTAGCCGGACCGCGCGTCGCGCCACATCGGCCAGAGGCGGGGCCCGCGCGGGAGTCGCTTCTCCGCGGTGACGCGAAAGCCGTGGCGCGCGTAGTAGTCCAGGTTCTGCTCCTTCGAGGACTCCAGGTAGGCGCCGACCCCATCCCGGTCGCATTCCTCGAGGACCGGCTGCATCATCGCTGAGCCGAGGCCGCGCCCCTGAGCCGCCGGGTCGGTGCCGAGGATCGCCAGGTACCAGTGCGGCGGCTTCTCGGGGTGCATCCCCTGAACTCGAAGCAGCCCTCGCACCACCATCGGCATTCGAAGCACCAACCGGGGATGGAGGAGGGTGGAGACAAGGGCGAGGTCCTGCCGCGGCGTGGTGTGCCACTGATCGGGCGGGGCCCAGACGGCGACGCTCTGCAGGTCGTCGGTGGCCCAGATCTCTCCGTGGGCGTGCAGGTCCCGCAGGCGCATCCCGAACACCCGCTCCAGAACACGAGGCCGGAGGCGATCCGGTCCGCAGGACCAGACAGCGACGGGGTCCTCGAGGAACGCGCGCGCCAGCATCCTCGCCAGATCGGGAAGGTCGGCCGACGTGACCCGGCGGGGCGCCGCGATCGATGCGCGCTCATCCATTGGGCAGTGACGAGCCGGCGAAGAAGAAGAACCAGGCCTCGAACGCCAGCACGCCGGCGACCGCGCAGATCACCACCATCCGCTCGACGGGGCTGATCCCGTACTTCTCGCGGACGTCGTGCTCGCGCTCGTCGCGCATGCTGCGCAGCCAGGGGGAGGTGTGCCGAGCCGCGGGCGGCCTGCCGGAGACGTCGTCGTACTTCGCGTTCAGCCAGGTGAGGGCCATGGCGAGCAGGAAGACCGTCACCGCCAGCACCGCGATCACCGAGAAGACGGCGCCCATGCTGAGGTTGTTGAGGCTTCCCTGGACCTTCGAGCCCACCCAGACCGCGAACAGCGGCGCGCCCGTCCAGAGGTTGACGGAGCAGAGCGCCGATGCGGTGACGAGACCGATCTTCTTCAGCGCCATCTCGACGCTGAGCCTACCCCCGGCGGAACAGCCTGGCGAGCAATCCCGGCGGACGCGGCTCGACCTCCTCGCGCAGCGGCAGTCGTCCCTGCTTGCGGGCGGCCATCACGCAGGCGGAGTGGGCGTGGCGCCGGCGCGAGCTGTCTCCCTCGGGCGTCACCAGCATGTGCTGGCTGAGAGAGGGGAGCATGCCGCCGCAGAGCGGGCAGCGGTAGGTCGCCGGCTTGCGGTTCGCCGCCGGCCGCACCGCGTACCAGCGCGCCTTGCGGAAGTTGTCCTCGCTCACGTCAGGCGGAGACGCTACGCCACGATGGCAGCCGCCAGCCCCGCCAGAGGGATCGAAGGGCAGGGCTGGCAGCCACATCTGGGATACGGCCCGGGTCGCCGGGGAGATTGGACTCGCGCTGAGCGGGAGGTTGCGCTACGGGCAGCGGATCAGCGTGTTGCGGCCCGGGCCGCCCTTGCACTTGTCGCGCTTCTTGCCGCCGTTGAGCAGATCGTCTCCCTTGCCGCCGAACAGCTTGTCGCGGCCGTTCTTGCCCTTCAGCGTGTCGCGGCCGTCCTTGCCGATCAGCTTGTCCGGCCCGTTGCCCCCGATGATCAGGTCGCTGCCCGACCCGCCGTTGACCAGATCGGCGCCGCCGCCGGCGCAGATGATGTCATTGCCGCCGCCCGCGAAAATCCGGTCGCTCCCTCTGAGTCCCAGGATCGCGTCCTTGCGATCGGTGCCGACCAGCACGTCGTTGCCCGCCGTGCCGACGATCGTCGGCGCCGCGCAGCTCGGCTTCGGCTTCTTGGGCTTGGGCGGCTTCTTGTTGATCACGGTCGTCTCGGTGTCGACGTTGTTGGCCGCGTTGGTGTCGTCCGCGCTGGTCAGCGAGGCCGTGTTTGAGGCCGTCCCGGACCTGGACGCCTTGACCAGGATCGTGACGCTCGCCGAGGAACCGGCGTTGACCTGGCCGAGGTCGCAGGTCACCTTGCGGCCCGACTTCTTGCAGCTGCCCTTCGAGGGAGTCGCGGACACGTAGGAGACCCGCGACGGGAGCGTGTCGGTGGTTTTCACGTCCCCCGCGTCGTCCACGAAGCCCAGGTTCCTTGCCGTGATCACGTAGCCGAAGGTGTCGCCGACGGTCACCGGATCGGCCGTGTCGGCCTTGGTCACCGCAAGGTCGGTCGGCCCGACCGCGGCGCCGCCCGCCGCTGCGGTCAGCCCGAGCGCGAGTGCGGCGATGAGCACCCCCGCCGCGATCCCTGGAAGTCCCCGCATGCGTGCCGTATTCCCTCGCTCCGCCATGCACTAACACCAGCGTCCGGAGCCGCGACGGGGTTACGGATCGGACTCAATCAGGCGAATCCGGGGGCGTCATCGGCTCGAGGAAGATGTCCATGGTGGTGATGCGCCCGTTGCTGATCGTCAGGGCACCGACGACCATGCGCTTGCCCTCGATGTCGACGACCACGCCCATGTTCCCATTGACGACGGCCGGGCGGCCGTACGGCGCGAAGGGGCGGCCGCGCGCCATGGCCCGCCTCGCCACGTTCTCGGCGCCGACGGCCGGCGGCGCCCACCGCGGGTCGCCCTCGGCCGTGTGGATGCGCTGCACGACGTTCGGATCGAGCAGCTCCAGCAACGCTTCGAAGTCACCGGCGCGAGCGGCCGCCAGGAAAGCCTCCACGACCCGGCGCTGCTGGGCCAAATCGGGGTCGCTCGGCGGCACGGAGCCCCGAACCCTCCGCCGCGCACGACTGGCAAGTTGACGAGCGGCGTCCGGTGTTCGGCCGGCGATCTCGCTGATCTCGCTGAACGGCACGCCGAACATGTCGTGCAGGACGAAGGCGACGCGCTCGGCGGGGGAGAGGTTCTCGAGCACCACCAGCATGGCGAGCCCGACGGAGTCGGCCAGCTCGGCCTCCTCGGCCGGTTGCTCCTCGGCCACCTCGCTGACGATCGGCTCGATGTGCTCGGGCCCGTCGGGCTCCTCGCGGCGAGACTTTCGGGCGCGCAGCATGTCCAGGGAGACGCGGCCGACCACGGTGGTCAGCCAGGCGCGGAGGTTGTCGACGTCGTCGGAGTCGGAGCGGCTCAGCCGCAGCCAGGCCTCCTGCACCGCATCGTCGGCCTCGCCCGTCGAGCCCAGCATCCGGTAGGCCACGGAGTGCAGGTAGGTACGGTGGTCCTCAAAGCGTTTTGCGAGGAGCTCTTGATCGTTCATGTCACATCCCTTCGTCTTGGTCCGTCGAAGTGGTGACGAACGAAACGCGGTCGATGTGACCGCCGAAGGAGGTTTGTAATGGCTCGTAAATGGTGGACCCTGCTGGCAGTCACGACGGCGACCTTCATGTTGCTGCTCGACATCACCGTCGTCAACGTCGCGCTGCCGTCGATTCGCGACGACCTCGGCGCCAGCTTCACCGATCTTCAGTGGGTGATCGACGCGTACGCGCTGACCCTGGCCGCCCTGGTCCTGACCGCCGGCTCGCTCGCCGACCGGCTCGGGCGCCGCCGGGTCTTCGCCGTGGGCCTCGGGATCTTCTCCCTCGCCTCGCTGCTCTGCGGGCTCTCGCCCGACCCGACCTTCCTCAACCTCTCCCGCGCGCTCCAGGGCGTCGGCGGGGCGATCATGTTCGCGGTCTCGCTCGCGCTGGTGGCGCAGGAGTTCCCGGCGGGCCGCGAGCGCGGGACCGCGATGGGCATCTACGGCGCCTCGATCGGCGTCGCGGTGGCCGTCGGGCCGCTGATCGGCGGCGCGCTCACGGACTCGCTCGGATGGCAGTCGATCTTCTATCTCAACGTCCCGATCGGCCTGGCGGCGATCGCGATCACCTATCTGAAGCTGCGCGAGAGCCGCGACCCCAACGCCACGCGGATCGATTGGGCAGGCGTCGGGACCTTCAGCGGCGCTCTCTTCATGCTCGTTCTCGCGCTGGTCCGCGGCAACGACGAGGGCTGGGGGAGCACGCTGATCGTCTCCCTCTTTGCCGGAGCCGCGGTCCTGCTCGCTGCGTTCTTCGTCATCGAGCGCCGGGTGAGCGAGCCGATGCTGCCGCTCGAGCTATTCAAGCGGCCCTCGTTCACCGGTGTCCAGCTCGCGGCGTTCGCGGTGTCGGCCTCGATGTTCGCCCTCTTCCTCTACATCACGCTCTACCTGCAGAACTACCTGGGTCTCTCGCCGTTCCAGGCCGGGCTCCGGTATCTGCCGATCACCGTCGTGAGCTTCTTCGCGGCGCCGATCTCGGGTGCCCTGCTCTCCAGGGTCCCGGCGCGCCTGCTGATGAGCGGGGCGCTCGCGCTGGCGGGGATCGGCCTGCTGCTGATGTCCGGGGTCAACGCGGGCGACACTTGGACCACGCTTCTCGCCGGCCTCCTGGTGGCTGGCGTCGGGGTCGGGTTGCTGAACCCGGTGATCGCCGACGTCGCTCTCAGCGTGGTGCCGAAGGAGCGAAGCGGGATGGCGGCCGGGATCAACGACACGTTCCGTCAGGTCGGAGTCGCGGTCGGCGTCGCAGTCTGGGGCGCGATCTTCATCGGCCATGGTGCGGACAAGGTCCGCGACCTGACCCAGGGGACGCCGACCGCCGCCGGGGATCATCCGCGCCAGGTGATGGAGGCGATGTCGTCGGGCGGGGTGCACCAGGTGACCGTCGCGGTCCCGCCGCAGGCTCGCCACACGGTCGTGAGCGCCGCGGGGGAGGGCTTCCTCGCGGGCTTCAACGACGTACTCACGCTCGGCGCTCTCGTCGCGTTCACCGGCGCGGTGCTCTCGCTCTGGCTCGTTCGCGAGGGCGAGATCGAGCGCGAGCCGGTCGAGGTTGGCGGCGCGGTCCCAGTGGGCGCCGGCGACTAGCCGACGTCGCCTGGCGAACAGCATCGCGGCCACCCCAAACGAGGCGGGCCCCCGAAGGGGCCCGCCTCTTACGTCGGAGCTGTGAACGTGAAACGCGTCGGCTAGAAGGCGGCGGACCCGTTCGGGGTTCCGAGGCCCGTCGGCCCGTCGTAGCCGGCACCCGAGATGCACAGGTACGCCGGGCTGCAGCTGCCGTTGTTCCCCGACGTCACGTCGAACAGCGATGACGTGTGGCTGTAGGGGAACGAGCCGTAGTTCACGGTCGAGCCGTTTCCGGCCAATGCGTAGACGCCTGCGACGATCGGCGACGAGGCGCTCGTGCCGCCGACCACGCCCCAGCCGCTGAAGCACTGGCCGAGGATCTGGCCGATGATGTTGCAGTTGCTGTCGTAGACGGCAACACCGGTGTTCGGGTCGGCGACCGCTGAGACATCCGCGACCGTGCGCTTGGCACAGCCGGAGTCGGTCTGCCAGGCGGGCTTCGCCTCGTAGGCCGAGCAACCGCTGCCCGATCCGCTCCAGGCGGACTCGGTCCAGCCGCGCGCGTTCGACGCGTGGCTGAGCGAGGTGCCGCCGACCGCGGTCACGTACCGCGACGCCGCCGGGTACTCGACGCCGAACCCGCTGTCGCCCGAGGAGACGGTGATCGCCGCGCCCGGGTGGTTGAAGTGGGCGTCGTCGCTCGTCTCGGAGCTCGACTCGCCGCCGCCGTAGCTGTTGGAGATCTCGGTGGCTCCGAGCCTGGCCGCGGTGTCCTCGGCCGCGTAGAGGTTGGCGCTGATGTTGGAGGTCGCCTCCACCAGCAAGATCTTGCAGCCGGGGCAGGTGGCCGAGACCATCTCCAGGTCCAGCTGCGTCTCGAGCGCCCAGCCCTGGTCGTTGGTCGGGTAGCTGCCCTGGACCCCGTTCTGGTTGACCTTCTTGAAGCAGCCGTTGGCCGTGGTGCACGCCGGCAGGCCGTAGTTGGAGCGATAGGTGTTCATGTCGGCCTCGGCGGTGTTGTCGCCGAAGGCGTCGACGATCGCGACCGTCTGGCCGGAGCCCCCGCTCGACGGCAGCGCGTACGCGCTCCGCAGGTCGGCCGGGCCATAGCCGGCGGTCGGAGCCGCGGCGGCCTTGGCCTTGCCCTTGAGCGTGGCGATCAGGTTGAGGTCGCAGTGGGAGTGGTTCGCACGCAGGTCGAGGGCGCAGGCCCCCGGGATCACCTTCGTGTTGGGCAGTGACGCCCCGGAGGCGCCGCCCGTGGCGACGAGCGCGAGGGCAAGCGACGAGGCGACGACCGCCCCGGCGATGGTCAGATGGCGAAGACGCATGTGTGAGTACCTCTTTCTCTCCCCGGCGGCTGCCGCCGGCGATCGCAGTTCCCGTTTACCGCGATCCGCACTCCCCAGGCGTCTCGCACCCGAAAACTTAGTACATGTGTCGTCGGCAGGGTTGCAGTGCGGCGGGCCTGGCTCTGCTATTCCTCAGCCGAACAGGGAGGTTAGGAGGAGGAGCAGATGAGGGGAAGATGGGTTGCGCTGGCCGCTGCGGGCACGGCAGGGATCTGCCTTGGAGTCACCGCGAGCGCGGGCGCGGCGACGGTCACGCTGGGCAGTCCGCTCACCGCCAATTTCACGACCGCCACGGCCAACGACGTCGGCACCTCGGCGATGGTTTCCGGGCCGAACATCGCTGCGCCCGTCGACGGGACCGTGATCAGCTGGCGAATGCAGGGCTTCAGCGGCGGTCCCTTCCGGCTACGCGTGCTCAAGCTCGGGTCCGGCAATGGGACGATCGGTGAAGGGACCGGGCCGCCGGTGAGCGCGACCGGTGGCTTGACCGAGCAGACGGTCAACCTGCCGATCAAGACGGGCGAGGTCCTCGGCTTCAACAACGGCACCGCCACCGATCGAGCGAGGTTGGTCCAGGACAGCCCCACCTATGTGGGTGCCGGGTGGGTGCCCGTGCTGCCCGATGGCGGCTCACCACGCGTACCCAGCTTCAACGCGAACGTCGAGTTCGCCTACAACGCCACGGTTCGCTATTGCCTCGTCCCCGACCTCGCCGGGAAGAAGCTGGGCGTGGCCAGTCAGGCGCTGACGGATGCCGGCTGTGCGCTCGGCGCGGTCACGAAGAAGAAGGCCAAGAAGAAGAAGAAGAAGAAGCGGAAGGGCCCCAAGATCGTCCGCTCCCAGTCGATCGCGGCGGGCACCGCGCTCGCGGACCAGGCGAAGGTCGACGTGCGAGTGGTCATCAAGAAGAAGAAGGGCAAGAAGAAGAAGAAGTAAATGGCGTAGCAGCCATTCAGCTGACCTTCGTGAAGACCAGGTCGAAGTCGGTCTCCCAGTTGGTGCCGTCCTTCGCGGCCTCCCAGCGCGCGTCGATCCTGTTTCCGTCGTCCGAGAACTTGCCGTGGAACCGCTGCGAGAAGGGCTCGCCGTCGCGCCAGATCCTGAACTCGCCACCGCCGATCGAGACCTCATAGACCCGACAGACGCCGCGGTCGTCGGTGTAGAGCTGGAAGTAGCGGCCGTTGGCGGCGTCACAGCCGAACACGCAGACGCCGTTGGGAGCCTCGGGCATCTCGACCCGGGAGCGCTCGACGAGCAGCTGCCGGTCAGAGCCCTCGAGCCACTCGTAGGTGATCTCGGCGTCACCCGGCCAGGGCTCGCCTCCCGGAGGCGTTGCCGTCACCTTCCAGGTCCCGACGAGCACCTCGAGCTCCTTCAGTGCATCCTCAGCGGTGGGCTGATCCGTCACTTGTCCTCCTTGGGTTGATCGCGGCCTCGAGCATCTGCGGGTCGTGCGAGCAGAAGAGCGTGACCTCGTCGCCGTGGGCGCGCTCGAGCTCCCGCAGGCGCTCCTGGTTTCGCTTGCGCGCCTTGCCGTCGTGTTGGTTGATCGTCTCGAAGAGGCGCAGGCCCGGCGGGCAGCGGCCGGGCGTCTCGATCTCGCCGCGGAAGAAGAAGGCATCGCCGCAGTGCAGCAGCCAGCCGTCCGAGGTGTTGACGGCGACGCCGCTGTGGCCGGCCGTGTGCCCCGGGAGGGGGATCATCGCGATCTCCGCGTCGAGGCTGGGGACCAGGCGGATGCTCTCGAAGCCGAACCAGCTGTCGCCGCCGGCACCGTGCTCGACCCAGGTCGGATTGTGCGCCCACTGGTCCTTGACGTACCGCATGCGCTGCATCATGGGAGGCGACTGCGCGGCCGCCAGCTCGGCCGCGAAGACGTGCACCTGCGCGTCGGGGAAGTCGCCGAGGCCTCCCGCGTGGTCGAGGTCGAGGTGAGTGGTGACGATGTGGCGGACGTCCGCCGGGTCGTGCCCGAGCGCCTCGATCTGGCGGATCGCGGACTCGCTCTCCTCGCAGATCGGCGCGACCAGCGCGCGGAAGGGCTGCCCGAGTCGCTTCGGGTTGGAGCAGTCGCCGAGCCCGAAGCCGGTGTCGATCAGCACCAGCTCACCGCCGGCCTCGATCAGCAGGCAGTGGGCGACGATCTTCGTCCGCTCCAGCATTCCGCCGTGGCCGGCGAGGAGGCGCGCCCCCCGCGGGCACATCGTGCCGCAGTTGAGGTGCTCGATCTCGATGCGGCGGAGCCTATGGCACCATCGAGCAATGAACGAGGAGCATGACCTCGCCGCGCACGGGCGAGAGATCGTCGACCGCAATCTCTACATGGTGCTGGCCACCGCCGACCGCAGCGGCCAGCCCTGGGCCTCGCCGGTCTATTTCGCCCACTCCGCTTACCGCGAGTTCTTCTGGATCTCGGACCCGGAGGCGACTCACTCGGTGAACCTGCGGGACCGGAGGCAGGTGGGCATCGTGATCTTCGATTCCACCGTGCCGATCAACACGGGCCAGGGCGTCTGCATCTCAGGCCCGGCCGGGGAGCTTCCGGCCCACGAGACCGGCGAGGGCATCGAGATCTTCTCCGCGCGCTCGGTCTCTCACGGCGGGGACGAGGTGACGGAGGACGACGTCCGTCCGCCCTCTCGTCACCGGCTCTTCCGGGCGAGCGCCGAGGCGGTCTACGTGCTCGACGAGCACGACCATCGCATCGACATCACCGACGCTCTGCTGCGCTAGCCGGCGCGCTCGTAGACCTGGACGCGAACGCCGTCGTCGCCGACACCTCGGTCGTCGGTCAGCTTCAGCTTCAGCCTGCCGATGCCCTCGGGGAAGAGTCGCTTGCCGCTGCCGAGGATCGTCGGGAAGACCATCAGGCGCAGCTCGTCGACCAGGTCGTTCTCGAGCAGCGTCGCCACCAGCGTTCCACTGCCGGCGACCAGGATGTTTCCGTCGGTCTCGTCGCGGAGCTCGCGGACCCCCTCGGCGACGTTCTCGGAGATGACGTCGGTGTTCTCCCAGGTCGGGTCCGTGAGCGTGGTGGAGACCAGGACCTTGCGGCCCTTGTTGATCTTGTCGGCGAAGTCCCCCTCGCGCGAGGGCCATGCATCCGCGAAGGCCTCGTAGGTCACCCGTCCGAGGAGCTGGACCTTGGCGTCCATCAGCTCTTCCATCTTGAACTTGTCGCCGTCGTCCCCCCGGTTGTACTCGAAGCTCCAGCCGCCGTGCTCAAAGTCCTCGGATCCACCTGGATCCTCGATCACACCGTCCACCGAGATGAACTCCGTGACAACGATCTTCCCGCTCATTTCTTCCTCCTGTTTGGTTTCGCAGTCTGGTTGTTAGACGGGGTTCTGACGCGGATCTAATCGGCCGCCAGCCGCTCGGCGAGGTAGGTGAACATCCCGCCCCAGCCTTCCTTGGCGCGCCGGTAGGCCTCGGCGGGCATGTGGCCGCCGCTCTGCTGGAAGAGCATCTCGGTGCGGTCCGGGCCGGCCTCGGTGAGGACGACCGTGCAGAGGTCGTAGACGTCCTCACCGGGTTGGTCGGACACGGTGAAGACCAGCCGCTCGGGCTCGCTCACCTCGATGTACTCGCCGTCCCAGTGGATCTCGCGAGGGCCGACGATCATCACCAGGTTCCACCTGCCGCCCTCGCGGACGTCCATCGAGACGCTCTCCAGCGGGATCTCGTAGTCCGGCCCGCCGTACCAGTCGGCAAAGCGCTCGGGCTCGGTCCACTCGCGCCAGACCTCCTCGCGCGGCGCCTCGAAGGTCCAGCTGATCTCGACGTCCGGCCCTTCAGTCATGCAGGCGGCGCTCCATCCGCTGGAAGCCGCGCTTCCAGAAGCGCTCATAGCCGCCGATCCACTCCGCAGCCGCCTTCAGCGGCGCGCCGTCGAGCCGGGAGGGGCGGAGCTGCGCGGTGCGCCCGCGGGTGATCAGCCCGGCTCCCTCGAGCACCTTCAGGTGCTTGGAGACGGCCTGGACGCTGACCGGGAACGGCTCGGCGAGCTCGCTGACCGTCGCCTCACCGTCGGCCAGCCGCTCGAGTATCGCCCGGCGAGTGGGGTCCGCCAGCGCGGCGAACGTCCGATTGAGCTGCACGGTCGTCATTGGCGCGGTATTTAACCAGATGGTTGAATTGAGGCGCGTGTCACGACTCAGACCCGGTGAACGTCACTAATTAGAGTCGGAAAGCTGTCCATATCCGCCCGCGCCGATCGTCGACAGGGTGAGAGGACCAAACGAAAGGAGTCGAAATGTCACAGGCACAGGGGGTCTCAATCCCGGAGCTGCGCGACCAGCTCGACGGCGAGGTCGTCGCACCGGACGATTCCGCCTACGAGGAGGCGCGCCATGTCTTCTTCAAGGGCTTCGACCGGCGACCGGCGGCGATCGTCCGCCCGACCTCATCCGAGGAGGTGGCGCGCGCCGTCACCCGAGCGCGCGACGACGGCCTCGAGCTGGCGGTCCGCAGCGGCGGACACAGCCGCGCCGGTTACGGGACGAGCGACGGCGGCCTGGTCATCGACCTCTCTGCAATGAAGGGACTCGACATCGACGCCGACGCGAAGACCGTCTGGGCCGAGAGCGGCATCAGGGCCGGCGAGTTCACGAACGCGACCGGCGACGCCGGCTTGGTCACGGGGTTTGGCGACAGCGGTTCGGTCGGCATCGGCGGCATCACCCTCGCGGGCGGCCTCGGCTTCCTGGTCCGCAAGAACGGGCTGACGATCGACGATCTGCTTGCCGCCGAGGTCGTCACGGCCGACGGCGAGGTGGTCGAGGCGAGCGAGGAGTCCGAGCCCGACCTGTTCTGGGCGATCCGCGGCGGTGAGGGCAACTTCGGCATCGCCACGCGCCTGAAGCTGCGGCTGCACGAGATCTCGGACATCGTCGGCGGCATGCTGATCCTCCCGGCCACCCCCGAGACGATCACCGGCTTCGTCGAGGCCGCCGGCGCCGCGCCCGAGGAGCTCTCGACCATCGCCAACGTGATGGTCGCGCCACCGATGCCGATGATCCCCGAGGAGGCGCACGGCAAGCCCGTGATCATGGGCCTGTTCGCGTACGTGGGCCCCGTTGCTCAGGGCGAGTCGGTGATCGCCCCGTTCAGGGCGCTGGCCGACCCCTATGCCGACATGGTGCGGCCGATGCGCTACCCGGAGCTCTACGAGGGCCCGGAGCCGGAGCCACAGTTCGCCACCGGCTCCAACTTCTTCACCGAGTCGCTGGAAGAGGCGGCCGCCGCAGTGATGCTCGAGCAGCTCCCCAAGTCCACCGCGATGATGAAGGCCGTCCAGATGCGCGTGCTTGGTGGCGCCTACGGGCGGGTGCCGAACGAGGCCACCGCCTTCCCCCACCGCGATCGCCCGCTGTTCATCAACTGCGCGGCGATGTACCTCGACGGTGGCGAGACGGAGACTCACAAGGCCTTCGTCGACGGGCTCGCCGAGACGCTCGGGAAGACGAACGGCGCATCGGGCTACGTCGGCTTCATGGGCGACGAGGACGAGGCGACGCTGCGCGCGGCCTATCCGGCCGGTGCGTGGGAGCGGCTGCGGGGACTCAAGCGCCGCTACGACCCCGACAACCTCTTCCGCCTCAACCACAACATCCCGCCGGCGGACGGCTAGGGCTCAGCCGAGGCTAGCCGCCGACGAAGCCGTGCCAGCCTGAGATCGCGCTCGCCAGCGAGATGGCGAGCGCGACGCCGGCGCCCAGCGATGCGGCGACCAGCATGCCGCGCAGCCCCGACCCCGGGACCCGCTCACGCCGCGCGGCGGGCGAGCCCGTGAGCAGCGAGTTGGCCATGCGGGGGAGGTGCCAGAGGAAGTGGACGCCGAAGGCGAAGGCCCAGACCGCGAAGGAGGCCTGGTGGAGGAAGACCACCTGATCGGACTTGTGGCCGAGCGCCAGCAGCCAGACGCCGGTGGCGAAGACGCTGAGAGTGCTCGCGACCAGGACCGGGGCGAGCAGCCGCAGCGGCAGCGGGGGCGGCCCCTTCTCGACGTAGGCGGGAGAGCTCAGGTAGTAGCGGGCGAAGCGGTAGCCGGTGGAGCCGATCTTGAGCAGCACCGGCGGGATCAGGACCAGTCCGATCAGCATGTGCAGGCTGAGCAGGGTGTCGAGCTTCAGCAGCGTCACGCCCTCGGCCATCAGCAGGAGGGTGAGCACGGCCGCGACGGCGATCGTGAGGATCTCGTTGCCCTCGGTGCCGCCGAGGCGACCGCGACGGGTGCGCGTACGGGCGACGGCGCGCTGGGTGCCAGCGTAGGACTCCACGGGCGAGATGGTCGGCCGCCGCCGTCAGCCCGGCCTAAGAGCCGGATTAGAGGTCTCTTACCCGCGGGGGCGGCGCGCTCAGAGGCCCAGCCCGCGCACGCCCGCCTCGTTCCAGCCGAGGTGATGGGCGAGCTCGTGCTGCACGACCCGCTCCACCTGCGTCCCGCAGCAGCGCCGGGTCGCGGCCGAAGTCGCGCTCCAGCGTGTCCTGGTAGATGACGATCCGGTCCGGATAGATGTCGCGGGCGACCGTGCCGCCCATGTACATGCCGTAGGCACGGTGTTCTTCGCCGAGGTTGGAGATCACCACCGGCGTGTCCTCGAGCAGGCGGCTGAACTCCGGCGGCAGGTTGTCGATCGCCTCCATCACCAGCAGGTCGAACTCGCTCGGCGGGTAGTCCGGAGGCGGCAGGGTCGCGAGCGCCTCGCTGCGGTCGACGAGCCGCCGGAACTCGGGCTCGGGCATCTCCTTGCCGATCATCGCCGTCGTCAACCAGGCCGTGACCAGGACGATCGCGAGGGCGCCGACCCCGATCGTCACCAGCCCGCTCGAAGTGAGCGAAGGACGGCGGGTTGAAGAACAACAGGAGCAAGCCCGGCGATGAACGCGGCGACGGCGGCGGCCCGCAGCGGTGGGATGAGGATCTCCCGCATACCACCGAGGTTAGGGAGTCGCCCGCCCGGCGAACCGGCCTACGGCGCCGGGTCGTACGGCAGCGGCCCCGCGCGCAGCAGGCGCTCGACGATCTCCTCCAGCTCCGCCTCGTGTGTGCGGATCAGCTCCTCGGCGGCGGCGGGCAGCGTCTCGGTCAAGGTGCGCTTGCCGGCGTCATCGAGCGGGACGTTGGCCCGGAGCGGCACCTGCAGGCGGAAGTAGCGCGGGCCGTGGCCGAGGTCGGCGGCGTGGATGTGCGGGTCGTCGGGGTGGTTGAGGAGGGTGTGGGCCCAGTGGTCGGCGCCGTCCGCTGAGCCGCCGAGCGCCGCGCCGAGGACCGGCGGCTCGCCGCCGTGGGGCACCACCCAGCCCAGCTTCCCCCAGCGGCGGACCTGCTCCTGTGGATAGCCCTCCTCGTGCAGGCCGGTGCCGAGCGAGACGACCAGCAGGTCGTCCTGGTCGAGATGGTGGGGGTCGTCGCCGAAACGCTTCAGCGCCTCGACGATCGCGACGATCACGGGGTTTGCGGCGAAGACGCCGCCGTCGACCAGCGCGCTGCCATCCAGCTCGTGCGATGGGAAGTAGGTCGGGGCGGCGGAGGTGGCGAGCCCGGCGTCGGCGAGCGGGCGGTTACGGTCGCTGTCGGGGGACTCCCGTGCCCGCCAGCGCTTGAAGAAATAGGGCTCGCGGTTGGTCATGTCATATGAGGTGACGATCAGCTCGCGCAGCGCGTGCTGGAGGGTGCCGGTGCCGAGCCGCCGCTCGATCGACTCCTGCAGCGGCCCGAGGGTGTACTTCGGCCCGAGCCAGCCCCAGAGCGTCCTCAGCTTCTGGATCAGGCTGCGGTGGAAGATGCGCGGGCCGTCCTCGACGTAGAAGCGGGCCAGCTCGTCGCCGCTGACCGCGGGGCGCTCCGAGTTCTCCTGGTCCGGCGCCGTCAGGCTGAGCGCGACCAGCCCGCCGGTCGAGGTCCCGGCGAACATGTGGAAGTAGTCGGAGGCGCGGGCCTGCGGGCCGGCCTCGCTCTGGAGGCGCTTCTCGATCTCTGCGATGACGAGGGCAGGGATCAGCCCGCGGATCCCGCCACCGTCGACGCATAGGATCCGAAAGCGGTCGGTCGGCTGAGGGTCGGGAGCCACCGGGGCAGATCATCCCGCACGGGAGCGATGAGTTTCGCGGCGCCGGGCCGTCGATAGACCAACAACCGAAAGGAGCCCGACCCTGAGGGCGGGAAGCTCTGACATGGTCCCGGGAGTGGAGGAGCTCCGCGATTCGCTGAGCGGCGACGTCCTTGTCGAGGGCGACCGCGAGTACGATCGCGCCCGCCTCTGCTTCAACCTGCTCATCGTTCGCAAGCCGGCCGCGATCGCGCGCTGCGTGCATGCCGACGATGTCGCGGCGGCGCTCGCCTTCGGCCAGGAGAACGGGCTCGAGATCGCGGTGCGCGGCGGCGGCCACAACCCCGCCGGGCACTGCTCCGTCGAGGACGGGCTGGTGATCGACCTCTCGCGGATGCGGAACGTCGAGGTCGACCCCGAGGCACGGATCGCCCGATCGCAGGGCGGCGCCACCTGGCTCGACTTCGACGCCGCTACCCAGCAGCACGGCCTGGCCACACCCGGCGGCGTGGTCGGCTCGACCGGCGTCACCGGCCTCACCCTCGGCGGCGGCATCGGCCACCTGACCGCCCAGTTCGGGCTCACCTGCGACGGCCTCGTGGGCGCGACGCTCGTCACGGCGTCGGGGCAGAAGGTGCACGCTTCAGAGGAGGACGACGCCGAGCTCCTCTGGGGCCTGCGCGGCGGCGGGGGCAACTTCGGCGTTGCAACCGAGATCGAGCTGCGGCTCCATCCGGTTGAGACCGTCGTCGGCGGTCGGCTCGAGTACGAGGGAGACGCGGTGGGGGAGGCGCTGCGCCGCTTCCGCGACCTCGCCACCGACGGCCCGCGCGACATGAGCATCCAGGCCCAGCTTGTCCCCGACACCGACGATCAGCCCAAGCTGGTCGCCGTCCCCTGCTACACGGGCGACGGCGACGAGCCGGAGGCGCTCGCCGGCCTCCGCTCCGCGCCGGGCCTGACAAACGACGGCGTTCGCCGCCAGGGCTTCCTCGACCAGCAGCGAGTCTTCGACCCCGGCTACGGCGTCGACCGCAACTACTGGAAGGGCCACTTCGTCCGCGAGCTCCCCGACGAGCTGATCGACATCCTGATCGGCGCGATGACCTCGCTGGGCCGCCCGCCAGGCGGCATCCTGATGGAGTCGCTGCACGGCGCCCCCAAGGACGTCGACCCAGATAGCGCCGCCCTCGGCTACCGCGACGCGGCCTTCAACATCAGCGTGATGGCGAGCTGGGAGGACGCCGCCCTCGACGACGAACACATCGCCTGGGCCCGCGAGACCACGGCGGCAGTCGAGCCGTGGTCGGTCAGCGGCGGCTACGCCAACTACATGCAGGCGGACGAGCCGCTCGAGCGCGTGCGCGCGGCCTTCGGCGGCGACTCGTTCGACCGCCTCCAGGCGCTGAAGTCACGCTACGACCCGGACAACGTCCTGCACAGGAACCAGAACATCCCGCCGGCCGGCTAGGCGTCGCCGAGCACGCCCTCGCAGAAGTCCCGCAGGGCGGCGGCGAACTCATCGCTCGCCGACGGGCTGCGCCCGACGCTCGTCCGGCGCGCGTCCGGCAGAGCCCTGACCGCGTCCTCGTATCCCTCGGCGGTGAACACCAGGCAGCCGTCGTGCTTCGCCAGCAGGATCGGGATCTCCAGCTTCCCGAGCATCTCCCCGATCGGCTCGACCCGGTCGACGTTCATCTCCCAGACCTTCGCGGCGACCTCCATCGGCGGAAACCGGGCGACGATCCGCTCAGCCGTCGCCTCGTCGAACCCGCCCTGCGTGAATTGGGTGAGCCCGTAGCGAACGAACGAGTCGTAGTCGCTGCGCAGGAGCTGCGTCATCGCCGCGACCACCTCGTTGTTCACGGCGGGCCGCTGGCCCTCCCGCCGGTAATTGAGCGAGGCGTGCCCGAGCGCTAGCCCGAGCACCGACCCAGGCCCGTCGGTGGCGAGGCGCACGGCGGTCGCGGTTCCCCACGCATCCCCGACCACGAAATAGGAGTCCCACCCGAGCTTCTCGACCTCCCGGAGCCCGCGCTGCGCGACCAGCTCACGATCGATCTCGAGCGGATCGCCGCCGGGCATCGGCTCATCGCCGACCCCGGGAGCGTCGAACGTGGCGACCTCGGCCCACTCCGAGAGCTCGGGCGCGATCGCCCACTCCACCTCGGTGAACTGCGGGCAGAGCAGAAGACGGGGCGGAGACACCCTTCAAATCTCGCAGATGGAGCAGCGCCCCGCGGCCAGCGATCGAGCCGCTACCGAAGGATCTCCACCATCAGCACCCAGGCGTTGGCAACGGCCCCAGCGATCGCGAAGAGCATCCCGGCAACGGTCCAGTAGAGGCCGCCGCCGGTCCCCGCGATCAGCGTGGCCCCGCCGACGACGAAGGGCAGCGTGCCGGCCGTGCTCACCAGCAGGCGGGAGAACATCCACTCTCGCTGCGCGTCCGATGGCAGGCTCCGCCGGGCCAGCACGAGGATCGCCATGCTCGCCACCAGGCTCTGGCCGAGCAGCTCCAGGCCCAGGGCGGTCTGGCTCTGGCCCGGGATCAACCCGATCAGCGAGACGAGCAGGACGCTGAGCAGCAGGAGCACCGTCTCCAGGGCGCGCTCGGGGAGGCCGGGGAACTTCAGGATCCGATCGATGTTGATCGAGATCGCCACGAACACCAGGCCGGCAAGCGCCGCCGATGCTCCCGCGGAGGCGACGAACATCTCACTCCACTGGGATTGGTCGTAGGCGGCCAAGGCGAGTTACCGGCCGACGACCATATCCGCCCTGTGCCGCGGGGTACATTGAGTCCGTGCCCGACTCGCCCCCCGAGAGCCCGCCCAGCACCTCCAAGCCGCCCGCCGAACACCCGGCCGGCTGGCGCGTGGACCCGGCGCCCGACGGGCGCGGCGCCCCGCCGCTGCCCAAGCCGCCGATGATCCCGCGGAGCAGGATGTTCATCGCCTTCCTGCTCGGGCTCCTGGCGGTCAACATCCTGATCTCCGTCCTCACCAGCGGGCCCGCGAGCCGTCCGCGCGTGCCCTACCAGCCCTTCTTCACGAATCAGGTGACGGCGAACAACGTGAAGGAAATCAGCTCGACGGGCGAGTCGATCGAGGGCCAGCTCAAGAACGAGGCGACCTACGACCCACCCGGTGACGCCAAGCCGGTCAAGGTCGACAAGTTCAAGACCGAGGTCCCGTCGTTCATCGACCCGGCGTCGATCACCTCGCTGCTCGCCCAGCACGGCGTGGTGATCAACGCGGAGCCGCCCGACAGCGGCCGCTCGACCTTCGGGACGATCCTGCTCGGCTTCCTGCCGACGCTGCTGTTGATCGGCTTCTTCATCTGGCTGATTCGGCGCCAGGCCGGAGGGGGAGGCGGCGGCGTGCTCGGCGGCTTCGGCCGCTCCACCGCGCGCCGCGTGCAGCCCGGAGAGGAGCTCGAGCGCGTCACCTTCAAGGACGTGGCGGGGATCGACGAGGCTGAGGACGAGCTCGTCGAGGTCGTCGACTTCCTCAGGAACCCGCAGCGCTACACGAAGCTCGGCGCGCGGGTCCCGCACGGCGTCCTGCTCTACGGCCTGCCCGGAACCGGCAAGACCCTGCTCGCCCGCGCCGTGGCCGGCGAGGCGCACGCCGCCTTCTTCTCCATGTCCGCCTCGGAGTTCGTCGAGGCGATCGTGGGTGTGGGCGCCTCCCGCGTGCGCGACCTCTTCAAGCAGGCGAAGGAGGCGAAGCCGGCGATCGTCTTCATCGACGAGCTGGACGCGATCGGGCGCTCGCGCTCGGGCAACGTCGGCGGGATCAGCGGCGGCAACGACGAGCGCGAGCAGACGCTCAACCAGATCCTCACCGAGATGGACGGCTTCGAGCCGGGCACGAACGTGATCGTCCTCGGCGCGACCAACCGCCCGGAGGTCCTCGACCAGGCCCTGCTGCGACCCGGCCGCTTCGACCGTCGCATCGCGGTCAACCCTCCCGACCTCAACGGCCGCATCGAGATCCTCAAGATCCACACCCGCGAGGTGCCGCTGGCGGACAGCGTGGACCTGGAGCGCATCGCGGCCTCGATCCCCGGCTCGACCGGCGCCGACATCGCGCTGCTCGTCAACGAGGCCGCCCTCTTCGCCGCCCGCCGCGAGCACGCCAAGGTGGAGCAGAGCGACTTCACCGACGCGATCGAGAAGATCCTCCTCGGCGCCGAGCGTCAGGTGGTGATGACCGAGGCGGACCGCAGGCGCACCGCCTTCCACGAGTCCGGCCACGCCCTGGTCGGCATGCTCACGCCGGGCGCGGACCCGGTGCGGAAGATCTCGATCATCCCGCGCGGCCAGGCGCTGGGCGTCACGCTTTCCACCCCGGAGAGCGACCGCTACAACTACCGCCGCGAGGAGCTCCTGGCCCAGATCAAGGTCGCCCTCGGCGGCCGCGCCTCGGAGAAGATCATCTTCGACGACCTCTCGACGGGCGCCGAGTCAGACATCCAGAACCTCACCCAGGTTGCCCGCGGCATGGTGGGCCGCTGGGGAATGAGCGACGCCATCGGCCCGATCGCCGTCACCGACGGCCGCCAGGACGGCCCGCTCCTGCCCGGCGTGATGCCCTCCTCCGAGCCGACCCAGGAACTGGTCGACCAGGAGGTGCGGCGGATCGTGGAAGAGGCCGAGCGCGACGTGATCGAACTCCTAGAGCGCGAGCGGGACCGGCTCGAGGCTCTCGCCAACACGCTGCTGGATCGCGAGACCCTCGACCAGCCGGAGGCCTATGAGGTGGCCGGTGTGCCGCTACCGGAGAGCAACCCTGTCGAGAATGCGAAGGCCACGGCCGCGCCGTAGGCAGGCAGCGCCCCAGCGTGATGGCGAGCTGGGACGCCGCCACCTCGACGACAAGCACACCACCTGGGCCGCGAGCCGGCGACGGCAATCGAGCCCTGGTCAGTCAGCGGCGGCTATTCGCGAACTACATGCAGGCGGACGAGCCGCTGGAGCGGGTGCGTGCGGCCTTCGGGTCGGACTCATTCGACCGCCTGCAGACGCTGAAGTCGCGGTACGACCCGGGGAACGTGCTGCGGCGGAATCAGAACATTCCACGAGATAGCGGTGGCCTGTCGATTCCCCACGGCACGGCCAGGTCATCTGCTTTTTCGGAGAATGCGACCTGCCCTCGCTGAGCGGTTCCGAGCGAGCTTGGCGGATGGGCCGGCCCTGACCGTCTTGGACTTGATGATCTTGCCGGTCCGATTATTGATCACGCTGATCTCGCCTGCCGCCAGCATTCCGCGTGAGTCGCTTGGCGGTCTTTACCGCTTCGTCTCGAGACTTCAATCGCACCGTCGCGCGATGGTGACCCTCGCGCAGGACCTCCCAGTGTCCGTCGGTGCGCTGTCTGACGTAGTGCCGATTTGTCGCCACCGATCTCCCTTCCCTCGTTTGTGGCAAATGTCCCACCGAGCGACCGTACGCTAGCCGACGGACGCCTTTGGTTTAAGGAGAAACGAGGAGAGATGCGTCCCCTAATGGATGCGTTCTTGCGTTGAAGAAGTAGAGCTTCTCGGTCTTGAGACGGCCGTAGACGTCACTCTGTTTGGCTAGTAGTTCAGCCTGGTCGCCCGGCAACATCGAGACTGCGATCGGGCGTTCCGCATTCTCGTTCAACGCTTCAACCAGGTGTTCGTCGTTTTCGCTCAAGCTGCTGCCGAAAACCGCCATCGGCAGACTGCACTCTCGAAGACGATTGAGGGGCTTGAGCTTCCGCCCACTCGTAAACAGCCACTGACTCCACGCCAGCAGCGCGAGGCACATGCCGGCGGCCACCGCGAAGGCGATCCACGGGCTCACGTCCGAGACCCCCAGGAAGCCGCAACAGGGTGAGCCAGCTTTTTAGCCAGGGGACTGGAACGCGCTCTCGACCGAGGCGCCGATTCCGATCATTCCCGGCCCGGCGTGGGCACCGAGCACCGGGCCCACCTCGGAGACGTAGAGCGGATCGCGGCCGAAGATCGGCCGGCACGCCTCCACGAGGTGCTCGGCGGATTCGGGGTCGCGGATGTGCTGCACGACCCAGGCGTCGGCCCCGTCGTCGTGGCGCTGGCGCGCGTAGTCGATCAGCCGCTCCACCGCACGCGACCGCGTCCGGACCTGCGCTACGGGCTCGATCTCATCGCCGAAGGTGAGGATCGGCTTGATCTTCAGGGTGGATCCGATCGCCGCCCGCGCCGCGCCGATCCGCCCGCCTCGGCGCAGGTACTCGAGCGTGTCGAGCGAGAACCAGATGCCCCCGGCGTCGCGTGCCCGCTCGGCCTGGCGGACCACCCCCTCGGGGTCAGCGCCGCCGCTGGCGGCGATCATCGCTGCGAGCAGCACCATCCCCGTGCCGCCCGCAGCGCTCCGGCTGTCGACGGTGTGGATCCGCTCGCCGCCCTTCCCATCGGCGGTCAGCCGCTCGATCGCCTGCTTCGCGGACTCGAGGGTCCCGGAGATCCCCGCCGAGATATGCACCGAGACGATCTCGCGCCCGGCTGCGAGCAGCGGCTCGTAGACGGAGATGAAGTCGCCGACCGAGGGCTGCGAGGTGGTCACGGCCTCTCCGCTCGCCCGCAGCCGTTCGTAGAAGTCGTCGAGGTCGGTTATCTCCGACTCCCGTTCCTGCCTGCCCTCTATTCCCACGTAGAGGCTGACCAGCTGCACGCCGTGGCGCTCGGTCAGCTCGGTGGGGAGGTAGGAGGTTGTGTCGGCGACGATCGCCGGCCCGGTCGTCGCAGAGCTCATGCCGGGCGCTTTGTACCACGCCGCTCTAAGGTTTCCGCTTCCGCCTGGTTACTGCAGTTCCCGCGCGGCCAGCGGGAAGACGTCGAGGATCGCGTAGGCGCGGACGGGACTCGGCAGGGAGGTACCCGCAGGAAGTGAGAGCCTGATCGTGGTCAGGTTTCCATGGGAATCCGTTCCCGCCGTTGTCTCCCCGTGGTAGTCGAGGGAGATGACCTGCCCGTCGGGCCCCGTGAGGAGTATCGACCCAACGTGGCGGCTCGCCGGGTAATGGGCGCGGCGCGACAGGGCAAGACTCGCGACGACCGAGCCGGGCGAACCGGCGCTCGGCCGGGTCAGATCGAGGGACGCGATGCGCACGCCCTTGGGCCGCCTGTTCGCGGCCCGCACGCCGTAGCCGTGTGTGAGCAGCGTCCCGGAGGCGGCCAGGGTGTCCTGCGCATTGCAGACCCCGGCGATGCGAAGCTGGGCGCCGTAGTTCGGTACGTCGGAGCAGGTGGTCTCCGAGTAGATACCCGCGCCCGTGCGCAGGGCAAGGTCCGGCGCAATCTCTCCACGTAGGTCGAAGAGGCGCAGCGGGACCGGACCGAAGCTGAATTGGAGGCTGAGGTCCGGCGAGCTCAGGCTCAGTGCGTCCCGCCGGTAGCTGCCCGCGAGCGGGAACTGGAAGTTGCCGGACGGATCAGGCTCCAGGACGCCGTTGCGGTCGCGCCGGGCGCCGATCACCCAGAGGAGGACCTGCCCGGATCCGTGCGGTTTCGCCTTCGTCCGCCTGAGCGTCCCGGCGATCATGTCGTAGGAGTCGAAGCCGATCTGGTTGACGCTCGGCAGCAGGGGCGGGAGAGGGATCGCCAACCTGCTGATCGAGAAGGCCGTCGTCTTCTGCTTGCGGAGCCGAAGCGGGAGCTTTGCGCCAGCGCGGGCGGTGCGGAAGGCAAGGGTGGTATCGACGCTGCCGGCGTCTGTCCCCGGCGTCGCCCCGACTCGCCAGTCGCCGTGAATGTGGACCCGGTAGCGGGTCTTCGGGCGCAGCAGCCCGGTGGGCCGGATGAAGAGGTAGTGGCCGTCACCCGAGAGCTGGCTGGTGAAGGCGAATCCGGGCTTGGCGCTGACCAGCTGATCCGACGACCCGGGCGCCTGCAGCGCCGCGTCCTCCGTCACCCTCGACCTGCGGACGATCAACCGGGTGGCCAGCACGGTCGCCGGCGGGATCTTCAGGTCCTTTCGCTTCCCGACGGTGGTCCCGCCCGGGGTGACGAAGAACATGCGGTTCAGGTTCTTGCCGAAGTCCTGTCCGGGCTTGCGATCGCAGCGCCGGTCGCGCGCGTGGAGGCAATAGTCGTAGGGCACGAACCAGACCCGGCCGTGCTCCCCTCCGATGTAGACGCCGCGGCGGCCCAGCGCGGGTGAGCCGTTCAGGTCGTTTCGATCTCGCAGCGCGGGATTGCGGGGCGTCGTGTCGAACGACCACCTACGCCTGCCGGTCGCTGCATCGAGCGCGTAGAGCTTGCCGTTCGAGGAGCCCACGGAGAGCACCCGGCCGCCGCCCTTCGGCTTGCGCCCGAGGACGGGAGACGAGCGGATCGGGTCCCCCGTGTCGTAGCGCCACAACAGACGGCCCGTTGGATCGAGCGCGTACACCGATCCGTCGGCGGACGCGATGTAGATCGCCGTGGTGCGGCCGGCCGAATCGGCCGCAACCGCAGGTGAGCCGTAGATGTGCGCGTCGGTTGCGAAGCTCCACCTGACCGCGCCGGTGTCGGGGTCCAGCGCGTAGAGCTTGTGATCGAACGAGCCGACGTAGACGGTTCCATCGGAGCCGAGCGCGGGCGACGATGTGACGTAGCCCGGGGTGAAGGTCTGCCATCGCTGATTGCCGTTCTGGTCGAGCGAGAAGGCATAGAGGTCTACGGAGCCCCAGAACGAGCTGCCCGACTCAGCTCCCTGGCCGAACGCCGGGGTTGTCCAAACCGACTGACCCCTGGGCGCCGCCCAGCGCAGCGTCCCGTCCTGGTTGATCGCGTAGGCGGCGCCCCCGGTGTTTCCCGCATAGACCGTGCCCCCGGGCCCGATCGCGACGTTGCCCTCCCACCAGCTCACCTGCTGGCCGCCCGCGGGTGGCAGCGTCGGCGCGAACCTCCAGATGATCCTGCGCTTGCGGCGCAGGCGCGGGTTGCTGCGAAGCCGGTAGAGGAGCTGGTCCCCGGAGCCGATGGTGATCGGCACGGTGTGGAGCGCCTTGGAGTGCTTGGCGATCGCGGCGGCCGCGTCGATGATGCCGCCGGTACGGAACCTCCACAGCAGCGTGCCGTCAGGGCGAAGCGCGTAGAAGACGTGATCGGCAGACCCGACGTAGATGGTGTCGTCGCCGCCTATGACCGGGGTGCTGAAGATTCCCCTCTTGGTGGCGAACGCCCAGGGCCTGCCACCGCGATACCGGCCACGGACCGGACTCGACGCCGTATTGCGACTGTCCCGCCGCATCTCGGGCCAGGGCGACTTCGACTGCACCGGAACGTCGTAGGAGAAGGCCGAGGCCCTGCCGGCACAGGCCAGCGCGAGCAGAACCGCTGAAATCAGGACAAGGAGAACAACCAGGCGGCGCACCGTGCGAGCCTAACGGCCGAGCCCTAAGGTGAAAACGGAAGCCCGCGCCTACGGCTTCAGCTTCCGCCCACTCGTGAAGAGGTATTGGCTCCACGCCAGCAGCGCCAGGCACATCCCAGCGACCACCGCGAAGGCGATCCAGGGGCTCACGTCGGAAGTGCCGAGGAACGGCCGACCGGTGCTATGCATGCCGCAACGCACTCCTGCTTCTCGCCCAACGGGGTCACCTTCGCAGAGGGCAGGCCGATTCCCTCAGGAGGTGAGCTCGTGCTCCGCGTCCGCCCACCCCAGGCCGCTGCACGCTGACCGTCGTCCAGCACCGGGACGGCCAGCGGGTGGTCACGAAGACCTCGATACGGCTCTTGCCCGATGCACCAATCGGCCCCGGCGTCCCGGGGCGATTGGCAACGTCTGTTACGAACGCGAGTAAGCGGGCTCGGTTCCCGCGCGCTTGCGCCGGTCCGTGGACTCGGCGCGCCTGCGTCGGCTCGCCTGCTCGGCTCGTGGAGCTTGGGGCCCGCGAGGCTCTGCCCGCAGGCGGTACGGGAGCCGCATTGCAGCCGACAGAAGAACGAGCAGTCCCGCGGCCAGAACCACGTTCAGTACGACTATCAGTGCCATTGACAACTTGACCGCCTCCTTCGTTTATGGGCTTGGATGGCCTTTGTTCGGGACGACGGTATTTGGCTGCGCCCTAAGCACCGGAAAGCCCCACGTTAAGACTCGTCAAGGGATCCGAGGAGCCAGGACGGCACACGAATCGCGTCTCCTTCCGCGTATCGCAAGCACCGACTGGCGGTTGCCAGCAGCTCCCGCTCACGCCCCGTCCTCGCGCGAGGGAGGCACGCCCTGAGCGAGGTCATCCACCGCCCTGTCGGACAGAGGAGGGCCTCCGGTGCCTCCGTTTCTCAGCCTGGCAGCGCCACTGCCCGTGTCAAGCTTTGTTCGCGCTCCAAGAGCCGCCGCCGCCCGGGGTCTGGTAGGAGCCAGACATCGAGCTGCCGGACACGGTGCCTGTGTAGGTGATCGCAACCGAGCCGACGGTGCCGAAGCGTATGGCGCTGCCCTGCAGGGTGCCGTTGACGCTCAGCGTGTTGGACGGAGCAGAGAGCTTGATGGTGCCGCTCAGCTTCGACCCGGACTGCTGCCAGGTGAGCACGAAGGTGCCCTGGTAGGCACCGCTGTACTGGCCGTTCCACGTCCCCGAGAGATCGCCGCCGCTCGTCGTAGTGGTCGACGCAGGCGCAGCGGCGGTCGTGGGAGCTGCAGAGGTGGGCGAGGCTGTTGTCGTCGTGCTCGAGCTGCTGCTGCCGCAACCCGCCCCGATCGCGGCCAGCGCCGAGAGGACAGCAAGTAGGAGCAGCATGGTTGGTCTCGGTCGCATCAGGTCTCCTCCATTCGATTTTCTGCCCCTTGCACGAAGCGCACCTGCTCGCCGGGGACCCACTTAACCGGCCCACGACCAGGGCGACGATATTGCGGCCCAGCGCGGCTGTCAAAGCATCGGGACAAATGTCTCGCCCTCGCCCCGGGTCCGGCAAGGGCCACGACGCTGATACCGCCGAAGCTGGTTGAATCGCCCGCGTGAGGGCACTCGCTGAGCTGCGAAGCGTCGGCGTGGCCGGCGTCCTTCGCGCCTCAGTGACGCCCCTGGCCTCGATCTTCGGCAGCGGCTTTCTGATCATCGTGCCGCTGCTCGAGCGCTCGATGGGGCGGCTGGCGGTGGTGGGGGTGGCGCTGGTCTGCGCCCTCGCCTGGGTGGTGGGCAGCTCCATCCGCCACAACGTCGCGGTGGTGGAGCCGCTGATGGCGCGGGGTGTGCTCTCCCGGACCGATCGCCGCCTCGAGCGTTTGGCGGACGTCGTGATCGCCATCGCCTACGTGATCTCCGTCGCGCTCTACCTGAGGATCATGGCCGAGTACCTCGTGCGCTACGTGTCGCCGGGGTCCCACCAGGCGATCAGCGTGGTGGCTTGTGCGGCAGCGGTGGGGATCGTGCTGGTGGGCGTCACCCGTGGCTTTCGGGGGCTCGACCTGACCGAGCGCATTTCGCTGATCGCGGTACTGGTGCTGACGACCGCGCTCGGCGCCACCTTCCTGGGGACCGATCTCAGCCGGTTCCTCGGCGGCGGCATCAGCCTGCCGCCGGCCGGCGGAAAGGGCATCGGCGAGACCCTGCTGCTGCTGGGCGGGCTGGTGATCACCGTGCAGGGCTTCGAGACGGTCCGTTACCTTGGCGAGGAGTACGACGCGCCGACCAGGATCTGGGCCTCCAGGGTCGCCCAGGCCGTGGCCGCCTCGATCTACGTGGGCTTCGTCGTCGTCGCGACCCCTCTGATGGGGGTCGGCACCTCGGCTGGGATCGACAACACGCTGGTCGACATCACCGATCGCGTGGCGCCGCTACTGACTCTGCCCCTGGTGCTCTGCGCGATTCTGAGCCAGCTCAGCGCGGCCACGGCCGATACCGCCGCCGCGGACGGGAACCTCCACGAGCAGGTCCCCGGCATCCTGGGCGGGCGACGTGCCTACCTGGTCACCGGCGCCGCGGCCGTGGCGATGATCTGGACGATCCCGACCCTGACGATCGTCGCGGTCGCCTCCCGCGCGTTCGCGGCGTACTACTGCGTGCAGTGTGTGGTCTCGATGCGAACCTCGCGGGGTCTTGCGACGCGAACCGGCTACGCGGGACTGGCGATCGTGATGGCAGCGGTCACCCTGCTCGCTCGGCCGGCCGGATAACCGGTCCAGCCTCTCCGCACCCGAAGAGCGCCCGCTACAACTACCGCCGCCAGGTGGACGAGAACTGTCGCGTTGGTCTCGCTTAAGCCTCCCTTTCGCGCAAGGGGGCCACCCGCAGCATCGTCACCGGCACGCATCCTCTCGGGGCAAGGGCAGCGTCGATCGTGCAACGAGTCGAGGCTGGTGGCGGCGCATTTCGCGGATCCCGCGCGTTCGGGTCGCGAGCCTTCGCGGCGATCTGCAGCGCTCCTGGGCAAGCGATGCGATGGGCGCGTTCGACCAGGGCTTCGAATGGCATCGGTGGCCAGGACGTGGCAGAGGCTGGGTGACGGGGAGGCGTGGGTCAGCTTCTCGCGCATTGGAGTCACGCGTAGCTGAGTCACATCGACTTCCACTTCGGGCCCCGCGACGCGGTACAACGCTTGACCCAGCTCCCGGGTTGCGCCTACGATCGCTGCCGTTCAGGCGGCCTGGGGGACTCAGGCGCGACCGCCGCGATTCAGAGGAGGGTCAAGATGAGGGAGAGGCGGCCTTCACCGGCCATGATCGTGGCGATCATCGCCCTGGTCTTCTCGCTTGCCGGTACGGGCGTGGCGAGTGTGGCGACGATCAGCGCGCTCACCAAGAAGGACAAGCGGAAGACGAGGAGGATCGCCGACAGTGAGGTGGTCAAGCTCGCTCCGGGTCTGTCCGTGAAGTCAGCCGGCTCCGCCAACACCGCCGGCTCCGCCAGCACCGCCGGCTCCGCGAACACGGCCGCATCCGCGACCAACGCGAACTTGCTCGACGGACACGATGGGTCGTGCCCGGCGAACACGTTCCTCAATCGCGGGCTCTGCTTCGACGACGCGCCCCGTACGGCGACTGCGTGGGACTCAGCGAGCGACCAGTGCGCGAGCGCCGGCGGCATGCTGCCGTCCCTCGATCAGCTGCGGCCGACCCGCTCACTCCCGGGGGTAAACCTCGGCGCCTCTGCTGTATCGGCGCACTGGACGAGCGATATTGCCCAGAGAGACACCGGCGCGGGCGATAGCACGAGCCTCTCCGCGCTGAGCGTCCTGGACAATGGCGGAATTCTTGTCAACAACTCTCCGGTCACCACGGACCTGCACGCGTTCCGCTGCGTCTTCCTGCTTGTGAGATAGACGGAAGGATGTTGAGGCACCACGTCGCGGACTGGAAGCCTTCTTCCTAACTTGAGTAGGCGCGAGGCGAGCGCCGGGCGCAAACGCCTCCGTTCGCGTGTCAGCGGAAACCTGCGCCTACGGCTTCAACTTCCGCCCACTCGTGAAGAGCCACTGGCTCCACGCCAGCAGCGCCAGGCACATGCCGGCGACCACGGCGAAGGCGATCCAAGGGCTGACGTCCGAGGTACCCAGGAAGCCGTAGCGGACCGCCTCCACGACGTAGAAGAGCGGGTTCACGTGGGAGAGCTGCTCCCAGGGTGAGCCGAGGCGGCTGACCGAGTAGAAGACGCCGCCGAGAAAGGTGAGGGGGAGGATGACGATGTTGTTGATGAAGCTCGTGTGGTCGAAGGTCTCGGCGTAGATGCCGACGATCGTGCCGAGGGCTCCGAAGCCGGTGACCAGCAGCAGCACCGCGATCACGAGCAGGGCGGGGTGGACGACCGGCGCGCCGGTGATCGGGATCGCGCAGGCGGCGAGGCCGACGCCGATGATCAGGGCGCGGAAGGCGCCGCCGACGAGGTAGCCGAGGTTGACCTGCCAGTTGTGCATCGGGGCGGCGAGGACGTCGTCGATGTAGCGGTCGGAGCGGCCTTGGAAGATCGTCGACGCGTTGTTGGAGTAGGCAGCCTGGGCCATCGCCATCGCGACCAGGCCGGGGACGATGAACTGGTCGTAGTCGAAGCCGTCGACCTGCTTGATCCGGCCGCCGAGGCTGAGCCCGAAGACGACGATGAAGAGCAGTGAGGACACGACCGGCGCCAGCGTGGTCTGGGTCCAGAGGCGCAGCACGCGGTGGCACTCGCGCCGCGAGAGCCAGAGGAATCCCTGCCAGGGATTGGCCTGGGCGTGGTCGCTCATCGCGCGCCGCGCAGGCGCCGCAGGCCCAGATACGCCGCGACCGGAGGGATCGTGAGCGCGACAATCCCGCCGATCGCGACCTCGTCGCCAACGCGGCTGCCCGCCATGGGCCGGCCACGCAGCCGCTCGAGCAGCGCATCGAACGTATTGGCCGAGCGGTTCGCGACCCCCATCGCCTGCGTCACCAGCTCGAGGTCCGCCCGCTCGCGCTCGTCGTAGTGCCGGGCGAGCTCGGCCTCGAGCTCGCCGGGAACCGGTTCGATGTCGGCTTGGGTGCGGGCCTGTGCCCAGGCGATGGCCGCCCAGGTCCGGCGGTCGAAGCGATCCGGGTCCTCCCCCTCGATCGCCGCAATCTCCTCGTCCGTGACGCCCTCGGCGAGCGCCCAGCGCCGGTGCGCGAGGGAGCACAGGTGGCAGGCATTGGCCTCGGCAACCGCCAGCATCACCTCCTCGCGGAGACGGGGCTCAACCCGCCCTCGAGCCCAGATCGCGGTCAGGTCGCGTGTCCGGCCGGCAAGCGCAGCGATTTCGCGCACCGCCCTCGCCACAGTCGTCGTTCGGGGTTGACGCACCGTCGGTCAGGCTAGCGGGGCGACTCCACGCGGGATCGCCAATCCCCGCGTTCCCCACGGATGCCGGGCCCCGGCCGACGCGTGATGATCGTGGTGCATTTAGAGACACCAACACGCCCACGTATCGGAAAGAGGTGGTGGAGATGGCGGTTAGAGAGAGATCGGTCGAGCTGTCGGACCAGGTTCTCGAGGAGATCAAGGAGGGCCAGGAGGCCGCGATCGCGGCGGTTCGCAAATTCACCGAGACCGTCGACGAGACGCTCGCCAAGGAGAATCCGTCCCAGGCGGAGCAGATCGTCGATTCCGCGCTGAAGATGGCGGACCAGCTGGTCGAGACGCAGTACACGTTCCTGAAGAAGGTGGTGCACAGCGCCGGCGAGTCGCTGGGCGTGGAGGACTCCGGCGAGAAGGACTAGCGCCGACCGCTCGGCGCTCAGCCCGAGGACGCCTCGACCATCGGGCGGAAGCTGGTCGTCAGGATCCGCATCCGCCTGGGCCGCGTGACCGTGAAGAGGACCACGTCGGCGACCTCGTCCGGCGTCAGCAGGCCCTCGAGCTCGGGATCGCCCTCCTCGCGGCCCGTCCCGATCGCGAAGTCCGTGTTCACGCCGCCGGGGCAGATGCAGGTCGCCCGCACGCCCTTCTCGCGCAGCTCGTGGTCGAGGGCGCGCGTGAAGCCGAGCTGCCCGAACTTCGAGGCGTTGTAGACGGCCTCGCCGGGGAACCCGCGCAGGCCGGCGACGCTCGCCAGGGAGAGGAAGTCCCCCTCACCCGAGGCGATCAGATGGGGCAGCGTCGCGGCCGCGGTATAGAGCGTGCCCTTCAGGTTCACGTCGATCATCGCCTCCAGATGCTCCGGATCCAGCTCCAGAAACGGGCCGTACGCGCCCATGCCCGCGTTCGCGATGACGATTTCGAGGCTGCCGAAGCGCTCGACGACGGCCGCCGTCGCGGCCTCGACGGCGGCGCGATCGCGGACGTCGCAGGCCACCCCCAGCGCCCGCTCGAGCCCCAGGTCCTCACCGCGCCGCGAGAGCAGCCCGACCGAGGCCCCGGCATCGTGCAGCCGCCGCGCGACCGCCGCGCCGATCCCACCGCTGGCGCCCGTGACGAGCGCGACTTTCCCTTCGAGTTCCATTGACCCTCCTTCGTTCGTCGGTTGGGCCGAGCCTAGCTCGGCACTGGGTAGGATCGGCCCATGATCCGCGAGGACGTCGATCGCTGGCTGGACGCCTACGTCGAGGCCTGGAAGAACTACGACCCTGCGCAGATCGCAGCCCTCTTCGCCGAGGACATCACCTACCGATACCACCCGGAGGACGACGCGATCAAGGGGCGCGACGCCGTGGTCGACTCCTGGCTCGGGGAGGGCGACAACCCTGACGCCTCGGAGCGCGACGAGCCCGGCACCTTCGACGCCGCCTATCGAGCCGTCGCCGTCGATGGCGACGTGGCCGTCGCGACCGGTATCAGCTCCTATCGGGACAGGCCCGGCGGCGCGGTCGTGCGGGTCTACGACAACTGCTTCGTGATGCAGTTCGACTCGGAGGGCCGCTGCCGCGAGTTCACCGAGTGGTTCGTGCAGCGCAAGACGCGGTAGATCAATAGAGGCGATGAGTTTGCTCGCCGGCCCGAGTCGTACTGGTATGTCCAGATCAAGGAGGAGCCCAGATGGCTGAGCACAAGACCGGAACGCGTGAGGAATGGGAGGCGGCGCGAGCTGAGCTCGCGAAGCTCGAGGCCGAGCAGGCCGAGCGCAACAACGAGATCAAGGAGAAGCGCCGCGAGCTGCCCTGGGTCCCGGTCGAGAAGGAGTACGAGTTCGACACCGAGGACGGCAAGAAGACTCTCGCCGAGCTGTTCGACGGCCGCTCACAGCTGCTCGCGTACAACATCATGTACGGGCCGGATTACACGAAGGGCGCCTGTCCCGGTTGCACGAGCCTCGGGGACGAGTTCAGTGGGCCGCTGATCCACCTGAACCACCAGGATGTGACGTTCCTCTGCTTCTCTCGCGCCCCGATCGACAGGCTGGTTGCCTACAAGGAGCGGATGGGCTGGGAGTTCCCCTATGTCTCGACCTACGAGAGCGACTTCCCCTTCGACATGGGCCTGGCGATGACCGAGGAGCAGGTGCTGTCGGGAGAGATTCCCGGGGTGACGGAGATGATCGAGGATCCGCCGGAGTTCCTGCAGAAGTGGTCTGAGCAGGTCGGCGCCGAGCTCAGGGACGGTTTGCGCGAGGGCCCGGGCTACATCGCCTTCGCCAAGGACAACGGGACCGTCTACCTCACCTACCAGGTGATGGCGCCCGATCCGTTCGTCGCCCCGTTCCACTCGTTCCTCATGGACCGGACGCCGAATGAGCCGCCCGAGGACCCGAGCGGCATCATGCGCAAGGACGAGTACCCGGACTAGGCCGGGGACTCCTCGACCTCGGTCTCGAGCTCGCGCCGCCCGGCCGCGACGGTCTTCATGTAGACGTCCTCGAGGGTGGCGGCGTCGAAGCGCTCCTTGAGGCCGGCGGCGGTGTCGCGGGCCATGATCCGGCCGCGGCCGATCAGCGCGATCTCCTCGCAGAGCGCCTCGGCTTCCTCGAGGTAGTGGGTGGTGAGCAGGATCGTCGTGCCGCGCTCGTGCAGGCGGCGGATGTAGCGCCAGAGCTCGTGGCGGAGCTCGAGGTCGACGCCCGCGGTCGGCTCGTCGAGGATCACCAGGCGCGGCTCGTGCAGCAGCGCGCGGGCGAGCAGCAGGCGGCGGCGCATCCCGCCGGAGAGCTTGGGCGCACGGGTGTCGCGCTTGGCGCGCAGGTCGAAGACGTCGATCATCTCGTCGGCCCGCTCGGCCGCCGCCGCGCCGCTCATCCCGTAGTAGCCGCCGTGGTAGACGAGGGTCTCGTGGACGGTGAGGAAGCGGTCGAGGTTGGGCTCCTGCTCGGCGATCCCGATCATCCGCCGCGCCTCCATCGAGCCGCCGGGCTCGCCGAAGACCGAGATCTCGCCGTCGGTCAGCCGGATCAGGTTGCAGACGGCGCTGATCAGCGTGGTCTTGCCGGCGCCGTTGGGTCCGAGCAGGCCGAAGAAGCTGCCGGACGGCACCTCGAGGTCGAGGGAGTCGAGGGCGAGAGTGCCGTCGTCGTAGCGCTTGGTCAGGCCGCGCAGCCGGAGGGCCGGGGTCACCCCTCCATGATTGCGGTTCGCCGTGCCCGGCTAGCTCTCGAGGAACTGGTAGTCCGTCCGGATCCGGCCATCCGGTGCGAGGATCACGAACTCCAGCCCGACTCCGGCGACCTCTCCGCTTTTCGTGACCATCTCCCAGCGGAACCTGATGGCGTCCGCGAGCCTCGAGCCCTCGCCCTGCGCCCTGAATGTGTTCTCCCCGTCCGCGATGAACTCCTCATAGGCGCGCGTGACCCTGCCTTCGAGCTCGGCATGGCCGCGAACCTGGAACGTCGGGGTCACTCTGAGGGTGTCCGCCGCTTTCTGGACCTCCTGGGTCGGCTGCAGCACGTGCAACGCGTCCTCGGTCCAGAGCTCGGCGATTCCCTGGCGGCGCCGGTCGGCGTCGGGTTGGTTCCAAATGGCCACGTAGCGGTCGATGAGCTGCTTGGTCGTGTTCATGTCGCAATCGTGGCCGAGCGGCGGCCCCAAGTCCATTACCTCCCGTGTAAAGCTCTGCGCGATGGCCACGCGTGTGGAGGAGCCGCAGAGCGCCGGTGAGCTGATCCGCTTCTGGCGCAGCCGCCGCCGGCTCACCCAGCTCGAGCTCGCCCTGGACGCGAACCTCTCGACCAAGCACCTGAGCTTCGTGGAGAACGGCCGCTCACGCCCCAGCCGCCAGCTGCTGATCCACCTCGCCCAGCATCTGGACCTGCCGATCGCCGACCGGAATCGGCTGCTGCTCGCCGGAGGTTTCGCGCCGCCCTACCTGGAGCAGCCCTACGACGGAGAGGTGATGCAGCCCCTGCGCGAGTCGCTGACTCGGCTGCTGGACGCCCACCAGCCAAATCCAGCGCTGATCGTGGACGGGCTCTGGAACCTGATCGAGGCCAATGCCGCGGCCTCGCTTCTCCTGGATGGGGTCGACCCGGCGCTGCTGGAGCCGCCGGTCAACATCCTCCGCCTCGGCGTCCATCCGGACGGCCTGCCGAGCATCTCCTCGATGACCGCGGCCTGTAACGCACCGCTCATCCACAGCCTGAGGCGAAGGAGCCGGGACGACGCGGACGATGCCCTCGGTGAACTGCTCGACGAGGTCGAGCCCTACCTGCCGTCGGAGCCTCCCGACGCAGCCGCGACCGAGCCGGTGGTCTCCCTCGACCTTCGCACCCGTCTCGGCGACGTTCGCCTCTTCACGGTCATCGCCACCCTTGGTGCGCCGCTCGAGGTCACCGCGGCTAATCTCGCGATCGAAACCTTCCTGCCGGCCGATGCCGAGAGCGCGGACCGGCTCCGGGAGCTGGCAAGGAGGAGAGATGATCGAGAGGATGGACGATGTGCCCGCCGGCGTGATCGGGATCCGCGCGTCCGGCAAGCTCACCAAGGACGACTACGAGAGCGTGCTGGAGCCGGCACTGAAAGAGGCGATCGACGCCGGCGACGCCCGGGTTCTCTTCGTGTTGCCGGACTTCGACGGACTCGAGCCCCAGGCCTTCTTCGAGGACGTGAAGACCGGTCTCGCCGTCGAGCTCAAGAACCGCTCCGCCTGGAAACGGTTCGCGGTCGTCACCGGCGTGGACTGGATCGCGAAGGCGATACGCCTCTTCGCCTGGGCGATGCCCGCGGAGGTCAAGGTCGCCGGGATGGACGAGCTGGACGAGGCCAAGGACTGGGTCGCCGCCTAAGTCTGGCGGATCTCGCCCACGACGAAGAGCCTCGTCGTCGCGACCTTCCATCGCTCCACCTGTCCCTTCGTCTGGAAGGGCTTGCCGAGCTGATCGCTCACGCCCGGCTCCATGATCACCGTGCCGAGGTTGATGAGCACGGTGTGGAGCGCCGCCCAGTCGAGGTCGAGATCCGGGCGGAGCATGCCGCGGCGCTGAAGCTCCGCGAGCTGGTCGCGACAGAGCTGGGTGAGGGTGTCGAAGATCGCCATCGCGGCCTTGTCGCTCTCGGCAACCCCGCGGGCGACGTAGCGGAGCGCGACGAAGTGATCCGCGACGAGCGCCGTGAGCCGCTCCGCCAGGTCCTCGATCACGTCGCCGTCCACGATGCGCACCTCGAGCGCGGCCCGGGCCGCCTCCTTGACGTGCTCGTCGACCGCAGCACGCAGGGCCGCCTTCGAGGCGAAGTAGTGCTGGACGAGGCCGGGGGAGACGTCGGCGGCGGCCGCGACGTCCCGGATCGAGGTCGCGGCGACCCCGTCGCGGGCGAAGCCCTCCAGGGCCGCCTCCAGGATCCGCTCCTGGGTCTCTGATGCCGCGACTGCCATACGCTCGTATCGTAGATGCGATACAACTGTATTGTGCGAGAGAAGGTCTACTTCCGCTCCGGCAACGATCGATGCGCCGCCTGGTTCTACCCGGGCACCAACGGGGGGTGCGTGGTGATGGCGGGCGGGCTGGCGGTTGCGAAGGAGCCGGGCACCGACCGCTTGGCGGAGCGCTTCAACGAGGCGGGCTTCTCCGTGCTCGCCTTCGACTTCCGCCGCCTTGGCGAGAGCGGCGGCACCCCGCGCCAGGTGGTCAAGATCGGCGACCAGCAGGATGACTTCCGCGCCGCCGTCGGATTCGCGCGCACCCTTCCGGAGGTCGATCCGCCGAAGGTCGCGATCTGGGGGTTCTCGCTCTCCGGCGGCCACGTCTTCCCGGTCGCGGCCGGCGACCCGAAGCTGGGCGCGGCGATCGCCGTGTCGGCCCTCGCCGACGGGCCCGCCTCGGCGCCGAACGGTTTCCGCCACACCACGCCGCTCTCCGGCCTGCGGATCACCGGCCGCGGCGTCCTGGACGCGCTCGGCGGCCTCGTCGGGCGCGATCCCCTGCTCGTTCCGCTCGCCGGTGAGAAGGGGACGGTGGCCGCGCTCACGACCCCGGACTCGCTCAACGGCCCCAGGGCGCTCAACCCCAGCAACCGCTACCCGGACTGGCAGCAGGAGGTATCGGCCTGGTCCGCGCTGCGCATCGGCATGTACCGGCCTGCCCGTGACGCGTCGCGGGTCGAGTGCCCGCTGCTCGTCGTCGCCACCGAGCAGGACGGGGTGGCGCCGCCCGGGCCCCTGATCCGCGCCGGCGAGCGCGCCCCGCACGGGGAGGTCGCGCGGATCCCGGGCGGACACTACGCGCCCTTCCTCGAGATGCACGAGCGAGCCGTCGAGGTCCAGCTCGACTTCCTGCGCCGCCACCTGGTCGACTAGCCACCCCGCAGTAGGGTGGGGCCATGGAGGTATCAAGCCTCCTCGGCCAGGTTGGCCTCCCCGAGCCCCTCGCGGAGCTAGCGGCGCGCGACTGGGACGCCGTCGTCGTCGGCGGCGGGCACAACGGGCTGACCGCGGCGGCCTATCTGGCGCGGGCGGGGCAGTCGGTGCTGGTGCTGGAGAGGCGCGAGCGGCTTGGCGGGGCGTGCACGCTCGAGCGGCCTTCGCCGACGAGCGCTTCCTGGTCAGCCCCTGCGCCTACGTCGTCGGCCTGCTCGACCAGCTCGTGATCGACGAACTCGACTTGCCCGCGCACGGCTACCGCGTCACGCCGGCCGATCCCAATCTCTGGTGCCCATTCGGTGACGGCACCTCCTTCGCCCAGTTCCTGGACGACCGCGATACCGAGGCGCACATGCGGGAGAACGGCTTCTCGGAGGAGAACATCCGCGGCGCCCTCGCCTACGAGGCGACCTTCGACCGGATCCGGCGCCTGCTCCGGGCCGGGCCGGCGGGCGACCTCTGGCGCGGGCCGTCTCCCAGCCGCGAGCGGATCGAGAAGATCCTCGGCGACGACGAGCTGATCTCGATCCTCTTCGAGGAGCCGATCGCGGAGACCCTCGCTCGCTACGTCTCCGACGAGCGCCTCGTCCACGCCCTCTTCGGCCAGGGCATCATCGGGGAGTGGGCGGGCCCGAAGGACCCCGGTACCGCATCGGTCCACCTGATGCACGGGATGGGCGAGGTCGAGGGGCACGACGGCTCCTGGGGCTACGTCGACGGCGGCATGGGACGGGTCTCCTTCGCCATCGCCGAGGTCGCGCAGGAGGCGGGCGCGACGCTCGCCGCCGGGGTGCCGGTGGCGCGGATCGTCCCGGGAGAGGGAGTGGAGCTCGAGAGCGGCGAGCTGATCCGGGCGCGGAGCGTGCTCAGCAACGCCGACCCGAAGCGAATGCTGGGCATGCTCCCAGGGGACGCCGTGCCTTCGGACTTTCGCGAGCGCATCGAGGCCTGGGAGGTGCGCTCGCCGGTGGTCAAAGTGAACGCCGCGCTGAGCAGGTTGCCGACCTTCACCGCGGCCGGCTCGGTCGAGCCGCACCGGGCGATGGTCACCGTGACCCACGGGCTGGACGCCGCGCAGGAAGGCTTCGAAGCCGCGAAGCGCGGCGAGCCGCGGGTGGCCTGGGCCGAGCTCTACTTCCAAACCGCCTATGACGCGAGCGTTGCGCCGCCCGGGGCGCAGGTGATGAGCGCCTTCGCGCAGTACGCGCCGTATGACCTGGCGGAGGGGGACTGGGAGGGCCGCCGCGACGAGATCGGCGAGCTGGCGCTCGACCTGATCGAGACCTACGCGCCGGATCTCCGCGACTGCGTGACCGAGACCGAGGTCCTCGGCCCACCCGACGTCGAGGAGCGCATCGGCCTCACCGGCGGCAACATCTTCCAGGGCGAGACCATGCCCGACCAGATGTGGGACCGCCGCCTCGAGTCGCGGACCCCGGTGGAGGGCCTCTACCTGTGCGGCGCGGCCACGCACCCCGCCGGTTCGGTGATCGCCCTGAACGGGCGCAACGCTGCGATGGCGGTGCTGCAGGACGCGGGCGTGCCGGCACCGGTGGCCGGGTAGCGTCCGGTCACATGAGGGAGGCCGGCGAGCACAGGGTGGTGGTGATCGGCGGCGGCTTCGGCGGGTTGCAGGCTGCGGCGAAACTCGCCCGCGCTCCGGTGGAGGTGACCCTGATCGACCGGCGGAATTTCCACCTCTTTCAGCCCCTCACCTACCAGGTGGCGACCGGAGCGCTCTCGCCCGAGGAGGTCGCCTATCCGCTGAGATCGATCTTCAAGAGGCGCGGGAACGTGCGGGTGCTGCTGGGCGAGGTCAGCGAGTTGATCTCGACGGTCGGACGCTCCAGGTCGAGCCGGGTGTCGGCGAGTCCGGACCGCTCACGATCCCGTACGACACGCTGATCGCGGCCGGCGGCTCGCGCTACTCCTACTTCGGCCACGACGAGTGGGAGACCTACGCCCACGAGGTGAAGTCGCTGGAGAGCGCGCTCGCGGTGCGCGCGCAGATCCTGAGCGCCTTCGAGGCGGCCGAGCTGGAAACCGACGAGGAGCGGCGGCGGGCCTGGCTCACGTTCGTCGTGGTCGGGGCCGGGCCCACCGGGGTCGAGATGGCTGGTCAGATCGGAGAGCTCGCGCGGGACACGCTTCGCCGGGACTTCCGCCTGATGGATCCGCGCGCGGGGCGGGTGCTGCTGCTGGAGATGGCCGACCGGGTGCTCACCACCTTCCCGCCCTCGCTGTCCGAGAAGGCGGCCCGGTCGCTCGAGCACCTCGGGGTCACCCCGCTGCTCAGTCACACCGTCGTCGACATCGACGAGCACAGCGTCACGGTGGAGGCGCATGAGGGTCAGGAGCGCATCCCGGCGAAGACCGTGATCTGGGCGGCCGGCGTCACCGCGTCCTCACTGGCGAAGCGGCTTGGGGAGGCGTGCGGCGCCGATGTCGACCGGGCGGGGCGGGTCACGGTCGAGCCCGATCTGACGATGCCGGGGCACCCCGAGGTGATCGCGCTCGGGGACATGGTGCGGGTGCGCGGCGAGGACGGCCAGCTGGAGGACCTTCCCGGGATTGCCCCGGTGGCGATGCAGCAGGGCCGCTACGCCGCCAAGCTCGTCAAGGCGCGTCTGCGCGGGAAGGCGCACAAGCCGTTCCGGTATCGCGACAAGGGCAACCTGGCGACGATCGGGCGGGCACGGGCCGTCGCGGACCTCCACGCGGTTCGCCTCAGCGGGTTTCCCGCCTGGGCCACCTGGCTCGTGGTCCACCTCTGGTACCTGATCGGCTTCCAGAACCGTCTGCTCGTGCTGATCCGCTGGTCGTTCAGCTTCTTCACGCGGGGACGCGGCGGACGGGTGATCGAGAACGTGCCCGCTTCACAGGGAGGCGCCCGACCGCCTTCATAGGCTGCGCCCGTGGCGGTGATCCTCGCCTTCGGCTCGGCCGCGGTGTTCGCGCTCGGAACCGTCCTGCAGCAGCGGGTGGTGATGGACGCGCCGGAGGCGAAGCAGGCGAGCGCCGGGATCCTCTTCCGCCTGATCCAGCATCCGGTCTGGCTGGCTGGGATCGCGGCGTACGGGATCGCCTTCGGGATGCAGGCGGCGGCCCTCGGCGATGGCCGGCTGGTCGTGGTGCAGCCGATCCTCGCGACCACGATCGTCTTCGCCCTGCCGCTGGGCGTCTGGCTCTCGTCGCAGCGGATCACCCGGCGGGACGTGATCGCGGCGCTCGTCGTCACAGCGGGCCTGGCGCTCTTCCTGCTGCTGGCGGACCCTTCCGGCGGGCGGGAGGACGCGCCGGTGGGCGAATGGATCGCCGCGGCGGCGGTCGTGATCGGCATCGCCACGGCGCTCCTGGTCTCCGGTCTCACCCGGGCGGGGGCGATGCGCGCCGCGCTGCTCGGCACGGCCTCCGGCCTGCTCTTCGGCCTGGTCTCGGCTCTCACCAAGGGAGCCGTGGAGGTCCTGCAGGACGACGGCGCCGAGGTGCTCCTCAACTGGCACCTCTACGCCCTGATCGCGGTCGGCTTCGCGGGGATGACCATCACGCAGCTCTCGCTTCAGACCGGCATTCTGCCGCCGGCTGTCGCGACCAGCTCGATCTTCAACCCGGCCGCCAGCGTCGTCCTCGGCCTGACGCTCTTCGACGAGCAGGTCCACCACTCGACCGGAGGCAGGATCGGCGCGCTGCTCGCGCTGCTCGCGATGTTCGGGGGGATCGCCGTACTCGCCCTCGCGAAGCGCGAGTAGGGCTATGCGCGGACCACCGCCACGTTGAACAGCTCGCGGTCAAGCGCGGCGTAGAGATCGACCCAGAGGATCACGAACATCTCGAGACCCCGCGCGGCCCGCAGCTCCCCGACATCGAGGATGTTCTCCTCCTTCCAGCCCCAGCCCGCGAGCAGGCCGCGGACCTCGTCCTTCGCCGCTGGGTCGTCGCCGCAGATGAACACGGTGTGATCGCCCGGGACCGTCTCCGGGGTGGTCATCACCTCGCGGTGCATCGTGTTGAGGGCCTTGACGACCCGCAGATCTCCGAACTCGCGCTGGATCTCCTCGGCGAGGCTGTCGTTGCTCGGGTGCGTCAGCACCATCCCGTCGTCCGTCTGCTCCACGGCGTTGCCGATGTCGATCAGCGTCTTCCCGATCAGATTTCCGGACCCTGCGGTGCGCAGCGCGTCGACCGAGGCGGTGCCGGTGGTCGCGTTGACGAGCAGCTCGCCAAAGGCCGCAGCCTCCTCGATGCCGCCCACCTCGCCCGCGTCGCCCGCCGAATCCGCCCAGTCCGTGAGCTCGGCTTTGCCCGGTTCCCGCGCGCCGATCCTGACCTCATGGCCGCCACGAAGGGCGCCGTCGGCGATCGTTCTGCCGACATGCCCCGAGCCGATGATCCCGATTCGCATCCGTCCTCCTTCTCGCCGTTGACCAACGGATCTTTGCGAACCGGCTTGTTCGGCTGCGAGACTGCGCGGTGAGGAGGTGAGGGCTTGATCTACCGCAGTCCCGAGCCGGACATCGAGATCCCGGACCTGGCCATGCCCGAGTACGTGATGGGCGGGGCCGCCGCGCGTGGCGATCATCCTGCGATCGTCGACGGCGCCACCGGCACGACGATCACCTACGCCGAGCTCGCGTCGAAGGTCGACGCCGTCGCCGCGGCCCTTCAGGCGCGCGGGATCGGCAAGGGCGACGTCGTCGCGCTCGTCGGCCCGAACAGCGCGGAGTGGGGGATCGTCTACCACGGGATCCTGCGCGCGGGGGCGGTGGTCACCCCGATGAACCCGCTGCTCACCCAGGAGGAGATGGGCCGCCAGGAGGAGAACTCCGGCTCGAGGCTGCTGATCGATGATCCGGTGGCCTTCGTCGCGGGAGTTCAGCCCGGCGCCACGCCGGAGGAAGTGGAGATCGACCCTGAGGATCTGGCCGTTCTGCCGTACTCGAGCGGCACCACCGGTCTGATGAAGGGCGTGATGCTCACCCACCGCAACCTGGTGGCGAACATCGAGCAGGCCCACAACTCGATGCCGCTGACCGACGAAGACGTGCTGGTCGGCCTGATGCCCTTCTTCCACATCTACGGCCAGACGGTGGTGCTGAACCTCGGCCTCGCGAAGGGCTCGACGATCGTGACCATGCAGCGCTTCGACTGCGACGCGCTGATGGATCTGATGGAGGAGCACGGCGTCACCTGGCTGCACGTCGCCCCGCCGGTGATCCTCCAGCTGGCGACCCACACGAATGTCGAGGGCCGTGACTTCTCCAAGCTCAAGCTGATCATCTCCGGCGCCGCGCCGCTCGACGCGGAGCTCGCCGGCCGCGCCGAGGCCAAGGTCGGCGCGCCGGTTCGCCAGGGATACGGGATGACCGAGCTCAGCCCGGTGAGCCACAAGAGCCGCCTCGCGCGGGTCGGCGAGACGCCGCCGGGCAGCGTCGGCGCGCTGATCCCGAACACCGAGGCGCGGCTGGTCGACCCGGAGACCGAGGAAGACGCGGCCGAGGGCGAGGAGGGCGAGATCTGGATCCGGGGCCCGCAGGTGATGAAGGGCTACCTCAACAACCCGGAGGCGACCGCCGAGACGCTGGTCGAGGACGGCTGGCTGCGCACCGGAGACATCGCCCGGATCGACGAGAACGGGTTCACCTTCATCGTCGACCGGCTCAAGGAGCTGATCAAGTACAAGGGCTACCAGGTGCCGCCGGCCGAGCTCGAGGCCGTTCTGGTCTCGCATCCGAAGGTGAGGGACGCCGGCGTCATCGGCGTGCCGATGGACGACGGGGGAGAGGCGCCGAAGGCCTTCGTCGTCGCGGATGGCGTCGACGCCGATGAGCTGATGGCGTACGTCGCCAAGCACGTCGCGCCATATAAGAAGGTCCGAGGGGTCGAGTTCGTCGACGAGATCCCGAAGTCCGCTTCGGGCAAGATCCTCCGCCGTCTTTTACGCGAGGGGGCGCCGCAGGCGTAGCCGAGGCGCCACCCGTTTAGTGGTGGGCACGCCGCAGCCAGGTGAGCCTCAATCTCCTCGTAGGATCGGCCTTCGCACACCGCTTCGACTCAGAGAAAGGATCTGCATGCCGGCAATAAACGAGGCGTTCATCCCGGAGATGTTCGACCGGGTAAACGAGCGGCTGCGAGCGATCGAGGCTCAGCTCGCACTGCTCTCCGAGAAGGCGGGAGTTCCCTACGAGGCGCCCGGCGTCAACGTCCCCGACGAGGTCGTCGCGCTCGCCAGAGACGGCAAGAAGCTGGACGCGATCAAGAAGCTGCGCGAGCTGACCGGAGCCGGCTCGGCCGAGGCCGGGGAGGTCGTCGCCGGGCTCTAGTTCGGCTTGGAGGGCGGCGCGCCCGTCTTCAGCAGCGTCGCCAGGTAGATCACGATTTTCTTCTTGCCCTTGTTCGCGGCGCGGTGGACGGTCGACGGCTGCTCGACGATCCACTGGCCGGCGGCGATCTTGCCCGTTCGCCCGGCGGGGATCCGGCGCACGAGCCGCGGGTTGTCGGCGGGACCGGTCCGCACCGTGACCGAGCCGGACCTGACCGAATAGGTGAGCACGCCGGACTGGATGTAGGCGACCTGGGTGCCCTGGTGATGATGGAGGGCGATGGTGCCGCCCGCGGGAATGATCACCCGCGACAGCCCCAGAGTCCTTCCCTTGACCCCCTTCACCTTGGCGCTCTGGGCGAGCGGTGTGCGGATCGCCGCCGGCCCGCTCGACTGGGCGATCACGTTTCCGACGACAACGCCCGCCCCGACCAGGGCGATCGCCGAGAGAACCATGGTGATCCGGATGCGCCGCACCGCGCGACCGTACAGAATTCCCGGTGTGGGGGACCTACAGATCTTCCTTGCAGCGCTCTTCGTCTCGGCCGCCGGGCTGAACGCGATCGCCAACTGGGTCAGGGTCCCGTACCCGATCACGCTGGTGATCGGCGGGCTCCTGCTCGGCCTGGTCCCGGGGATCCCGGACCTCCAGCTCGACCCGGATCTCGTCCTGCTGGTCTTCCTGCCGCCGCTGCTCTACGCGTCGGCGTTCTTCGCGGACCTGCGCACCCTGCGCAACGACGCCCGCGTGGTCATCCTCAACGCGGTCGGCCTGACCCTGGCGACCGCCGCCGTCGTTGGCGTCATCGCGCACGAAGTGATCGGCCTGCCCTGGGCGGTCTCCTTCGCCCTCGGTGCGATCGTCTCGCCGACCGACCCCGCGGCGGCGACGTCGATCATGCGACGGGTCGGCGCGCCGCGCCGGCTGGTCAACATCCTCGAGGGCGAGAGCATGGTCAACGACGCCGCGGCGCTTCTCGCCTACAAGGTGGCGGTCGCCGTCGCGATCGGCGAGAGCGTCTCGGCGGGACATACCGTGCTCACCTTCTTCGGGGATGTCGCGGGCGGGGTGGCAATCGGGCTCGCGGTCGGCTGGGTGATCGCAGAGGTCCGAAAGCGGGTCAGCGACGTCAACACGGAGCTGACGATCTCGCTGTTCAGCGCCTACGGCGCGTTCATCCCCGCGGACCAGCTCGGCGTGTCCGGGGTGCTGGCCGTGGTGGCGTGCGGATTGGTGCTGGGCTTCCGCGCCCCGGAGATCGCATCCCCCGAGAGCCGGATGCAGGGCTTCGCGCTCTGGTCGATCCTCACCTTCCTGCTCAATGCGACGCTGTTCATTCTGATCGGCCTGCAGCTGCCGACGATCGTCGACGGCCTCAGCGGCAGTCCCGCGGGCGAGGTGATCGGCTACGCCGCTGCAGTCTGCGCGGCGGTGATCGCGATGCGCTTCCTCTGGGGGTTCACGATGACCGTGGTCATCCGGACTCTCGACAGGCGCCCCTCGCAGCTTGCCCGCCGATCGACCTGGCGGATCCGGGTGGTCAGCGGCTGGTCCGGCATGCGCGGCGCGGTGTCGCTCGCGGCTGCTCTGGCGCTGCCCCTGCACACGAACGCGGGCGATCCGTTCCCGGGACGCGACCTGATCCAGTTCATCACCTTCTCGCTGATCCTGGTCACCGTCGTGGGCCAGGGGCTGACCCTGCCCTGGCTGATCCGCAAGCTCGATGTGATCGACGACGGCGCCGAGGAGCAGAACGAGGAGATCAAGGCGAGGCTGGTGATCGCCAAGGCGGCGCTCGACCGGGTTGACGAGCTCGAGGACGAGGACTGGACGCGCGACGGCACCATCGAGCGGGTACGCAACCTCTACCGCTTCCGGAAGCGGCGATTCGCGGCGCAGGCCGGGAAGATCGAGGACGAGGACGGGATCGAGGATCGCTCGCTCGCCTACCAGCGCCTGATGCACGAGATCTACGCCGTTCAGCGCATAGAGCTGGTCCGGCTCCGCAACCAGCGCGCGATCAGCGCCGAGGTGATGCGCCGGGTCGAGCGCGAGCTCGATCTCGAGGAGCAGCGGCTCGAGGTCTAGTAGCCGCCCCCTTCAACGCATAGAGGCACGCCAAACGAAAGGCTCGACCGCGATGTCACGAAAACTCATGATTCCCGCCGCAGACACTCGGCTCTACGCCGTCGACGCCCCGGGGGGCACACCTGCCCTGCTCTTTCTAAGCGGCGGCTTCGGCACCGTGCAGAACTGGAGCCGCGTAATCCGCCGGCTCGACGGGAAGTACCGCACGGTGCGGTTCGACGCGCGGGCGCGCGGGAAGTCGGGCAGATCGGCCGACTATTCCGTGCTTGCGGCCGTCGACGACATCGGACGGGTCATCGACGCGACCGGCATCGAACGTCCGATCCTCGTCGGGTGGTCTCACGGCGCCACGATCGCGGTCAGGTACGCGGCTCAGCACCCCGAGCGCGTCGGCGGACTGGTGCTCGTCGACGGTGCTTACCCGATCGCGATGTTCGACGAGGCCGGAAAGCAGAAGGTCCGGACCCAGTTCCGTCGGTTGGGGTGGATCATGCGCGTCCTGGCGGCGCTCGGCCGCTCTGCTCGGATGTCTCCCGCCGAGTCCGCGGACGTCGTGATCGAGATGGACGCCGTCAACGGCGAACTCGAACCCGACTTCGCGGGGCTGGAATGCCCGACCGTGTTCGTGGTCGGCACCGGAGCGCACTCGGGCGCCACCGTGGACGAGATGCGCACGGTGCGTGCCGCTGTGACCGACGCCGAGGAGAGCAACAAGCGCGTGTCCGTATTCGCAACGACGCCCCGCAAGCACACGGAGATCCTCAACAAGGCCCCCGATACCGTGGTCGCCGCGATCGAGGACGTCGTCCGCGAGTCTTCCTGAGCCAGTGGGGGGCGGTGGCTGCTAGTAGCCGGGCGGTTTCACCGGCGGCCCGAGGTAGACGTGCGCCAGCCGGATGGCGAGCGGCTTGCGCTCGACGGGATCGCCGGTGGGCCAGATCACCTTGATGGTGTCGAGCCGCACGCCGTCCGTGGTGAGCATGCGGCTCTGCAGCGGGAACCAGTAACCGCCGAGCCCCAGGCTCGTCACCGGGGCCGGCGCGGCGCGAGCGGCCTGGTGGGACCACTCGACGTTCTGCCAGAACTCGGTCTGCTCGCGGTCCATCCGGACGTATGGCTGCGGCGCGCTGTCGAGCATGACGACCACCTCCCGGTCCGCGGCATGCAGCCGGCAGCCGGCCGCCCCATTCGAGGCCTTGAACGGAGAGACCGTCACGGCGGCCCGCTGGATGGGGACGGCCTTCGCGAGCACCGCTCGTGCCCTCCGGGAGCAGGGCCGCTGCAGGTGGCGATGGTGGGCGGAGACCGGCGCCGGCGGAGCCGGGGCAGAGGCCGCGTTCGTTCCGCCGCTCGACGAGGAGCCGCAGCCCGCGACCGCGGCGGCCAGCGCAACGAAGATCAGATACCGCACTACATCGAGAGTACGTGCCCGACCGAGGGGTCGGACTTGCCGTCGAGCAGCTCTCGGTAGATCCGCTCGACGTCCTCGGGGCCGTATCCGTGCTCGACCTTCAACCAGTCCCGTGTCCATTCGACGTACGGTTTCCAGGTTGCCGCCAGGCGCTCGTTGACTCCGTCGGGCCCCCAATCCTCGGTGCGCTTGCGCAGGCGATCAGGCGCGAAGAAGAAGACGGGTTTGGGCCCGGCCAGCTCGGAGCCGCCGCCGAGATCCTCCCGGTGGGTGATGCCGACGGCAGCGGAATGCTTCAGCTCGTCCCCGTAGTGGCCGTGCACCGCGCTGCGGACCTTGGCGTCGCCGGACATGTCGACGTACACGGCTGGCTCTCGATCGAGGGACTCCAGCTCCTCGTAGGCGACGACCTTGTCGTAGGCGCCGAGCGACTCGGTGAACTCCACGTTGCGCGGGGAGGTCAGCCCGATCACCTCGATCCCGTCTCGCTGGTCGAGCAGGTACGCGAGGGCGGAGGAGGTCCGGCTCGAGGCGCTGGAGAGGACCGCGGACCTGGCGCCGAAGAACGCGGAGTCGTCCAGGAAGTCGTCGATCAGGAACGAGGTGAAGTAGAGAGGCCAGAGGAGGATCTCGTAGTCCTCGTTCTCCTTCTCGTACATCGCGTTGCCATCGGTGCGGAGGTAGCGGTTGTAGGCGGCGGGCAGGTCGACGCGGTGGGGCGAGGTGTCGACGAAGTCGGTGCTGCTGGCGCGGTCGGGGCGGACGACGAGATGGCTGGCGGGGGGCAGGTAGCCGAATACGCGCGTGCCCTCGGGCACTCCCTCGGCCCTGCTCGCGGCGACGTCCGCGTAGCCCCAGACGGGCATGTGGGCCCAACCGTCCTCGGCCGGGAAGAAGTCCCAGTAGTTCATCGCCTCGCCCATCACGGCGTAGGTGATGTTGTTTGTGGTGAGGCCGAAGGAGTCGATCCCGAGCAGCACCTCGCCCGGCTCCAGCTCGGGCGCCTCGAGCTCCTCGAATCGCGTCTCCTGCAGATCGTCTCGTTTGACCTGGAAGTCGATGCGGGCAGCCTATTGGGGTTTGAACCTGGCGATCTGGTGGACGGCGCCCGCGGCGAGCTACGTCTCCACGGTTCAGCAGCGTCTTGCGGAGAGGACCTGGGCGCAGCCAGGTTTTTGGGTTTAGCTTCCGACTCAGTTGGGGAAACCACTCGGTTCGCCCTGATAGGGACGATGAGATTGGAGGCCGGACTGTGAACGGACGGCTATCCGCGCTCGATGATTCATTCCTGGCAGTCGAGAGCGCGACTGCTCATATGCACGTCGGTTGGGCGGCGACTTTCCGGCCGCCCGAGGGCGAACCTCGGCCGAGCTTCGCGGAGCTTCGCGATCACATAGAGAGCCGGCTCTCTCGCGCCCCCCGCTACCGGCAGAGGATCGCCCGGGTGCCGCTGGGTCTGAATGCGCCGATCTGGGTGGATGACCCGGATTTCGACGTCAACCGTCATGTGACCGCCTCGAGCGCCGGTCGCCTGGAGGATCTCGCCGATTCCTGCATGTCGCAGCAGCTGCCGCGGGATCTGCCGCTGTGGCAGATCTGCATCGCCGACCGGCTCGACGACGGCCGGATCGGCCTCGTCGGCAAGGCGCATCACTGCATGGTCGACGGGATCGCCGCCGTCGAGCTCGGCAGCCTTCTGCTCGACCCAACTCCAACCCCGCCCGCCCCCGAGTCCGACCGCTGGCGGCCCGAGCGCACTCCAGGCCCGGGCCGCCGGCTGGTCGGGGGAGTGCTGGACAGGCTGCGCGAGCAGGCATCGCTGGCTCGCTTCGCTGCACTGCTCACCCGTTCGCCGGGCCGCCTGGGCGAGATGGCCGAGCAGGCCCGCCGCGCGGGTGGCGCGTTCGCGCAGGCCATGCGCCCCGCAGAGCCGAGGGCGCCCGTCAACCAGCCGATCACGGCCGCCCGCCACCTGGCCTGGTTCGATCGCCCGTTCTCCGAGCTGAGGCGGATCGGGAAGGTGTTCGGTGTGTCGGTCAACGACGTTCTGCTGGCGGCCTCCGCCGGAGGCATGCGGCGGTTCGTCGAAGGGTCCGGCGAGGAGGCGGCTCCTTTGAAGACGATGGTTCCGGTGAACCTGCGTGAGGACCGCGGAGCGCCGGAGCTCGGCAACCGGATCTCGTTCGTCTTCGTCGATCTCCCCTGCGACGAGCCCGATCCGGTCCGGCGGCTGCAGGACGTCCACCTTGCGATGAGCGAGCGGAAGGAGGCCGGGGATCCCGAGGCCGCCAACGCCGCCCTGGCCGCGATCAGGTACCTGCCCCGCACCGCGCAGCACGCCATCTCGCGTGCGGCGGCCAGCCCTCGCTCCTACAACATCACGGTCTCCAACATCCCCGGGCCCCGTCAGCCGATGTACATGCTCGGCTGCGAGATGGAGGTCGCCTACCCGGTGGTCCCGATCGCCGATCACCACACCGTCTCGATTGGCATGACCAGCGTCGGCGAGCGGGCGTGCTTCGGTCTCTACGCGGCGCAGGAGAGCCTCCCCGACGCCGATCGGCTGGCTGCGGAGGTCAACGGCTCGGTCGACGAGCTGCTCGCGCACGCCTGAGCCGCGGCGCGCTCAGTCCGGCTCGAGCACGACCACCGGGATCTCGCGCTCGGTGCTCTCCTGGTACTCGTCGTACGCCGGCCACTCGCGAGTCATCGTCCGCCAGAGCTCCGGCTTCTCCTCGGGGGTCGCAGTGCGAGCGCGCGCCTTCATGATCCGGTCCTTGACCTGGATCTCGACCTCGGGGTTCTCCTCGAGGTTCCGGTACCAGGCCGGCGGGGCATCGGAGCCGCCCTTCGAGGCGACGACCATGTAGTCGTCCCCGTGTTGTCCGTAGATCAGCGGAGTGGTCCGCGGCTCGCCCGAACGCCTGCCGGTGGTGGTCAGCAGGAGGGTGTGGGTGCCGCGCCAGTCATGACCCTCCTCGCCATCGGTCGCACGGTAGCGCTCGACATGCTCCGCTCCATGTAGCTCGGACACGCTTCTAGTCATAGCTGCATTCGACGAGATCCGGGACTGGTCCCGGCTAGAGATCGAGCCATAGCTCCTGGCCGACCGTTCCCTCTGGGAAGACGTCGTTGGGCGCCTCGCTCGTCTGCCTGAACCCGGCCGCGTCGTAGATCCGCCGGGCGCTGGTCAGCGAGCTGTTGGTCCAGAGAACCATGCGCTCATACCCCTTGGCACGAGCAAAGCGAATGCAGCGCTCGACCAGCCCGCGGCCGACGCCGAAGCCGCGCGCCCAGTCCTCGACGAAGAGGAGGCGGAGCTGGGCGACGTCGTCGGAGTGGCGAACGCAGTAGACGGCGCCGGCGCGCTCACCGTCGAGTTCGGCGATCCAGCCCCGCTCGCGCTCCGGGTCATGCTCGGAGAGGAACTCGGCGAGGATCCGGGCGACGAGGGCCTCGAACTCCGGAGGCCACCCGAGATCGTCGTCGTACAGGTGAGCATGTCGCTCGAGCACCCAGCCGTGATCGCCCGGGCGGATGGAGCGGATCTCCATACGGCGCCGCTCCAGCGGCTCGCCGAGAATCCGACGGATCGAGCTCATCGCCTCCACAAGGCGCCGCTGCTGCTCGTCGGAGTACGCGTCAAGCACCTCGCCGATCTCGCTGCCCGAGCGCCGGTCGAGACTCGCGAAGGTGCGGCGCCCCTTGGCGGTCAGCTCGACCAGCTGACGGCGGCGGTCGGCGCTCGAGCGCATGCGCTTGATCAGACCCTCTTCTCCGAAGCGGTTGAGGATCCGGCTGAGATAGCCCGCGTCCAGGCCAAGCTCGCGACGAAGGTGGGCAACCTCCGTCCCCGGGTGTGTGGCGATCTCGTGGATCACCCGCGCCTCGGTGATCGAAAACGAGCTGTGCAGGTAGCCGGGGGAGAGGAGGCCGACCTTGAGTGGATAAAACCGGTTGAAGGCGCGTACGGCTGCGACGCGGTGGGCCTCAGGCTTCTTCGTCGCGCTCGCCATATTCCTTGACTGAGTCAAAGAATACAGGGAGCTCGCTGGCCTACATGGCCAGAGTCCCGACCTCCAGGAAGCCGGGGCGCAGATCGTTCCCGGGAGCTGCGCCGGCCGCTAGCAACTCTCCGGCGGCGGGAACGGCTCGGAGAGGTAGCCGGTGACGGTGAGGACGTACCAGGGGTATTGGAAGATGCCGCCTATGAACTTGAGATCGGTCCGCAGGGGGCCGCCCGGCTTGCCGACCAGTGAGTCATCGCTGCCCGAGATCGGCCTCTTGGTGCAGGACCCCCACCCGGATCCGCTGTTTGAGCCGTAATAACTGCTGCTGTTGATCGTGACCTGGCGCCCTCCCCAGCCTCCCGAGGTTCCGTTCAGCGCAGCCGTCCGGTTCACGTAGCGCGTATTGGTGGCGTTGCAAAGCGGGCAAAAGACTTCCACCTGCTGGTAGCCCAGCATCTGGAACACGCGCCCCCCGTCGGTCGAGTTCCAGTTACATCCAAGACCGGGGCAACCGTTCCACGGCTCGGTGTTCTTGGCCTCACCCGATCCGTTGCAGTTGAAGGGGCCGGTGCGCCACTTATCTTCAGTGCAGCTGTAGCCACCTTGATCGGTGGGCTTCGCGCTGAGGCGGGCGACGATTGGATACCAGTTGTCGGCGACCCGCAGGTTGGCGCTGACGAAGTCCTGGGGCAGGGCGGCCGGAGAGGTACGGCGGGCGCGGAAGAGCAGGTCCCCGTCCTCGATGCGGGGGTGGCGCATCGTGATGGCGATCTTTTCCCCGCCACCGAGAGTGAGCACCGCCCTCCTCTGCTCGCCCTTGGAATCGCGGCGCCAGTCCCACAGATAGCGGACCGTCCTCTGTCCCAGGCGCTTCTTCCCGGGGAGAGTCCCGCCCGACGCCTTTTCCCCCGCATGCGCCGAGAAATCCTTGATGCGCACTGCAAGCCCGTGCTTGACCTTCTTGGCGTGGCCGTGACTGACCCTGAACGTCGCAACGACCCTCGTTGGCTGCTGCTGTAGCTCTTGCCCCTGGGTCGGTTGCTGATCCTGTGCCTTGGCAATCGACGCCGAGGCGAGGAGGAGCATCGCTGCCAGCATCAGGTGGCGACCGAGTCGAGGCATTGGTCTGAGGCTGGCACACCTCTGTAGGCGAAGCATCCGTATTTGCCCTGACCACCGACATCGCCCACGCAGTACATCGCCGAGGAGTTGCCCCCTCTCTTTGAAGGCGACCCGCTGTCAAGGGGGCGACCGCTACCGGATGAACAGCATCTCGGCGTACTTCGGCAGCGGCCAGAGGTAGTCGGGGACGATCTTCTCCAGCTTGTCCGCCGCCTCGCGGACCCTCGCCATCCCGGCGATCTGCTTGTCGCGGGCGTAGATCGCCAGCTCCAGGCCCTCGAGCCCGTCGGGGTACTGGTTGGCGTCGTCGAGCTCCTTGATCGCGGCGATCAGCTCGTCGACCAGCGGGGTCGCCTCCTCGGTGACGGCGCCGATGCCGGCGTCGTCGCCCAGGGCCAGGTAGCGGAGCGCCGCGGGCAGGATCATCGTGCGGGCGATCGAGTCGGCGGTCTCGGCCTCGATGTTGGCCTTGATGATGTACTGCTCGACCCAGACCTCGAAGCGTGACTCCAGCTCGCGCTCGCTGAGCACCTTGTACTTGCCCATCATCTCGACGGTGGGCTCGGCCAGCACCTCGGGAAGCGCGTCCGGGGTGGTGCGCAGGTTCTTCAGGCCGCGCTCCTCCTCGGCCTCCTTGTGCCAGGCTTCGTCGTAGTTGTCGCCGTCGAAGACGATCTGCTTGTTGCCGTCGTAGGCGTCCTTGACCACCGCCGTCACGGCCGCGGGCAGGTCATCTGTGCCCTTGGCCTCGAGCTTGTCGGAGAGGTCGTCGATCGCCTCCGCGACGATGGTGTTGAGGACAGTGTTCGGGAACGCGAGCGAGGCGCTCGATCCCACGGCGCGGAACTCGAACTTGTTGCCGGTGAAGGCGAACGGCGAGGTTCGGTTGCGGTCGCCGCCGTGCATCGGCAGCGGGGGCAGGACGTCGGCGCCCAGCTCGAGGAACGAGCCCGGGGTGTGGGGATCGCCGCTGCCCGAGGAGATCGCCTCGAAGACCTTCGTCAGCTCGGCGCCGAGGAAGATCGAGATGATCGCCGGCGGGGCCTCGTTCGCTCCCAGGCGGTGGTCCTGGCCGAGGTCGGCGACCGAGGCGCGCAGCAGGCCCTGGTGCTTGTTGACGGCCTGGATCACCGCGGCGCAGAAGAACAGGAAATTGATGTTGTCCGCGGGGGTGTCGCCGGGGTCGAGCAGGTTGGAGCCCGTATCGGTCCCCATCGACCAGTTGTTGTGCTTGCCCGACCCGTTGACGCCGGCGAAGGGCTTCTCGTGCAGCAGGCAGACCAGGCCGTACTTGCGGGCGACCCGCTGCATGACCTGCATGGTCAGCTGCTGGTGATCGGAGCCGACGTTCGAGTTCTCGAAGATCGGCGCGATCTCGTGCTGCGCCGGGGCGACCTCGTTGTGGCGAGTCTTGATCGGCACGCCCAGCTTCGCGAGCTCGTTCTCGAAGTCAAGGATGCAGGCGAGCACGCGCTCCGGGATCACGCCGAAGTAGTGGTCGTCCAGCTCGTGGCCCTTGGCGGGCTTGGCGCCGAACATCGTCCGGCCCGTGATCACGAGGTCCTGGCGGGCGAAGAAATAGTTCTCGTCGATCAGGAAGTACTCCTGCTCGGGGCCGACCGTCGTGAACACCCGCTGCGCCTCGTCGTCGCCGAGGATCTTGAGCGCCCGGATCGCGGAGCGCGAGAGCGCGTCCATCGAGCGCAGCAGAGGGGTCTTGGCGTCGAGCGCCTCGCCCGTCCAGGAGACGAACGCGGTCGGGATGCAGAGCAGCGCGCCGTTGGGGTTCTCGATGATGAATGCGGGGCTGGTCGGGTCCCATGCGGTGTACCCGCGGGCCTCGAAGGTCTCGCGGATGCCGCCCGTGGGGAACGAGGAGGCGTCAGGCTCGCCCTGGATCAGCTCCTTGCCACTGAAGCTGGCGAGCCACTGGCCCTCGCGGTTGGGCTCGAAGAATGAATCGTGCTTTTCGGCCGTTAGACCCGTCAGCGGCTGGAAGACGTGGGTGAAGTGGGTCGCGCCCCGCTCCAGGGCCCACTCACGCATCGCGTCGGCGACCGCATCCGCCAGGGAGGTGTCGAGCGCCTCGCCATGCTCGAGCGTCGCCTGCAGCTTCTCGTAGACGTCCTTCGGCAGGACCTCCTTCTGGACGGCGGCCGAGAAGACGTTGGTGCCGAACGGGTTGTTGTCGGCCTTGGTCAGGTCGACGGTGCCAAGCGCGGCGCCGTTGGGACTCCACGTGGCGGATGTGACGTTGTGGGACCGGGTCTTCAGCATCTTCGGGGCAGCCTCCTCGCAGGCGTGACGCGCCTGCGGGCGCGCCGAGGTTGGTCTCTCACGAAACGAGGGCCGGAGATTAGAGGCCCAGGCACGCTTGGCGCATTATCCGCGCGTACAAAGATCGCAATACGCGGTTCGACACGAGGTAGGGAAGGTAGCCTGAGAACGATGGCTGAGTTTCCGGCGCCGAGCGAGGGAATCGTGCTGACGCACTTCATCATCAGCGCGGACGTGCCGCGCTCGGCCGCCTTCTACGTCGACGTCCTCGGCGGCGAGGTCGTGATGGAGGGCGAGCCGACGATTGTCCAGCTCGCCAACAGCTGGGTGATCATCAACGTCGGCGGCGGCCCGACCGAGGACAAGCCCGAGGTCGTGCTCGACGTGCCGGACGACCCGAACCGCGCGAGCGCCTTCCTCAACATCCGCGTCGCCGACATCCAGCGCTGCTACGAGGAGTGGAGCTCCAGGGGCGCGACATTCATCACCCCGCCTCAGGACCGGGGGAGCGAGATCCGCTGCTACATGCGCGATCCCGACGGCCACCTGATCGAGGTGGGCCAGACGACCGCGACGCGGTCAGGCTGAGGCGCGCAGCACGACCCCGTTGCCCGACGGGTCGGTTACCCGCACCAGGCCGTCATCGCGGACGGGCTCGAAGCCGGCCTCGCGGAGGCGATCCTCTTCGGCGGCGAGCTGGTCCGGAGACGGCAGCCTGACCTCGAACTGCCGGAGCCCGCGGCTGCCCGGCGGCGGGGGAGGCGCCCCCTCGCCCGCCCAGGTGTTGAGCCCGACGTGGTGGTGGTAGCCGCCGGCCGAGACGAACAGAGCGCCCGGATAGCCGCGGACCATGACGTCGAAGCCGAGCGCCCCGCAGTAGAAGGCCTCGGCCGCGCTCAGGTTGCCCACGTTCAGGTGCACGTGGCCGATGCGAGTGCCGCCGGGCATTCCGGCGCCGGCGTCGTCCCGGCGCAGCTCGCCGAGGACGCCGTCGAGATCCAAGGGCAGGGTGTCCATCTGCAGGACGCCGTCGCGGATCGGCCACTCCTCTCGCGGGCGGTCGCGATATAGCTCGATCCCGTTGCCCTCCGGGTCGCTGAGGTAGAGCGCCTCGCTGACCAGGTGGTCGGAGGCGCCGCTCAGGCGCCGGCCGGCCTCGGCGACGCGCTGCAGGGCGCGGGCGAGGTCCGCCCGGCTCGGGACCACGATTGCCAGGTGGAAGAGGCCGCTGGTGCCGCGGGGACGGGGAGTTGCGTCCGGATCGCCCACCAGCTCGATCAGCGGCTGCCCGTTCGTTCCGAGGCGAACGATCCCGTCTCGTGGTTCGAGCTCGGAGAGCCCGATCGCGTCCCGGTAGAAGTCGCGGGCCCCCTCGAGGTCGGCGACGGTCAGGCGCACGGCGCCAATCGACGTGCCTGGGTCTATGGAGCCGCTCTCGCTCACCAGTTCAGGGTAAAGAGGCCAGATTCGGCGTTAACTACGGATGTCGGGACCGCGGTCGCCGTGAAATCCTGGCGCCGTGCGAACCGGCGAAGGGGCTCTCGAAATAGGGGTCGCCGGCGGCGAGTTCAGTCAGCCGCGGACGATGGCGACCGTCCTCGGCTGGCTGTTCATGGCCGGCGGCATCATCGGCGGCCTCTCGCTGCTGCTGCCGCACCCGAGCTCATTCGACTCGCCCGCGCTGTGGAGCAACGTGGTGATCGCGTTCGCCGCCGGCGCGGTCCTCCTCTTCGTGCGCAACCGGCTGACCGGCTGGATGCTCCAGGTCATCGTCTTGGCCGGCACAGTGGTCGTCACCCGAGCCGTGTACTACGGGCACGATCCGAGCGGCTACTACACGATCTGGTACCTCTGGATCGGCGTCTACGCGTTCTTCTTCTTCGGTCGCCGCTGGGGCGCCGTCCAGATGGCATTCGTCGGCGTCGCCTATGGCTGGGTCCTCACCGAGCTCTCCGGACCAACGCCGGTCGCCCGCTGGGTGGTGACGATCGGGAGCATCCTGGTGGCCGGCATGCTCGTCGATGCTCTCGCCGGACGGCTGCGGCGCGAGACCGTCAGCTCCGAACGGCGGGCCGCGAACCTCGAGGCCGTGGGCGAGGTGGCCAGGCAGCTCGCCACCCAGAGCGATCCACGAGCGGTGGGCTGGGCGATCTGCTCTGCCGCCGTGCGGACGGCTCACGCCTCCGCCGCGGTGCTGTGGCGGCCGAACCACACTGGCGATGCCCTGCAGGCCACCGCCGTGGCGGGAGCGGACGCCGAGGGAGTGTCCCTGCCGTTCGTCACCCCGAGCTCCGGCGCGATCCAGGCCTTCACATCCGCCACCGATCGCTTCGCGCCGCTGCAGGGAACGAAGTCCGCCCAGGAGCTCCTACCGAGCTTCGAGGCCGGGGCCGCGCTGTGGCAGCCGATCATCCGGGACAAGAGCACCGCGGTCGGGGTGCTCGCCGTCTACTGGAATGAGCCGCTCGCGCAGCTCGGCGGGGAGACCCGTCGCGCGGTCAGGCTGCTGGCGCTCGAGGCGGCGATCGCCATCGAGCGCGGCGAGCTCCTGGGCCGGCTCGAGGTCGCGGCTCGCACCGACGATCTCACCGGCCTGTTGAATCGCCGTGCCTGGGACGAGGAGCTCGGCCGCGAGCTCTCGCGCGCCGATCGGAACGCCGGCGCGCTCTGCGTCGCGATCCTCGACCTGGACCGTTTCAAGCAGTACAACGACGCCCACGGCCACCAGGCCGGCGACCGCTTTCTCAAGCAGATGGCGGGCGCCTGGAGCCAGACCCTGCGTGCCGGGGACATCCTGGCCCGCTACGGGGGGGAGGAGTTTACGCTCGCTCTCCCGGGCACCAATCTCGACCGGGCGCGCCAGATGCTCGACCGCCTGCGCGAGTCGCTCCCGGACGGGCAGACCTGCTCGGCCGGCGTCTGCCGCTGGGACGGCGAGGAGAGCGCGGAAGCGCTGACGGCGCGGGCCGACACGGCGCTCTACGCGGCCAAGGAAGCGGGCCGGGACCGCGTCATCGGCAACTAGATCTAGCCCAGCAGGGACTCGACGCCCTCGGGCGCCCGCCGCGCGGCCAGGGTCCCGAAGGGGACCGCGAGGAACCAGATCAGGACGGCCAGCGTGGTCGAGACGAACGCCACCGGAATCGAGACTGCGAAGAAGAAGACGGGCGAGAGGGATGCGAACACCCCGAAGCGATAGACCTCCGGCGTCGGCTTTCGCCACAGCAGATCCCGGCGATAGGCGTGGCGGAAGAGCACGACCTCCAGGCCGCTGACGATCCCGACGTTCACCGCGTAGAGCACGACCGAGAGCGGGTTGGAGAAGTACTCGCCGAGCAGGGCGGTGGGGAAGGGGAGGAAGGCGATGAACGCCAGGTAGACGAGGTTGAGGCCGATGAATCCCTGGTCCATCGCCTTCAGCAGCGAGACGAACTGATGGTGGGCGAGCCAATAGCGGCCGATCACCGCGAAGCTGATGAAGAAGCTGGTGAAGGCCGGGGCCAGGTCGTTGAGCGCGTCGGCCAGCTGGTGGACGCTGCCCTCGTCCGAGATGTGCGGGACCGCGACCGCCACGATCAGCAGCGTCATCGCGATCGCGAACAGCCCGTCGCTGAACGCCAGCACCCTGCCGAACTCCGCGCTCTCGCGGTCGTAGCGGCGGGGCACGGCCGAGCTAGTGCCCCGCCGGGCGGGGCACTAGAGGCCGAGATCCCGCAGGAAGCCGGGCTTGAGCGCGCTCAGGTTGACGAAGGCGGGGAGCGGCATGTCGTCCGGGTTGCCGCGAATCCCGATGCGGGCGCCCTCGGGGGTCTCGCCCTCCAGGCGCTCGCCGACTTCGATTGCCTTGTCCTCCGACGGCGCGCCCACCAGTAGGGAGCGGAAGTGGCGCTTCACCGGCAATCCCTCCTCGCGCAGCTCCTTGGCGAGGGACTGCCCGTCTCGGATGTGAGGAAGGTCGATCACGACCTCCCATGGGTACTCGCCATAGCGGTGGGCCTCATCGAACCCCTCGTGCTCGGCCTCGTGCAATTCCTGGGCCCGGGCGGCCTCGTCATCCGGAAGCGGCTCGGAGGCGTCCTTCCATTCCTCGGCGATCGGATGCCAGCGCATCAGCCTGACCTCTCCGGCCAGCTTCTCGTCCTGCATCACGTTCTTGACGACATGCTCGGCCTCCTGCGCCGATTCCTCGTGCCACGCGTAGAGGAAGACGAAGCGGCCGTCGCGGGTCACGACCACGCTGCCGCCGAGGAGCTTGCGGACCTCGTTGTCGAGCTGAAGGTGATGGAGCGCGTCGCCCAGCTTGGCGCCGTTGTGCTCCTCGTCGAGCGCGATCTCCACACGCCATTCGTCGCGGCCTCGCGCCGGTGCTTGCCAGTCATTCATGAACCCAACTCTATTGCGGTCCCGGACGGCCCGAGGTTCACCACCCGCGTGGGCCCGATCTCGCTCTCGGCTCCCCACGATTCGTGGATGTGCCCGCAGACGGCGATCGGCGGCCTCTTGGCCCCGATGGCCTCGAGGATCGCCTCGCTGCCGAGATGGTCGCCGGAGCTCGACTCGTCACAGTGGCCCTTCGGTGGGGAGTGGACGACGAGCACCGCGCCCTCGGGGCAGGCCGCGAGTCGCTTGGCCGCCTGCTCCTCGTCGAGGTCGAAGCTCCAGTCCCAGGGGGTGACCGGGATCCCGGCGCCGAGCCCGAAGAACTGCGTCCCGCCGACCTCGGTGGCCTGTCCGTGCAGCACCGTGGCGGCATCCCATCCCTCGCAGGCCGAGCGCAGGGCGTCCTCGGTCTCGTTGTTGCCGGGGACGAGGATCGTCGGGGCCGAGATTGCGCTGAGGGCGCCGATCGTCTCATTGAGCCCCTCATGGACCGAGGCGAAGTCGCCCGCGGCGATCACGACGTCGGCCTGCGAGGAGCGCTCGACCAAGCGTTCAGCCTGACCGAGATCGCGATGCAGGTCGCTGAACGCGAGCAGCTTCACGGCCCGCGAACATAGCGCCAACGCTCAGATGGAAGTCCGCAGCCTCGGCCAGATCAGCAGGACGAGCCCGATCAGGATGCAGGCGATGCCAAGCCCGTAATTGACGAGGATGGCAAGGACGATTCCGATCACGATCAGGAGTAGCGAGAGGTTCATGCCACTTTCGATACCCCACCAGGAACCGCACAAACGGTCCGCGCGGCGGCGGGCTGCGCCGCGCGTCACCCGCTTCGTCTGACCGCGTTCGGTTTGCTCGTTTTTCACGACGGGTAGCCAACGAGATGCGTCCTCTCATGGGTGGGCGGTCACACGACTTGAGATCGCGGGCGACATCGAAGTGGGGCGAAGCACAGCATCGCTGCACGCCGGCGGCGCTGTTCGTGCTCTCCATCGGCCTCGCAGGCTGTGGCAAGCAGTCGACCCTCGACCCCCACAGCCCGCCCTCGCACGACATCCGGACGCTGTTCTGGTGGCTGGTCGGCGTCGCCTCGATCTTCTTCTTCGGCGCGGTCGGGATGCTGGTGCTCGCCTGGGTGCGGCGCTCCGAGCCCGGCCTTCCCTTCGTCAAGGGAAAGGCCAACGGCCGCCTCGAGACGAAGCTGGTGGTGCTCTTCGGGATGGCGATTCCGGTCGTCGTCCTGGTGGCGGTCTTCTTCGTCTCGGACGTCTACGTGATCGGCAAGACCGAGCCGCCGAGCATCGGATCGACCTCGATGTCGATCGAGGTGACCGGCCATCAGTGGTGGTGGGAGGTCCACTACCCGGGGACGACGGCCGTCACCGCGAACGAGATCCACATCCCGGCCGGGACGCGGATCAACCTGATCGGCAACACCGATGACGTGATCCATTCGTTCTGGGTCCCGGCGCTCAACCGGAAGATCGACCTGATCCCGGGCCGCAACAACCGGATGCTCCTCTACGCGGACTCGCCCGGGACCTATCGGGGACAGTGCGCGGAGTTCTGCGGCCTCCAGCACGCCCATATGGCGTTCGAGGTGATCGCGGAGCAGCCGGCGAAGTTCCAGGCCTGGCTGCAGAACATGGCGAGTAAGGCGCCGCCGCCCGCCACACCGGCTGAACGGACCGGCCAGCAGCAGTTCATGTCCGACCAGTGCGCGAGCTGCCACACGATCCGGGGTACGCCGGCGCAGGGGCAGATCGGTCCCGACCTGACCCATCTGGCGAGCCGGGCGACGATCGCCGCGCTCACCGTCACGAACGACCGGGCGGGGCTCACCAGCTGGATCCGCGATCCGCAGCACGCGAAGCCGGGCAACAAGATGCCGCAGCTCAACCTGAGCCCGGAGCAGATCGACGCGATCGTCACCTATCTGAGGAGCCTCGACTAGATGGAGGCCGCCGCACAACCGGTCGCGGGCGAGCGGCTCGACCGCCTCGGGCGCATCTGGCGGGAGCGCTCCGGCCTGGTGGGCTGGCTCACCACCACCGACCACAAGCGAATCGGGATCCTCTATTTCTTCACGGCGCTCGCCTTCTTCGGTGCGGGAGGAGTGGAGGCTCTGCTGATTCGCACCCAGCTTGCGGGGCCGAACGCGACCGTCCTCAGCCCGAACGCCTTCAACGAGGCGATGACGATGCACGGGATCACGATGATCTTCCTGTTCGTGATCCCGATGTCCACGGGGGCCTTCGGGAACTACCTGCTGCCGCTGATGATCGGGGCGCGGGACATGGCCTTCCCGCGCCTGAACGCCCTCTCGTACTGGATCTATCTCTGCTCGGGGATCTTCATCTACATCGGGCTGGCCTCAGGCAACGCGCCCAGTGCAGGCTGGTTCGACTACGTGCCGCTCGCGTCCAAGGCCTACAGCCCGGGGCCGGGAATCGACTTCTACGCGCTCGGCCTGATCTTCAACGCGATCTCGACGACGGCGGCGGCGATCAACTTCATCGTGACCATCTTCAACCTGCGGGCGCCGGGGATGTCCCTCAACCGGATGCCGCTGTTCTGCTTCGCCTTCCTGGCGGTGTCCTTCGCGCTGGTCTTCGCGCTGCCACCGCTGACCTGCGCCCTGCTCATGCTCGAGCTCCAGCGGATGCTGGGTTTCCACTTCTACGACGTGGCGGCGGGGGGTGATCCGATCCTCTGGCAGAACCTCTTCTGGATCTTCGGCCATCCCGAGGTCTACATCATCATCCTGCCCGCCTTCGGGATAGCCACGGCGATCATCCCCACCTTCGTCCGCCGCCGGATGGTGGCCTTCCCGCTCGTCGCCCTGGCCGAGATCCTGGTCGCCTTCATCGGCTTCGGCGTCTGGGTCCACCACATGTTCGCCGTCGGCTTATCGACGGCGACGACGATCTACTTCGCCGCGGCCAGCCTGATCATCGTGATCCCGAGCGGCATCCAGCTGTTCGCCTGGATCGCGACCATCGTCACCGGGACGCCTCGGTTCAAGACGCCGCTGCTCTGGATCATCGGGTTCATCGTCCTGTTCATCCTCGGTGGGCTCTCGGGCGTGATGTTCGCCGCGATCCCGGTCGACCAGCAGCTCACCGACACCTACTTCGTGGTGGCTCACTTCCACTACGTGATCTTCGGCGCGGCCGTCTTCCCGATTCTGGGCGGGATGTACTACTGGTTCCCGAAGGTCACGGGGCGGATGTACTACGAGCGCTGGGGTCAGGCGAGCTTCTGGACCACGTTCGCCGGGATGAACCTGACCTTCTTCCCGATGCACATCGTGGGGCTGCTCGGGATGCCGCGTCGTAACTACACGTACTCGGGCGACCTGGGGTGGAGCGGACTCAACCTGATCGAGACGCTCGGCGCCTACCTGCTCGCCATCGGTCTCCTGATGGTGGTGATCAACCTGGCCGTGAGCCTCTTCAAGGGCGAGGTGGCCGGGAACGATCCCTTCGGCGGGGACACCCTGGAATGGTCCACCACCTCGCCGCCGCCGGACTACAACTTCCCGGTCATCCCCAAGGTCTCGAGTCCGTACGCGATGTGGGACCGCGACGACCGGGAGGAGGACGCGCGCAACCTCGAGAGGGGCAAGAGGGTCCTGGAGCGAGGGCACGAGACGCCCTCGAGCACGGCGGTCGACGCCGATGCGGACGAGGTCCTGACCATGCCCTCCGACTCGGTCTGGCCACCCGTGCTGGCGGTCGCGATGGCGGGGATCTTCGCCTTCCTGCTGCTGAAGCTCTGGATCGTCGCCGGGGTCTTCCTGCTCGCCTGTCTCTGCGTGCTCGCGGCGTGGCACGGGAAGGAGCCGCAGGAGGCGTGATGAGCGAGATCCCGCGCAGCATGGAGGCGACGACGAGCCCGGCGGCCGCAGCCGTCGAGCGGCAGCGGCGCACCCTGCCTCGGGGGATCTGGGCGATCGCCCTGGTGATCGCCACCGAGTTCACCCTGTTCGCCTCGCTGATCGCAACGTACTTCTACCTGCGCTTCCGGGCCGACGAATGGCCGCCGTCCGGGATCCCCAAGCCGTCGGTGACGCTGCCACTCGTCTTCACCGGGATGCTCGTCGGCTCGACGATCCCGATGGCGGCCGCCGTGCGCGCGGCCCGGTCGGCGCGTCGCCGCCTCGCCTGGTGGCTGGTCGCGGCGGCGACTGCGATTCAGGCGACCTATCTGGGCCTGCAGATCAACCTGTTCGCCGACGACTACCACCGCTTCACGCCGAGCTCCGGCGCCTACGGGTCCATCTACTTCACGCTCCTCGGCATTCACCACGCGCACGTCGCGGTCGCCCTTGTCCTCGATGCCTGGCTCCTCGGCGCGCTCGCCTTCGGTCTCACCAACTACCGGCTGATCGGCCTCAGGGTCATCGCGTACTACACCTACTTCGTCGCCGCGATGGGGGTTGCGGTGGTGTTCACGCAGATCTATCCGTCCCTATGAAGGTCGGCGTCCCCAGATCACCCGTCTCGCCGTTGCTCTGGTTCTCGGTGCTCGGCGCGCCCGGTGCCTGGGCCACGCAGTTCGGGATCTCGTACTGGGTGACGGAGGCGAAGTGCAGCGTCGCGGGAGATCGCTGGGGGATCTCGGTGGACGCCTGGACGATCGTCCTCACCGTGCTGGCGACCGCCATGGCCCTAGGCGCCGGCTACGTCGCCGTGGGGTTCTTCCGTGCCACGCAGGGCGCCGACCTCGACGCCGACCCACCGAGCGGCCGCACGCGCTTCTTCGCCGCGGTCGGGTTGGCGATCGCGCCGATCTTCCTGGCGATCATCCTGCTCAACGGGATCGGCGCCGTCATCCACAGCTGCGTGCAGTCATGAGGGGGCGCCGGCTGATCATCGTGGTACCGGCGCTGGCGATGCTCGCCTTCGCGATCGTCGCCTATGCCCAGCCGCCGAGCGGGATCGTGCACCCGCCGAACCAGGCGAGCAAGACGCCGTTGCAGCTGGGCTCGGAGCTCTTTGCGGCGAACTGCGCCAGCTGTCACGGCATCGACGGCCGCGGGATCAGCACGTCGAACCCGGTCCAGGGCGCCGGGAACGTTCAGGGGGCGGGCCCCGACCTGCAGGGGGCGGGCGCCCAGGCAGCGGACTTCTACCTGCGCACCGGTCGCATGCCCATCTCGCACCCGGGCGAGGAGCCCGAGCGTGGGCGGCCCGACTTCAGCGATCGCGAGATCGCCGCGCTCACGCGGTACGTCGCCTCGCTCGGCAGCGGCCCGGCGATCCCGCATCCCCGTCCGAACACCGGCGACGTCTCGCGGGGGATGGAGCTGTTCACCGATCACTGCGCCGGTTGCCACCAGATCGCGGGGCAGGGGGGATACGTGACCGACGCGCGGGTGCCGGTGCTCCAGCACGCCTCGCCGACCCAGATCGCCGAGGCCGTGCGGATCGGTCCCTACCTGATGCCGAGCTTCTCGCGACGGGCGATCAACGATCGGCAGCTCAACTCGATCATCTCCTACGTACAGGCCACCAAGCGCCCGACGGACCCGGGCGGGCTCGGGATCGGGCACATCGGGCCGGTCCCGGAGGGCATCGCCGCCTGGCTGGTCGCGGCGGTGGTGCTGGTCGGCGTCTGCCTGCTGATCGGAGAGAGGGTGCGGACATGAAGCTGCTGAGGCTCCTGCGCGCCCTGCTTCGCGGGGTGGCATACGTCCCGAAGATCGCCTTCGCGGTCCTGCTCGGCTTCATCCGTTCCCTGCGCCGGCCCCGGCGAGAGAGGATCGTGCCTGAGCGGGAGGGGAGCGCGGGGGCGGAATGGTCGGTGATCCTGCTTCTGCTCGGCGCCGGGCTCGCGGGGGTCACCTTCTTCGTCCTCTACGCGGCGGACGTAACAAACACCCAGTACCTGGGGCTGGCGCTCGGCGCCTGCCTTGCGCTGATCGCGGCGGCGCTGATCGTCTCAGCGAAGCAGCTGATCCCGACCGAGCACCTGGAGGAGAGCTATCCGGCCGAGGCGAAGGAGGACGAGGAGGAGCTGCTCCAGGTCGTGCACGAGAGCGGGAGCGGGATCACCCGCCGCCGCCTGATCGCCGGAGCGGGAGCCGCCGCTGCCGGGGGGCTCGGCCTGTCCCTGGTCGCACCCGCCGCCTCGCTCGGCCCGTTGCTGGACACGGAGTCTCTCTATGACTCGCCCTGGCGGGCCGGCAGGCGGCTGGTGGACGACCGCGGCGGTCCCTACCTGGCGGACGACATCGAGCAGGGCTCCTTCTACACCGCATACCCGCAGGGGGCCTCGGAGGAGGAGCTCGGCTCGCCGCTGGTTGTGGTTCGCCTCGACCCGAGCGACCTTCATCTCCCGGACGGCCGCGGCGACTGGGCCCCGGAGGGGATCCTCGCCTACTCGAAGATCTGCACCCACGCGGGCTGTGCCGTGGGCCTCTACCGGAACCCGCTCTTCCCGGAGGCCGAGTCGAAGCCCGCGCTGGTCTGCCCCTGCCATTACTCGACCTTCGACCCGGCCGACGGCGGCAGCGTCCTCTTCGGGCCGGCCGGCCGCAACCTGCCGCAGCTCCCGCTCGAGATCGGCACGGATCGGGGACTGAGAGCGGCGGGCAACTACTCCGGCCCGGTCGGTCCCTCCTTCTGGGGAGTCCGTACGAGGAGACCGAGCTCGTCGTGATTCGCAGCCTGGTCAGGTTCCTCGAGGAGCGGACCGGCGCCGTGCCCTTCGTCCGCAAGACCCTCCGCTACGTCTTCCCCGATCACTGGTCGTTCCTGCTCGGCGAGGTGGCTCTATACGCGTTCGTCGTCCTCGTCGCCACCGGCATCTACCTCACCCTGTTCTTCGAGCCGAGCACCGCCGTGACCACCTACCACGGCAGCTATGCACCCCTTCGAGGGCAGCAGATGACCGAGGCCTACAAGTCGGTCATCCATCTCTCCTTCGACGTCAAGGCGGGCCTCCTGATCCGCCAGACGCATCACTGGGCCGCCGACATCTTCGTCGCCGCGATCGTGCTGCACGTCGTTCGGGTCTTCTTCACCGGGGCCTATCGCAAGCCGAGGGAGCTGACCTATGTCATCGGGGTGCTGATGCTGTTCCTCACCCTGCTCGAGGGCTACCTCGGCTACTCGCTGGTCGATGACCTGCTCTCCGGCATGGGCCTCGCGATCGGATACGCGGTCGCGCTATCGATTCCCTTCATCGGGGCGAATCTCGGTCTGCTGATCTGGGGAGGGCAGTTCCCGGGCGCACCGGACTTCTGGTCGCGCATGTACATCGCCCACGTCCTTATCTTCCCGGTGATCATCGCCACGCTGATGGCGGTGCACCTCGCCCTGGTCGCCTCCCGACACCACACCCAGTTCTCGACCGGACCCCCGCGCACCGAGCGCAAGCTGATCGGAGTCCCGACGTTCCCGGGGCAGGCTCCCCGATCGCTCGGGCTGTTCTTCTCCGTCGCTGCGGTCCTGGTGCTGCTCGGGGCGCTCGTGCAGATCAACCCGGTCTGGCTCTGGGGCCCGTACCACGTCGGCCAGGGCACGAACGGCGCCCAGCCCGACTGGTATCTCGGATGGCTGATCGGAGCGCTGCGACTGGTGCCGCACTTCGACCTGGTGATCGCGAACCGGACCGTCGTTCCGAACCCGTTCTGGGGAGGAGCGCTGTTCCCGCTGATCGTGGTGGGGGCCCTGCTCTCCTGGCCCTGGCTCGAGCGGCGGGTCACGGGCGACTACGCCTTCCACAACGTGCTCGAGCGGCCGCGCGACCGTCCGTGGCGCACCGCGATCGGTACGGCCTTCCTGACCTGGGTGATCCTGATCTTCATGACCGGGTCAGCCGATCGGGTCTACGTCCTGCTCGGGATCTCTTACGTCGGCCAGATCTGGGCGTACCGGATCGCGATCTGGGTGCTCCCGGTCGTGGTCCTGCTCGTCACCTGGCGGATTTGCCTGAGCCTGCAGGAGATCGAGGAGATCGATGCCGACCGCGAGCAGGCGGAGAAGGAAGCCCTACGGGCTGAGGCGGCGGCGCCCGTAGCGCGCGGCCCGTGAGGCAGGCACCGGTTCGTGTCCGGCGTCGAGCAGGGACTGATGCAGCTCCGACTCGCGCGCCCAGCGCAGGAACAGCCAGGCGAAGACGATCAGGGTGATCGTGGCTCCCTCGATGAACATGATCGCCCCGCCGATGGTCTGATCGGTGAGTGGCGAGATCCCCCAGATCCGCTCGCCGGCCGCGTAGCCGGGGTAGAGCGGCTGGCCGGCCCAGATGAAGATGGTGGCGAGCACGGCTCCGAGCGTCCTCACCACGAGCACGTACGCCGCCTTCGCCCCGGCGCCGAACCAGGCCGGGCCGGGAAGCGGCTCGACCACGACGGCCCACATCAACAGGCCGGTCGAGAAGAAGGAGAGATGCTCGAGAACGTGAACGGCCGGATGCTCGAGCGCGGCCTGGTAGAGCCCGGGCACGTGCCAGGCGTAAAAGGCGATCGCCCAGAGCGGCAGCGCCACGAGCGGATGCGCGAGCACCCGGAGGCGGCCGACCAGCGGCAGCGCCAGCACAGGCCGCAGGATCGCGCCGGTGAGGCCGATGACGAGAGCGAGAGGGGCCAGGTCGCCGAGCATCAGGTGCTGGACCATGTGGACGTAGAAGGCGCGGCTCTCGCCGATCGCGTCGATCGGCGAGATCAGGGCGGCCAGCACGATGAGCAGGCCGAGGTAGAAGCTCGCCTGGCGCAGCGCGGGCGTGGGGCGACCGGACCGGCGCAGGTTCCGGACCCGGATGAGGTAGGCCGCCCCGACGACCGTCACGGAGACGATCGGACCGGGGTCGACGGTCCAGCCCATCAGTCGCGCAGGATTACCGCGGTCGCCGCCGCGGCGGACGCGCCCGCGGCCAGCGTGGCCGCCCCCAGCTTCCGGCGGTTCTTGGCCAGCCAGACCAGCGCACTGCTGGAGCGGCTGCGCTCGTCGAAGCGCCCGTGAGCGCCCTCGTCGCGTTCGATCGGCTCGAAGAGGTTGTCGGGACGGTCGCCGTTGACAGGCTCGTCGGCCTGCTGCCCGCCGTAGGCGGTCTTGGCCAGATAGACGTCCACGATCCTGGGCGCGAACTTGTTGCCCAGGATCGTCTTCCAGGTGGGCGCGCCGACGAAGAGCTCTCGCTCCTCGTTCTGGGCAACCCAGGCGATCCCCTCCGCGGCGACCTCGGGCTCGTAGATCGGCGGCACCGGCTGCGGCTGCTTCGGCAGCCGCGTGCGGCAGTGATCGAACTGCGGCGTGTTGAGGCCCGGCAGCTCCACCATCGAGATCCCGACCTTGCTGCCCTCGTGGATGAGCTCGGCGCGGACGGACTCGAAGAACCCCTTGATGGCGTGCTTGGCGCCACAGTAGGGCGCCTGCAGCGGTATGCCGCGATAAGCGAGCGCGCTGCCGACCAGCACGACCTTGCCGGAGTTACGGGGCTTCATCCGCTCAAGGGCAGCCTTCGTTCCCCAGACGGTGCCGAGATAGGTCACCTCCGTCGCACGCGCGTACTCCTCCGGCTCGATCTCGGAGAAGGGCGAGAAGATCGTCGTCATCGCGTTGTTCACCCAGAGGTCGATCGGCCCGAGCTCGCGCTCGGAGCGCTCGGCGGCCGCCTCCACCTGACCGGGATCGGAGACGTCGGTGGGAATCGGCAGGGCTCGCCTGCCCAGCCGCTCGATCTCGTCTGCCGCGCCAACGAGCCCCGCCCGCCCTCTGGCGAGGAGGGCGATGTCGTATCCGTCCTCAGCGAGACGGCGGGCAGTCGCTCTACCCACTCCCGCGGATGCGCCGGTGACCACTGCGACCTTGGAACTCACGCTCAGGTTCTACCCGCCGTCGGTGCGGGCGCAAACTGCGTCGTCAGGCGGGATACGGGCGCGGAGCGGGGAGGTTTGTCCGTCGCTGCTGCGGTAATCAGCTGAACAGCATCACGCTTGCCGCATACAGCCAGGAATTGAAGGAGCCAGCATGTCAGAGACAGTCGGGCAGTTCGTCCTCAGGAGACTCAAAGAGCACGGCGTAGGGCGCATCTACGGCTATCCGGGGGATGGCATCAACGGGCTGCTCGGCGCGTTTCATGAGCACGGCGACGAGGTCGAGTTCGTCCAGACCCGCCACGAGGAGATCGCGGCGTTCTGCGCGACCGCGCACGCGAAGCTGACCGACGAGGTCGGCGTCTGCATGGCCACCTCCGGCCCCGGCGCGATTCACCTACTCAACGGCCTCTACGACGCGAAGCTCGACCACCAGCCGGTCGTCGCCATCATCGGCCAGCAGAAGACCCTCTCCCTCGGGTCGAACTATCAGCAGGAGGTCGACCTGATCTCCCTGTTCAAGGACGTCGCCTCGGAGTTCGTGCAGGTCTGCATGTCGCCGCCGCAGGCGCGCCACCTGGTCGATCGCGCGATGCAGATCGCCAAGGCCTCGCGGTCGGTGACCGCCGTGATCATTCCGGAGGACGTGCAGGAGTCCGACTACTCCGACCCGCCCCGAGAGCATGGCGCGATCTTCAGCTCGGTCGACGGCAACCTCAGCCCTCGGGTCATCCCCCAGGAGAGCGAGATCCAGAGGGCCGCCCAGGTGCTGAACGAGGGCGAGAAGGTGGCCATGCTGATCGGCCAGGGAGCCGCCCAGGCACCCGACGAGGTGACCGAGGTGGCGGACCTGCTCGGCGCGGGCGTTGCCAAGGCTCTCAACGGGCGGGACGCGCTTCCCGACGATCTCCCCTTCGTGACGGGTCCCATCGGGCTGCTGGGCACGAAGCCGAGCTACGAGATGATCTCCGGCTGCGACACGCTGCTGATGGTCGGATCGAGCTTCCCCTACTCCGAGTGGCTCCCGGAGCCGGGCAAGGCGCGCGGCGTCCAGATCGACATCGACGGCCGCCTGATCGGCATCCGCTACCCGATGGAGGTCAGCCTCGTCGGCGACTCCCGGGACACGCTCCGCGAGCTGATCCCTCACCTCGAACGCAAGGAGGACCGATCCTGGAGGCAGGAGATCGAGGGGAACGTCGAGCGCTGGTGGAAGATCCTCGATGAGCGGGCGCACCAATCCGCGGACGACGGGATCAACCCCCTGCTCGTCTTCCACGAGCTCAGCTCGCGGCTCCCGGACGACTGCATCCTCACCGCCGACTCCGGTTCCGCGACCAACTGGTGGGCGCGCCACCTGAAGCTCAGGCGCGGCATGAAGGCCGCCCTGTCGGGAACGCTGGCGACGATGTGTCCCGGCGTCCCGTACGCGTTCGCGGCGAAGATGGCCTATCCCGACCGCCCGGTGATCGCGTCGCTCGGCGATGGCGCGATGCAGATGCTCGGCATCAACGCGCTGATCGACATAGCCGCGCGCTGGGAGGAATGGCCGAACAAGCAGCTGGTCGTCGTGGTGCTGAACAACCACGACCTCAACCAGGTGACCTGGGAGCAGCGTGTGCTCACCGGCGATCCCAAGCTCGAGGCCTCACAGGTGCTGCCCGACTTCGAGTACGCGCGCTACGCGGAGCTGCTCGGGCTGAAGGGCATCAAGGTCGAATCGCCCGACCAGGTCGCGGACGCCTGGGATGAGGCGCTGTCCTCGGACAGGCCGGTCCTCTACGAGGCGGTCACGGATCCCGAGGTCCCGCCGCTGCCGCCGCATATCAAGATGGACCAGGCGACCTCGATGGCGAAGGCGCTGCTGAAGGGCGACCCGAACGCGGCTCGGATCATCAAGCAGTCCGCGAAGGGGAAGCTGAAGGAGTTCGCGACGCGCTGATGGAGAACGGCGGCGGGATAGCGGGCCCCGCGCTGATCGATCCGCGGACGGAGCCGGTTCGCAGCCGCACCACGCGAGTGAATCCGAGGGTCGAGGGACTCGAGGTCACCGCCTATGAGGTCCCCACCGACCAGCCGGAGTCGGACGGCACCCTCGAATGGGATTCGACGACCGCGATCGTCGTCGAGGCCTCCAACGGCCGCGAGCACGGCATCGGGTACACGTACGGGGACCGATCGGTCAAGACGCTCGTCGAGTCGAAGCTCCGCGACGTGGTGCGGGGCGCCGACGCCATGCGTCCCCCCACGGTCTGGGTGGAGATGCGCCGTGCTCTGCGAAACGCCGGACAGCCCGGCGCCGGGGCGATGGCCGTCTCGGCCGTGGACATGGCCCTCTGGGACCTGAAGGCGCGTCTGCTGGGGTTGCCGCTCGCTGACGCCCTACCGCGTTTCCGCGACTCGGTCCAGGTCTATGGAAGCGGTGGCTTCACCTCCTATGACGCCGATGCGCTGCGCGAGCAGGCGGGCGGCTGGGTCCGAGCCGGGATGCGGTCGGTGAAGATCAAGGTGGGCAGGGACCCGCACGCTGATCCCGAGCGGATCAAGGTCGTTCGCGACGTGATCGGGCCGAACGTCGAGCTGATGGTGGACGCGAACGGGGCGTACGGGTCCGTGGCAGAGGCCCTCGAGCACGCCGAGCGCTTCCGTGAGCTAGGGGTGGTCTGGCTCGAGGAGCCGCTTCCGAACGACGACCTCGAGGGCCTCAGCCGGCTCCGCCGGGAGCGCCCGGCGGGAATCGAGATCGCGGGCGGCGAGTACAACTGGAGCCTCTTCGACGCGGAGCGGCTGCTCTCGGCGGGCGCGGTGGACGTTCTTCAGTCCGACGTCACGCGCTGCGGGGGCGTGACCGAGCTGCTGCGAATCGACGGGGTCTGCCGGGCTCACGGGGTGCCCTTCTCGGCGCACTGCGCGCCGGCCGCCTCGGCGCACGCCGGCTGCGCCATGGAGTCGCTGAAGCACCTCGAGTACTTCCACGACCACGTCCGGGTCGAGTCCCTGCTCTTCGAGGGGACCCTGGAGCCCCAAGGCGGCTGCCTCGAGCCCGATGCCCGCCGGCTCGGTCTCGGACTGGAGCTCTCCTCGGGCTCCGCTCGCTACCGGGCGGAGTAAGAGCTCGCCGTGAACGCCGCAGGCTCGCTTCGAACCAGGGCTCCCTCGCTCGATCTCCTGCGCCGCAACGGCGTGAGCGCCAACGGCGGCGCCGGAGGGGTGAATATCGTCGCCCTGAAGGCCCGGCTGAAGGAAACGGTACGGGGCGAGGTTCGCTTCGACGCCGGTACCAAGGCGATGTACGCGAACGACGCGTCGAACTTCCGCCAGGTTCCGCTCGGGGTCGTCTTGCCCAAGACGGCCGACGACATCGTGGCGACGCACCGCGCGTGTGCCGAGTTCGGCGCGCCGATCACGAACCGGGGGGGCGGCACGAGCCTTTCCGGCGAGACGGTCAACAAGGCGGTCGTGATCGACACCTCGAAGTACATGAACACGATCGGCGACGTGGACCGTGACGAGCGGACGGTCGTCTGCCAGCCGGGGGCGATCAACGAGCAGGTGAACGAGAAGACCGGGAAGCAGGCGGGGCTGATCTTCGGGCCTGACCCCTCGTCCCACTCCCGCTGCACGATCGGCGGCAACGTCGGCAACAACTCGTGCGGCATCCACTCCGTGCAGTCCCAGCTCTACGGGCCCGGCCCGCGGATGTCCGACTGCGTCAAGTCGATGGAGATCGTCACCTATCGCGGCGACCGCTTCACCGTCGGAGTCGACGAGGAGCCCGACCTCGACCGGATCATCGCCGAGGGTGGGCCGAAGGGCGAGATCTACGCGAAGCTGCGCGACCTCCGCGACCGCTACGCCGACGCGATCCGCGAGAACATGAAGCCCGTCAGCGAGCTGCCGCGCCGCGTCTCCGGCTTCAACCTCGACGAGCTGCTGCCGGAGCGCGGCTTCAACGTCGCCCGGGCCCTGGTCGGCACAGAGAGCACCTGCGCCACGACCACTGAGGTTGAGCTGATCCTGATGCCCGGCATGTACATGCGAACCCTGGTGATCGTCGAGTACGACGAGCTTCCCCGGGCGGGGGAGGACGTCGCCGAGATCATCGAGCGCTTCAAGCCGATCGGCCTGGAGGGCCTCGACAAGGAGCTGATCTGGGACGAGCAGGAGCAGGACATGCACGTCGACGCGATCGAGGAGCTGCCGGCGGCCGATCATGGCGACGCCTGGCTGCTGGTCCAGTTCGGCGCCGACACGGCCGAGGAGTCCGAGCAGCGGGCGCAGGAGTTCCACGACTGGCTGACCAAGAAGAAGTACGCGGCCGACCGGATCTCGATCGTCCCCAGCCAGCAGGAGGGCGGCGACAGCGGCAGGATCTGGGCCCTCCGCGAGGGTGGCCTCGGCGCCACCGCCTTCCCGCCGACGGGCAAGGATCACTGGCCGGGCTGGGAGGACTCGGCTGTCCCGCCGGAGAAGGTCGGGCCGTACCTGGAGGACCTCCGCGAGCTCTACGACAAGTACGGGATGAAGGGGTCCACCTACGGCCACTTCGGGCAGGGCTGTATCCACTCGCGAATCTCCTTCGACCTCCGCCATCCCGACGGGCTGCGCGAGTACCGCAAGTTCATGGACGAGGCGTCCGACCTCTGCATCTCCTACGGCGGCTCGCTCTCCGGCGAACACGGGGACGGGCAGCAGCGCGCGGAGTTCCTGGAGAAGCAGTACGGGCCGACGCTCGTGCAGGCCTTCCGCGAGTTCAAGGAGATCTGGGACCCGGACCGGGCGATGAACCCCGGCAAGGTCGTCGACCCGTATCCGATCGACGCCAACCTGAAGCTCGGGACCGACTACAACCCCGCCCGGCCGGAGGTCAAGTTCGCCTACGGCGAGGACGACGGCGACTTCGCGCACGCCGCCCTGCGCTGCGTCGGCGTCGGCAAGTGCCGCGTTCCCGACACCGACCAGGTGATGTGCCCCAGCTACATGGTCACCAGGGAGGAGAAGCACACCACGCGCGGCCGCGCGCGGCTGCTCTTCGAGATGCTGCGCGGCGAGGTCATCACCGACGGCTGGCAGAGCGAGGAGGTCTTCGACGCGCTCGACCTCTGCCTCGCCTGCAAGGGCTGCACGAACGACTGCCCGGTCAACGTCGACATGCCGACCTACAAGGCCGAGTTCCTCTACCACCACTACCGCTCGCCGCGGCGATGGCGCCCGCGATACGCCTACGCGTTCGGGCTGATCGACCAGGCGGCCCGGATCGGCTCACGAATGCCGGGGCTGGTGAACTTCGTCACCCAGAAGCCCGTCCTGCGGCGCCTCGCCAAGTTCGCGGCGGGGATGGACCGCGGCCGCGAGATCCCGACCTTCGCGCCGATCACCCTCCAGGACTGGTTCCGCCGTCGCGGTCCGGTCAATCCCGACGGCCCGCGCGTGATCCTTTTCCCGGACACCTTCAACAACCACTTCCACACCGATGTCGGCGTCGCCTGCGTCGAGGCTCTCGAGGCGGCGGGCTGGCAGGTGGTGATGCCGGAGGGCCACGTCTGCTGCGGGCGCCCGCTCTACGACTACGGGTTCCTCGACCTGGCCGAGCGCTACCTGCACGGCGTGCTCGACACGTTCCGGGACGAGATCCGGCAGGGCACGCCGATCGTCGGCATGGAGCCGAGCTGCCTCGCCGTCTTCAAGGACGAGCTCACCAACATGCTTCCCCACGACGACGACGCGGAGCGCCTGCGGCGCAGCTCCTACCACTGGAGCGAGTTCTTCGAGAAGCACGACATCGAGGTGCCGAGGGTGGCAAAGCAGGCGCTGCTCTGGGGACACTGCCACCACAAGGCGACCGGTGGCATCGATCCCGAGGAGCAGATGCTGAAGCGGATGGGCCTCGAGGTCGAGCAGGCCAAGGGCGGCTGCTGCGGCCTCGCCGGGTCGTGGGGCTTCGAGGAGGGGAAGCGCGAGATCTCGATGGCATGCGGGGAGGAGGGTCTCCTTCCCGCCGTCCGCGAGGTCTCCGACGAGACCGTCGTCGTGGCGAACGGCTTCTCCTGCAAGACGCAGCTCGAGCAGGCCGGCATCGGCCGCCGCGCGCTGCACGCCGGCCAGGTGATGAAGCTCGCGCGCGAGCACGGGCCCGTGGGCTGGACGTCCGGGAAGCCCGAGGACCCCTATTACGAGGTCCGCCCGCATGCCCCGGTATCGCTGAAGCGCAAGCGCGCCGCCGCGCTGGCCGGAATCGGCGCTGCGCTGGTCGGCGCCGCCACCGGCGCGGCGGCCCTGATCGCGCGCCGCTAGCCGGACACGGTCACTCCCGGCGTCTCAAGTAAGCCCTTCGCCGACCCGCGCCCGCTCGGCTGACGCACCGGAACGCGCCTGCTCGTTGAGGGCCATCGCGGCCTCGATGTGGGACAGATGCGTGAGCGCCTGAGGGAAGTTCCCTCGCATCTCGCCCTGATCCGGGTCGTACTCCTCCGAGAAGAGGCCCAGCCCGTTGGCCGTCTGCATCGTCCGGTCGAAGACCTCCCGCGCCTCCTCCGTGCGTGACTGCCGCGCCAGCACCTCCACCAGCCAGAAGGAACAGGCCAGAAAGGCGCCCTCCTGCCCCGGCAGGCCGTCATCGATGTCATAACGCCGGATCAGCCCCTCCCAGTCGAGCTCTTCGCGAATAGCGTCCACCGTGCGGAGCATCCGCTCGTCCTCGTATTCGATGAAGCCGACGGCGGGAAGGCGCAGCAGGGCTCCGTCCAGCCCCGGGTCATCGAAGGCCCTGACGAAGCAGCCGCGGTCGCGGTCGTAACCGCGCCCCTCGATCGCGCTCCGGATCTCGTCGCGCGCCTTGCGCCAGCGCTGCTCCGGAGCCTTCCGCATGCAGCGCTTCGCCAGCTCGAGGGCGCGGTCCAGGGCCACCCAGCAGAGCACCTTCGAGTGGGTGAAGTGCAGGGGTTTCTTGCGCCACTCCCAGATGCCGCGGTCGGGTTCTCGCCAGCGCTCCGCTGCGAGATCGGCGAGGTCGACCACGAAGCGCCAATAGTCGTCATCCGGCTCATGGCCGCGCTCGTACCAGAGCCAGCTCTGGAGCACGAGATGCCCCGGGGCATCCAGCTGAAGCTGGCCCGCCGCCCCGTTGCCAACCCGCACCGGCTGTGCGCCGCGGTAGCCGTCGAGCTCCAGCTCGAGCTCCTCCAGGCGTCGCTCCCCTCTGACCCCGTACAGGATCTGGATCTCCTCGGCATTGCCGGCGGCGCTGCGCTCCATGAACCGGCGGCACGCGTCCACCTCGTCCTCGGCCCCCAGGTCGGCGAGGCAGGTGACCGCGAGGGCCGTGTCCCTGATCCAGCTGTAGCGGTAGTCCCAGTTGCGCTCGCCGCCCTCGGCCTCCGGAATGGAGGTGGTGGGCGCGGCGACCAGCGCGCCGGAGTGCTGGTAGGTGAGGCCCTTGAGCACCATGGCGGAGCGAATCGCCCCTGGGGCGTCTGGTCCGTCCATGGACAGGCTCTGCGCCCATTCCCGCCAGTAGGCGATCGTCTCATCGACGGAGCGGTCGAGCTCCTCGGCTCCGGGCGGTTCGGGTTCCGAGTTCTGCAGCTCGGCGGGGTCCAGGAACGTCAGCACCGTCCTGACGCGGTCTCCGGGCCGCACCACGAACCTGGATCGGAGTCGGTGGCGGTCGGCCTCGAGGTCGGCGTCGGAGGAGATCAGCAGGCCGTCGTCACCCCCGATGGCCGTGAAGATCCCACGGCCGCGGTGCTGGACCCACGCATCGAGCTCGCCATAGTCGAAGCGCGGAACGAGCTCGAGCTCGAACTCGACCGACCCTCGCACGGCCTCGACTATGCGCAGGATCCGGGGCGGCCGTTCCGTGGGCCCCTCCCGGGAGACGGTGAGCAGATCGATCAGGTTCGCCTCGCCGCCCTCGACCCGGAAGGTCGTCTGCAGCACCAGCGTGTCCGGCAGGTAGTCGCGATGGGATTGCGCCTCCGCCTGGCCTCCGGCGGGCTGGATCGAGAAGTGCCCGCCTCGCTCCCAGTCGAGCATCCGGCCAAAGGTGCTGCCGGAGTCGAAGCGCGGCAGGCAGAGCCAGTCGATCGACCCGGTCCGCGAGACCAGGGCACACGTCTGGCAGTCGGAGATCAGTCCGTAATCCGCGATCTGCGGGTATTTCTCGGCCACCAGGGTAGGCCTACCCAAATGCGCCGAATAGCGATCCTCGACGTCGACGGCACGCTCGTCGACACGAACTACCACCACGCGATTGCCTGGTTCAGGGCGTTTCAGCGCTTCGACGTGACGGAGCAGCTCTGGCGCATCCACCGCCATATCGGGATGGGGGGCGACCAGCTGGTCGCCTCCGTCGCCGGGGACGAGGTCGAGGAGCGCCACGGGGATGACATCCGCGATGCGGAGTCGGAGGAGTACAGGAAGCTGATCGACGAGGTGCGGACGATGGCGGGCTCACGCGAGCTGATTGAGGACCTGCGCGAGCGCGACAATGTCGTGGTGCTGGCGAGCTCCGCCAAGGACTGGGAGATCGAGCACTACATCGATCTGCTGGACGCCCGAGAGATCGTCGAGGCTTGGACCACGTCAGCGGACGTGGAGCAGACGAAGCCGAAGCCCGACCTGGTGCATGCGGCCCTCGACAAGGTGAGTGGGCGGCCCGAGGACGCTCTGATGATCGGAGACACCGTCTGGGACGTAGAGGCGGCCGCCCGCGCGGGAGTAGAGACGCTGGCGGTGCGCACCGGAGGCTTCTCGGAGCAGGAGCTGCGGGACGCGGGTGCGAGGGACGTGTTCACCTCGGTCGAGGAGCTGCGGCAGAGCCTGAAGGAAACCGCGCTCGGCTAGTTCCCGTTCGCGCTTGCCGTGGCCGCTCCATCAGCCATGGCCTGCTTATCCCCCGGAGGACGCCCCGGCCAAACTATCTTGAGCCTGCTCGAGCGTTTCCCAATCCAGCTCTGAGTCGACCAGCTCGTAGGACCTGCCGAGCTCGGCGATCAGCGCCTCCTCGATCTCGCCCGGGTCGACCGGCCGGCCGATCTCCGTGGAGACGTCCCCGGAGGTGGCCGGATCCCATTCCAGCTCCAGGGCGTCGTAGACAGGCACGAGCGCCCGCGCGACCTCGCTGCCTCCCGAAGCCACGATCACGCCACCCAGGTGGGCGCCGCCGCGGATCATCCGCTGGCCGATGCCAGAGAGCTTGACGGCACCACGCGCGTTGACGCTGTAGGCGCCCGGGCAGTACTCGCCCGGCACCTCCCCGACTCGGGCGTCGACGCCAAGCCCGCGCAGCGTCGCCGCGATCAGCTCCGCCATCTCCTCGAAGCGGGCGTAGGTGCGCTTCGGGGGCTGCGGGTCGGCATAGGCCCTGGCTATCGCGATCGTGCCGCTGTGGAAGACGGCCGCCCGGCCGCCGGCCAGCCGTTCGACGGCCGCGAAGCCCGCGGCCCGGGCCGCCTCCGCGGCGGCCTCGTAATGCGGGCTCGCCAGATCCTGACGGCCGAAGGCGACCTCGTCGCCGGGGCGGTGGATCCGGATGGTCGGCGGCAGCTCCCCGGCCGCCACCCGTCGGAGGATGGTCCGCGAGACCGCGGTGCTGAGCTCGGGCTGATCCCGGAACGAGTGCCGGACCAGTCGCAGGGACTCCATCGCCTATCGATGATGACGATGTCCGCGCCTGTGCCTGTGGCGGTGTCCGAGCTTGCGCACGGTGCGGCGGACCGCGGCGTAGCTGGGGCGCGGCGCGAAGTTCCGCTTGAGCAGCCCGAACCGGTTGTTCCAGTCTTTCGACACGCCCGCGTCCCTGAGGCTGTAGAGGATCGCGGCGCGCACGTAGGGGATGCGCGCCGCGGTGCGGAGGCCGTCGACGGTCCAGCGTGCCTGTCTCCGCGCCGAGACGCAATAGGGCGTCGCCGGGCAGACCGAGTACCCGAACTCCGTCAGCCAGATGCCCCCCGGGTCTGATGCCGCGAGCATCGCGTCATGCACGTTCGCGATGCTCGTTCTGAGGGCCGAACCTCCCGCGCGCCCGCTCGGCCGCAACGGGTTGAAGAAGCCGCCGGCGGGTCGCAGCGTGTACGGGTGCATCGAGATCCCGCTCTGGCCGTGCATCCCGCTCGCGTACATCTGATCGAGGTAGTCGACATCGGCTCCGGCGAGAGCGCCGGCAATGATCGGCACCGGGCTCCCGATGGCCCTGGCGTAGGCGGCCGCGGCGTTGACGAGATCGACGTACTGCTGCACCGACCCCAGCCAGAAGGTCGGGTTGTTCGGCTCATTCCACACCTCGAGCGCTGCCAGATGCGAGCCCCATCGCATCAGCGACCAGGCGACGACCCCGCCGTACGCCGCGGGCGCCCTGGGCGGGTAGAGCGCCCACGCCCCGGGCGCGCATCGCGGAGCGACCCCCGGATCTGTCGTCTCCCAGCAGGGGGTCCCCATGATCGTCAGCTCGATCGGGATGCCGCAGCCGGCGAGCCGGCGGACCACCCTGTCGACCCGCGCCACGTAGTGAGGATCGAATTGGCCGGGGCCGGGCTCCATCCGTGCCCAGTTGACGACCACGCGCATCACCGTCGAGCCGAGGTTGCAGGCCGCCTTCGTCTCTCGGTCGGACTGGGCGACGGTCACGCCGTTGGGCGGGGCCCACTGGAAGTTCGGCGTGAGGACCGCGCCGCGGAGCTGGGAGGCCGACGCCGTTCCCGGCGCGGCGGCGAGCGCGAGCAGGATGAGGGCGAATGCAAACGAACCGAGCGTGCGGCCCACTGGAGCGCTGTTGGCTCGTCGATTCCCCCTGTGGCGAGTCAAGAGATTGCGGCGGGCTTACCCAGCCGCGACCGGTTTCAACCATCGAGTCACGCGGCGTCGTCGGGCTCGTCGCCGAGCAGCGCCTCGCGCAGCAGTCGCTCCTCCTCGTCGAAGAGGTGACCGATGGTGCGGTCGCGGTCGATCAGGATCCGCCGCTTGGTCTCGGTGATCGCCTGGCGAGGACCGGATGCAATCCGGCCGGCCAGCTCGATCGCGCGGGGCATCAGCTCGTCGTCGGGATGGACGGCGCCGACGATCCCATCCCGCAGGGCGCCGTCGGCGTCGAGCAGCCGGCCGGTCAGGGTGAGCTCTGCGGCGACCGGCGCGGGCAAGGCGGCGCGCGCCGCCGCGTAGCTCGGCGGGATGCCACGCGGCAGCTCCGGGAACCCGAAGCTCGCCGACTCGCCCGCGATCCGCAGGTCGCAGAGCAGGGCGAGCGCGAAGCCGCCGGCGAGCGCGGCCCCGTTGACCGCTGCGACCACCGGCCTGGCGCAATTGCCGACGGCCCGGAAGCAGCCGATGCTCGTCTCGACCAGCCGCTCCCGGTGTTCGCGATCGCCTCCGAACTGGGTGGTGTCCATCCCCGAGCAGAAGGCCGGGGGAGCCCCGGTCAGCACGACCGCGCCGACGCCGGGGTCCTCGCCGAGGGAGCCGAACGATTCGGCGAGCTCCACGCGCAGGTCGATCGAGAGGGCGTTCCGCTTCTCGGGGCGCTGCAGCGTGACCACCGCGACCTCATCTCGGCGCTCCAGGGAAAGAAGCCCGGCCATGGGAGCATCTTCTCCGATCCCGCAACGGAGAGGAGTGGCCTTGAAGTCGCACACCGAGTACATGACGTTCAACACCGAGGGGAGGCGGGAGTTCGTCCGGATCACGGAGAACGTGCAGGGCGCCGTCGACGACTCGAGGGTCTCGGAGGGGATGGTGCTCGTCTCGGCGATGCACATCACCGCCGCTGTCTGGGTCAACGACGACGAGCCTGGCCTGCAGGAGGACACGCTCGAGTGGCTCGACAAGATCGCGCCGCCCAGCTGGAAGGAGCCGGCCAACGACGTCGCCCGCGAGCTGCGTCCCGATCCGGGCGACTACCGCCACCACCGCGGCGGCGAGGACAACGGCGACGCGCACCTGAAGAACCTGCTGGTGCACCACCAGGTGGTCCTGCCGATCACGGAGGGGCGGCTCGACCTCGGCCCCTGGCAGGCCGTCTTCTACTGCGAGTTCGACGGCCGGCGCGCGAAGCGGCTGGTGATCAAGGTGATCGGCGATTGATGCGAGGGTGCGCCGCAGCGAAGCGAGGCGCAACCCGTTTCACGGGGCCGGCCGCTGCCGGGCGCGCCGGCGCTGCGGCGCCGTTCATGGTCATCGGGGCTGTCGTCTCGGTGCAGTGCGGGTCGGCCGCCGCGACCACCCTCTTCGACCGGGTTGGCCCCGCCGGCGCCGTGCTCTACCGGCTGCTCGCAGCCGCGATCCTGCTGATTGCGATCTGGCGCCCGCGGCCGCTGGCTGCCGGTCGCGACGGGCTACTGCTCGCGGGAGCCTTCGGCGTCGCCCTGGCGGGAATGAACCTCTGCTTCTACGAGTCCCTCGACCGGATCCCGCTCGGTATCGCAGTCACCTTCGAGTTCGTCGGGCCGCTCCTCGTCGGTCTGTTCGGGTCGCGGCGGCGACTCGACCTGGTCTGGGTTGCCTGCGCCGCCGCCGGGGTCCTCTTGCTGACCCGGCCGTCGGGATCGGCGAGCGCGGCCGGAATCGGGTTCGCGCTGCTGGCCGGCGGGTTCTGGGGCGCCTACATCCTGCTCAGCGCTCGCATAGGGCGGGTATTTCCCGGAGGCCGCGGACTCGCCCTGGCGATGGGGGTCGCCGCCGCGCTGATGGTGGTGCCGGGCACCGCCGCGGCCGGGGGAGACCTGCTCGATCCCGGTGCGGCGGCCGTCGGGGCGGCGACGGGAGTGTTGAGCTCCGTGGTCCCCTACTCGCTCGAGCTCGAGGCCCTGAGGCGGATCGCGGTCGGGACCTTCGGTGTGTTGATGAGCATGGAGCCGGCGGTCGCCGCGCTGATCGGCCTGATCGCGCTCGGACAGGGTCTGGCGACGGTCGATGTGATGGGAATCGTGCTCGTGGTGGTCGCGAGCGCGGGGGTGCTCGGCGCGTCGGTGGCGCAGGCTCCGACCGAGGCGTGACCTGGCGTCGACTTCAGTCGCGGCCCTGGTGGCCGCTAAGCGGCCCGGCGCAACCGGCGAAGCCGGCGGCCGAAGCGCAGGCGCCGAAGGCTCGATACCGCCGCCATCTCCACGGTGGGCGCGGCACCGGTCACCTCAACGTTCAGCAACGACGGCATGTGGCGCTCGATCTGGGCCACGAGGCAGGACCGACACGAGCACTCAGGAACGGATATGCCTGTGTTCGAACAGACTGTCATCCCAGTTCCTTAAGCCGAAGCGAGATCACGGTAACTGCATCGGCGGTCGGAATTCCCGTAAATAGCCCGAAAGTGTGTAGCTGACGTCCAGTCATGAAACCCCCTAGCTCGTCCCCTGAGATGATCGAGGAAATGGAAGCACAGGGCCCCGATCTACGCGCCGGTTCGATCGCCGAGGCTGTGGCCAAGGCGCAGGTTCACGCGCCGACCCGGGGCAATCGCAAGCTCGAGAAGTTCCTGGAGGCGGTCAACGCCGACGAGCGCGTGCGTACCTGGTGGTACATGGCGCAGATCCAATCGGAGCGCCTCGGCATGTCCGACCACTCCTGGGTGCACATGCAGGTCGTGCTCAACATCGCGCTGCGGCTGCTGCGCCTGCTGGTCAAGGGCGGGATCGAGCCGGCGATGGTCACCGACCACGGGATGCGCGACCGCGACGCCGAGGTCGTCGTCGCCGGCGGGGCGCTGCTCCACGACGTCGGCATGTCGATCCACCGCGCGGACCACGAGGCATACAGCCTGTTCATGGTGCAGGAGCGCCTCGGGTCGCTGCTCGCGGAGGTGTACGACGAGCCGGAGCGGACGGTGGTCAGCTCGGAGATCCTCCACTCGATCATCGGCCACCGCCGACGGGGCGAGCCCTACACGCTGGAGGGGGAGTCGTCCGCGTCGCCGACGCGCTCGATATGGCGGAGGGCCGCTCGCGGATCCCGGTCGAGGGCGGGCAGTATGGGATCCACGCCCTCTCCGCCGCGGCCATCGACGAGATCCGCATCGAGGCGGGGGAGGAGCGCCCGGTCAAGATCGAGATCGAGATGAACAACTCCGCGGGCATCTTCCAGGTCGACGACCTGCTCGCCACGAAGCTGCGTGGCACTCCCCTCGAGGGCCACGTCGAAGTCATCGCCGAGGTGGCGGGCGAGACGGAGAAGCGTTTGCTGCCCTCCTTCCGGCTCTAGGGACGAACTGCGGCTGGGGAAAGAGGGGCGAAGGACGAACTGCGGCTGGGGAAAGGGGGCGAAGGACGAACTGCGGCTTGGGAAAGAGGGGGCAGAGGGGGGAGATTTCAGAGTTCTGAAGGGTTTGGTCCCCTATGGGGGACCAAAGGCTTCGAAACTCTTCGAGTGGGTCCGTTTGGCAGCTGGCGCGCCGACAGCATGGCGTCGTATCTCGGGCGCAGCTGCTCGAGCGCGGGCTCAGCCAGAAGGCGATCAAGCACCGGCTCGCAACCGGTCGGCTTCATTGCGTCTTTCGTGGGATCTACGCCATTGGCCGGCCGGAGCTGACCCAGCGCGGCCGCTGGATGGCCGCCGTCCTGAGCTGTGGTCCTCGAGCCGCGCTGAGTCACCGAAGCGCCGCCGCCCTCTGGGCAATCGGCGTCCAGGGCACGGCGCGGCCGAACCCGTCCCCCGGCGGGCCCATCGACGTCTCCGTCCCCGCCGAGGTGGTGCGCAGGCGCCCGGGCATCCACCTTCATCGCAGCAGTTTCGGGGCCGAAGACACGACCCGGCGCGACGGCATCCCGGTCACCACTCCGGCCCGAACCCTGATCGACCTGGCGACTATCCTCGGCCCGGAGCAGATCGAAGCAGCCGTCAACGACGCCGACAAGCTCGGCCTGATCGACCCCGAGCGGTTGCGAGCGGCGGTGGAGGTCCACGCCGGTCTCGACGGCGTTGCCGCGCTGCGCGAGGTCCTCGACTGCCGCACCTTCCAGCTGACCGACTCCGAGCTCGAGCGCCGATTCCTGTGCCTCGTCCGTCGAGCGGGACTGCCGCCGCCCCGGACGAGGCAGCGGGTCAATGGCTATCGCGTCGACTTCTACTCGCCGGACCTGGGGCTGGTGGTCGAGACCGACGGCCTTCGCTATCACCGCACTCCGGCACAGCAGGCGCGTGACCGCCTGCGCGACCAGACCCATCTGGCGGCCGGCTTGACGCCGCTCCGCTTTACGCATGCTCAGGTGAAGTTTGAGCCAACCCTGGTGGAGCGGACCTTGGCTGAGATCGCGGGTCGGCTCAGGCGGCTCGCCTGAGGTGCACCGCGATCGCCGCGACGATCAGGAGGTGGCCGAGCAGGGCAACCCCGAGGGCGAGCAGGTTGGTCTCGGCCGAGACGTCGTAGCGGTCGTTGATCTCGATCGCCGCCCAGATCGTCAGCGGGACGAAGAGCGCGACCGCGGTGACTAGGCCCGGGTTGTACTCGCGCCGGGCGGCCGCGACGGCCAGGTGGACCACGGCGTTCACGCCGGTCAGGTAGACCCCGATCAGCCCGAGGCCCGGTTCGACGTAGTAGGCGAGCAGGATCGAGGCGAGGATGAGCACCCAGACGCCGATCAGGTTGATCGCGAAGGTGGCGCCCCTGCCGAGGGCGGTCCGGCCCGCGGCCAGGCGCTCGTTGACGTAGATGCGGAACCGGTCCCCCCGGTGCTCCTCGAGCTGATGGACCATGTAGACCGGCAGCTGCACGTAGATCAGCATCGCGGCGAGGCCGGCCTCGCTCCAGACGATCGGGACCAGCGCCAGGAGGAAGCAGGCCGCGAACGCGGCTGCGTAGGGCCACTGCCAGTCGTCGATGAGCCAGGCCAGCGCGTCCCGAGGACGCATCAAACGCCGGCGCCCTCGCCGCCGCGGCCCTCGCCGGCGGCGAAGCGCGCTGCTCCCTTGACGCCGACCCCACTGACCGCGCCGCCGATCTCGGCCTCACGGGCGAGGCCCTCCTCGAGCGACATCCCGAAGCCCTCGAGCGCCGACTGCCGGTCGGCGAGCATCGTCTCCTGGGGGAACTGGGCGAGGCCCTCCGCCATCTCGAGAGCGCGTTCCAGGTGCTTGCCCGGCGCCACCATCTCGGTGAGCAGTCCCATCGCCAGGGCCTCCTCGGCCCCGACGATGCGGCCGGTGATGATCATGTCCAGTGCCCGTCCCATCCCGACGATCCGCGGCAGGCGCTGGGTGCCGCCGTCGATCAGCGGGACGCCCCAGCGCCGCTCGGGGAACCCAAGCTTCGCTGTCTCTGTGCCGATCCGCAGGTCGCACCAGAGCGCCAGCTCCAAGCCGCCCGCCAGCGCGTACCCGGAGATCGCCGCGATGGTCGGCTTTGGCGAGGTGATGCGAGTGAAGCCGAGCGGCCCGTGCGGGCGGGGCTTCAGCCACTGCTCCGCGATCCCCTGGTCGTTCATCGCCGCGGCCACGGACTTCAGGTCGGCGCCCGCGCAGAAGGCCACATCACCGGCGCCGGTGAGGATCAGTGCTCGCGCCTCGTCATCGCCCTCGAACTCCCGGTAAGCCTCGAGGAGCTGGTCAGCCGTGCTCGGGTCGACGGCGTTCCGGCGGTCGGGCCGGTCGATGGTGAGCACCCCGGCGGCGCCCTGCCGCGCATAGGTGACCTCGGGCATGGCTCGATCCTAGTCAGTGGCTAGCCGGGCGTCGGCTGCGGCCACTGCTGGAGGTAGGGCAGCGGGTCGACGGCCTTGGTGTCGGCGCCCAGAGACGCCCTGCCGATGCGAACCTCGAAGTGGAGGTGCGGGCCGTCGCAGCTGCCGGTGCAGCCGAGCTGCCCCACCACCTGTCCCGCGTGCACCTGCTTTCCGAGGAGAACCGGGGAGGGCTTGAGCATGTGCATGTAGACGAAGCTGTGGTTGTCGTCGGGGCTGTAGATCGCCAGGTAGTTCCCGCGCCCGCCGTCATCGGGATCGGTGTTCTTGCCGCGATCGACGACGACTCCGTCGTGGACGGCCACCTCGGGCGTTCCCGTCTTGCCGAAGATGTCCTGTCCCTCGTGCACGTGGCCGTAGCGCTGGGCGCCAAAGCGCGCATCCTTCTCGCCGAAGTCGTGGGGGCCCAGCAGGGGGAAGACGTATCCGGAGGCGAGGCCCTGGGGTGTGCCGGCGTCGACGCCGAACAGCGTCGCGCTGTTGGCCAGCGACTCGTTGCCGACGCGACTGTCCAGGCCGGGCACCGGCAGGCCGAGCGCCGAGCCGAGGCCCGCCCCGAGCGCCAGGGCGAGCGTGACCGCCAGGCCGGCCTTGGCCGTCGGCCAGAAGAGCCCTCGCCGGGTCGCCGCCACGCGCCTGCGGTTCTCCGCGGCACGGCCCCTCTTCCGGACCGGGCCCTCGACCCCCGGGCGGACTTGCGCCGGTCTGGGGGCGGGCTGCGGCTCGCAGAGCGATTGCAGGGCGGCCTCCAGTGAGGCGCGGCCGGCGGCAGGGCCCTCCATCTCGTCGCGGGCCTCCTGGAGCTCGAGCTCTCGATCCCGGCGCCGGCGCTCCGACAGCGTCCGGCGCTCCTCCCGCTGCCTGCGCTTGGCCGCCTTGGCGGCCCGGCGCGCGTCGTAGCCCGTGCCGGGGCCCGGATCGAAGGACGCCGCTCCGACCTCCGGCGAGAGTGCGTAGTCGCGCGGGGTGCGCCTCAAATAGCCGGTGTCGATGCCGGGATCGAACCTGCCGCCTCGTTCCCGCTCGGCCGTATCCGGGTGCGCTTGCGGATCGACGACAGGGTCGTCCCCTACGGATTCCATCCCGTGGGACTAGCGACTTCCGAGGCGCTCTAGGTCTTCGGTGCGCCTCTGCTTGCGGTTTTCGAGGCGAATCTGGATGAGGGACAGGACGGTCACCAGGATCGCGAAGAACGCGATCAGCCCGAAGGCGAAGAAGGTGACCACCTTGTCGTCAGTGCGCCCGTAGACCCCGACGCCATCGGCCGCCATCGCGGCCGGCGCGATCACGAGAAGCCCGAGCAGCGCGATGAGCGGAGGCAGCAGGCGGCGAGACAGGTTGGCGAATCGCATCCCGGGCAATCTAACGAACGCTCCAGAGAGAGTCACGGAGAATAAGAGTCGTCTTACGCGAACTCATGGCCAGGTCGCCTACGATGCTCGCGTCCTCGGCCCCGGTCGAGCCCTTCGCATGGACCCGATCTCCTACTTCCAGGCAATCGTCCTCGGCTTGCTCCAGGGCGTCACCGAGCTCTTCCCGATCTCCAGTCTCGGGCACAGCGTCGTGCTGCCGCGCCTCTTCGGCTGGAACATCCACCAGGACGACGACTACTTCCTGAGCTTCCTGGTCGCCACGCACTGCGCGACCGCCATCGTGCTGCTCTTCTTCTTCATCAAGGACTGGGTGCGGATCGTCAAGGGCCTGGGCCGGTCGCTTCGCGACCGCTACATCGATCCGGAGGACAGCTACGCGAAGCTGGGCTGGCTGATCGTGGTGGGCACGATCCCCGCCGGCCTGCTCGGGCTGATCCTCGAGCACCCGCTGCGCACCCTGTTCGCCTCGACCCAGACGGCCGCGATCTTCCTGTTCGTCAACGGCCTGCTGCTGTTTGGCGCCGAGGCCCTGCGCCGCCGCGCCCCGGTGCGATCGGAGGAGAGCATCCGCTCAGACCAGGTCATCGCCCGCACCCTCAGCTTCCGCCAGGCGCTGGGAGTGGGCGCCGCCCAGGCGCTGGCGCTGATCCCCGGCCTGTCTCGATCCGGCGCGAGCATGGGGGGAGGCCTGCTCGCCGGCCTCTCCAACGAGGAGGCGGCGCGCTTCTCCTTCCTGCTCGCCACGCCGATCATCGGCGCCGCCGGCGTGCTCAAGCTGCCGGACCTGCTCGGCTCGCAGGGCGACCACGTCCGCGGCCAGGCCCTGGTCGGCGCGCTGGGGGCGGCGATCACGGCCTATCTGTCCGTCAAGTTCCTGCTGCGCTTCTTCGAGACCAACCGGCTGACGCCGTTCGCCGTCTACTGCTGCGTGGTCGGCGCCACCCTCTCGGTCGGATTCGCGCTGAGCTGAGGAGGTTTCAATGACCAAGCGCCCGCAACTGATCTGGCCCGCCATCATCCTTGGGCTCGTCTTGCTGGCAGTTGCCGTGATCTACTGGACCAATGACGCGGGCTCGCTCCCGTCGTTCTTCCCGGGGCACGAGGCGGGCTCGACTCACACCCACTTCAAGCACGGTCTGGCGGCCGCGATCGTGGGCCTGGGCTGCTTCGTCTTCGCCTGGTTCCAGACCGGGGGAGAGCCGCGGGGTCCGGACGTTGGGCCTAGTGCGGGCTGATCTGAAGTAGCTCGTCGCCCGGTTCGTGCTCCACCTGGAGGGTGGAGTGCTCCACGCCAAAGCGGTCGGCGAGCAGGCGGGCGGCGTGCCAGCGTGCCACGTGGCAGTCGACGTCCCGCGCGACGATCATGTGAGCCGAGATCGCGGGCATTCCGGAGGTCACCTCCCAGACGTGCAGGTCGTGGACCTCGACGACGCCGTCCTCCGCGGCGAGGGTCTTCCCGATCTGCTGAGGGTCGAGCTCGGGCGGTGCCGCCTCCATGAAGATCCGGCCCGAGTCGCGAAGCAGGCCGTACGAAGCCCAGAGCATCAGCGCCGCGATCAGCAGGGAAGCGATTCCATCGGCGCGCTCGAACCCCCAGATCAGGATCAGCGCGCCGGCGATGGCGGTCGCGATGAAGGCGAAGAGGTCGGTTAGCACGTGCCGGAAGGCCCCCTCGACGTTGAGGCTGCGGCGCTCCGCGCCGGCCAGCAGCCGGGCCGCCATCAGGTTCACGCCGATTCCGACCAGCGCCACGATCAGGACGAGCGCCCCCTCGACGTCGGGCGGCTCGATCAGACGGCGGACGCCCTCGTAGACGATCAGTACGGCGAGCAGGAGCAGCGTGACCCCGTTGATCTGGGCGGAGAGGATCTCCCCGCGCTTCATGCCGTACGTGAAGCTGCCTGCCGGCGGCCGCTCCGCGAGCCGGAGGGCCGCCAGCGCCAGCCCCAGCGCGAAGGCGTCGGTGAGCATGTGCGCGGCGTCGGAGAGCAGCGCCAGGGAGGAGCCCGCGATGCCGGCGACGACCTCGGCCAGCATAAAGGCGACGATCAGCGCGAAGGCGGAGCCCAGGCGTCGCGCGTCGGCGTCCCCGGCGTGGACGTGGTCGTGGCCCATGTGCTGATTACACCAGGGGTCAGACCCCAAACAAGGGGTCAGACCCCAAGAAAACGAACACCAGGCCAATGGCCTGGTGTTCGAAGCGCGCGACCCGGGGCAGGGAGGGGGTCGCGCGCGCTGACGAGAGAGGAATCTCGAAAGTGAGCAGGAGTCTGTCCATCTGCCCCGCCCCCGGTGTGAACATACGGATACGCTCCTCTCATATACGGGGGCCACGCACACCGCCGCCGCATAAGTGCGGCATTTGCTTGTGAAAAACCCGTGAACCGACCGCGGACGCCGGGTCTGCGCGCCGTCCGTGGCCGTATGATCCGTCTCATCGACGAGCGGACCAGAGCCCGGGGGTAGGGCGAGTCCGAGAGAGGGCCTCGATGAGCAACCAAGCAGGCATACGGCTGGCCGTGATCGACACCGACAGCTCGTTCCTCACCGTCCTGGCGAAGCGCCTGGACGGCGCGGGATGGGAGCACCGCGTGCTCGCCGGCACCGTGCCGGTCGAGGAGCTGGTCGCGATGAAGCTGAACGCATTGCTGGTCGACCTCTCCGTGCTTGGCCCGCAGGGGTGGGAGTTCCTCGAGAAGGTCTGCGGAGCGATCCCGGGCCTCGGAGTGCTCGTCTGCACGTCTCAGTCGACCGTCGCCCAGAGGGTCAGGGGCCTGCGGCTCGGGGCCGACGACTGGATCGGCAAGCCGTCCCATCCCGAGGAGGTCATGGCGCGGATCGAGGCCGTCGTCCGGCGGCGAAAGCGCGCCGCCGCGCGCGAGGACGTCGGGCCGCTGGTCTCCGGAGAGCTGGAGATCCGGCCGGACCAGTACCAGGCGTTCGTCAGCGGCCAGAGCATCGGCCTGACCCGCCGCGAGTTCGAGCTCCTCCAGCTCCTCGCCGAGGCCCACGGCCAGGTGATCGAGCGCGAGGAGATCTACCAGAAGGTCTGGGGCTACGCGATGGCTCACGGCGATCGCTCCGTGGACGTCTTCGTCCGGAAGCTGCGCCAGAAGCTCCAGCGCCACTCGGCCAACTGGCTCTACATCCACACCCACTTCGGGATCGGCTACCGATTCGATCCGGAGCCCGTCGGCAGCGTCGAGGAGACCTTCGTCGATGTACCGATGCCCGCGGAGGAGCCGGTGGAGCACGCCGAGGAAATCACCGCGGACCTGGCGCGCGAAGGCCTCTGACGCGCCCCGGATCCGGTCGCCGATTCACCTGACCTTCACGCGGGCTTCACACGGGGGCAGGAGGCGAAGCTAAGCTCGCCCGGCAAATGCCGAGGACGTCCTCTCGCGCGCTTCGAGCCCTCCTCCAGCTCGTGCCGGTGATCGTGGTCGCCACGCTCGTCGGCATCGCCGCGAGCGAAAGCGGCGGCAGGGGCGAGGGACGCCTGCGCAAGAAGGACGGGCTCTCGGGGACCGTGGCGATCGACGGGGCCGCCGCGTCGCGGGGCCTGATCGATGTCGCCGCCCGGCGCTTCGAGCGCCATAACCCGGCCGTGCGAGTCACGGCCGGCGCCTCCGGCGACGAGAGCGCGATCGCGATCTTCTGCGCCGGCGAGGTCGACATCGCAGCCGTCGCCCGCGGGTTCGATCGTGACGAGCGCCGGGCCTGTCGCTCCTCCGGGACGCGGTATCTGCCGGTCGAGGTGGCCCGGGAGGGGATCGCGCTCGTGGTCAGCGAGCAGAACGGGTTCGCGAGCTGTCTCAGCGTCGACCAGGCGCGGGCGATCTGGCGGCGGGTCGACCCCGTCACGTCCTGGGCCGAGATCGATCCGCGGTTCCCCGACGCCGAGCTCGAGCCCGTGGGGTGGAAGCCGGACAGCCCTCCATACACGCTTCTCGCCGAGGGCCTCTTCGGCCCGGTTGATCCACTGACGAGGAATGACTATGAGGTGGCCGGCGACGCGGCCGACCTCGGCACCACCGTCGCCGCGTCGCCCAATGCGGTCGGATACCTCCCCGTCGGCCAGATCAAGGGCGCCGCCGTCAGGCCGCTCGCGCTGGATGCGGGCCGCGGCTGCGTGATGCCCACAGTCGCCTCGGTCCGCGACGGCAGCTATCCGTCCCTGTCGCGCCCTCTCTATCTCGATGTCCTCGCCGAATCGCTGCGGCGCCCCGAAGCTCGGCATTTCATCCGCGATTTCCTGCGACGAACACCGTCGATCGGGCGGGCGGATGGGGTCATACCAGTGCCGACTTCACACCGCGTTTACGTGAAGTTCACTCGAAGGTAACTACTTTCGGGGAGCGAGCGGCAAAGCTCCGCAGCCATGGAAGGCGAGAACGGCGGCGCCGCCCCGGCATCGGCGATTCCTCTGGCCGGCCAGGACCAGACCCCGGTGTATGCCGGGCGACTCGAGATCCGGCCGGCCGACCATGCGGCGCTGGTCGACGGCCGCCCGCTGGTGCTCACAGTCCGCGAGCTGCAGCTGCTCACCGAGCTCGCTCATAACGCCGAGCGGGTGATGACGCGAGCGCAGCTCTACGAGACGGTCTGGAAACGCTCGTACAAGAAGAGCGACCGATCCGTAGACGTCTACATCGGCCGCCTCAGGGCGAAGCTCAGCCGGGCGCTCCCGGGTCGCCGCTTCATCCATACCCACACCGGTATCGGATATCGGTTCTCGCCACAGGCCTGAGGCTCGACGCAAGGCCCCGCCGCGGGGCGATTTACATCCTTTTTACAAGTGCGCCACACGAACGTAACAAGCTGCGTCCTGCCCGCTGAGAGGGTGCCAGGCCTCTGAAGGTGTGAGGGAGGCGAGCCATTGAGCCGCCGTCCCTTTTCGACAAACGAAAAAGGAGCGACTCAATGAATAGGAAGTGGTGGCTCGTTTCAGCCGCCTCGGCCGTCCTGGCCCTGACCGCCGCTGCTTGCGGCTCGAGCAACGACAGCTCGTCGGGCGTGTCGGGCACCCTCGCGGGCGCCGGTTCCAGCGCCCAGCAGGCGGCCCAGGAGGCGTGGACCGCGAAGTTTGAGGGCCAGAACTCCGGCGCGACCGTCTCGTATGACGCGATCGGGTCGGGCGGTGGCCGCGACCAGTTCATCGCCGGCGGCAAGACCGCGTTCGGGGGCAGCGACGCGCCGTTCGACTCGGAGGAGCTGCCGAAGGCCCAGCAGCGCTGTTCGGGTGAGGGCGGCGAGCTGGTCGAGATCCCGAACTACATCTCGCCGCTCGCGATCGTTTACAACCTGCCGGGGGTTGACAACCTGCAGCTTGCCCCGGACACGACCGCGAAGATCTTCAAGGGCGAGATCACAACCTGGGACGACCCCGCCATCAAGGCGGATAACCCGGGTGCGAACCTGCCCAGCACGAAGATCACTCCGGTCCACCGCTCTGACGAGTCCGGGACGACGTTCAACTTCACGGACTATCTCCATGCGGCCGCTCCGAGCGTCTGGACCTTCGACGCGGACGGCAACTGGCCGCTGAAGACCGGCGAGTCCGGTGCGCAGACGTCGGGTCTGATCCAGGCCGTGAAGGCCGGCGAGGGCACGATCGGCTACGCCGACGAGAGCCAGGCCGGCGACCTCGGCGTCGCCAAGGTCAAGGTCGGCAGCACCTACGTGGCGCCCAGCGCCGAGGGTGCTTCGCACGACTTTGACATCTCGAAGAAGGACCCGGCGCTCAGCGGCAAGTACGTGTTCGCGTACAAGGTCGAGCGAACCTCGACGGATCCGCAGGACTACCCGATCCTGCTCGTCTCCTGGCTGATGGGCTGCACGAAGTACTCCGACTCCAACACCACCGACCTGGTGAAGGCGTACTTCAACTACATCATCAGCTCGGACGGCCAGCAGGCAGCCGCGCAGAACGCGGGCTCGGCGCCGATCGGGCCGACCATCAAGAACGAGGACCAGACCGCCGTCGACGCGATCGGCGGCTGATCCAGATCTGATCCGGAGGGGGCCCCGCGCGAGGCGCGGGGCCCCCGACCGGTTCCCCACCGACACACAGAACTTGGAAGCCCATACCGACACCGCCACGCAGGCCGGCCAGATCCTGGCCTCGGCCACGGGTGGTCGTCGCCGTCCTGGCGACAGGATCTTCTCCAACGCCGCCGTGATCGCCGGCGTCGCGGTGCTCGCGCTCCTGGCGGGCGTTGCGATCTTCCTGGTTGCCGATTCCATCCCCGCGGTGACCGCGAAGACCGCTGACCTCCCCGACGGCAAGACCCTGGTCGACTACATCGCGCCGCTGGCGTTCGGCACGATCCTGGCGGCCGTAGTCGCCGTCGTCATCGCGGTCCCCCTCGCGGTGGCCGTGGCCCTGTTTATCAGCCACGTGGCCCCGCGCCGGCTCGCCCTTTCGCTGGCCTATGTCGTCGATCTGCTCGCCGCGATTCCGAGCATCGTCTACGGGCTCTGGGGGATCTTCGTGCTCGGGCCGGCAATGGTGCCGATCCTCGACTGGCTGGTGGCCCGCCTGAGCTGGATCCCGTTCTTTGCGGGACCGGCCTCGGTGACGGGCCGGACAATGCTCACCGCCGGGCTAGTCCTGGCCCTGATGATCCTGCCGATCGTCTCCGCCGTTGCTCGCGAGGTCTTCTCGCAGACACCGCGGCGACTCGAGGAGGGGGCGCTGGCATTGGGCGCCACCCGCTGGGAGATGATTCGGATGTCCGTTCTGCCGTTCGGCAAGTCCGCTGTGATCAGCGGCTCGATGCTCGGCCTCGGCCGGGCCCTCGGGGAGACGATGGCGGTGGTGATCATCCTCTCGGCGTCCGGAATCGTCACCTTCAACCTGGTCAGTCAGGAGAACCCGACGCCGATCGCGGCGAATATCGCACTCAGGTTCCCCGAGTCCTCCGGGATCGACGTCAACGCCCTGATCGCCTCGGGCCTTGTCCTCTTCGGCATCACCCTCGTCGTCAACATGATCGCCCGGCTGATCATCTCCCGGTCCGACGTCCAATGACCGACAAGAGGGACACTCGCGGGGAGAATCCGTCGGCCGCCTTCGATCCGGCGGAGCAGGTCGCGGCGATCGGCGGCCCCGGGGTCACCAGCGGCACGCTGCCGCACTGGTTCCTGCGCGCCGTGGTCGCAGGGTCCGCCCTGATCGCCCTCGCGATCCTGCTCGCCACGGGCGGCTTCACCATCGTCCTCTTCTTCACCGTCACCGCGGTGATCGCGCTGCCGACCGCCTACGTCTGGTCGATGATCAGCGAGGGCCGCCGCCAGGCGATGGACCGCCTCGTGACGCTGGGGATCGTCACCGGCTTCGGCGTCGCCGTTCTGCCTCTGTTTTCCGTGCTCTACGAGGTGATCAAGCGCGGCACGGCCCGCTTCGACGGCTCCTTCTTCACGGAGTCCGCCCGCGGTGTGATCGGTGCCGGCGGCGGCGCCCAGCACGCGATCGTCGGCACGCTCGTGATCACGGGAGTCGCGACCCTGATCTCGGTCCCGATCGGGATCATGGCCGCCGTCTACCTGAACGAGTACGGGACGGGACGCCTGCGCAAGGCGCTGACCTTCTTCGTCGACGTGATGACGGGGGTCCCGTCGATCGTGGCGGGACTGTTCGCCTACGCGCTGTTCGCGGCGTTCCTCGGCCCGGGTATCCGGCTCGGGGTGATCGGCTCGGTCGCGCTGACCGTCCTCATGATTCCCGATCGTGATCCGCTCGGCGGAGGAGATCCTGAAGATCGTCCCGGACCACCTGCGCGAGGCCGCCTATGCGCTGGGGACCCCCAAGTGGAAGGTGGTCACCCGCATCGTGCTGCCGACCGCCCTGGCCGGGCTGGTCACCGGGGTGATGCTGGCGATCGCGAGGGTAATCGGCGAGACGGCGCCGCTGCTCGTCACCACCGGGGTGATCGACTCGGTCAACAGCAATCCGCTGAACGGGCGGATGCAGAATCTCGCCGTCTACGCCTACAGCGAGTACAAGGACCCGGGGGTCGACGTACAGGCCTCCTACGACAAGGCCTGGGCCGCGGCGCTGACGCTGATCGTGATGGTGATGATCCTCAGTCTGCTCGCCCGCTGGATCTACCGGCGCTTCGGCACCGACCTTCGGGACACCAGATAGCGCACGTGAGACTTCGAATGCCCAGGGACAGGAGGAAAATGCCCGAGACAGCAGACACGACAGGAGAAGCGGAGCTCCAACCTGGCCACGGATCTCGCCCGCATGGCCAAGAAGGCCGTCACGCGGGGTGGCGATAAGGTCGAGCGCGTGGCCAAGCGCTTCAACGTCAAGGACGTGAACCTCTACTACGGGGACTTCCACGCAGTCCAGGACGTGTCGATGACGATCGAGCCGAACCAGGTGACGGCCCTGATCGGGTCCTCGGGTTGCGGGAAGACGACCATGCTCCGCTCCCTCAACCGCATGCACGAGCTGACCCCGGGTGCGCGGGTCGAGGGAGATGTTTCGCTCGACGACCAGAACATCTACGCGCCCAACGTCGACCCTGTCGAGGTCCGGCGGCTGGTGGGGATGGTGTTCCAGGCGCCTAACCCGTTCCCGACGATGTCTGCCTACGAGAACGTCGCCGCCGGCCTCTCTCTGAACCGCAGGGGGATCTCGAAGTCCGAGAAGGACGACATCGTCGAGAGGTCCCTTCGCGGCGCCCACCTCTGGGATGAGGTCAAGGACAGGCTCGACCGCAAGGGCTCCGCACTTTCCGGCGGCCAGCAGCAGCGCCTCTGCATCGCCCGCGCGATCGCCGTCGAGCCCGAGGTGCTGTTGATGGACGAGCCGTGCTCGGCGCTCGATCCCGTCGCCACGCTTGCGGTCGAGGACCTGATCGACGATCTGAAGACCCGCTACACGATCGTGATCGTCACCCACAACATGCAGCAGGCGGCCCGTGTGAGCGACGTCACGGCGTTCTTCAACCTCGAGACGGCCGGCACGCCCGGGCGTCTGGTCGAGATGGACGCGACGGACAAGATGTTCACCACGCCGTCCAAGAAGGAGACGGAGGACTACGTCAGCGGGAGGTTCGGCTGATGCCCGAGGCACGAATGCACTACCAGGACCAGCTCGACGAGCTGGAGCGGAACTGCCTGGGCGGGCTCGACCTGGTGATCGCCTCGCTGGACCGCACCATGGAGGCCGTCCAGCACCAGGACATGGAGCTCGCCGAGCTGGTGATCGCCGACGACGACCGCATCGACGGCCGCTACCTCGAGGTGCACCAGGAGATCCTCACCCTGCTGGCGACCCAGGCGCCGGTGGCGACCGACCTGCGGTTGATCTCCGCGCTGCTGCATGTCATGCACTCGATCGAGCGAATGGGCGATCAGTGCGTGAACATCTCCAAGGTCATCCCGCTGACGGGCAACGACGCGCCCGTCCACGACGAGATGGTCGAACGCATCCTGCTGATGGGCAAGCAGGGGCGGTCGATGCTCTCGCAGGCGAAGAAGGCGTTCGAGGGGCGCGACATCGAACTGGCCCGCGACCTGGTGAGACAGGACGACCTGATCGACAACCTGAACAAGGAATGTTTCAAGATCGCGGTTCAGGTCGGGGACGAGCAGGATGTCCGCGAGTGGGCGATGACGATGATGCTGGTCGCACGCGCCCTGGAGCGGATCGGCGACAACGCCGTCGACATCGGCGAGCAGGTCGCGTTCGTGGTGACCGGCCTCTTCCGAGAGTTCGAGGACGCCTCGCACCCCGGCCAGGCGCCTCTCCCGTCGAGCTAGCGGATCACCAGGAGCGAAGCGCCCGCATCCGCGAGGTCTTCTTGAACTGGTGGCCCTCCATCCGGCCGAGCAGGTCGTCGAGGAGCCGCACCGCGTCGGCGGCGTAGGGCCCCTTGTTGAGCATCACGCACTCGGCTCGTTCGGCCATCGCCGCATCGGTGATCTCGGCTCGGTGGCGGATGCCCTTCTTGACGAAGTTGTCGAGCACCTGGGTCGCCCAGATCACGGGCACGTGGGCCGCCTCGCAGAGCCAGAGGAGCTCCTCCTGCATCTCCGCCATCCTCCGGCTGCCGACCTCGACAGCCAGGTCGCCACGGGCGATCATGATCGCGAGTGGCTGCCGGCCTGCCCCTTGCACGATCAGCTCGGGAAGGTTTGAAACCGCGAGCCGCGTCTCGATTTTCGCCACCAGGCCGACCGAGCCCGCTCCGCGCGCAGTCAGCTCGTCCTGAAGCCGGGCGATGTCCTCGGGCCGCTGCACGAACGAGTAGCCGATCAGGTCCGCGATCGGCGCCACCGCGTCCAGGGTGCGCAGGTCGGCGGGCGTCAGCGGGTCGAGCTCCAGTTCGGTCGTCGGGAAGTTGAGGCCCTTCTCGACCCTCAGGTGCTCTCCCTTGTCGCGCGCCTCGGTGACGCGGAGGAGCAGACCGTAGTCGAGGCGCTGCTCCACCACGGCGCCAAGCCGTCCTTCGTTCACCCAGACCTCGTCCCCCTCCTCGAGCTGGACCATGGCCTCGGGGAGGGTGCACTGGAATTGCAGCTCCCATTCGCTGGCCACGGGCACCTCCAATGAGGTCATCAGCAACCTGTCCTCGCGGTGGACTCGGTCTTCGTGACGGACCGTCGTCGAGGCAATCCTCGATCGTGGGCCGCTCAAGTCGAAGCAGACCCGGCACGAGCGGCCGGTCTCGGAGGCCGCGCTGCGCACGTGCTCGGCCATCTGCGCCCAGGCCGGAACGTCGTCGTGGGCGCAGTTGATCCGGGCGACATCCATCCCTGCGAAGACGAGCCTCCGCACGAGGTTGTAGGACGTTGCCGCCTCGCTCGGCATCGTCACCATCACGCGGACCGCGCGGTGCTGTGGGGTCGGGCCGAGTACCGCCTCGGTCTGGGCGCGGAGCAGCTCATGCCCGCGAAAGAAGGAGTCCGCGTCCGGCTGCGGCGGCTCGGGTTCAGCCGAACCGAGGCTTGCGACAGCCGCAAGCACCGCATCCAGACTGGGCATCACCCGGGCCTCACAGCGTCCCAGCGAAGAGAGCCCCAGCGGCATGAGCTCGAGCTGCAGATCTCGCAGGTCGTGGTGGCGCAGCGCGAGATAGAAGGCGAGGTTTCGGGCGCTCGGAACGTATTCGTCGCGGCGGACTCGAGTCCGCCAGAGATCGAAGATCTCGTCTCCTTCCCGAGCGACCTCTCGGCGCAGGTCCATGACGGCGCCGTGCAGCCGGCGGGCGGTGGCTTCCGAAGCTCGGTGTCCTGTGGTCGTCGGCATGCGTGTCAACAGGATCGTCGCTCGGGTCCCCCCGGACGTGAATGCCTTGTAAAAGGACTATGCCGCCAGATCGAGCTCCTGTCCAGACTCCGACGCCGGGATGGGGAGCGGCAGGACCTCGGCGAGCGCGGCCGACTGACCGACGGACTCGACTGGGCGTGCCCGCCAGGCCCAGCATGCCCCGGCGTAGAGCAGCGCCGCCAGAACCGTCGAGGTGCCGATCACCATGCCCGCCGCCGCGGCGCTGGTCAGGTCCGCCGCCCCCATCGCGGCGACCGTCGCGGTGGGCGCGGTGCCCACCGCGCCGAGCGGCAGCAGCCCGATCGCTCCCATCGAGAAGAGCAGCAACGCCGCGTCCGCCGGGGCGGCCGGCAGCCCGAAGCCGAGTAGCACAACCCAGGTGCGGAGCAGCGCCGCGGCGGTCAGCGCCAGCACGAGCCCGACCAGCCGGTTGCGCGCTCGGGGATCGGCGAGCACAGCCAGCCCTCGCGCGAGCGAGCGGTGGCGGAAGCGCTGGTGGACGAGGCGGAGCGCGCCGAGGGCGATCAGCGCTCCGCCCATCAGCACCGCCGGCGCCCAGCCGGGGATCGCCGGGACTGCGGTGGCGGCGACGGCGGCGAGCAGGGCCGAGGTGCAGACCTCGAGTAGGAGGATCGGGGCATCGGCGAGCGCGACCTGCGCGATCTCGGGGGCGTCGTCCCCTCCGAGCCGGCGAAGTAGCGCGACCCGCGCGGGAAGCGCGGCGTGGCCCTGGAGCGTGCCGACGAGGAACGAGCCGGCGTTCGCCGCGTGCAGCACACGGGAGTCGAGGCTTCCCCCGCCCGCGGCCCCGAGGACGGTTCGCCAGGCCTCCGTGCGAAACACGAGGGTGACGGCATGGGCGGTGACCGCGCCGGCGAGCGCCCACGGCGGGCAGGAGGTCAACGCCGCCACCACGTCTCCGCCGCGGACGGCGCAGATCCAGCCGATCAGGAGAAGCGTGGCCGCTCCGGGTCCGACTGCCCCGACCGCTCTGCGTGCGCGTCTCCGCTGGGAGGCGTGCATTCCGCCCCAGGATTCTGGGGCGCTGTCCCGGCGCGGCGTTATCCGAACGTGACGACTTTGGGAAAAAGCCGTGACCCGATCGCCCATTGTGGCGTTCGTCCACATCGGGTACACCGGATTTGCAGCCGCTCAGCCCATGCCGGTCGGGAACTAGGCCGCCGCCGGCACCGAGCGGGGCCTCACGGCCTCCAATGCGGCCTGAAACAGGTTCGCCGCCGACGGGCGTGGCGGATGAACCTCCAGCACCAGGGGCGCTCCGCCCTTGCGAGCGAGGAGCGGCGCCAGCCGGTCCCACGGGACGTTGCCCCGGCCCGGCGGGAGGTGCAGGTCGAGCCGCAGCGGGTCGAGCTCGGGAGGGCCCGGGTCACCCTGGCGCGCGCCGAGGTTGTCGTGTAGGTGGAAGAGGACTGCGCGGTCCAGGGCCGGCTCGATCAGCTCGAGCGGGTCGGTGTGGCGCAGGCGGGCGACGATGTTGGCGTGGCCGATATCGAGGCAGAGGCCGACGGCCGGGGAGGAGATCCGCTTCGCCATCGTCCGCAGGATCGACGGTGTGAAGGAGAGGGCGTCGGGGCTCGTGTAGACGGGCGCGAGATTCTCGAGGGCGATGATCATGCCGAGCTGCTCGGCGCGGCTTGCGAGCGCCGCGAGCGAGCGCGTCTCCGCGAGCCGCGCGTCCTCGCTGGCCGGCTCGTCGGGCAGGTTCGCCGCGTGGTAGACGACATGCGAGGCGTCGACCTCGGACGCGTAGGAGATCAGCCCCTGCAGGGCCAGGTTGCCGTCGCGGGTCCCGGCGCTGACCGATCCGGGGCCGTGCAGGACGAGGTTGAGGCCGGCGGTCCCGAGCACCTCGGAAAGGGCGGCGGCGTGCCGGGTCGCATCCCGCGGGCTGGCGAGGACGGACGGCGGGGGGGAGGGGACCTGGACGAACCGGAATCCGGCCGCCTCGATCTCCTTCAGAATCGGCGCGGCGGGCCACCAGTCGTAGGGGATGCTGAGCCCCAGCCGCTCCGTCGGATCGCTCAAAGGCATCGATTCGAAATTACGACGGCCCCTCCGGAATCCCGTGAAGAGGCTGTGAAGGCGAGCCGCAGGGGCGGGCTGGCCTACGGCGAGGTGGACGGCTGTATCGGTTGGTGCTCGTCGGATCTGCTCCGCACAGAGCCCGGGGCGGGGGCGGTGCGGGCGGGCTCGTCGGGCCACCAGCGCCGCCGCAGCCAGAGCGCGACGTAGACGAGCGTGACGAGGACGGGGACCTCGATGAGCGGGCCGACAACGCCGGCCAGCGCCTGGCCCGAGCTGGCACCCCAGACGCCGACGGCAACGGCGATCGCCAGCTCGAAGTCGTTTGAGGCGACTGTGAAGGCGAGGGTCGCGGTCTTCGGGTACCCGAGGTTCATCGCCCGGCCGAGGAGGAACCCGAGCACCCACATGCCGGCGAAATAGGCGAGTAGGGGCAGCGCGATGCGTGCAACGGTCAGCGGGTCGCCGGTGATGGCGTCACCCTGGATGGCGAACAGCAGCACGATCGTGAACAGCAGGCCGTAGAGCGTGATGGGCGCGATGCGCGGGATGACCGTCGACTCGAACCAATCGCGGCCGTGCGTGCGCAGGCCCCAGCGGCGTGTGAGATAGCCGGCGGTCAGCGGGATCCCGAGGAAGATGAGCACGGTGCGCGCGACCTCCCAGATGCTGACCTCGAAGCCCTGGGTATCGAGCCCGAGCAGGTTGGGCAAGGCGTTGAGGTAGAACCAGCCCAGAAGCGCGTAGGCGACAACCTGGAAGATGGCGTTGAAGACGACGAGGACCGCGGCGCGGTCGTTGTCGCCGCCGGCGAGGTCGTTCCAGACGAGCACCATCGCGATGCAGCGCGCCAGGCCGACGACTATGACGCCGGTGCGGTAGGCGGGCTCGTCGGCGAGGAAGAGCCAGGCCAGCGTGAACATCAAGGCGGGGCCGATGACCCACGACAGGAACAGCGAGACGCCGAACATTCGCCCGTCGCCGCGCATCTTGCCCATGTCCTCGTAGCGGACCTTCGTGAGGACCGGGTACATCATCAGCAGCAGCCCCAGCGCGATCGGCAGACTCACGGTCCCGACCTCCAGCCTGTCCAGGAAATCGTTGAGCCCGGGGACGAGCGAGCCAAGCGCCAACCCGCCCGCCATCGCCAGCGCAATCCACAGAGGCAGAAAGCGGTCGAGCGTTGACAGCCGGCGGATGACGGCGGCCTCATCTGGATGGACGGCGGTCTGACTCATGATGCGACCAACTGCGACGGGGTCACCTAGGACGCCGGTTCCGCCCGCGGCACCTCGATCCCGGGCGAGCGGTGAGCGCTCGTCCTGGGGAGCATCAGCGAGAGCAGCCCGGCGGCCACGACGAAGGCGGCCGAGACCCAGAGACACGCGGTGAGGCCTTGCCACTGGTACAGCAGCCCGGAGAGCACCGTTCCCGCCAGCCGCCCGCCGGCATTCGCCATGTAATAGAAGCCGACGTTCATCGCGACCTTGTCGTTGTCCGCGTAGGAAAGGATCAGATAGGAGTGCACCGCCGAGTTCATGGCGAACACGACTCCGAAGATGATCAGGCCGATGACGACGGACGCGGTGGGATCGGCATCGGCCGAGAGGGCGATCGCGATCCCGGCGGGCAGCGTTGCCAAGACGAAGGCGAGCCAGGCGGCCGTCCTTCCATCCGGCTCGCCGCCCTCCTCGGCCCGACGGCGCACGAACCGTGGCGCCGAGGCCTGCACGATCCCGTAGCCGATGATCCAGGCCGCGAGGTAGAGGCTCACCTGCCAGAAGTTCCACCCGACCACGCTGTAGAGGAAGACGGGCAGACCGACCACGAACCAGACGTCCCGGGACGCGAACAGGAAGATCCGAGCGCCGGCCAGGATGTTGACCGCACGGTTGTTGGAGAACATGTGCTTGAACTTCGCCTTGGCGTCGGGCCGGCCGAGGTGCTCGCCGCGCATCAGGACGGACACGCTGACCAGCGCGGTCGCGACCATCGCGGCGAGGACCAGCACTCCGGTTTGGAAGCCGACCGTTGTCAGCAACAGCCCGCCGAGGAAGAAGCCGACGCCCTTCAGCGCGTTCTTCGAGCCGGTCAGGATCGCGACCCACTTATAGAGAGCGCCCTCCTGACCCTCGGGCACCACCAGCTTCACGGCGCTCTTCGAGCTCATCTTGGTCAGGTCCTTCGCAATCCCGGAGAACGCCTGTGAGGCCATCACGTAGGGCACCACCAGCCACGCCTCGGGCGCGAAGCCGAGCATGCTCTGCGCGCAGATCTGGACGGAGAGGCCCATGAAGAGAGTCGTCTTCAGCCCGAAGCGCGCGGCGACCCAGCCTCCGACGAGGTTGGTGACGATGCCGAAGAACTCGTAGAGGAGAAACAGCGTGGCCAGCTGGAACGGGCTGAACCCGAGCTGGTCGAAATAGAACAGGACCAGCATGCGGCTCGCCCCGTCGACCATTGTGTCGGTCCAATATGCCCCCGTTACGAGGGCGTAGTTCCGCAGATCGGTCCGCGGTTCCTCTACGGCTGCGCCGGCGCTCGCCACTGCCGCCCCCTACGCCGTCGCCGGAACCACTCCAGGGCCCCGCTCGGCCGGAAGGGTGAGCGCGACCTTCCGCGCCAGCTCGACCAGCCGGTTGGCGTAGCCCCATTCGTTGTCGTACCAGGCGAGGATCTTGACCTGGGTCTCGTCGATGACCATCGTCGAGAGCGCGTCGACGATTCCGGACCGCGGGTCGTCCTTGTAGTCGACCGAGACGAGAGGGCGCTCCTCGTAGCCCAGGATGCCCGCCAGCGGGCCGCCGGCGGCCGCGGCGAGCAGGCCGTTCACCTCGTCGACCGCGGTCGGCCTGGCGACCTCGAAGACGCAGTCCGTGATCGAGGCGTTCAGCATCGGCACGCGTACGGCAAGGCCGTTCAGCTTGCCCTCGAGCTCCGGGAAGATCAGCCCGATTGCCGTCGCCGAGCCGGTGGTCGTCGGGATCAGCGAGACGCTTGCGGCGCGGGCCCGCCGCAGGTCCTTGTGAGGCGCGTCGACCACTGTCTGGGTGTTCGTCAGGTCGTGCAGGGTCGTTATCGATCCGCGCTGGATGCCGATTCCCTCATGGATCACCTTGACCACGGGCGCCAGGCAGTTGGTTGTGCAGGAGGCGGCCGTCACGATGTCGTGCTCGGCCGGGTCGTAGAGGTCGTCGTTGACCCCTACCACCAGGTTGAGGGCGCTGCCGTCCTTGACCGGCGCCGCGACGACCACCTTGCGGACCCCGCGCCGGAAATAGGCGTCCAGCGAGTCCAGGCTCCGAAACTCTCCCGAGCACTCGAGGACGATCTCGATTCCCAACTCATCCCAGGGGATGTCGCCCGGGTCTGCCTCGCTGCTGTAGCCGACCCTCTCGCCATCGATCGAGAGCCTTCCGTCGGATCCATCGACATTGCGATCCCAGCGGCCGTGGACCGAGTCGAACTTGAGCAGATGGGCGGCGGTCGCGGCGTCGCCGTGCAGCTCGTTCACGTGGGCGAAGCGCAGCATCGACCAGCCCCAGGCCGCACGGAGCGCGAGCCTCCCCATCCGGCCGAACCCGTTGATGCCGACTGCGACGTTGGATTCAGCCACTGGTGAGGACGCTCGCGATCAGATTCTCCACTCGACCGCGGATATCGTCACGGATGCGCTGAACGGTCGCAAGGTCCTTGCCCGCCGGATCCTCGAGGTCCCAGTCCTCGTAGCGCTTGCCCGGATAGATCGGGCAGGCGTCGCCGCAGCCCATCGTGATCACGGCGTCCGCGGCACGGACGACCTCGTCGGTGAGCGGCTTCGGGAACTCCTTGGAGATGTCGACACCGATCTCCTCCATCGCAGCCACCGCGTTCGGGTTTAGGCGATCGACCGGGTCCGACCCCGCCGAGCGGACGTGAACCCGGCCCTCGGCGAGCTTGTCGAGCAGGCCCGCGGCCATCTGGCTGCGCCCGGAGTTGTGGACGCAGACGAAGAGGACCTCTGGAACGACCTTGGTCACCCGGCCCTCCGCCTGGGCCAGCGCTCGGAGGCGCTGGCGTGAGAATCGCTCGACCATGATCGGGACGAACTCCCGCACCGTCGCGTCCGCGAACTGGTCGAGGCTCTCTCCGACGTAGGCGTCGATCGTCTCGCGCGAGAAGATGCCGGCGAACTCCTGCGCGAGGAGATCGACGGAGCGTTGAACGTGTTCCTGGGTTGCCTGGTCAAGCTGCGTTGTCATCATCCTCCTCCTCTCCGGCCTCCGATCGGCGCCATCCTAAAGGTTGACAAGCGTCTATTCAATCGATATATGTGTATTGATGGCTGTCGATCTGAAGATGGCTCCGAAGCAGAAGCGGCCGGCGGGGGAGCCGTGTTGCGAGCCCGTTGTCTACCCCGACATCGAGCGTGTCCAGGCGGAGCGGATGGGAAAGGTGGCGAAGGCCCTCGGCGATCCGATCCGGATGCAGCTCGTGGACGTCCTCCGCAAGCACGCCGGCAAGGTCTGCGTCTGCGAGCTCGTCCCGCTCTTCGATCTCTCCCAGCCGACCGTGTCGCATCACCTCAAGGTCCTCCGCGAGGCCGGCATCGTCGGCTCCGAGCGCCAGGGCCTCTGGGCCTACTACTACGTCGAGCCCGACTCGCTGGAGGAGCTGAGCGCATGGCTGAGGAACTGAGGTCCAAGGACGAGGTTCGCGAGATCGTCCGAGAGCGCTACGCCGCAGCTGCGGACTCCGTTGAGACCGGGAAGGCTGCATGTTGTGGACCGTCCGAGGCGGCCGGCGGCGGATGCGGCTGCGGGACGGACGTGCCGGACTCTTGTGGCGGTGAGACCTTTGGCGCGGAGCTCTACTCGAGCGGGGACCGCGAGGCTCTGCCGGACGCCGCGAAGCTTGCCTCGCTGGGCTGCGGGAACCCGACGGCGGTCGCCGAGCTTCACGAGGGCGAGACCGTCCTGGACCTGGGGTCCGGCGGCGGCATCGACGTGCTGCTCTCCGCGCGCCGCGTTGGATCGACCGGCAAGGCGTACGGGGTCGACATGACCGACGAGATGCTCGAGTTGGCGCGTCGCAACCAGCGGGAGGCGGGAGTGGAGAACGTCGAGTTCCTGAAGGGGACGATCGAGCAGGTGCCGCTGACCGATGACTCCGTCGACGTGGTGATCTCCAACTGCGTGATCAACCTCTCCGCCGACAAGCCCGCCGTCTTCCGAGAGGCGGCGCGCGTGCTGAGGCCCGGTGGCCGGTTCGCCGTCACCGACATCGTCGCCGACCCCGGGATGGACGAGGAGATCCGCCGCGACATGGCGCAGTGGACCGGCTGCATCGCGGGCGCGCTGACCCAGGAAGAGCTCACGGGCCAGCTGGAGTCCGCCGGATTTGAGGACGTCGAGGTTCGCGAGACTCACCGGGTTCACGACCAGGCCGCCTCGGCGATCATCCGCGCGAGAATCCCCGCGTGAGCTCCTCCGAGACCCTCACGCTCAAGGACCCCGAGCAGCTCTATCTCGATTGGGAGCACGCCCACTGGGCCTCGCAGGACGTCGACCTGAGCCGCGATCCGGACGACTGGGCGAACCTCGAGGAGAGCGTGCGCGACCTCCTGTACTTCGCGCTCAGCTCCCTGATGGTGGCCGAGGAGCGGATCTCGACCCAGTTCTGCGGCCTGGTCCTGGCGCAGGACGACGAGGAGGAAGGGAGCTTCGTCTCCACGCAGCTGGTCGACGAGGTCCGGCACATGCAGTTCTACGCGCGCTTCCAGGACGAGGTGATCGCCGATCCGGCCGCGATCGCCGCCCACGTCGCCCGCTCGCGTGAGGTGCTCGGCGAGGCCTTCGAGACGATCTTCGACCAGGCGCTCGTCGAGGCTCACGAGCGGCTGCGGCTCGATCCCGGCGACCGGGAGGCCAAGGTCCGCTTCGTGACGATCTACCACATGGTCCTCGAGGGGACGCTCGGGCTGACCGCTTCCCACTTCATCCTCGACTTCCTGGGTGAGCGGGAGCTGATGCCGGGCTTCGCCGAGGGCTACGGCCTGATCGCCTCCGACGAGCAGCGCCACATCGCCTACGGGTCCTGGTTCCTGCGCGAGGCGGTGGCCGCGGATCCGGCGATGGCGGACCTGATCCGCGAGCAGGTCAAGGACCTTCTCCCGGCGGTCGCCGAGTCGATCGCGCCGCCGAGCGAAGGCGCCTGGGACGTCCTCGGCGTCGAGGAGGGAGCGCTGGCGGAGTTCGCGCTGGGCGCTCTGTCTCGTCGCCTCGCGCTGATCGGCGCTCCGCTGGACGGATAGGCGACGCAAGCTGCGGCTTCACCCCGCGGCTTGGTCCGATTCCCCTGAGAGAATCAGAATGGAAATGCTCTGCGGGGCTATCGACATCGGCTCGAACACGACGCGCCTGCTCGTCGCCGAGCCGTCGGAGGGCCAGCTGCGCAAGGTGATGGAGCAGCGCGCCTACACCCGCATCGGCAAGGACGCCTCGAAGGACGGCAAGATCACCGCGGAGAAGATCGCCGAGGTCGCCGACGTCGTCACCACCCAGGTGCGGCTGGCTCAGGAGATGGGGGCGGAGGTGGTCAAGACCGTTGCGACGGCCGCGATCCGCGAGGCGAAGAATCGCGACAAGGTCGTCGAGGAGATCGAGGAGATCGCCGGAGTCGAGGTGGACGTCCTCGATGAGGAGGACGAGGGCCGCTTCGCGTTCATCGGGGCGACCAAGTCCCTCAGCCACCCGGTCGAGGGGAAGGTCGCCGTCGTTGACGTCGGGGGCGGCTCCTCCGAGGTCATCTACGGGACCATGCCCGACGGCGTCACCGAGGTGAAGTCGTTCAAGATCGGCTCCGGCCTGCTCACCGAGGATCACCTCGAATCGGATCCGCCGTCCGCCGCTGAGATCCGCGGCCTGCGCGATCACATCTCGGACTTCTTCGAGGGCACCGAGCTGGAGCCACCCGACCAGGCGGTCGCCGTGGGCGGCAGCGCCACGTCGCTGCGAACTCTCGTCGGAGCGGTGCTCGAGTACGAGACACTCGAGCGGGCCGTCCGGGTCCTCTCCAGCGACGAGATCTACGAGGTCGCCAAGCGCTTCGAGCTCGACTCCCGGCGCGTGAAGCTGCTGCCGGCGGGGGTGCTCCTCCTCGAGAAGTTCTCGGACCTGCTCGGCCAGCCGCTGCAGATCGGCAAGGGCGGCCTGCGTGAGGGGATCATCCTGACGCTGCTGAACGGCAACGTGAACGGGGACCACGAGAAACTCGCTGCATAGCTTGGACTGCGATGCCGCGCGCGGTAGCGTTGGCGCCCTCTCGTGGCCAAGCCCAAGCCAATCCCCGACCTTACGGCCGATGTCCCGTACGCGGAGGCCGCTGCGAAGATCGTCGCCGTCAGGGGCGCCGAGCTCGCGGAGCAGGCTCAGGGCGTCTTGGACACCGGCGACATCGAGCGCGTCCACGACATGCGGGTGGCGACCCGCCGGCTGCGGGCCGCCCTCGAGATCTTCGAGCCGTGCTTCCCCGCGAAGCCCTACGGCCAGGCGCTCAGCGAGGTGAAGCGGCTCGCGGATGCGCTCGGCGAGCGACGGGATCGCGACGTGGCGATCGCCGCGCTCCACAACTTCAACGACCAGATGGCGGCCCCGGACCGCCGCGGCGTCGCATCCCTGATCGAGCGGTTCCGCACCGAGCAGGAGCAGGCGAACGAGGATCTGGCGCCGATGGTCGCGGAGGACAGCCTCAAGGGGCTGCGGGAGAGCATCGACGAGCTGGTGGGCGGGGCGCGAGAGGCATTGGCGTGAAGGCCCGCCCGGTCAAGAAGCTCGACCCGGCGCGCCCGCTCGGTGAGAACGCCGCACGGATCGTCAAGGTGCGCCTCGACGAGATGCTCGCCCTCGCCCCGCGGGCGCTCAACGGGAAGACCAAGGCGCAGCACGACATGCGGATCGCCGCCAAGCGCCTTCGCTACGTGCTCGAGGTGACGGGCTTCTGCTTCGGGCGGCCCGCGGACACCGCCCGGAGACGCGCGCGAGACCTCCAGGACATTCTCGGCGAGATCCACGACTGCGACGTGATGCTCCCTCGCGTCCGCCAGCACCTCAAGCAGATCCAGCGAAGCGACGCCAGGGCGGTCCGAGAGAAGGCCGGCCAGGCACCCGACCTCGATCCGAGGCTGGCGGCGCAGGCACAGCATCGGACCGCCTACCGCGGCCTCGACGTCCTGGCGGTCTATCTCGAGGCGCGACGTCAGCTGCTGACCGATCGATTCACCGCGTTCTGCAAGCGACAGGAGGAGACCGGCACCTGGAAGCGGCTCGAGCGCGCGGTCGACGGGTATCTGCTCAGGGCACGCGAGGCCCGCCGCACGGCGAAGGCCGCGGAGCGCGCCCGGCTTCAGGCCGAGGCTGCCGCCCGCGCGGCGCAGCAGGCCGAGGCCCAGGCCGAGCAGGCCCGCCTCGACCGCGAGCGCGCGGCGCAGGAAGCCGAGCAGCGCGCGGAACGCCATGAGCAGATCCAGCGCCGGACGACCCCGGCGCCGCCGCAGCGGCGCCCCGGCTAACCGGGTTCGCCCAGCGCCAGCCGGCGTGCCGCCGGCACGTAGAGAACCCAGGTGATCAGCGCCAAACCGGAGGCCGCCGCCAGCGGCAGGACGAGGCTCGTCTTGAGGAGCAGGGCACCGGCAAGCGCTCCGCAGAGCATCGACACCACAGCCGCGGTCCGGCGGGCCGAGCCCTTGCCGGTCCCGCCGGCGAGTGGAGACTCGGCGGCCAGGCCCGTCAGCGTCATGGTCAGCACCGTCGTCGTCAGGTCAGGCACGCCCAGGTGCCGAACGGTGGCGTTCCTGGTGCCCATCGCAAGGGCGAGCAGGGCGATCACGACATATCCCGAGATCCGGTCAGGGCGAACGTCGATGACGACGGCCACGATCGCGGCCATCCCGATCAGCAGCGTCTCGATGCCGAGGGCTCCGGCGAAATGGCGTTGATGACGGTCCGCAATCTGTGCAGCCAGCCTCCCTCCGGCCCCAGCGCCGACCAGGAACGCGGCGAGGGAAACAATCGGCGCGACGACGGGCAGGCCGGTGCCGCCCGCGATGCCGAAGCCGAGGAAGACGATGTTGCCGGTCATGTTCGCCGTGAAGACGTGGCCAAGCCCGAGGTAGCTGACGGCGTCGACGAGCCCCGTCGTGAAGGTGAGCGCGAGCAGCGCTCGGGCGAGTGGGTGCCGCAGTGCTGATTCGGGCATCCGTGCACTCAGCGTGCCCGGATTGGCGGACTTCTAGTCCGGGGGCTGCGGAGGTTCGAGGAAGTGGACGAGGCGCTGGGGCGAGACCGACCATGCTCCCCCTCGCCAGCCGATGCGCGTGCCGTCAGCGAGGCGGGCACTGACGTGACCGAGTGGCGGCTCTCCCCAGACGGTCGCCTCCAGTGGCCTGGCCGCGTCTTCCTCGCCGAGCCCCGATGCCACCTCGTCGGCTGGATAGGTGACCACCAGGGAGCCGGCGCGGACCCAGAGCGGGATCCGGTCGAGCGGCGCTTCGGCGTCGATCCAGCGGCCGCCCGAGAGCTGCTCGCCCGTCCACCAGTCGAACCATTCGCCGCGGGGGAGGTAGGTCCGCCGCTCTGTCGATCCTTCCTCGAGAACCGGCGCGACCCAGAGCGACGGGCCGAACATGTAGGAGTCCCCGATCGCCCACCCCTCGGGATCCTCGGGGTCGACCAGGCAGAGCGGCCGCATGATCGGCAGTCCGCTGCGCGCCGCGGTCGCGGCGGCCGCCCGGATGTAGGGGACGAGGCGCTCGTGGAGCAGCACGGCCTCGCGGTAGTCGTCGAGGATCGCCCGGTCGTAGGTCCACGCCTCCTGCTGGAAGCGGCCGTGGGCCTGCATCAGCGGGGTTAGCGCGCCGAGCTGGGCCCAGCGGACGAGCAGCTCGGGCTCGCAGCGCTCGGCCAGCCGCCGGCCGAGATAGCCGCCCACGTCGTGGGAGAGATTGGAGAAGCCGGTCGCGGCGCAGGTGAGCAGCGAGGTGAGCAGGGCCCGGAGCGACCAGAAATCCGAGGCCTGATCGCCGCCCCAGAGCATCCCGGTCGCCTGCTGCCCGGTCCAGCCCGAGCGGCCGAAGACGACTCCGCGGCCCTCGCCGTGGACGTCGTCCAGCGCCTCCTGGGTCGTCTCTCGGTAGAGCCGCCCGTACTCCCAGGCCGCCTGCACGCCCAGGCGACCATCGGCGAGCTTGGCGTCCGGCGGGAAGTAGTAGCCCTCACCGTCGTCGGCCTTGACGCCCTCGACTCCGAGCTCGAAGACGTTGCGAGACAGCTCCCGCCACCAGTCCCGGGCCGCGGTGGAGGTGAAGTCGACGATCGAGCCGGTCCCCATCCACCAGCGGCCGACGTAGGGCTCGCCGTTGGCGGCCCGGACGAAATGACCCGCCTCGGCACCCTCGGCGTAGTTCTCCGCGGGCTCGGCGTGCAGGCGCTCCGACTCCGCGTCGGGCGGTCGCTGCCCGTCGATCGACTCGAGGTTGACCCAGGGCGTCACCCAGACGACCGTCCGCACGCCGTCCTCGCGCATCCCTCTGACCAGGCCCGGAGCGTCGGGAAACTGGTGAGGATTGAATCGCCAGGTGTTGTACTGCGTCTCCCAGGGGGAGTCGATCACGATCGCGTCGAGCGGCAGGTCGTTGTCGCGGTACCCGCGCCAGTCGTCCTCGACGTCCTCCTGGTGCTCGTAGACGTCGCGGCTCTTCCAGTGGCCGTAGGCCCACTCGGGCATTAGGGCGGGCAGGCCGGTCTCGCGGAGGAACGCGCGGAGCCGGGCCGCCGGGGTCGGCCCGACGAAGAGATGCAGGCGCAGGGGGCCGGATGCGCGGCGAACCGACAGCGAGACGACCTCTCCGGTCAGGTCCACCTCGACGCCCGGGCCTGAGGTCTCGATCCAGGCCGCCCAGCCCGCCGAGGAGAGCAGCCAGGGGACCGGCGCGTAGTCGCCCTGGGGGATGCCGCCCTGCTCCAGGAACTCCGGCGGGCAGTCGGGCCCCGTGTAGCGGCGGTCCGCCCCGAGCTGGACGAGGCGGCCGCGCTGGTCGAAGTCGAGCCCGTGGCGCGCTCCGAGCCCGGTGACGCGCTCGCCCTCAATCAGCGGCCAACTTGCGCCGAGGCGCAGCCAGCTCGCGTTCGCCGGGTCGATCGTGACGACCAGCCGGTCGGGGGCCGCCGCGGAGATCTCGACGTCGTCGTCCCCCAGCGTCACCGGCGCCTCGCGCTCCTCGTGCACCAGGACCCCCTCAGTGAGCGTGATCAGCTGGTCGCGCGCGATTCCTCGGCACGCCCATGGGCGCAGACCCGCCAGCAGCCTGGCGGCCACCTCGTCTCCGCTCCACAAGGCCCCGTGGGGCACTCCCCTCTCGAATGCGACGCCGATAAGCCAAGTGTGGCAACGGGCCCGTTCACGACCTCTTTACGTGCGGGACACCACCTCGTAACGGGATTTTCCCTGCATACGGGCACCCTGCGTGGTGTCAAGACGATCGAGAGAAAGAGGGTCAGATGAACCCCATATCGACCACCCGGGTCGATCTGCACTGCCACTCCACCGCGTCCGAGATCTCGAAGCTCGGGATCCAGCGAAGCCTCGGCCTTCCCGAGTGCGCGACACCTCCGGAGGAGGTCTACGAGCTCGCCAAGCGGCGGGACATGGACTTCGTCACGATCACCGATCACGACACGATCGACGGCTGCCTCGAGATCGCCGACCGCGACGACGTCTTCATCTCCGAGGAGCTCACCGTCTGGTTCCGCGGCGAGCCACAGGCAGTCCACCTGCTCTGCTTCGGGATCGACCCCGACGACCATGCCTGGCTGCAGGAGCACAACCGCGACGTGGAGGCGTGTGCCGAGTACCTGCACTCCCGCGAGATCTCCTGCTCCCTGGCCCATCCCTTCTACGCGGTCGAGGCGCCGCTGACGCCGGCGCATCGCAGACAGCTCGCGCAGCTGTTCCCGGTCTGGGAGACCCGCAACGGCTCCCGCGCGCGCGAGCTCAACATGCCGGCCGCGATCTACATCGAGACGCACGGTGGAACCGGCACGGGCGGATCGGATGACCATGCCGGCGTGGACATCGGGCGGACGTTCACCGAGACGCCCCCCGCGGCCACGCCGGAAGAGTTTCTGCGCCACATCCGCGAGGGCCGCGCCGAGGCCCGCGGCGAACAGGGCAGCGCCGCCAAGTGGGCCCACTCGGCGATGGCGCTCGGGACCCGAGCGCTCCTCCTCAAGGGAGAGTGCCGCGTCCCTGGAAGCGAAGCTGAGGACATGCGGGCTGATGCAGTCCTGAAGATCGCCGAGCGGGTGATGAGCGAGGGCGATCTCCGGCACGGCGAGACCGCGGGCGACCTCGGCCCGGAGGACGCGCGGGCCCTGCTCAGCGCCTTCGTCTCCGCCGTCGGAGTGGAGCCCGGCCGCGCCCTGATCGACTACATGCAGGCGGACGAGTTCAGCCACGCCGAGCTCGCCCGGCGCGCGCGCCGCACGCACGAGCGCCGGCTGCGCGAGGTCGTCGAGGAGACGGTCGAGGCGGTCGGAAGCGGGGGAGAGCCGTCGGAGCTCGCCGCTCGTGCGGTGGAGACCGGCCGCAACCTCTTTCGAGCCGCGATCCCGGCGATCCCGTACGCGCCGGCGGCCGCCTTCTTGGGGAGCGAGAAGGCCAAGCTCATACCCCGAGAGGGCCCGAAGCGCGTAGCCCTGGTCGCCGATGCGATCGGCGGCGTCCACGGCGTCACCCACACGATCGAGCGGATCCGCGAGCTTGGCGTGCCGGGCTACGAGGTCGAGGTGGTCGGGACCGACCGCAACGTCGATCGCCGGCTCTCCGCGGTCGCGGAGGTCGACATCCCCTTCTACGAGGGCCTCGAGATCGGCGTTCCGAGCCTGCCCGCGATGGTCGAGGTCCTGGCCGAGGGCCGCTTCGACGCCGTGCACCTGACGGCGCCAGGCCCCGCAGGCGTGACGGCGGCGCTGATCGCGCGGGTCATGGACCTCCCGGTGCTCGGCAGCTGGCACACGGAGCTGGGCGCCTACGCGCGGCTGCGCTCATCGTCACCCGAGCTCGAGCGGGGGATGGACATGGCGCTCTCGATGTTCTACCGCCAATGCGGGCGGGTCCTCTCGCCGAGTCCGGCGAGTGACGAGTCCCTCGCTCGCCTCGGCGTCGAGCGCGACGCGATCGGCCGCTGGGGGCGCGGCGTCGACACCTCCCGCTTCGATCCGTCCCTCGGCGACGCGGACTCCTACCCGGGCACGATCAAGGCCCTGTATGTAGGGAGGCTGACCCGCGAGAAGGGGGTCGACTTGCTTGTCGACTCCTTCATCCGGGCGCAGGAGGCGGATCCGAGGCTCCACCTGCTGCTGGCCGGCGGCGGGCCCGAGGAGGGGATGCTCAGGGAGCGGCTCGGTGACCGGGCGACCTTCCTCGGCTGGCTGGGCGGGGATGAGCTGGCACGCGCCTACGCGAGCGCCGACCTCTTCCTCTTCTGCAGCCAAACCGACACCTTCGGCCAGGTCCTGGTCGAGGCGGGGGCCAGCGGCTTGCCGTGCGTGGCGGTGGACGAGGGCGGGCCGTCGTCGATCGTCGTCGACGGCGAGACCGGCAGGCTCTGCGAGGCCGATCCGGGCATGCTGGCCGCAGCGATCCTGCAGCTGGCCGATTCGCCGGCATGGCGGGCCAAGCTCGCCCGCCAGGCACTCGAGGCCGCCCGCGCGCGCACCTGGGGGGCGGCGATGACGCAGCTCGCCGACGGGTACGACCGGGTGATCGAGCCCGCGGATCAGCCCCGCATCAAGCTCGTCAGGGCTGCGTAAGAGACCCTCTAAGGTCTCTGTGTGACCGACGAGCTGGCTGAGCAGAGGACGGAATCGAGCGGGCCGGCGGCCGAGGGAGGGGCGACGATCACGCCGGAGGCCGTGCGGACCAGCGCCTCCGAGCCCGATCTCTCGGACCCGTCGCTCTACTTCAACCGCGAGCTCTCGTGGCTCGACTTCAATGACCGCGTGCTGCAGCTGGCCGAGGATCCCCGGGTCCCGCTGCTCGAGCGGGTCAATTTCGCGGCGATCTACGAGGACAACCTCGACGAGTTCTTCATGGTGCGCGTCGCGGGCCTTCACGACCAGGTAGAGCAGAAGATCGACGCGCGCGGCGCGGACCAGATGTCAGCCGGTGACGTGATCGAGCTGATCCGTCAGAGGACGATCGACCTCCGCGCCCGCCTCTGCCGCTGCTTCGGGGAGGAGATTCGCCCGGCGCTCGCCGAGCACGGGATTCGCCTGATCTCGCTGGACGACGCAAATGCCGCCGAGCGCGAGGAGGTGGAGCACCTCTTCACGAGCCAGGTCTTCCCGGCGCTGACTCCGCTGGTGATCGGCCGCGGGAGGCCCTTCCCCTACATCTCGAACATGTCCCTGAACTGGGGGGTCCTGCTGCGGAACCCGGAGAAGGACGAGGAGGTCGCGGCCCGGGTCAAGGTGCCGAAGGAGCTGCTGCGGCGGTTCCTCTCGATCGGCGACGGCCTCACCTTCGTCCCCCTCGAGGACGTGATCGCCGCCAACCTGGACGACCTCTTCCCGGGGATGGAGATCGTCCACCACTCGCTGTTCCGCGTCACCCGCGATACGGACTACGACGTCTCGGACGAGACCGACGACCTCCTGCTGGCGGTCGAGGAGGAGGTGCGCCGCCGCCGCTTCGGCGAGGTCGTGCGCCTCGAGGTCACGCCCGACATGGAACCGAGGCTCCGCGACCAGCTGGTCGAGGCGATGGATATCGGCCCCGGCCAGGTCTACGAGTCCCCGGGCCTGCTCGGCCTCGACGATCTCACCGACATCTACTCCGTCCAGGGCTTCCCCGAGCTGCGCTACCCACGGTGGCAGGGAGTCACCCCGCCCCAGCTGCAGCAGGGGAGCCGCACCCAGCGAGAGGTCGATGTCTTCGGCGCCATGCGGCAGGGAAACATCCTCGTCCACCATCCCTACGACTCATTCGCGGGGTCGGTCGAGCGCTTCGTGCGCCAGGCGGTCGATGACCCCAATGTCCTGGCGATCAAGCAGACGGTCTACCGGACGAGCGCCGACTCCCCGCTGGTCCCGGCGCTGATCGAGGCCTCGGAGCGAGGCAAGCAGGCGGTGTGCCTGGTGGAGCTGAAGGCGCGCTTTGACGAGAGCGCCAACATCCGCTGGGCGAGGGCCCTGGAGGAGGCCGGCGTGCACGTCGTTTATGGCATACCCGGCCTCAAGACCCATGTCAAATGCGTCCTGGTGGCCCGCCGCGAGGGCGACGGCGTGCGCAACTACGTCCACATCGGGACGGGCAACTACAACCCGAAGACCGCCCGCATCTACACCGACTTCGGTCTCTTCACGTCCAACCAGGAGATCGGCGACGACATCGCCGAGATGTTCAACTACCTGACCGGGTACGCGCGCCCCAGCGGCTACCGCAAGGTGTTGGTCGCCCCCTTCAACCTGAAGGACGGAATCGTCGGCGAGATCGAGCGAACGATCGAGGCCCATTCGCCCGAGCGGCCCGCCCGGATCAGGATGAAGATGAACTCGCTGCTCGACCCGACCTGTATCCGCGCGCTCTACCGCGCGTCGCAGGCGGGGGTGGAGGTCGACCTGAACATCCGGGGTATCTGCGCGCTGCGGCCCGAGGTCCGGGGCGTCTCGGAGAACATCCAGGTCGTCTCCGTCGTCGGCCGCTTCCTGGAGCACTCGAGGATCTTCTCGTTCGAGCGTCCGGACGAAACCCGGATCTACATCGGCTCGGCCGACCTGATGCCGCGCAACCTCTACAACCGGGTCGAGCTGCTCACTCCGGTGGAGGAACCGGCGAATCGAGACCAGCTCACGGATGCGCTCGATCGCGCCTTCGCCGACAACAGCAACGCATGGGAGCTGGGGGCCGACGGGGTCTGGTCGCGACGCACTCTCAACGGCGACGAGCCGCGCAGCGTGCAGGGCGAGCTCCTCGACCGCCATGTGAAGCGCGCGGCCGAAGCGGCCGCCGTCAGCAGCTAGGGCCTCTGGTAGCTTGGCCCAAGGTGCCCCTCCGCTCCGTCACAAGCAAGGATGCGGTCTATTTCGACTCGCTCGCTGAGGCCGGCGCCAACATCCTGCGCGGGGCCAAGCTGCTGGAGCACATGTTCGACACCTGGCCCGAGGAGAGCGGGGTCGCGCGCGACATCCTCAAGGCTGAGCAGGAGGGCGACCGGATCACGCAGGAGATCGTCCGCCGCCTCAACTTCGAGCCGCCCAAGGGCCTCGACAGCGCCGAGGTCTACGCGCTGGCCACGCAGCTCGACGACATCATCGACGACATCGAGGAGGCCGCCGACTTCATGGGCCTGTTCGCGATCGAGGCGCCGATGGAGCAGGCCCACGTCCTCGCCAACATCCTCGCCCAGTCCTGCGAGCAGGTCTCGGCCCTGCTCACCGACCTTCGGAGCTTCACCGACCTGGAGCGCTACTGGGTGGAGATCCACCGGCTCGAAAACGAGGGCGATCGCGTCTGGCGCGAGGCCCTCGCCTCCCTGTTCTCGAACGGCATCGACCCGATGGTGGTGATCCGCTGGAAGGACATCTTCGGCTTGCTGGAGCGTGCCATCGACTCCACCGAAACGGCGGCTCACAAGATCGAGGCGATCGCGGTTAAGCACTCCTAGGCGGACCGCTCGGTAGTGGCCGTCCACGATGAGAGCGGCAGGCCGGAGTCGGAGGAGGAGCGCGCCGACCGGAATCTCTCGGACCTGCTCCAGGAGCTGCGGGTGGCGCTGCCCGGCGTCCAGGTCCTGTTCGGCTTCCTGCTCACGGTTCCGTTCAGCCAGCGATTCACCGATCTGAGCGCCTTTCAGGAGAAGCTCTACTTCGGGGTGCTGATCAGCGTTGCCCTGGCGACCGTTCTGCTCGTCGCCCCCACCGCCGGCCATCGAATCCTCTTCCGGCGTCAGCAGAAGGAGTTCATCGTCACGATCTCCAACAGGCTCGCGCTGATCGGCCTGCTGCTGCTGGCCGTGGCGATGTGCGGCGCGATCGCATTGATCAGCGACTTTCTCTTCGGCGCCGTCACGGCGGTGATCAGCACGATCGTGATGGCGAGCGCGTTCGCCGGCTTCTGGTTTCTGGGGCCCGTGGTGCGACGCCAGAACCTCCCCCCGCGTTGAGGATCCTGATCTTCAGCGCGTCGATCGGCGAGGGCCACGACCTGCCCGCCCGCGTGCTCGCCGAGGGGATCGAGCGGGAGGCTCCCGGCACCGAGATCGAGATCGTCGACTCGCTGGCCGTCGTCGGGTGGCTCACTCGCCGGCTGGTCATGGACAGCTCGCGCTTTCATTCCAAATGGGGGAGCCGGGTGTTCGACTTCTCCTACAAGCTGATCACCGACGTGCGCCCGACGCGCTGGTTCGCCGCGAGGCTCACCCAGTGGCTGGCCGCCAGGCCGATCCGGAGAGCCGTGCTGGAGCGGGATCCCGACATCGTGATCTCGACCTATCCCGGAACGACCGAGGTGCTCGGGGACCTCCGGAAGAAGGGGAGGATCGGCGCCCCGGTCGTCTCGGCGATCACCGACCTCGCGGCACTGCGCTTCTGGGCCCATCCCGGCGTCGACCTGCATCTGATCACCCACCCGGAATCGGCCGAAGAGGTGCTCCGCATCGCGCCCGGGACGGACGTGCGGTGCGTCCGCGGGCTGACCGATGAGCGCTTCTACTCCCCCCGCACGCAGGCCGAGGCGAGGAGCGGGCTTGGCCTCCCGAGCGAGGGGCCTGTCGTGCTCGTCTCGGGCGGCGGCTGGGCCGTCGGCGACCTGGAGGGAGCCGCGGAGGAGGCTCTCGGGATTCCCGGCGCCATGATCGTCTGCCTCTGCGGCCGAAACGATCAGCTCCAGGCAGAGCTCGCGCGGCACTTCGCCGCCGATGGCCGGGTCAGGGTCGAGGGGTTCACCGACCGGATGCCGGATTGGTTCGCCGCGGCCGACGTCCTCGTGCACTCGACGGCCGGTCTGACGGTGCTCGAAGCGATCATGGAGGGCTGTGGGGTCGTCTCGTACGGGTGGGGGCTCGGGCACGTGCGGGTCAACAACGAGGCCTTCAGGCGATTCGGGCTGGCCGAGGTCGCCGGATCGCGACAGGAGCTGGGTGATGCGCTGGTCCGCGCGCTGGCCGCGAGCGGCGCCGCGGACGAATCCTTCGCCCGGCTGCCGACGGCGGCCTCAGCCGTCCTCGGTCTCGACCTCGGCCTCGCCGACGGCGAGCTGGGCGACCGCGGGGGAGCTCGCCAGCAGGCCGGCGCCAAGGGCAACGGCCGCTAGGGCGGCGACCAGCACCGCTCCGCCGAGCGGGGTATTGCTCCAGCCCTCGCCCCCGACCAGCGGCGCCATCACGACCGGGATCACGATCTGCATCACGAGCACGGTCGGAGCCACGCGTGTCGCCGCGAATCGCTGCAGCGCGGTCGATTCGCTGATCACGCCCACGATCACCACCGTTGCGACCAGCGCCGCCCAGGCGACGACGGCGAGGAGCGCACCCTCGGTCGCGTCCTGGGCCACGATTTTCGCCACGAACGCCGCCATCCCGTCGGCCGCCCCCGCGCTCGCCACCAGCAGCAGCATCGGGAAGTCACGGCGTCGCACCAGCGTGATCGCATAGGGAGCGACAGTCACCGCGGCCAGGATCGCCAGCGCCAGCACCAGCCCGGCGCTCCGCTCGACCTCTCCGGTGTCGCGCGGCGCCGCCCAGGCGAAGACACCGACCGAGGCGATGATCAGAACCACGGCGGCGATCTCTCTGCGGCCGACGTGCTCACCGAGGATGCGAACGCCCAGCACCAGCAGGAGCAGGAGCCCGAGCGCGAGTACGGGTTGGACCAGGGTGAGGGGAGCGTGGGTGAGCGCGACGATCTGGAGCGGCCATCCGAGCAGCGAGAGGGCGGTCGCGCCGACCCAGAGCGGCCTCCGGATCAGATGCGTCATCAGAGACGGCCTCAGCGCCCGCTCGGCCGGGGCCTTGCGGGCCTCGATCGCCTGCAGCGCGTAGCCGGTCTCGTAACAACAGGCGGCTGCGAGCGCCAGAACGAAGCCGAGTGCGATCTCCCCGTCCATCAGTGGCACCATCCTGCCAGTGAAGGCGGCACCCGCACTCCTAATCGGCTCGGCCGCCGCCGCGGCGGCGTGGTGGACGCCGGCCCTCGCCCCGGTCGTCCCGGGCGTCGCCGAGATGCTCGGGTTGCCGCGGCGGATCGACGACTCGGCCGGGGTCGCGGTGACCTTCGACGACGGTCCCCATCCGGAGGGGACGCCCGCTGTGCTCGAGGCCCTGGAGGCAGCGAGCTCGAAGGGGACGTTCTTCCTCTGCGGCGAGCAGGTCGAGCGAGAGCCCGCGCTGGCCGCCGAGATCGTCGCGGCGGGCCACACCGTGGCGGTACACGGGTACCGGCACCGCAACATGCTCCGCCTCGCACCGCGGACCTTCGTCGACGACCTGGAGCGAGGCATCGCGGCGGTCGAGGACGCGGTCGGCCTGCGCCCGGACCTCTACCGCCCGCCGTACGGGATCTTCAGCTACCCGGGGATGGTGGAGGTGAGGGCCCGGGACCTGAGGTCACTGCTCTGGTCCCGCTGGGGACACGACTGGCGGGCCGCCAGGCGACCGGAGGAGATCGCCGCCGAGGCGACCAGGGACCTGGACGCCGGAGACGTCCTCCTCCTCCATGACGCCGACCATTACAGCGAGCCGGGCTGCTGGCGCGCGACGGCGGCGGCGCTGCCGATGGTGCTGGAGAGGGTCAGGTCGGCCGGGTTGCGGCCGGTGGCGGCGTAGTCAACGCCGGTATTAGCGGTCCCGTCCCCGGGACCTCTGGTGATGCGTCAACCGTACAAAGTGCATGAGGGTCAGATTGCTCGCCTCCGCCGCATTCCTGGCTGGCCTGGTTCCGGCGACCTTGCTTACGTCGTGCTCGTCGGCCGATAGCGGCGATGGCACCAAAACCGACGTGCTCGCGAACGGGGTTGCCGGAATCTCCCTGTCCGTTCCCGACGGATGGCATGCGACGACGCGTCGCTTCACGCCGTTGCTCGATCCGCGTGAGCGGGCGACGCTCACCTCCTATCCGGTCGAGGGCGACCCCCGACCGCGAGGGTGCTCGCCGGAGGGCCTGATCCAGCAGATGCCGCGCACCGGCGCGGTCGCTTCACTGCTCGAGTACATGGACGCCGCCGCCCGTCGGCACGTCGAGCCGTGGCCTCGACATTTCCGTCTCCGCGCTAAGAACTCCGGGGAATTCGGCTGCTTCTACCCGCCTCCCGAGCGCGCGGACGCTTACGTGTTCAACTTCGGTGCCAGGGGCCGCGCATTCCAGCTTTTTGTCGCGGTCGGCACGGATGCATCGCCGGAAACGCGCGATTCGCTGAGAAAAGCGCTCGACGACATCCGAATCGAGCCCTGCGATCGGCCCCTGCCGAGCGACACAAAGCCGCGATGCAGGCGTCCGCTTCCTCATTGAGCGCGGGAGGATTTGAGCTCTTGGGGCGCGTGACGAGCGACCGAAGGCGAGAATCAGATTCGGTGGCAGGTCAGCGCAAAAACCGTCTGGCTGAGCGGAAACTGCTCAGGGCCGCCCGGCGCGGTGACACCGCCGCCCAGGGGGAGCTCTTCCATCGACATTGGCGCCCGATGTACCGCGCCGCCTACCTGGTGGTCCAGGACGCCGCGGCGGCCGAGGATGTCGCCCAAGAAGCCTTCCTCGCCGCGATTCGCTCGCTCGATCGCTTCGACCTGCGGCGGCCGCTCGGCCCGTGGCTGCACCGGATCGCGGTCAATCGAGCCATCGATATGGTCCGCGCGCGGGAGCTTCGGCGCGAAGTCGGCGGCGAGGCGGTCGAGGGACTCGCTCGGGATGAGGAGCGCGATCGCTCGGGCAGACCGGCGCCGGTTCAGGGCCCTCCACTCACCGACCGGCTGGCGGCCGCCGTCGGAGCCCTCCCCCTCGAGCAGCGGGCCGTGATCGTCTTGCGCTACCTGCTGGACTACACCCCCGGCGAGATCGCGAGGGCTCTGGAGCTGCCGCGCGGCACGGTCAACTCCCGCCTCCGCCGCGGTCTCGACCGGCTCGCCGCTGCGCTGGCGCTGGAGGAAGAGAGATGAACGACCAGCGCCTGCGCGATCACCTTCGTGAGCTCCAGGTCCCCGGAGAGCGAGAAGCCGAGCAGCGGGCCTGGGCTCTCGCCCAGCGAGCATTCGCCGACCGCCAGCCGACGCCGCAGCGCCCGACCGCACGGCGTCTGCTGCTCGCCGCCGCCGCAGCCCTGCTTCTGGCGCTCGCCCTCCTCAGTCCCGCCGGGGCGGCGATCCGGAATTGGGTCTCCGACGTGGTCGGGCAGGAGAATGCGCTGCCAGCGCTCACATCCCTGCCGGCGCCCGGCAAGCTTCTTGTGGACTCCAAGCGGGGCACCTGGGTCGTCCAGGCGGATGGGTCGCAACGCCTCCTCGGCGACTACCGAGAGGCGACCTGGTCCCCCCACGGCGTCTACGTGGCGGCCACGCGAGGCCCGCAGCTGACCGCCCTGGAGGCCGGCGGCGATCCGCGCTGGACGATCACCGGCCACCGGCCGGTGAGCACGCCGAGCTGGCAGGCTCCCGATGGCTTCCGGATTGCCTACCTGAGCGGCTCGTCGTTGCGCGTGGTCGACGGGGACGGCACAGGCGACCATCAAGTAGCCGGTCGCGTCGCGCCCGTCGCCCCGGTCTGGCGGCCCGGTGCCCGCCACATCCTCGCCTTCGTCGACGCGGCTGGCCTGGTTCGGCTTGTGAACAGCGACTCGGGCAGGCGGATCCGGTCGCTTCACTTCCCGGCGCCACGCGACCTGGCGTGGTCGCGGGATGGCGCGCAGCTCGCCCTGGCCACTGGATCGCGGATCGCTGTGCTTCGCGCACCCGCGCCCAGAGTCGCTGAGCAGCGAGCCCGCATGACTCGAGCGCGTCCGAGCTCGACCGCCGGGCAGGTCGCGTTCTCGCCGTCCGGCGGCCGGGTCGCGTTCATCAGAAGCTCAACGGCGAACTCTGCAATTGGCAGTGAACTCGTGCTCGGTCGGTTGCGCGCCGGCGGGATCAGTGAGCGCACCCTCTTCTCGGGCCCGGGGCAGCTCACCGACCTGACCTGGGCCCCGGACGGACGCTGGGTGTTGGTCGGCTGGCGCGAGGCCGACCAGTGGCTCTTCATCGACACGCGCAACCCATCGAAGGTGGTCGCAATCGCCAACATCGACCGGCAGTTCGACCCCGGCGGCGAGGGCACCGGCGCATTCCCGCGGATCAGCGGCTGGTGCTGCGCGCCCTGACGCCGCGCCCGGCTGTCGCCCGGCGCCAATAGACGAACCCGACCGCCAGCAGAATGACGGCGACGGCCGCGCCGGCGATCCAGCGGGCAAGCCCCGAGCCGCCGCCATGGGCCGCCGTCGCTGGCCGGTCTGCCCGCAGCACCCGGAAAAAACCCGATCGGCGAGGGTAGGCGTTGGTGATCAGGCTCCCTCGGCGGCCCCTGGCGCAGCCGGCGCAGATGACGAATCTGTACAGACCCGGCTTTAAGGTGGGAATCCGAAACCTGAGGCGGTAGCGGGGAAACGTGCCAGGCCGCTCGAGATCGTCTCGGCTAAACGCCGGCAATGCCCGGCCGAGATAGATGAACGGTCGCCGGCGCGGCAGCCCCACCGAGACCGGGTCGCACAGACCCACTACTCGCTGCTTGGTGCGATGGTTGATGGGAGCGCACCGATGCGGCGCCAGTGACACCCGACTCGGCGCCAGCAGGATCGGGAATGAGTATTCGCCGGGTGGGCGGGCGCGCCGGGACGGCATGCAGGTGGGGGATGCGGGGCAGGGGGGAAAGCAGTAGCCACAGCCAACCGTGACCTGGACCGAGTCGCCGGCGACACCTGCCGAGGGGCTGACTCTCACGATGCCAACGTCCGCTTTCGCCGGTTGCGCCGAGACCAGGACGGCGGCGACCAGGAGGCCGGCGAAGATAAGACAACATCGGATTCGCGGCCAACGGGAGGTCACGTGAGAGATACGTGCCTAGGTCAGCTTGAGGTCCCTGAGATTCCTGGCCGCGTGTCGACGGCGCCGGGTGGGACCCCGCTAGCCGACGGTGTCGGTGGCGGCGCTTTCGCCCTGCAAGCGAACCGCCGCTGATGCGACGACGAGGGCGATCGCAAGACCCATCGCGCTCAGCAGGATGGTGCCTCTGTGAGGCATTCCCAGATTGAAGATGTTGCGCGTCCACGGAAGGGTCTCCAGCACCACATAGCCGGCGAAGAGCCAGCCGGCGAAGACCCAGCCGCGCGCCGGCCGTCCGCCGGGACGGAGGGGCAGCACGCAGAGCGCCGCCAGGATCGCGATCAGACAGGTGATCGCGACGTACCCGGACTGACCGGTGCCGAAGTCGTCGGTTCGCGAGGCCAGAAGCCAGGGGATCAGGGTCCCGGCGCCGCAGGCAAGCGCGACGACCCAGGGGCTGAGGAAGCTGGGAGAGGGCACGCTCGGCCAGGCGGGAAGATCCTTGACGGTGACGGGCGCCGAGGCGGCGCTTACGGCCGGTGCGGCGACCGGCTCGAGAACCGCCACCGGCTGCGGTTCCGGGGCGGGGGCCCGATCCGGCGCGAGCCAGGCGAGATAGCGGCGGACGCCCTCGCGAACGGGGGTGGAGGCCCGCCAGTCGAGCTCCTTGGCGGCTCGCTCGTTCGAGATCACCGCGCCGCCGAAGTCGCCGTTCCGGCCCGGGGTGTGGACGATCTCGGTGTCGCCGACCACGTCGGAGACGATGTCGGCGAGCTCGCGGATCGTCACTGTCTCGTCTCCCGCGAGGTTGTAGACGCGGCCCTCCGCGCCTCGTTCGAGCCCGGCGACGACGCCCTCCGCCAGGTCCTCGACGTAGACGAAGCGCCGGGTCTGGAGACCGTCGCCGGCGATCGTCAGCGGCTCGCCCTTGAGCGCCTTGGAGACGAAGATCGGGACCACGGCTGCCGGCCGGGCGCGAGGGCCGTAGGGGATGCCGAAGCGGAGGATCGTGCACGGCACGTCGTAGAGCTCAGCGTAGGAGGTGCAGTACATCTCGCCGGCCAGCTTGCTCGCCGTGTAGAGGTGGTCGGGCAGGCCGAGCGGTGCGTCTTCGTCGATCAGGCCGTCGCCGGAGGCGCCGTAGACCCAGATCGTGCTGCCGTAGACGACGCGGGTGCCGGTGGCGCGAGCCGCCTCCAGGACGGCGAGCGTGCCGCGCGCGTTGCACTCCTCGGCGTTCACCGGCTCATCGGCCACGATGCCGACGTCCGCGTAGGCGGCCAGATGGATGACCGCGTCGCAGTCCTCCATCGCCGCGCTGAGCGCCTCGGCGTCGAAGAGGTCGCCGATCACGGTGTCGACGGATTCCGGCTCGTGGTGCGCCGATTCCCGCAGGTCGTAGATCCGCGGCTCGAAGCCTGCGTCGGCAAGCTTGTCGACGACGTGCGAGCCGATGAAGCCCGATCCGCCGGTGACCAAAACCCTGCTCATGCCGTCTCCTCGACAGAAACCTCTTCGGACTCAAGCGCCGGCGCGTAGTAGAGCGGCACGCACCAGTGGTTCTGGGCGACCCAATCTGTGTTGGGGAGCTCGTCGCCGGTTCCCATGATCCGGTGGCAGGGGTCCTCGTAGACCTTGCCGGTCGAGCGCTCGATCTGCTCGAAGACGATGTACTTGTAGAGACCGGAGGTCATCCCCTCGGGCAGCTTCAGCCGCGAGCTGTACACGGGGTCGAGCCGCTCGCGCGCGATCGCGTTCTTGCGGGCGACGATCTCCTCCAGCCGCTCGGTCTGGATCAGGCCGATCGCCGCGGTGAACTCGTTCATCCGCTGGTTGAGGCCCTCGACCCTGTGGTCGGGCTTGCCGTAGTTGCGGAAGGCGCGGGCATGCTCGAGCAGGTCGTCACTGCCCGAGACGAGCATGCCGCCCTCGCCGGTGGAGACGGTCTTGGTCGCGTAGAAGGAGTAGGCGCCGGCGTCTCCCCATGACCCGGGGCGCCGATCGCCCCAGCGGGCGCCGTGGGCGTGAGCGCAGTCCTCGAGCAGGAAGATCCCCTCGGCGCGGCAGTAGTCGGCGATCCGCTCGACCTCGAAGGCGACGTGGCCGCCGATGTGGACCAGCACCGCCGCGCGGGGCTGGTGCTCCTCGGCCTTGCGCTGGAAGTCCTCGAACGACATGCAGAGGTCATCGCGGTTGCAGTCGACGAAGACCGGTTCGGCGCCGGAGTGGATGATCGAGAGCGGGGTGGCCATGAAGGTGTTGGAGGGGCAGAGGACCTTTTCGCCGCGGACGCCGGCGAAGTCGAGCGCCGCGAGGGCGGCGCCGCTCCAGCCGCCGGTGGCGACCGACCCGAGACCGTGCAGCTCGCCCCAGGCCGTCTCGAAGCGGGCGGTCATGTCGCCCTCGGACCAGCGCTCCGAGAGCACGATCTCGTCCCAGAGCTCGTGCAGCCTGGGTAGGTCGCGGCGATCGAAGCCGATCGCGAATTGGCTGTGGTCGAACGCGGTCAGAGTCGGGGATCCGTGTAGCAGCGGGGACCGCGTACTTCACGGCGAGGCGCAGGATAGTCCGTCAGGCGGCGCGATGAGTCCGGAATAAACCCTGATGTGAACCGGGTGTTATCGCGCCGCTTCGGCCTTGAGCGCGCCCAGCTCAGCCTCGATCTCGCTCAGGAAGGGGGTTTCCGGGTCGAGATCGTGGAGCTCCTCGAGGTCCTCGGACCAGAGCTGGAGCCGCTCCTCGAGGGTGGTGCCAAGGCGGTGCCCGACGGCGGGGCGGTCCTGCGGAGCGACCTTGCGCCAGTCGCGCATGTTTGCGACCCGGTCCGCGGCGTAGATGACCACCGGATCGCCGCCGGACTCCAGGATGCCGCTGCGCAGCGCGCGCTTGCGCTCGCCGTAGCCGGCTATCTCCGGGTCCTCGCTGAGGCAATCGACCAGGCCCGCCACGCTGGAGCCGAAGCGCTCGCGGATCTCGTTGAGCTCCACGTCCGTCTTCTCGACCACGTCGTGCAGGTAGGCGGCGGGGATCAGCGCTCCGTCGTAGCCGGACTCCGAGAGCAGGCGGGCAACCGCGATCGGATGCTCGACGAACTGCTCGCCGGTCTGCTTGCGGTGCTGGCCGAAATGAACCAGGCGCGCGAAGCGGAGGGCGGACACGGCCAAATCCGAGTCCGTGCGGGGCTCAGGTGGTGTCGAGACTTCGGTCATCGGTCGAAACGCTAACGACGCGATCCTCGAATCGCAATTTGTGGAATCCGGATTTCCGCAAATAGGGACAAAACTGGTTGACAGTTCTTTCACATCGCCAGTTCAGTTGCAAGGGCAAATTTCTCCGGCGGCTCTGACTTAGAATCGCAACGGTGCTGCAGACGCTCCGGAACATCGCGATCATCGCCGCGCTGGCGGCCGGGATCGACTTCCTGCCCGGTGGCGGGGCCGCCGCGGCGACGGTCCTCTCGGCGCTGACGATGATCTTCTTCGCCGCGATCGCCTGGCTCATCTACCGGGTCTATCGCGAGCAGCAGCTCACCCTCGCGACGCTGACCGACGCCCGCAAGGCCGGGCTCTTCGGAGCGGTCGGGGGAATTGCGCTGCTGGTGGTGGGCTATGACGAGTTCGCCTCCTGGACGGGCGGCGTCCTCCTCTGGATCGCGCTGATGGCCGGCTGCGTCGGGGTGATCTTCCTGGTCTGGCGCGGGACCACGACCTACTCGTAGCCTTTCGCGCGCATCGCGTTACGGGCTCGGACCTAGGTTCGGCCCATGGCATCGCGGTCTCAGACGTCACCCGCCGGCCAGGCCTCGGTCGAGCTGGTCGCCATCCTGCCCGCGCTCGCGGTCTCTCTGGTGATCGCCGCCCAGACGGTCGTGGTCGGCTGGGCCCTGTGGTCGGCCGGCAACGCCGCGCGGGCCGGGGCGCGCGCCGAGCAGGTCGGCTCGGACGCGAGCTCCGCGGCCCGGGACGCGCTGCCTGGTTCGCTGCGCCACGGCGCCGTGATCCGCTCCGCCGATGGCGTGCGGGTGAAGGTCCGGGTCCCGGCGCTGCTCCCCGGGGTCACGTTGCCGTCCGTCTCCGCGGCCTCGACCCTCGATGGGGATGGCACCTAGGGACCCGGCCCAAGGCCAGGCCTCGGTCGAGCTGCTCGCCGCGCTGCCGGCGCTGGCGCTGGCGGCCGCCCTCGCCCTTCAGCTGCTGCTGGTCGGCTACTCGCTGACGATCGCCGACGGCGCCGCCGAGGCGGGGGCCCTGGCGGGCGCTTCCGGGCGCGACGCGGGGAGGGCCGCGCGCGGGGCGCTGCCCGGGTGGGCCCGGGGGCGCTCCCGGGTGAGCGCCGATGGAGGCAGGGTGAAGGTCGAGCTGCGGCCGCCGGCACCGCTCGGCGCCGTCGCCGACGCGCTCACCGTCAGCTCGGAGGCCTGGTCGCGCTCCCCCAAAGGGAGCGGCCGGTGACGACGACGCTGATCGCAACCGGCACCGGCCGCGGGCCGAGCCTCGGGCTCGCCGCCGCGGTGGCTGTCGAAGGGGCGGTCCTCACCGGGGCGGGGACGCTGTTGATCGAGGTCGGGGACGCCGCGCGCCGCCGCGGCCCGACCCTGCTCGCGTCTGCGGGCGCGCGGCGGATCGAGGACGAACTGAGGGCCTTCGGCCTGCGGGCGGCCGCGCGGGGTCATCTCTGTCACCTGGCGGTGGCCGAGCGGGAGGAGCCGCTTTCAGATGCGGCCAGGGCGATCTCGCAGACGGAGGCCGAGCTGGCGGTGATCCACCTGCCCGGGCGGCTCTGGGTCCCGGCGCTGCAGGCGTCGGGACTCGAGGCGGCCGGGGGCCTCTTGCTCGTCTCGCTTCCCGGCGAGCGGCCTCTCGCCGCTCTGGCGGTGGACGAGCTGGGGCGACGCGGAGTGCCGGCTCGGGTCGCGACCAAGCCGCCGGGACAGCTTGCCGCCCGGCGCGCCCTCGCCGGTGTCCGGGCGGGTGGCTGGGTCAGCGAGGCGGGCCGCGGGATCGCGCGGCGGCTGCTCGGGCTCGGTCGTCCGGTTGGCGAGACCTCGGAGAGGGTCGCGCACCCGGAGCGCGGCCAGGCCCTGCCCGCCGTGCTCGGCGCCGGGCTGATCCTGGTCCTCGCCGCGCTGGCTCTGGCGGCGATCGGCGGCGCCGCGACGGGCAGGGGGAGGGTGCAGAGGGCCGCGGACCTGGCCGCGCTGTCCGCCGTGCGCAGCATGCGCGACGACGTGCCGCGGCTGCTGGCCCCGCGAAGGCTTCCGGGCGGCGCGCCAAACCCACGCCATCTCTCCCGGCCGGACTATCTCTCGCGTGCCCGGCTCGCGGCGGTGGACGCCGCCCGGCGCAACCGCGTCGATCCGGCGCGCCTGCGGGTCTCCTTCCCGGACGCCGCCGCCAATCCGCCGCTGCAGGCCCGCGCCAGGGTCGTCGGCGAGGTCGATCCGGAGCGGCTTCCGGGCGGTGGCCGGCTCACCGATCAGCGCCCGATCCGGGTGGTCGCCTCGGCGGTGGCTGAGGCGTCGGCGGCGGTCTCCTCCTGGACCGGGATGCCGTCAGAGGCGGAGGGGGGCGGCTACTCAGGCCCTCTCGTCTACCGGGACGGGAAGGGGATGAGGCCGGACGTGGCGGTCGCCTACGACCGGATGGCCGCCGCGGCCCATAAGGCGGGCATCGATCTGGTCGTCGTCTCCGGCTTCCGTTCCGATGCCGAACAGGCCCGGCTCTTCGCGCAGCATCCGGATCCACGCTGGGTGGCTCCGCCGGGCCACTCGCTCCATCGCTGTGCCACCGAGCTCGACCTCGGGCCGTCGTCCGCGTATGGATGGCTCGACTCGCACGCACCGAAGTTCGGCTTTCTCCGCCGGTATGCGTGGGAGCCCTGGCACTTCGGGTTGAACATCGGCCCGCCGCCGTGCTCTGAGGCGGGCAACTCCCTGACCGCGGCCGGCTCGGTCGGGGAGGGGGAGGGGCTGGCGGCGAGCTCCGGCCTGCCGAGCTTCGTGTCGGCCGCCTACCGGGAGCCCCTGCTCCGCTCGGCGGGGCGCTGGAACGTCTCGCCGGGGCTGCTCGCGGCCCAGCTGATGGCCGAGTCCGGCTTCAACCCGCGGGCGGTCTCGCCGGCGGGCGCGCTCGGGATCGCGCAGTTCATTCCCTCGACCGCGCGCTCGTACGGGCTTCGCGACCCCTTCGACCCGGTTGCCTCAATCGACGCGCAGGCCCATCTGATGTCGGACCTACTGCGGCGCTTCCACTCGGTGCCCCTGGCGCTTGCGGCCTACAACGCGGGTCCCGGCGCCGTGTCCGCCTGCAGCTGTGTCCCCTCGTACCCGGAGACACGCGCCTACGTGGCGCGCATCCTGGCTCTGGCGGACGGGGTGGGGGTGCTGCTCTCCCCGCCTCTGGAGGTCCGATTGGTCAGGTAGCTACGGCGTGGCGGGATTCGGCGTCTCGACCGGGACCTCGCCCACGACCTCGAGGCCGCTCGAGCTGTACCGATAGACGTCGAAGACGCCGGCGGTCGGGTCACCGTGGACGTCCATGTCGATCGGGCCGGAGGCGCCGGTGTAGTTGATGTCCTCGCCGTCCTCGAGCGCCTTGATCGCAGCGGGAAGCTGCCGCCAGCCGTACTCGGTGCCGCCGGGGGCGGTGATGTCAATCAGCTTGTCGGCCATCTTCTGCCCGTCGGTCGAGCCGGCCGCGACGGCCGCGAGGTAGCAGAGCACGGTCGCGTCGAACTGCTGGGCGGCGAACGGCGCGAGCGTGACGTCGTGGGGAGCCGCCTGCTTGAAGGCGTGGACGAACGCCGCGGATGCGGCGGCGTCCCTGGGCGTCCCCGGCGCCAGCGCGCGGAACCCATCGAGCGTGTCCGCGCCGACCTGGTCGGGAAGCCCGGGGGAGACGAGCTGGCTGCCGCCCCAGGCTCTGGCGGGGTCCCAGGAGGGCTGCGCGGCGAGGGCCGGGGCCAGCCCGGTGAAGCCGTTCAGGTCGTCGATGATCACGACCGCATCGGGGTTGCCGCTCAGCAGTTGGTACGCCTGTCCCGAGTAAGCGGAGGTGTAGCTGCCGCTCCCGGTGGAGGTGGTGCTGAGCGGCGAGAGCACCACCTGGTCGCCGACGGTCCCGTCGTTTCCCTGCCAGGAATCGATGAAGTCCTGGCCGACGGTGTCGCCGTAGCTGCCGTGGTTGGTCGCGAGGTTGACCGTGTGGCCCTGCGTTCCGCCCAGGTCGTGGTCGATGGCATCGGAGATCGCCGAACCCTCCACCGACTGAGGCAGCGCCGTGCTGTTGATGAGGTCGTGATCGCTGAGCTGGGCGACGTCGTCACCGGTGGGGACCGGCGAGATCTGGAGCACCTTGGCCGGAATCGCGACGACCTCCGCGGTCTTGGCGACGGCCTCCGCCGACCAGGGGCCGGTCAGGCAGCTGGCGTTGTCGTCGTTCACCAGGGTCTCGGCGGACTGGACGGCGGAATCAGTCGTGTCCCCCTGGTCCTCGTTGACCGTGTTGATGGTGTGATGCGAGCCCGTTTCAGAGACCGCCTGCTCGATCTGAGTGACGGCGAGGTCCGAAGCCTTCTGCCCGGATTCGCCGAGGGTCATTGAGACCCCGCTGAGCGGCACGGAGTTGCCGATCACCAGGTTGAGCGGTTTGGAACCCGGACCGTTGCCGCCGCCACCGCCACTGGCTCCGCCTCCGCACGCGACCACGCCAAGCGTCAGGGCCAGGCCAACGGAGGCCGCGACCGCGCACTTGATGTTGATCCCCCGTTTCAGAGACCTATTGATAACCGGTGCGTTAGTAGGGTGCTCGCATGGCAACAACTCAGGTCGACGGAATCGAGGGCCTCAAGGCCCTGCAGGGAGAGACGGTCGGCCCCAGCGCCTGGCGCGAGGTGACACAGGCGGACATCGACGCCTTCGCGGACCTCACCGGCGATCACCAGTGGATCCACACCGACGTCGAGCGGGCGAAGAAGGAGAGCCCATTCGGCACGACGGTCGCCCACGGCAACCTGACGCTGTCGCTGATCGACGGTCTTCGCATCGAGTTGCTCGAGTCGACGGGCTTCAAGCTTGGCGTCAACTACGGCTGGAACAAGGTCCGCTTCCCGGCTCCGGTCCCGTCCGGGTCGAAGATCAGAGCCACCGCCGAAGTCGTCGAGGTCGAGGAGGTCGGCGGCGGCTGGTGGCAGATCGTGACGCGCTTCATTGTGGAAGTGGAGGGCTCGGAGAAACCTGCCTGTGTCGCCGACTCCGTCGGCCGGGCCCTCCCCGAATAGTTCAGCGGGATACGCATCTCGCGCGGGTGGCGCGGAATCTCAGCCAGGGTGAGATGCCTCGATCCCTGGTGAGATTCCGCGACAGGACCCGGGGCGCCATGCGCCAGGTCCCGCGCTACTTGACGGTCAGCGTGCCCTGCATGCCGGCCTCTCGGTGACCCGGAACCGTGCAGTAGAAGGTGTAGGTCCCGGGCTGCAGGTCCACCGTGGCATTTGCTGTGCCCGATGAGACCAGGTCCGTTTGGCCGAGCACCTTGCCCGACGAGTCGGCGACGGCGACGTCGTGCTGCAGGGGCTGCTTGTTGTCGAAGTCGATCGTCACGTTGCCGGCCTTGGCCGTGGCGGTCTTCTGATCGAATGCCAGGTCGCTGCCGGAGGGCGTCGAGATGTTGACGGTCGACGTTCCTCCCGCCGCACCTCCGCCGGCTGCCGGCGTCGTTGCCGGGGGTGTCGATGCGGCAGTCGTCGAGTTGTCGTTGCTGCTGCTGCCGCAGGCGGCTAGGCCGACCACGGACAGCGCCGCGACCGCCAGCACTGCTGAAGCTCGTCTCATCCGGAGCACCTTTCTCTTGACGCCAGGTTGGCCCACACTATTACGGGCCGGTTGGCGCTTTGGATTGCTCAGTCGCCCCGGAACTCCGGTGTCTCGCCCGCGAAGAAGGCCGTGACGCCGCGCCCGAGGTCGTTGGTCCCCATGCTGTCGGCGATCCCGTGACGCTCCAGCTGAAGGTGGTCGTTGATCGAGTTTTCGATGCTCTCGTGCAGCAGGCGCTTGGTCATGCGCACGTAGTAGGGGGCCTTGGCGGCCAGCTTCTCGGCCTTCTCGCGCGCGCGGGCAGCCAGCTCATCGGCCGGGACCACCTCCGTCACGAGGCCCGCGTCCAGTGCGGACTTGGCGTCGAGGTTGGGGTCGTTGAGCGCCAGCTCGAGCGCCTTGGCCGGTCCGACCACCCGCGGCAGGAAATAGGTCATGCCGCCGTCGGGGGCGGCGCCGATGCGCCCGTAGGCGATCGCCAGGAACGCGTCCTCCGAGGCGATGCGGATGTCCGCGGAGAGCGCCAGCGACATGCCCGCACCCGCGGCGGGGCCGTTGACGGCGGCGATCACCGGGTAGGGAATGCGGCGGATGTCGACGATCGCGTTGTGCAGGGCCTCGGCTCCGCGCCGCACCTCGGACGGCAGGTCGACGCCCTCGTCGCTGAAGCCGCGCTTGAACCAGTTGACGTCACCGCCTGAGCAGAAGGCCCGGCCGGCGCCGGTGATGATCAGGGCGCGAATCGGAGCTCTGTCGGCGAGCCAGGACGCGGCCGTGCTGAGCTCGCTGATCAGTTCCGGGCTCATCGCGTTGAGGGCGTCCGGTCGGTTCAGCGTCAGCGTGCCGACCTGGCCGTCCACAGCGATCTCGAGGGTTTCGAGAGCGGGTGGCTCGCTGGTGAGCAACGGAATCTCGGTCTCTGCGGTCTGCTCCATCTAAAGCCTCCTGGGCGGGGGACCCGGGACCCTACCCTCTTGGTTATGCCCAAGAGCAGCAAGAAGTTGGCCGAACAGCGGCGGGAGCTGCCCGACTCCCCGGGCGTCTACGTGTTCCGCAATCGCGCCGGGGACGCCCTGTACGTGGGCAAGGCGAACTCGATTCGCAAGCGGGTCGCGTCCCATTTCGCCGGCAAGGGCGGCGGCCGCGGCTCCGGCATGGGCGGCACGGCGGAGCTGATCGACCGGACCGAGTCGATCGAGTTCCTGGTCACGGAGAACGAGCCGGAGGCGCTGCTCGCCGAGCAGAGCTTCATCAAGCGCTACCGGCCACGCTTCAACATCCGCCTGCGGGACGACAAGTCCTATCCGTACGTCGGCGTCAGCCTCGACGAGGATTTCCCGCGCGTCTACTTCACCCGCGAGCGGCACAGGCCGAACCGGGCCTACTTCGGGCCGTTCTCGAGCGCCAAGCGGGTCCGCGAGACCCTCGATCTGCTCGGCAAGCTCTTCCAGTACCGCACCTGCGAGGGGGCTGAGCCCGGCCGCCGCTCGGGCGTCCCGTGCCTCGACTACTACATCAAGCGCTGCCAGGCCCCCTGCGTCGGCTATATCGACAAGGACGAGTACCGGGGCAACATCGAACGGATCGTCGGCTTCCTCTCCGGCCGCTACAGGGAGATCGCCCGCGACCTCGATCAGAAGATGACGGAGGCGTCCGAGGCCCAGGACTTCGAGCGTGCCGCGCTCTTCCGCGACCGGCTCAACGCGGTCCAGAGCATGATGGAGCGCCAGCAGGTGGCGGGCGGCTCGATGGGGAGCGCCGATCTGATCGCCGTGGCCGTCGAGGGGAACGACGCGAACGCCCAGGTCTTCCAGGTCCGCGACGGCGTCCTCGCCGAGCGGCAGGGCTTCTATCTGGCGGGTGAGGACGAGGCGGCGGGCGACGATCGCGATCCCGGCGAGGTCGCCGAGACCTTCCTGCTCCAGTACTACGGCGCGGCTCCGTCGGTGCCCGGCAGGGTGATCGTCGGGCCGGAGCTCAAGGACCGCACCGACGTGCTCGCCGAGGCGCTGTCGAGCCAGCGCGACTCGCAGGTCGAGGTGCGCGTCGGCTCCCGGGGCGATCTGCGCCGGCTGCGCGAGCTGGCGGAGAAGAACGCGAAGCTCGCCCTGGCCCAGGACAAGCTCCGCCGCGAGCATCGTCGCCAGCAGCGGGTCGAGACCCTCGCTTCGCTGCAGGAGGCGCTCGACCTGGAGCGCGTCCCGGTCCGGATGGAGGGTTTCGACATCTCGAACCTCGGCGAGACCCACACGGTCGCCTCGATGGTGGTCTTCGAGGGAGGCGCGCCGAAGAAGTCGGATTACCGCAAGTTCAACATTCGCGGGGAGTTCGGGGGTAATGGTGGGGGCCCCGATGACTTCGCGGCAATGCAAGAGGTGTTGACTCGGCGGCTGGGCCGCTACATGCAGCAGGCCGACCTCTCGCCGCACGACTCCGACCGCGACGCGAGCTTCGCGGCGCTCCCCGACCTGATCGTCATCGACGGCGGCAAGGGCCAGCTCTCCGCCGGAATGAAGGCGCTCGAGCCTCTCGTCGAGCAGGGCGTGACGGTCGTCAGCCTGGCGAAGCGGATCGAGGAGGTCTTCGTCCCCGGTCGCTCGGCTCCGATCCTGCTCGAGAAGAACTCCGACGCGCTTCGGATCCTGCAGCGCATTCGCGACGAAGCACACCGCTTCGCGATCACACACCACCGCAGCCGGCGCGACAAATCGATGACGGCCTCGGTGCTGGACGGCGTCCGCGGTGTGGGCCCGGCCCGCAAGCGCGCTCTGCTCCTCCATTTCGGCTCGCCGGAGCGGCTGCTGACCGCGAGCCGCGAGGAGCTCGAAGCGGTGCCCGGGGTGCCCGGTAAGCTCGCTCGCGAGATCCACCGGCAACTGCACAGAGCGGGCTGATGGCAAAGGACGCCGCAAAAAATGGGGACGGCGCCGGTCCCAGCACCAAGAGGGTCGAGCTCGTGGTGATCACTGGATACTCCGGGGCCGGCAAGTCGGAGGCAATCGCGGCCTTCGAGGACGGCGGCTACTTCTGCGTCGACAACCTGCCCCCGCAGATGATCAGCGGGCTGGGCGAGCTCTTCCGGCACAAGGGCAGTGGAGTCCAGAAGGCCGCGGTGGTCACGGACGTGCGGGGTGGCGGCTACTTCGAGGACCTGCAGACCGTGCTCGACGAACTGGCCGCCGGCGGGCTCGATCTCAAGGTTGTCTTCCTCGAGGCCGACGAGGAGGCCCTGCTCCACCGCTACAGGGAGACTCGCCGCCGGCATCCTCTGGCGCGAAGCGGGCGGATCGTCGACGGGATCCGCGAGGAGCGTGACCTGCTCGCCCCGCTTCGCGAGCGGGCGGACGTCGTCATCGACACGACCTCGCTCACCGGCGGGGCACTGCGCCGGCGTATCGCGACCGAGCTGATCGGGCGCGACGCCCAGGAGAACCAGCTCGCCCTGACCATCCTCACCTTCGGCTTCAAGAACGGCCCGCCCTCGGACGCGGACCTGACCCTCGACGTCCGCTTTCTCCCCAACCCGCACTACGTCGACGACCTGCGCCCGCTGACGGGCCTCGACGAGCCGGTTCGCGAGTACGTCGAGTCAGGCACGCAGGCGGGAGAGTTCTACGGCCGCCTGATGCCGCTGCTCGACTTCCTGCTGCCGGCATATGTCGCCGAGGGCAAGCAGCACCTGACGATCGCGGTCGGCTGCACGGGCGGCCGCCACCGCTCGGTCACGGTCGCGGACCGCATCGCGCGGGCGCTCGGCAAGCGGGACGACGTCAAGCTGCGTCTGGTGCATCGCGATGTGGATCTGGAACCACGGCCGGCCGCGCGTTAAGCAGGCCTACATAACATCCGCCTGATGGCGGACCCCGTGATCAGCGTGGAGGGACTACGCAAGTCCTACGACGGCTTCGAGGCGGTGCGCGGCATCGACCTCGAGGTGGCGGCGGGCGAGATCTTCGCGTTCCTGGGGCCGAACGGCGCCGGCAAGACCACCACCGTCGAGATCCTCGAGGGCTACCGGCCGCGCAACGGCGGCGAGGTCAGCGTGCTGGGCACGGATCCGGAGGACGCGGATCGCGCCTGGCGCCAGCGGGTCGGCTTCGTGCTGCAGGAGTCCCGGCTGGTCCCTGAGCTCACCCCCCGCGAGGCGGTCGAGCAGTACGCCGGGTACTACGCCTCGCCTCGAGACGTGGACGACACCGTGAGCCTGGTCGGGCTGGCCGACAAGGCGAACGTCAGGACGTCCAAGCTCTCCGGCGGCCAGCAGAGGCGGCTCGACGTGGCCCTGGCCCTGATCGGAGACCCCGAGCTGCTCTTCCTGGACGAGCCGACCACCGGCTTCGACCCAGCCGCCCGGCGCCAGGCGTGGGACGTGATCGGCGGCCTCGGTGACCTCGGCAAGACGGTCTTCCTGACCACTCACTACATGGACGAGGCGCAGGCCCTTGCCGATCGGGTCGCGATCATCTCCACGGGGCGCATCCTCGCCACCGGCTCACCCGAGGAGCTGGGCGGGGACCGTGACCAGCGGACCGAGATCAGCTTTCGGCTGCCCGCCGGCGTCGGCGCGGAGGAGCTGCCGGACGCCGTTCGAGCGGGCGCCAGGATCGAGGCCGGCGCCTTCTCGCTCGATGCGAAGGATCCGGTCTCCGTGTTGCGAGACCTGACCAACTGGGCGAGCGAACGGGGGGTCGGCCTGCCCGCCCTTCAGGTCCGGCAGCCGAGCCTGGAGGACGTGTACCTGGAGCTGACCGAGCAGGCGGACGGCGCGGAGGGCCCGTCGTGAGCGGGGTAGCCGTCGTCCTGCACCAGTTCCGCTTCGACCAGAAGGTGTTCTGGCGTAACCCGGCCGCCGTCTTCTTCACAGCGGCGCTGCCGCTGATCTTCCTGTTCATCCTGGCGACCGTCTTCAAGGACAACCAGATCTCGGGTCTGGACGTCAAGGGCGCGACCTACTACGTGCCGGCGATCATCTCGCTCGCGGTGATCTCGGCGACGACGGTGAAGCTCGCGACGAACCTCCCGGCGGAGCGCGAGGCGGGGCAGCTCAAGCGCGTTCGCGGGACGCCGCTGCCTCCCGCTGCCTTCGTCGCGGGTCGCGTGGGGAACTCGCTGGTGATCTCGGTGATCATGGTCGCCCTGGTCAGCGTGATCGGCGACCTGCTCTATGGCGTCACGATCCCGACGCACACCATGCCCGCGATGCTGGTCACGCTGGCGGTGGGGGCGTTCTCCTTCTCCTGCCTCGGCTTTGCTCTCGCGGCCGCTATCCCGACGGCGGATGCCGCGCCGGCCGTAACCAACGCAACGGTTCTGCCGCTCTACTTCTTGTCAGGTGTCTTCATTCCCCAGGACGAGCTTCCCAGCGGTGTCATCAACTTCTCCGACGCATTTCCCATCCGCCACTTCTTCGAGGCGATGTTCACGGCGTGGAATCCGAACACGATCGGCGCGGGCTTCGAGTGGGGACATCTGGCCGTCGTCGCGGCGTGGGGCCTCTTCGGCCTCGTCATCGCGGTCCGCTTCTTTCGCTGGGAGCCCCGGCGCTGACGCCGGGTCGCAGGTCCCATGTAAGGTCGCCCCCTGATGCTCAACTACGCCGCCGTAAAAGTCTCCGACCTCGAGCGCAGCGGTGCGTTCTATGACTCGATCCTGGCGCCCCTCGGCTGGCGCCGGCAGGACGCGCCCGCCAACTCGGTCAGCTGGGGCTTGATCAAGGCCGAGTTCTTCATCGAGCTCGCTGACAGCCAGCGGCCGGGATACGGGCTGATCTCCTTCCCGGCGAAGAGCATCCCGGCCGTGAAGGCGTCTTTCGAATCGGGCTCCGCGAACGGTGGAGACCCGGTGGCGGAGCCGGGCAGCGCCCCCGCGTTCGGTCCCGGCAACTACTCGTGCCGGCTCACCGACCCCGACGGCTACCTCGTCGAGGTTTCCGTCTCGCACGAGCGCTAGATCGAATCTCCGTGCTCGGCACGGGGACGGCGCAGGTCGCGGCTCGGTAATTTGAGTAGAGCAAACCCCGTCTAGGAGGACTTCAAATGGCAGTCAAGGTGGGCATCAACGGCTTCGGGCGCATCGGCCGCAATCTCTTCCGTGCGGCCCTCGAGGCGGGGTCGGATCTCGAGTTCGTCGCAGTCAATGACCTGATCGACAACGAGCTCATCGCCCACCTGCTCAAGTACGACTCCATCCTCGGCCGCTTCCCCGGCGAGGTCGAGGTGACCGCCGACGGCGTCAGCGTCGACGGCAAGGAGCTGCGGATCCTCAACGAGAAGGACCCCGCCGCCCTTCCCTGGGGCGACCTCGGCGTTGAGGTCGTGATCGAGTCCACCGGCCTGTTCACCAAGCGCGAGGGCGCCGAGAAGCATCTGGAGGCGGGTGCCAAGAAGGTGATCATCTCCGCGCCGGCGACCGATCCGGACATCACCGTCGTCCTGGGCGTCAACTTCGACTCCGACTACGACCCGGAGGAGCACAACATCATCTCCAACGCCTCCTGCACGACCAACTGCCTGGCGCCGGTTGCCAAGGTCCTGAACGACACCGTCGGCATCGAGCGCGGCCTGATGACCACCATCCACGCCTACACCGCCGACCAGCGCCTTCAGGACATGCCCCACAAGGACATGCGCCGGGCGCGCGCCGCCGCCGTCAACCTGATCCCAACCAGCACGGGAGCCGCGAAGGCGGTCGGCCTCGTCCTGCCCGACCTCCAGGGAAAGCTCAGCGGCATCTCGGTTCGCGCGCCGGTGATCACCGGATCGCTGGTCGACCTGACCTGCGACGTCTCGAAGGAGACCAGCGAGGAGGAGATCAACGCGGCGATGAAGGAGGCCGCGGGCTCCGGTCCGCTCTCGGGGATCCTCAAGTACACCGAGGACCCGATCGTCTCCACGGACATCGTCACCGACCCGCACTCCTCTGTCTTCGACGCCGAGCAGACCAAGGTGGTCGACGGGACCTTCGTCAAGCTCCTCTCCTGGTACGACAACGAGTGGGGCTACGCCAACCGCTGCGTCGACCTGGCGGAGAAGGTTCTGCAGCCGGCCGCGGTAAGTGCCTGAAGTAGACGCCGCACGCTCGTTCCGCAAGGCGAGCGTCAGAGATGCGGATCTGGACGGCAATATCGTCCTGCTGCGCGCCGACCTGAACGTCCCGCTCGACGGGGGGAGCGTCGCCGACGACACCCGCATCCGCGCTTCCCTGCCGACGATCGAGCTCCTGCGCGAGCGCGGGGCGAGCATCGTGCTCGTCTCGCACCTGGGCCGGCCGAAGGGGCGCGATCCGGCCCTCTCGATGGCGCCGGTCGCCAAGCGCCTGGGCGAGCTGCTCGGCACCGAGGTGACGCTGGCGCCGGCCGTGGTCGGCGCCGACGTGACCGAGATGGCTATGGATCTCGCCCCTGGCGACATCCTGCTGCTCGAGAACAGCCGCTTCGAGGAGGGGGAGACGAAGAACGACCCCGACCTCGCCGACGCGCTCGCCTCCATGGCTGACCTCTACGTCAATGACGCCTTCGGCTCCGCCCACCGGGCCCACGCCACCACGGAGGGCGTCGCGCACCTCCTGCCCGGCTACGCCGGCCTGCTCCTGGAGCAGGAGGTCGAGCAGCTCACCGCGGTGCGCGACGACCCACAGCGCCCGCTGATCGTCGTCCTCGGCGGGGCGAAGGTGACCGACAAGCTCGGCGTGATCGATCGCTTTCTCGGTTTCGCCGAGGAGATCCTGATCGGCGGCGCGATGTGCTTCAGCTTCTTCAAGGCGGAGGGGCGGGACACCGGCAACTCGCTCGTCGAGGACGAGGGAGTCGACGCCGCGAGGCGGGTGCTCGCCCAGGCCGAGAAGAGCGACACGATGCTGGAGCTGCCAGAGGACCTGGTCCTCGGCAGGGAGCTGGACGCCGGCACCGAGACGCGCGAGCTGAACGGGGTGGACGTTCCCGAGGGGTGGATGGGCCTCGATGTCGGCGCCAACACCTCGGCCAACTTCGGCAAGAGGATCGCCCGCGCCGGGACCGTCTTCTGGAACGGGCCGATGGGGGCCTTCGAGGTGCAGCCGTTCGACGCCGCCACCCGCGCCGTCGCGGAGGCCGTCGCAGCGGCGCCGGGGCATACGGTCGTCGGGGGTGGGGACTCGGTGGCCGCGCTACATCGGTTCGGGCTCGCCGACTCGGTCGATTGGATCTCCACGGGGGGCGGCGCCTCGCTCGAGCTGATCGAGGGCCGCGACCTGCCCGGAGTGGAGGCGCTGCAGGATGCCTGAGCGAACGGCGATCCTCGCCGCCAACTGGAAGATGCACAAGACCGTCGAGGAGACCGAGAGCTTCCTAGCCGACTTCCTGCCCCGCGTACCCGAGTCCGGGCCCGAGGTCGTGATCTGCCCTTCGTTTCTCTCCCTGAAGGCCACGGTCGAGCACTGTGCCCAGAGCCGAGTATGGGTCGCCGCCCAGAACATGCACGAGGAGGCCGAGGGCGCCTTCACCGGCGAGGTCTCCGCTCCGATGTTGCTGGAGCTCGGGGTCGACGGAGTCATCCTCGGCCACTCCGAGCGCCGCCAGTATTTCGGGGAGAGCGATGAGGCCCTCGCGCGGAAGGTCCCGGCGGCACTCCGTGCCGGCCTGGAGCCGATCCTCTGCGTGGGGGAAAACGAGTCCCAGCGCGACTCGGACGAGACCGAGGGCATCCTCACCCGCCAGATCGAGGCGGACCTCTCGGAGGTCTCCGAGGACCGGCTCGCCGAGGTCGTGATCGCCTACGAGCCGATCTGGGCGATCGGGACCGGCCGCACGGCCACGCCCGAGCAGGCTCAGGAGGCGTGCGCGCTGATTCGCGGCCTGATCGAGACCCGCTCGAGCGCGGCCGCCGCCGCGACCCGGATCCTCTACGGCGGCTCGGTGAAGCCCGGCAACGCGGCCGAGCTGATCGCCCTCCCGGACGTCGACGGCGCGCTGGTGGGCGGCGCGAGCCTCGATCCGAGCGACTTCGCGGCGATCGTCGAAGCAGCGTCCTGATGGGCACGCTCCCGGCAGGGCCGACCAGCGTGCCGGTGCCCTCCCTGGCGCTCGTGATCCTCGACGGATTCGGGCTCGCACCGGATGGCCCGGGGAACGCGATCTCGCAGGCGAACACGCCCGTCTTCGACGAGCTCTGGGCCGCCTACCCCCACACGACCCTGTCCACCTCGGGTCGCGACGTGGGGCTCCCGGACGGGCAGATGGGCAACTCCGAGGTCGGCCACATGAACCTCGGCGCGGGCGCGGTCGTCAAGCAGGACCTGGCTCGGATCGACGACTCGATCGCCGACGGCAGCTTCTTCGAGAACCCGGCGCTGCGCGGCGCCTGCGGCACCGCCCGCGATTCCCGCCGCGGACGCCTGCACGCGATCGCGCTCGTCTCCGACGGAGGCGTCCATTCCGGCTGGGAGCACATCGAGGCCGTGATCGAGCTCGCCGGGGAGGAGGGTGTCTCGGACCTGGTGCTCCACGTCCTCACCGACGGGAGGGACACGCTCCCTCACAACGGCGCGGGCTACGCCGAGGAGGTCGAGCGCTGGCTCCGGCGCACCGGCCGCATCGGCACAGTCGGCGGCCGGTACTGGGGCATGGACCGCGACCGGCGCTGGGACCGGACGAAGAAGGCATACGACGCCATCGTGCACGGGAAGGCGCCGCGCGCCGACTCGGCCGTGCAGGCGATCCGCGACTCCTACGAGCGGGACGTCACGGACGAGTTCATCGAGCCGGTCGCGATCGGCGACTACGACGGCGCCGAGCCCGACGAGCCGTTCATCTTCATCAACTTCCGGCCGGACCGCGCCCGCCAGATGACCATGGCCCTCGGCGAGCCGGACTTCGATGAGTTCGACCGGGGCGGCGCCGGCACCTTCGAGGTGACGACGATGACCGAGTACCACCACGGCTGGCCCTATCCTGTGGCGTTCCCGCCGAAGGAGCCGGCAACCACGCTCGCCCAGGTGATCTCCGAGCAGGGCGACCGCCAGCTCCACGTCGCCGAGACCGAGAAGTACGCGCACGTCACCTACTTCTTCAACGGCGGGCGGGAGGAGGAGTGGGCCGGGGAGGAGCACTTCCTCGCCGATTCGGTCCGCGACGTCCCGACCTACGACCACAAGCCGGAGATGAGCGCGGCCGCGGCGGCGCACCTGTTCACCGAGCACTGGAGCGCCGGCGGCTACCGCTTCGGGATCATCAACTTCGCCAACCCGGACATGGTCGGACACACGGGCGTGATCCCGGCTGCCGTGGCCGCGGTCGAGGAGGTCGACGGCCGGCTCGGCGAGGTCGTCTCCGCCGTGCATGAGGGGGGCGGTGCGCTGATCGTCACCGCCGACCACGGCAACTGCGAGCAGATGCTGGAGCCCGACGGGTCGCCCAACACAGCCCACTCGACGAATCCCGTGCCGGCGATCGTCACCGCCGGCGGCATCGAGCTCCGGGAGGGCGGGATCCTGGCGGACGTGGCGCCGACGGCCCTTGACCTGCTCGGCATCCCCCAGCCGGAGGCGATGACCGGGACCAGCCTGCGCGCTCGGTGAGGCAGGACCCGGCCAGGCTCCGCTTTGAGATCCAGGCCCGCGACTGCGACGCTCGCTCGGGCCTGATTCATCTGGCGCACGGGGAGGTGGCAACCCCGGCGTTCATCCCGCTGGCGACCAAGGCCAGCGTCCGCGGGCTCTCCTCCGCGGAGGTGGCCGAGCTCGGCTACGAGATGGTGCTCGGCAACACCTTCCACCTGCACCTCTCGCCGGGGGAGGAGCTGATCGCGGCCCGCGGGGGGCTGCACCGCTTCATGGGCTGGGAGCGGCCGATCATCAGCGACTCCGGCGGCTTCCAGGTCTTCTCGCTCGCCCACGGCGGCGTCGCCGACGAGATCAAGGGGCGGCGGGGGAGCGTGGCGGGTGGCGCGAAGGTGGAGATCAGCGAGGAGGGTGTGGCTTTCCAGTCGCTGCTGGACGGCTCCAGCCGCTTCCTGGGCCCCGAGGAGTCGATGCGGATCCAGAGGGCGCTCGGCTCCGACATCGCCCTCACCTTCGACGAGTGCACGCCGGCGCACGCCGATCGCGACTACACCGCACGCTCGACGGAGCGGACCCATCGCTGGCTCGGGCGCTGCCTGGACTGGCACGGGCGGGAGGGCCCGGGGGACCAGGCGGTCTTCGGGATCGTGCAGGGCGGGGTCCACGAGGACCTGCGCCGCGACTCGGCCGAGGAAACCGCGGCCGCCGCGATCGACGGGATCGCGATCGGCGGCACGCTCGGCCGCGAGAAGGAGGAGATGCACGGCGTGCTCGGATTCACCGTGCCGCTGCTGCCGGAGGAGGCTCCTCGGCACCTGCTCGGCATCGGCGAGGTGGACGACCTGCTCGCCGGGATCGGCATGGGCATCGACCTGTTCGATTGCGCGATCCCGACCCGCCTGGCGAGGCACGGGACGGCGCTCGCTCCCAATCCGGGCGGGCGCTTCCGCGTCGATCTGACCAAGGCGACCTACGCCGAGGACGATTCGCCGGTTGTCGAGGGCTGCGGCTGCGAAGCCTGCTCCAGCCACACCCGGGCCTACCTCCACTACCTGGCGCGCAACAAGGATCTGACTGGGACCCGGCTTCTCACCCTCCACAACCTGAGCTACATGGAGCGCCTGGTCGCCGGGGCGCGGGGGGCGATCGAGTCAGGTCGCTTCGCCGGCTACTCGAAGGCCGTGCTCGGCGGCGCTGTGCCCTGGGCGGCCTGAACTGCGACATCGAGAAGCGGGCGGGGCTACCTTGGCCCGATGCCGAGGGGAGCGGTCAAGCTCATCTGTCTTGCGCTCGCCGTGGCGGCGCTCGCCGCGCCGGCGTCCGCATCGTCCAACCCCTTCTTCGGGGTGGTCGGCGTCAACTATCCGACGCAGGCGGATCTCCATCGCGCGGCCCAGGGCGGAGTCGGGACCTTCCGCATGCAGTTCTTCTGGGGCAACACCGAGCCCCATCCCGGCGATCGCCTCTACGGGACCACCGATCAGCTGGTGGCTGAGGCGGCGCGAGCCGGCCTCACCCTGCTGCCGGACCTGTCCGGCGTTCCCTCCTGGATCTCCCGGACTCCGTCGAGGCCGCCGATCCGCAAGGCGCGCCAGCGCGCGGCGTGGCGCAGCCTGCTGACCGACTTCGCGCGGCGGTACGGCGCCAACGGGACGTTCTGGGCCCTTCATCCCGAGCTGCCCAAACGACCCATCGGCACCTGGGAGATCTGGAACGAGCCCAACCTGGGCGGCTTCTGGGGAGGCAGGCCCAGTCCCCGGGGTTTCGCGCGCCTGCTGAAGATCTCGGCCACCGGGCTGCGAGCGGGGGACCCGTCGGCGCAAGTCCTGACGGGCGGCGTCTTCCCCTTTCACACGATCCGCAACACGGTCGACATGACCACCTACCTCAACGCGCTCTACCGGGTCCACGGCGTGAAGAGCTCGTTCGACGACCTCGGCATCCACCCGTACTCGGCCAAGCCGAAGGGCGTGATCCACTGGGTGCGCGTGGCGCGCCGGATCATGCGGCGCCACGGTGACGGCGCCACGCCGATCTGGGTCTCCGAGTTCGGCTGGGTGACGGGCGGCCACAAGCTGAAGAGCTCACCCGTCAGGGCGACCCACGCGCAGCAGGCACGCAAGCTGACCAGGACCTACGGTCTCTTCCAGCGCCATGCAGCCTCGCTCGGCATCGCTCGCGCGTTTTGGTTCAGCTACACGGACCACGACTCGCCGGGCCCCGACTTCTGGACGGACCGGGCCGGGCTCTTCACCCTGAACGGCACGCCGAAGCCGGCCTGGTACGCCTACGCCCGTGCTGCGGGCGGCACGCCGTAGTCAGGCCACCAAGGATTGCCGCTTTGCATGGAAAGCGGTAGTCCAGCCCGCCGCGCCTGCTTCTCGCGCTTAGCGGGCGCGTGCAGCGGCCTAACCAGGCTTCCCCCTCCCGAGTCCGTGGGTACTACCGATGTTCGCATGCCGTCATCGGCAGTACCCTGGGGTTGCGCTCGACTCGCTCACTGCGCTACGAGCCGCCGTAGTTCGTTGGGTCTAACCGCGACTCTGCCCTTCGCGCTTGTCTCCCTAAGAGGAGCGGCCACCAAGTTGGCTGGAGGTCGCGATGATCACTGCATCTACAGATGGGCATGCGCACGTTCGCGGCGAAACCCTGTCGCGGATCTCGACCGGGCTTGTCCAGCTCCACAGCCGCTACTACGGCAAAGGCCCGACTAAGTCGAAGACCCATATCGTCGATGACCTGGTCGTCTGCATCCTGCAGGGCGGCTTCACCACTGTCGAGCGCACCCTGATCGAGACCGGCGGGCCTGAGTCCGTCTATCAGATGCGGCGAAGCTTCCAGCTGGCAATGGAGGAGGAGTTCAAGCAAGTGGTCGAGGAGGCCACCGCCCGCAGGGTGATCGCTTACATGAGCTCGATCCACATCGACCCCGAGCTGGCGGTCGAGATGTTCGTGCTCGAGCCGCTGCCGGAAGTGGAGGAGCTGCTCCTGCCCGCCCCCGGCCCGACGGCAACGGACACGATCCTGCGAGTGGATAAGCCGCTCAAGCTGGCGGTCGGGCCAGGCGCGGTCGGAGTCGCTCCGACTACCGCTGGGGGATCGTGGCGGGAAGCGGCGTCTGGTTCGCGCTCACTGACCCCGACGAGGTAGCGAGTTCCGTCGATGGGTGAGCGAAGGCGACACCCTCTCTCGCAGGCGGCCGGGACACGTCTCTCGGCGGCGATCCTCTCCCCACAAAGAGTCAGCTTTGTCGGGCCACCCTTGACGAGGCAGACGAGAGGCGCGCTCTCGGCGGCACAGATCACGATCTCCGATCGACGTCGGGCAGCGGGTTGGAACGGGCAGATTCAGGAGTACCTCGTCTCAGTCAACGCCCATGACGGCAAGGATGCCGTCGTCCGGGTTCTCGCGGTGCTCGAGGCGTTCGGCTCGTTCTCGGCATTCGCACCTGCCGAGCCGTAGAGCCGGCCAGCTCGCGATTCGCCTTTGGATAAGAGCAGGATCTCAGCTAGCGCTCTCGCGTGTCGCG
>CAWFHN010000005.1:0-129369 GCA_963815665.1 uncultured Solirubrobacterales bacterium | reverse complement strand
AGCAGGCGGAAGCGACTCGCTTGCGGCTCAGGGGAAGCAGCGCTTTCAGCTGGCTTCCGCCTGGTGCGGAAGCGCGTTTACTCGCGCCGCCTGACAGCCTCAGGCACTGCGCGAACGCTCACGTTAAATGGGAGCGCTGGTGTGCGCCCAAAGCAGCGATGAAGCCTTAACGCCAGTTCGAGCTCGCCACGACGAGCTCCAACTCTTGAACCGATCCGTTCCTCCACGGCTTTGATGCGGTTGGCGATGGTCTGCTGGTGGACCCCCATTGAGGAGGCGGCGGCAGCTGCATTTTGATCGGCGCGGAAGTAGGCGAGCAGTGTCTCGCGCAACCTCTCCGAGCGGGCCGAGTCATCGGCGAAGCCGTGCAGCTCAACGCTGACAAATGCCCGCGCGCTTTCCTCATCCTCGACGGCAAGCGCCTCAAGGGCTACATCCCGAAAGCGGGTCACCGGCTCATCCGTCGACCAAGCCACCCAACCCGCGCGGCGCGACTGGCGATTGCTGAGTACGAAGCCAGCACTGCCGGCAGCCTCGAGGCCAAGCGCGAGCTGGCCGAGTGAAGGCGCAAAGGAGGAAAGCGTGCGTTCCTCCGTGGCGCCCAGCGGCGTCCCGCCGCTCGCCCAACCGAACTTTATGCCTTCCACTCCGCTCTCGACGATCAGCACTGGACGCTGAAGCGCGGCAGCGAGCTCGTGCAGGGTCCGATCCGGATTCTCGCCCCAGGCGAACATTCCGAGATGGTGGTGCTCGAGCGGCCAGCCCAGTGCCTCGGAGTCATGTTCGGCGCCGTTCAGCAGCTGGTGAACCAGAACCGTTTGCTCGCCGCCTCGCTTGCGATGCACCTGCTCCTGTTCGCGCTCGTATACCTCCGTCAGCAGCGGGATCAGTCGGTCGACGTACTCGAAGAAGAACATCGAGCCGCGATCTAGAAGCTCGCGTCGTAGGTCCGCGTCGCGGACGTGGCTGTCCACCAGATCCATCCACGCCTCCCAATGGCATCTATGCCCCGTTCGGAAGCCGGTATTCACCCAAGGGTCGAGGGGCATTCCAAGCTGGGCGACCACACGGGCACCGAAGGCGTCCGTAGGAGGCGGCGTCTCCGGCACGCTCCCCGCCCGGAAAGCCTCGTATTCGGCCAGGAAGCTCGCCTGCGCGAATTCGCGAATCCGCTCCTGGAGGACAGGGTCAGCGATCGTCTCGTCTGGATAGTGGTCCTGCATCCGCCGCATGTAAGTCGCGACGCTTTCGTCAGTACGGGCAATCAGCGCGTCGACGAGCTCGTCAAATGTGGGCTCAGATCGATTCCTCGCGGTCAAACTCCTCCTCCCGCAGGGCGAACTTCGAAGATCCTACGAAGGCGTCGGATCTCCCATCGTCGCATACGGGTAGCGAAACGGAGCCTTGCGCGCCAGGCTCACATTGATGCGCGGGGAAGCTGGAGATTGGCGCTCTGCCCTGCCTGGCCGGCGGATCGACCGAGTCCTGTTCGGAGTTGGCGTCGTTGCGCTGGTGTTGGCTGTGCCGGCGGTTTGGATCCTTCTCTTCTACGGACGGGGGCTGGCGGGCGCCGATCTCTGGGTAGCCGGCGTTGCCCTCTCTGCCGTGACCGCCGTCATCGGTGTGGCGCTGGTGCGGATGCTGGGCGACGGCCGGTGAACGCCGGCTGGCTGGACGTCCCGCGTGGCTGGCTCAACTCGATCGGCGAGATCTTCGGGTTCTGCTCGCGCGTGGCGGGGTTGGTCTACACCGGCCGCGTCTTTCAGTTCTTCGGCGAGGCCCTGCGCCAGACCGGCATCCTGATCCTCGGCTCCACGATCGTGATCTGGGGCCTGGTCTTCATCCTCGGGCTCCAGTGCGGGATCGAGGGCGCCTACTTCACCCGCGCCCAGGGAGCCCCGGCCTACGCCGGCGTGTTCGCCGCCTGGTGTGACCTGCGCGAGGTGATCCCCTACGCCTTCGGCTACATGCTCGCCGCCAAGGTCGGTACCGGCATCGTCGCCGAGCTCGGCGCGATGAGGATCTCCGACGAGATCGACGCCCTCGAGGTGATGGGCGTGCCGCCGGTGACCTTCCTCGCCGCCACCCGCCTGCTGGCGGCCTGGATCGCGTTCCCCTTTGTATATCTCGGAGCCGTCGGGATCGGCTACATCGCCAGCTGGCTGGCGGTCGTCGAGCAGATCGGGGACGTCTCCTCCGGCGGCTACTTCCTGATCTTCTGGATGTTCCAGAACCCGCCCGACCTCTTATTCAGCCTGATCAAGGGCATGGTGATGGCGACCGCCATCGTGCTGGTCGGCTGCTACTACGGCTACACGGCATCCGGCGGCCCGGTGGGCGTCGGCACCGCGACCGCGAAGTCGATGGTGCTCAACATCGTGCTCGTCCACCTGATCGGGATGATGGGAACGCTGGTCTTCTGGGGGGCTAACCCGAGGGCCCCGATCGGGGGATAGGCAATGGTCGCCGCGAATGCAAGGACTTCTCGAATGCCAATCTCAAGGCGGTTGGAACCCGATACGGACGTATGCTTGCCCGACTAGGGGAGAGGGAGTGACGACATGGCCAATACACCAACTAGGCGCAGAAACAGCTGGAACAGGAGTTTGTCGGACGCGCGGAATGACGGCTTCGGCAAGATCAAGTCCGTCGGTGTTGCAATTGCGTTCGGCTTGCCACTCATTGTTATGGCGGCATTTGCGCTCGTGGCCGCGATCGGAGCGGGCGGCAGCTTCTTGTGGATCCTCGCCGCGGCTTTGGTCGTCGTCGGGTTGGTGACTGCCGCCTCTGGCCGAATTATTTGAGACTGCTGCTTCCGCGTGAAAGCGGCAGCCGCCTCAATCCGCTCGACGAGGAACGCGACTACTGCTTTGGACGAGAAGCAGTAGCCCACTTCGCATGGACGGCACTCCGCGAGCTGAATGTGTTGCGTAACCGGCGCGACGAGACTGACTATGGCTGCGAGATGACTTGTGTGAGCCTGTTGAAACTGTCCGTCCAACCGTCCCGATGAAGCTCGCGGCGCGCTTCGGTCTTGAAGGGACCCTGAGTGAAGACAACCTCAGTTGATTCGCCGCGATCCTGAAAGGAGAGTTCGACCAAGGTCTCGACATCGTCGGGATCTGGGTCTTCATACACAAACGTGAAAGCGAGGCGGACAGGCGGATCGACCTCCCGGAACTTCCCGCCGAGATGGAAGGGGTCGCCCTCGGGCGGCTGCATCTCTATCCGGTAGGTCCCTCCGGCTCGAAGATCGGAATCGAGGCTCCCCACGCTGAAGCCCTCCGGCCCCCACCACTTCGCCAGCTCGTCCGGGTCGCTGAAGGCGGCGAAGACGCGCGCAGGCGCCGCGGGCAGTGTGCGGACTAGCTCGAGGGTCAACTGGTCAGCCTGCGCGGACATCTCTTCAGACTAATGCCGTCGATGCGGGGACGTCCGACCGCTGCTTTGGACGAAAAACAGCACCGCTTGCTCGGGCGAGCTAAATGGTTAGCCACCACCACGCCGATACTGAGCGGGTGACTAAGAGTTCTCGCCCGACGGCCACAGACGTACTCAGCGAGGCGCATTGCTCGGGGGTGCTGTCGCTACGGCGTTCGCATTGGGCATCGCCGCCAGGCTTCTGCTCGACTCTCGGTCGGCCGGGGCGGTTGCGTTCATCGTCGTTCTATTTGCATTCACGCCCTTCGTCTGGCGGCCCAGAAGGGCACCGTTGCGTGGGCGGCTGCTGACGCTTGCCTGGCCGACGGCCGGCACCCTTGTCCTGGTGCTGCTCTCAATCGTGTTCGTGCCCGCCCCATACGGAGGTGGCGTTGCCATCCTCTTGGCTGCTCCCGTTTTCTTCCAGTGGCTTAGCGCGACGCGCCCCGAATCGGAATAGCCGCTATGGACGAGAAGCGGCTGTCTTAGGCTGGTGGCATGAAGGGGGTCGTCAAGCAGAAACCGGCCTGCCGCCACTGCGGAGCCACGTTGGAGCACTCGTTCTCGAAGTGCCCGAGGTGCGGGCGACGCTCGCTGCTCTCGCTGATCATGCCGCGCGGCCCGCGAACCTAGCGGCCACCAGGCCGCTCCACTTCGGAGCGTAGGGCGAAGCCCGAAGCGACTTATGTGGGGCGGCCGCTTGTGGCCGCGATCTGATGGCGAAGCCGTCCCTACTTCGTGTTGTCGTCGACGACCTGCTTGAGGGCGTCGATCTGGTCGTTCACGTTCTGCTTGACGACTTGATCGAGGTTGATCTTGCCGCCGCCTCCGCTGGAAGCGAGGACGACGATGGCGGCCACCGCCGCGGCGAGCAGGAGGATCGCGATCAGGGCGAGCAGGTTGCGAGCGACCGTGGGAGCGCGGCGGCGTCGCTTGGGTGGGGCCTGGCGCTGGCGCGGCTGTACCGGGCGGCGCTGGGCCCGCCGCTGGGTGCGCGTGCGGGGCATGTGGCGCGTATCGGCGGTCGGGGTATCGCCGCCGAGGACCCGGGTCTGGGCCGTGCCGGCGGGCGACACGCCCGTCAGGCCGTGCCGCAGGGCATCCGCCAGCTCGCCGGCCGCCGCGAAGCGGCGCGCGGGATCGGAGTCGAGTGCGACCAGGACGGCGTCGCCGACCGACTGCGAGACGTCGTCGCTGTATGAGCTGGGGTGGAGCGGCTGCTCCGACTGCTGGCGGACCGCGAGCTCTGCCAGTGAGGCGCCCTCATATGGCAGCCGCCCGGCGAGGAACTGGTACAGCACCACGCCGAGCGAATAGACGTCCGAGGAGGGGTTGGCCTCCTCGCCGCGGGCCTGCTCGGGCGCGAGGTACGCGGCCGTCCCCACGACGGACCCCACCTGGGTGATCCGCGTCTGCTCGCTGGCGCGCGCGATGCCGAAGTCGGCCAGCTTCACGGTCATGTCGCCGCCGCCCGCGGGTCCGCCGATGATCATCAGGTTGCCCGGCTTGACGTCGCGGTGGATGATCCCGTGGCGGTGGGCGTAGTCGAGGCCGGCGCACGCCTGCACGCCGATCTCCACGGCGGTCTCCGGATCGAGCTTGCCCTCCGCCTGCAGGAGCTGGGCGCCGGAGCGGCCGCGCACGTACTCCATGACGATGTAGTACTGGCCGCCGTCGTTGCCGGTGTCGTAGACCTGGACGATGTTGGGGTGGACGAGCTTCGCGACCGCCAGCGCCTCGCGGCGGAAGCGGGCCACGAAGCGGTCGTCGTCCGAGAGGTGCTCCGCGAGGATCTTCACCGCGACCGTCCTCTCGAGGATCGTGTCGGTGGCGCGGAACACCGTCGACATCCCGCCGCTTCCCAGGCGGTCCTCGATCCGGTAGCGATCGGAGATCAGCTCGCCCTTGGGGCTGCGCGGGCTCATAGCCCTCCCGGTCCGATCCCGCCCGAGCCGCCGGGGGTGGTGCTGGGCGTGGTCTGGGTCTGCGTCTGAGTGGTTGTCGTCGCCTGCGTCTGAGTGGGGGTGGTGGTCGTCGTCGGGCGAGTCTTGGTGGTCGTCGTCGACTCGGTGGTCGAAGGCGTGCTCGTGGTCGTCTCGGAGGTGGTGGTCCTGCCCTGGCACTGGGTCGGATCGCCGAGCAGGATCTTCAGCTGGTTGGCCCCGTTCTCGAGGGCCGTCTTCACCTGATCGTTGACGCTCGAGGGGAGGTCCTGGACGTCTGCGATCAGGTCGTCGGTCTTGTCCTGAGCGACAACGCAGCTGCCGACCTGGACGTTCGCCTGGATCTCGTCGATCTTGGAGCTCAGCACCGCCGCCTCCTGGCTGGACAGCGACGGGTCGGGGCCGCTGCTCCCACCGCAGCCCAGGACGCCCACGCAGGCGCCGGCCACGATCAGGGCAAGCAGGATTGGCCGCAGCTTCTTCGGCATCGCGGCGATACTAGCCGGGGCGCTCGAAGGGCCACTCTTCACCCGATCCGCCGACATCATTGGCCCACATAGAGCCGGTCGGCGAGCAATTCGGGCAGTCCCGCCTCCCTGATTGCGGCTGCCGCCCGGTCGATGTCGTAGCTGACGCGGTGGTAGGTCGCCTTCCAGCCCTCGGTGTCGAGCTCTAGCCAGGCAGCGCGCGGGTCCCCGTCGCGGGGCTGGCCCACGCTGCCCGGATTGAGCAGCCAGCGGTGCTCGGAGAGGTCCATCTCCCTGCCGTCCTCGGCCTGGCCACCGCCATCGGAGCCAGGCGGCCCCTCGGAGTCCGAGAACCAGAGGGCGACGTGCGAGTGCCCGATGAAGCTCACCCGCGTCGCCTGCTCCTCGATGCACTCGCGGGCCTGGTCGACGGCGAGCACGTACTCCCAGACCGGGTCGCGGGGCGACGCGTGGTAGAGGGCGACCTCGTGCTCGGTGTTCTCGGGCTTCTGCGCCTTGAGGAACTCGATCGTCGAGTCGGCCGAATTGGCCCTGGTCCATTCCACCGCCGCGGCCGCGGAGGCGGAGAAGACCTCGGTGCTGATCTCGCCCGTCACCGCCAGGTCATGGTTGCCGACCAGGCTGAGCTCGCAGCGCTCCGAGACGAGCTTGGTGCACTCATCGGGCTGAGCGCCGTAGCCGACCACGTCGCCCAGGCACCAGCGGCGCTCCAGGCCCGCGTCGTCGATCGCCGAGAGCGTGGCCTCGAGCGCCGGGAGGTTGCTGTGGATGTCTGTGAGGATCGCGACTTTCACGGGGACTCGGCGACGGTGGACGGTTCGGGGCCCCCCAAGGGGGCCGTTTATCGTAGGGCGGTGGCTGCCCGATCATCGTCCAAATGGGTGCGCCTCGGCGTCACCGCCGTCGCGGCCGTGGTGGTCGCCGAGGCCGCCGCGTGGCTTCTACGGCCACGGGACATCGAGCAGCCCGTTCACGCCGACGAGAACGCCTACTTCTCCCACGACGAGCTGACGAAGGCACGGGACTTCGGCTCCGGGCAGCGCCTGATCCTGGTCGGCAGCCTGGCCGCCGAGGGCGCGGTCCTGATCCTGCTGGCGACCGGCCGCCCGGCGATCAGCCGCAGGGCGCTCGAGCGCCTCGCCGCGCGGCCGGTGCTCGGCGGGGCGGCCGCCGCGGCCGGGCTCTCGGTCGTGGTCGCTGTAGTCAGCTTGCCGTTCGGGATCGCAGCACATGAGCGGTCGGTGGACGTCGGTCTCTCCACGCAATCCCTGGGCGGCTTCCTCGGCGACTGGGGCAAGGGAGCCGCGATCGGAGCCCTCCTCGCCGGCGCGGTCGGCACCTTCGCGCTCTGGCTGATCCGCCGTTTCCGCTCGCGCTGGTGGATCCCGGGCAGCGTCGCCGTGGTGATCGGCGCGGCCTTCATCACCTGGCTGGCGCCGGTCGTGATCGCGCCGCTGTTCAACAAGTTCGACGAGCTCCCTCCGGGACAGGCGCGCAGCGACGTTCTCGAGCTCGCCCGGAAGGCCGGGGTGGACGTCGGTCATGTCTACGAGATCGACGCGAGCAAGCGCACCACCGCGATCAACGCGTACGTCAACGGCCTGGGCTCCTCGAAGCAGGTCGTTCTCTACGACACGCTGATCCACGACCTGAATCGGGGCGAGCGCCGCGCGGTTGTCGCCCACGAGCTCGGGCACGTGCACGGCAATGACATCCAGCGTGGGCTCCTGTTCGTCGCGATCGTCACCCCGCTCTCGCTGATATTCGTCTCGCTTATGGCCGGCGGGTTGGCGCGGCGCCGCGGCGTCGAGCCGGGGCAGCCCGCCTACCTTCCCGCCTTCGCGCTGGCGATCTTCGCGGCGTCCTTCGTGATCGGGATCGCCGGCAACCAGCTCTCGCGGGCCGTCGAAGCGCGGGCGGACACCTTCTCGCTCCAGCTCACGGACGATCCGCGGGGGATGATCCAGCTCCAGCAGCAGCTCGCGGATCGCAACCTCTCGGACCCCGACCCCCCGGGCGCCTTCAGCTTCCTCTTCGGGACGCACCCGCCGGCGGTCGATCGGATCGGCGCGGCGCTCGCCTGGGAGCAGGGCAAGCGCCCGTGAAGGTCACGGTGGTGGTCGTCGGCAAGATCAAGGCGCCCTTCTCGGAGGCGGATGCCCACTACCGCAAGATGCTGCAGCGCCATCAGCCGGTGGACGTGATCGAGGTGCGCGACGAGGTCAACATCGAGGGACGGATCCCGACTCGCTCGCACGTGATCGCGCTCGACCGGGGCGGCCGGGCGCTGAGCTCGAAGGCGTGGGCGAGCTGGCTGTCGGAACGCCGGATCGACGCCATGGACCTCTGCTTCCTGGTCGGCGGCCCCGACGGCCTCTCGCCGCGCACCGTGGCGCTCGCCGACGAGCGCCTCTCCCTCGGCCCGCAGACGATGGCCCACCAGCTGGCCCGGGTGGTGCTGCTCGAGCAGCTCTTCCGAGCCACCAAGATCCTCGCCGGCGAGCCTTACCACCTGTAGCTCGCCGCGTAGGCTCCTGTCCATGGGAGATCCGGTCGCAGAGCTCCGCTCCGCCGTCGAGGCCGCCGCTTCGACGCTCCGCGACGGCGCCGAGGCCGGGGGCAGCCAGCCGACCCTCGAGCGCCCGCCGAAGCCGGAATTCGGCGACTACTCGACCAATGCGGCGATGCTGCTGGCGCCCGCGCTGGGAGAGAAGCCGCGCGGCACGGCCGAGAAGCTCGCCGCCGAGCTGGGCAAGAGCCTCGAGGGCAGCCTGGAGAAGGTCGAGGTCGCCGGACCCGGGTTCCTCAACCTCTTTCTCTCAGATGACTGGTACCGGCGCGCTGCCGGCGAGCTGGCCTCCGTGGGCGAGAGGCTCGGCCGCCCGCCCCATGTCGATGCGGCTGCGCGGGTCAACGTCGAGTTCGTCTCGGCCAACCCGACCGGCCCCGTCACCGCGGCGGGCGGCAGGGGGGCGGCCCTCGGTGACGCGATCGCCCGCGTCCTGGAGTTCTCGGGGCATGCGGTCACGCGCGAGTACTACGTCAACGATCGCGGCGGTCAGATCGATCGCTTCGCGGCCTCGATCGCCGCGCGGATGAAGGGCGAGGCGGTGCCCGAGGACGGATACGCGGGCGACTACGTCGCGGATCTGGCCGAGGGCCTCGAGGGGGAGGGGGTAGACCCGGACGACCTCGACGCCGTCGGGCGCCGCGGGATCGCCCTGATGCTGGCGGCCGCCGAGGGGACGCTCCGCCGCTACGACGTCGTCTTCGACGTCTGGTCCTCGGAGCGCTCGATGCACGACTCGGGCGCAGTCGAGCGCGCCCTCGCGGAGGCGCGCGAGGCGGGCCACGTCTACGAGAGCGAGGGCGCGACCTGGTTGCGCACGACCAGCTTCGGCGACGACAAGGATCGCGTTCTGATCCGCTCCGACGGCGACTCCACTTACTTCCTCTCCGACATCGCCTATCACCGCGACAAGCTCGATCGAGGGTCGGACAGGCTGATCGACGTGCTCGGAGCGGACCATCACGGGTACGTCGACCGCCTCCGCGCCGGCCTGGCGGCGCTCGGCTATGAGCCCGACGCCCTCGAGGTGGCGATCATGCAGCTGGTCCACGTGGTGGAGGGTGGCGAGAGGGCGCAGATGTCCAAGCGCAGCGGCGAGTTCGTCACGCTCGACGAGCTGATCGACGACATCGGCGCGGACGCGGCGCGCTTCTTCATGCTGCAGCGCAGCCACGACACGACCGTCGACCTCGACCTCGAGCTGGCCCGGAAGACTTCCAACGAGAACCCCGTCTACTACGTCCAATACGCCCACGCCCGGATCGCCAGCATCCTGCGCAAGGCGGGGGAGGGGGCGGAGGAGCGGGCGGCGGCCGAGTTCGCGTCCCTCCCCGTCGAGCCCTCCGAGCGGGCGCTGATCAAACGGCTCTGCGAGCTGCCCGACGAGGTCGCCGAGACGGCCGAGCGGCGCACACCCCACAGGCTCTGCGCCTACGGGATGGAGGTGGCGCGCGACTTCCACGCCTTCTACCGGGACTGCCAGGTGGTCGGTGCCGAGGGGGAGGGGGTGGAGGAAGCGCGGCTTGGCCTCTGCCTCCTCACCAAGCGCACGATCGCGCGGACGCTTGGGCTGCTCGGGATCTCGGCGCCGGAAAGTATGTAGAGCTAGAGGCCCTTTCTGAGGATCACGTGTGCTGCGGTCACGGCGATCAGCTTCACGTCGACCAACGGCGACCAGTTGTCGACGTAGCCCGTGTCCAGCTTCACCATCTCGTGGATGGGGACCGACGAGGCGCCGCCGACCTGCCAGACGCCGGTCATGCCGGGCCGCATCTGCAGCCTGCGCCGCTGCGAGCCGATGATCCGCGCGTCCTCCTCGGGCACGAGGGGCCTGGGCCCAACGAGGCTCATCTTGCCCGTGATGACGTGGAGAAGCTGAGGAAGCTCGTCCAGCGACGTGGCGCGCAGCCAGCGGCCGACCCGCGTCACGCGAGGGTCGCCGTCGATCTTGAAGAGGCCGTCGGCGGCCTCGTTCAGGTGCAGCAGCGCGGCCTTCTGCGCGTCCGCGCCGTCCACCATCGTCCGGAACTTGAACATCGAGAACGCCCTGCCGTCCTGACCGATACGCCGCTGCCGGAACAGGATCGGTCCCGGAGAGTCGGCCTTGATCAGGAAGGCCATCATCAGCCAGGCCGGCGCGAGGACGGTCATCATCAGCGCCGCGCCGACCACGTCGAACGCGCGCTTGATGCCGCGCGCGAGCGGTCCGTGCTGCCGCTCATACCGCTCGTCCGCGGGCGTGAGCTCGAGGGTCCCCGGCCTCGGTAGGGCGATCGCCCCCGCACCGTTCCCGTCGCTCATTACCGGCGCATGGGTTCGGCGAATCCCGTGCTGGGCGGCTCCGTTCCGCGCTCCCGTATGCGATCTCGGGGCGTCGTGTTCGAGCGACGTATCCGTGTCGAGTCGAGGCGAGTTCATCTGCGTTCCTTTCATCTCCCGTGACATTCAGTTGTCAGGTCCGCCGGGCCCCTCGATCCCGCGCGGACTCCCAAGTCGTCCGTGACCCCTAGGAGGTGCCTCGAACTCCCCTTCGTCCAAGCAGCGGAGCCGCGACTCGCACCAATGCACCCGCAATGAGCACGGCCAGCACGATCCAGATGAACGGCGTCACCGGGTAGTCCGTGAACGGCAGGCTGCCGCCGCTTGACGAGCTGTCCCCGGGCTTGACCGCGATGTGCCGGTGGCCTATCTGTGCTCCTGCGGGGCCCAGAGTGTCCGACGAGCCACTTACGGCTCCGCCGGATCCTCCCGCTGGGCCCCCTTGCGGGGTGTACTGGTCGATGGCAGCCTGACCCGACGCGTTCGGCGCCGCGACTAGGATTCCGACCAGGCCAACGGCCACGATCGGTGCCATCTTCAGCGAGCCCCTTCTCCAGATGCCCTTCATCGAAGCGGCAATGCTACACAATATTCGTCAAGTGGCTACCCACTTTTGTCTACGTATACCTACCTGCTAATCAGGATGCCCTTCTAGGTGGACGATCCAGGCGGGCGCCCGGCCCCCAGACGCCGGCGCCGCGGCGAGGAGACGCCCGGGCGCCTGCAGGCGCGAAGGGCCGCGGGATTCCTGTTCGCGCTGGTCCTGACCCTGCTGCTGGCCTTCAACGGCGGGGGCTACGACGTCGTCATCCGCCACCAGGTCTCCCTGGCGGTCTGGGCGGTGATCGCGCTCGGGCTCGGGCTCGGCGTCCTGCCGCGGGCGAAGCTGAACCCCGCCTGCTGGGTGGCGCTCGGCGGGTTCGCGGCGCTCGCCGGCTTGACCCTTCTCTCGCACGTCTGGACCGAGAGCGACGAGCGCACCACCGAGGAGCTGGCGCGCGTGCTCCAGTACATGGGCCTGGTGGTGCTCGCCTACCTGGCGCTGAATCGATACACCTGGCGGGGGGCCGCGATGGGGTTCGCGACGGCGGCGCTCGTCGTTCCCTTCCTCGCGCTCGGCGCTCGGCTCTTTCCCGACCTTCTCACCGACCACGTCGCCGCGGCGTTCGGGATCGACCGGCTGAGCTATCCGCTCGATTACTGGAACGGGGTCGCGTGCTGGGGGGCGATGGCCGCCGCCGCCGGGCTGGTCCTGGGCTCCAACTCATCCCGGAGCTCGATCAGGGCCGCGGCGCTGGCGACCGTGCCGGTTGCCGTGCTGTCCGTCTACCTCACCTACTCGCGCTTCGGTGTCGCGGCGCTGGCGGTCGCGGCAATCGCGGCCGTGGCCGTCAGCAAGCACCGATGGACCGCCGGCGGCAACGGCCTGATCGCCGGCGCCGGGTGCGGCCTTGCGATCCTGGTCGCCCACAGCCACGATCAGATCGCGCATGCCACCGGTAACGCCGGCGCCGGAACCGTGGTGCTGGCGCTCGTCGCGGCGGGGGTGCTCTGTGCCGGAGCCGCGGTCGCGACCTTCCGGGCGGGGCTCGACAGGGTCCGCATGGACGTGGGCACGGCTCGGGTCGCGCTCGTCGCGTCGATCGTGGGAGCGCTGCTGGTGGCGGGAGCGCTCCACGGCCCACTCAACCGGGCATGGGATCAGTTCAAGAACGACAAGCCGCCCGCCGCCGCAGGCGGCACCGGCCGGTTCGCGACGCTGGGGGGCACCCGGTACACGGTCTGGACCACTGCCGTCCACGCGTTCAAATCCGATCCCTGGCGGGGGATCGGCCCGGGCGCCTTCGAGTTCTACTGGGACAAGCACGGCAAGGGCCGGGAGTTCGCTCGCGATGCCCACTCTCTCTACATCGAGGAGGCCGCCGAGCTCGGCATCCCGGGATTGATCGCGCTGCTGGTGGCCCTCGGTGGGCTGCTCTGGGCCGCGATTCAGGCGCGGATGCGATGGCGGCGCAGGCGTGAGATCGCCGCCGGCTCGGCGTTGATCGCCGTGTTCGTCGTCTTCCTGGCATACGCGGGCATCGACTGGATGTGGGAGCTCGGAGCCGTCGGGACGCTCGCGATCGGGGGTGTCGCCGTGGCCGGAGCTGGGGGGCTGGACCGGGCGGAGCGGTGGCAGCTCGGCCGCTGGACGCGCTCGGCCATGGTCGTGGCCGCGCTGCTGGCTGGAGCCGTCCAGGTCCCGGGCCTCATCTCCACCGAGCGGACGCGCGCCGGCGAGTCCGCGCTGGCCCGCGGCGACGCCGCACGCGCCAAGGACCTGGCCGACCAGGCGATCACCGCGGAGGACTGGGCCGCCTCCCCTTACGCCGCCCGCGCGGAGGCGGTCGAGCGGCTCGGCAACCTGGCGGAGGCGAAGCGGGACGCCCAGCAGGCGATCGATCGCGAGCCCGACAACTGGCGCAATCATCTGCTGCTGGCGCGGATCGAGGCCGAGCAGGGCGACCGGCCAGGGGCCTTGGGACAGATTGCCGTGGCCCGTCGCCTGGCCCCGCGAATCCCCTACCTGGTCTCGTTCAGCCCCTACATGCAGCAGATCGACTCGCTGCTGGGCAGCGGCGGGAAGGCGGCTACGCCTCGACCTTCAGCTGCTCCCTGATCTCTCCCAGGGTCTCCTTGGAGAGGCCGGGTATCCCGTTCAGCTCGTCCAGGGACTCGTAGCCGTCGCGGACGTCCCGGTAGGCGATCAGGCGGGCGCTCAGCGTGACGGAGAGCCCCAGATCCCGCAGCTCCTCGAAGGTGGCCGCGTTCAGGTCGAGCTTGGCGCCCGTCGCGCTCTTTTTGGTGACCGCGGGCCGGGCCGGAGACTTGGGTTTGGGCTCGGCCTTGGGCTTGTCGTCCGGCCGGGAGCCGGTTCCGTCCCAGGCCGGCCGCCTCTTGAGGTCGGCGAGCTCCGACTCGAGAGCCTCCACCCGATTGCGGAGCGCATCACGCTCCTCGACCGCATCGACAAGCTCCCGCGACGTGTGGGGCCGCGCCCTTGGCGCCTCGCTCACGCCGGCGCCGTTGGCGGGCTCCGGGACCTGGAGCCACGGGTCGTCGTCGGAAGCGGCCCTCTCGGGCTCCTCCGGATGTGAAGCCTCCTTGGCCTTCTCCGGACGCGCCAGTTCGGCCCCCTCGATCAACCAAGATTCGGCCGAGGTGGCTTTTTTCTTCTCGCGGGCCGCCACGATCGCCAGAGTAGCGTGCGGTAGTCGCGCTTTCGCCGCCTCAATTGAGTACGCCAGGGGTCTGGCGCGGCTCGCCCAAACCGTTGCTACATTCAGCCGCGCCAAGGGGACTCTGAGTCGCGGCATGAAGCCAACTTCCTCATCTGACACCACCGGCCTCCGGGACTACATGGCCGTGCTTCGCGCTCGGCGCGGGCTGGTCATCGCGATCACGCTGATCGCGGTTGCGATCGGCCTCGCCTACTCGCTCGCCAAGACGGCGAGCTACGACGCGACCGCCACCGTCACCTTCACCGACCCTGCCAAGGCGCTGGGACTGATCGCCCCGGGAACCAACATCCCGGTGGACCTCAACCCGGACAAGTCGGCCGCAGCGGACTCTCGGATCGTGACGCGCCAGGACGTGGTCACCGCGGTCCAGAACCAGCTCAACAACGGGATGAGCGCCGACGAGCTGAAGGGCGACGTCAACGCGGCGCTCCAGCCCGACTCCGATCAGATCGCGATCACGGCCTCAACCGACAACGCCGACAAGTCGGCCAAGGTCGCCAACGCCTTCGCCCAGCAGACCAGGATCGCGGCCCAGAACGACGCGCGAGACACCTACGCGACCCAGGCCAAGAAGGTGAAGGGACTGGCCGATTCGAACGACCCGAGCACCGCGGCCGCCGCCAATACGGCCGTCGCCAGGTTGCAGACCCTCAGCAAGGTCGCCGATCCGGTCGAGATCACGCGGCCGGCGACCGTCCCGGGCAGTCCCAGCTCACCCAAGCCCGTCCGCGACACGATCCTCGCGCTGATCCTCGGGCTGCTCATCGGGATCGGCGCCGCCTTCCTGCGCAACGCGCTCGACCGGCGCGTCAAGGACTCCCACCAGATCCAGCACGACCTCGGGTTGCCCCTCGTCGGCTATGTCCGGACCGACGCGCTCGGTCTCGCGGGCGTCGGCCGAAACGGGGACAGCTTCGTCTCCGAGGACGATCTCGAGGCATTCCGGATCCTCCGCCGCAACGTCGATTTCCTGGCAGGCGACGACGAGATCACCTCCCTGGTCGTGACCAGCGCGCTGCCCGAGGAGGGCAAGAGCACCGTCGCCGCCTGGTTCGCTTACGTCTGCGCGGTTGCCGGCCGGCGGACGCTCCTCGTCGAATGCGACCTGCGCCGCCCGGTTCTCGCCAGCCGCTTCGGGGTCGAGAACGCCCCCGGGCTCTCCGACTACCTGGGCGGCGAGGCGAAGCCGAAGGACGTGCTCCGCTCGGTCAACGTGCACGGGCGGGAGGCCATCGACGTGCTGCCGCTGATCCCCGCGGGCGACAACACCTTCCAGCCGGCGGAGATGATCGGCTCGAAGAATTTCGAGGCGTTCCTGGAGCAGACGACGAGCGCGTACGACATCGTGATCTTCGACAGCGCGCCGCTTCTACCCGTCGGGGACACTCTGGAGCTGATCCCGCAGGTCGATGCCGTCCTGCTCTGCGTCCGCCTCGGTCAGACCACCAAGGACCAGGCGCAGGCGGCGAAGCAGGCGATGACCCACCTCCCCGACAAGCCGACGGGGCTGGTCGTCACGGGCGTACGGCGCGGCAGTGACGACGACTACTACGGCTACTACTCGTACGCAGGCGCCGGCACGCCGGCGCGCGCGGGTTGACGAGCTCCGGAGCAGCCCCCGCCTGGCGTCTAGCTGTCCTGGCCGGTGGGCTCGCCGGCCTGCTCGCGATCGCCGGCATCGCGATCAGCCCGCTCCTCCCGGTGGCGCTGGTCATCGCGGGAGCCGTCTTCATCTTCGCCTTCCTGCGCCCGATGCAGGCGCTGTACATCGGGATCTGCCTGATCCCGCTCGAGTCGCTCGCCAAGGGCGGCGGCGGCCTCACCTTCACACCGGACAAGCTGGTGATCGACGCGGTCGCGATGGCATGGCTCGTCCGCCGGGTCGTCAGCGGCAACCTGACCTGGCGGAAGACGCCGCTGAACGCGCCCCTCGCCCTCTTCGTCTTCTCGATCGTGCCGGGACTGCTGATCGCGGTCAACGTGGGCTTCGTCGCCAAGCAGCTGGTGACCGCGATCCTGCTGTTCGTCTGCTTCGTGCTGTTCACCACGGAGGGCGAGGAGAAGGACATCACCCGGATGGCGGTCGTCATCTCGGTGGTCGGCGCCGTGGTGGGCGCGATCGCCATCCTCTCGCCCCCGGTGGGGACCACCGCCCAGACGGCGGGCCCTCTCGGTCAGGTGAACACCCTGGGGGAGTTCCTGGCCATAGCCCTGCCGATCCAGCTTGCGATGGGGATCGGATATCGCGGCCGCATGCGGATCGGGATGCTGACCGCGGCTGCGATCACGCTCGCCGGCCTCACCTACTCGGGCTCGCGCGGATCCTTCATCGGGCTGGCGGCGATGATCCTGGTCTTCCTGGCATGGCGGCCCTTCCGCTACATCGCGGCCTTCGGGTTCGTCGCGGTGATCTGCCTGGCGCTGGTCAACTTCGGGCCGCTGAGCGACGCCACTCAGGTCAAGGACCTGAAGGAGCGAATCCTGAGGCTCGGATCGGGCGCGGATCAATCCTCGACGCAGCGCCTCGAGGCCTACCGGAAGACCCCGGCGATGATCCTCGACCACCCGCTCTTCGGCGTGGGCGCCCAGAACTACCGCTACTCGGCGGCGGATTACCACATCAACATCCCCGGAGCGACCGGGCCGTTCGGGAATCCGCACGACACGCCGCTGCAGATCGGCGCGGAGCGAGGCCTGCTCGGCCTGGTGGCTCTCGCCTGGTGGTGGATCGCGGTGTTCAGGCTCTGCGCGCGCGTCCTGCGGCGAGCGCCTCCGCACTGGCGGCCTCTCGCCTTCGGCATCACGGGGACCCTCGTCTCCCAGGCGATCATCCTGCTCTTCGAGGCGAGCCTGCCGGCCAACCAGATCACCATCGAGCTCTTCCTGATCGGCGGCATGGCCTGCCTGCTGGAGCGTGCCATCGCACGCGAGAAGGAGGAAGAGGTCGCCGGCGAGCCGGACGGTCCGCCCCCCGCCATCCCGCCCTTTGTGAGGGGCGGGATAACCAGGCCAGAACCCACCGGCGCTCGGGCCTGATCCTTGGCCGCCGTCCCGGTCGTCTTCGTCTGCGACCACGCCGATCTCGGCGGCGCGGAGCGCAACCTGGAGGTCCTGCTCGACGGCATGGAGCCCGGCTGGATCGCGGGAATCGTCGTGCTGGAGGACGGCCCGTTCGTCGCCCGGCTCCGCGAGCTCGGCTACCGGGTCGAGGTTGTCCCGACCGGGCGGCGGCTCGGGATCTTCCCGGCGGCCGTACGACTGCGGCGGGTCCTGCGCCGCCTCGGCCCGGCGGTGATCCACGCGAACGGCGTCAAGGCCGCGCTGCTCTGCGTGCTGGCCACCGTGGCTTGGAGGGTCCCGATCGTCTGGCTCAAGGGCGACCTGGCGTTCGACGGCTGGCTCGGGCGCTGGATCGCGCGCCGCTGCGCGCAGGTCGTCGGGGTGAGCCGCACGGTCGTCGAGACCTTCGACGGGATGGACTCCGACCGCATCCACGTCGTCCACAACGGAATCCCGGAGATGAAGGCGGACCGGGACGCGGGCCGCCGGCTGGTTCTCGACCTGCTCGGCTGCCCGCCGGAGGGCTCGGTCGTGGTGCTGTCGGGCAGGATCACGCCGGGCAAGGGCCAGCTCGAGCTGGTCGAGGCGGCGCCCGCGATCGTCGCTCGCCACCCGGGCGTCCAGTTCGCGATCCTGGGCGGCGAGGACTCCTTCTCGGCCGGTCACGAGCAGACCGTCCGCGACCGGACGGCCGAGCTGGGCATCGCGGGCCTCTTCCACTTCCTGGGGAACCGCCCGCCCGACGAGGCCTCGCGGATCGTCAGCGGCGCGGACCTGCTGGTCGCGCCCTCCATCAGGGAGCCGGGCGGGCGCTGGGCGGAGGGCTTCGGCCTCGTCGGCGTCGAGGCGCTGGCCGTCGGCACCCCGGTGGTCGCCTACGACAGCGGGTCGCTGCGCGAGGTGCTCGCCCCCTGCGCCCGGATCGTCCCCGAGGGCGACCGGGCCGCCCTCGCCGAGGCGATCATCTACGTGCTCGAGGACCCGGACGAGCGCCGGCGCATCGTCGAATGCGGGCAGGAGCGCGTCAGGGAGCAGTTCTCGGTCGACCGGGCGGTGCGCCAGCTCACCGAGCGCTACGAAGCCGCTTTGCCTCCTCGATAGCGGCGAGCAGCCCGGACCTGAAGACCTTGGGGGAGAACCGCTCGGCGTTCCGCGCGATCTCCTCCGGGGAGGTCTCGAGTTCGTCGGCACGCCGGATCGCATCGAGTGCGGCCGCCGGCGTCGCCTCCCCGAAGAAGGTCGCGGTCCTGCCCTCGACCTGGGTCTCGAGCACGCCGCCCTCCGCGAAGCCGATCACGGGTTTCCCCGCCGCGTTGGCCTCGACCGGCACGATCCCGAAGTCCTCGCTGCCCGGGAAGCAGAGCGCGCGGCATCCCAGCAGGAGCTCCCGCAGGGTCTCCTCCTCGACCCGCCCGTGGAAGGTGACGCTGGGACCGGCGCGCGAACGCAGGTCCTCGAGGCTGGGACCGCTCCCGACGACGTCCAGTCCGACGCCGGCCTCGGTCGCGGCGTCGACCACCAGGTCGACCCTCTTGTAGGGCAGGAGCCGGGAGATCACGAGCAAGCGCTCGCCGCGCTTGGCGGGATGCAGGCCATCTGTCCGAACCGGCGGATGGAGAAGGCGCGCGTCGATTCCGTAGGCGGCCCGGATCCGGCGGGCGACGTGCTCGGAGTTGGCGAGATAGAGATCGGCGCGGCGAGCCGCGTTGCGGTCCCAGCGTCCGAGGGCGGCCCGAAGCGGCGCCGTCAGCGCGCGCCTGCGCCCGCCGGGCAGGTAGGCATCGGTCTCGTAGAGCCAGCGGGCGGGGGTGTGGCAATAGACGAGGTGGATGCTCGAGGGGCCGGTGCGGATCCCGTGGGCCCAGCCGCTCGAGCTCGAGACCACGACGTCCTCGTGCAGCGGGGAGAGCGCCCGGAACGCCGCCGGATAGAGGGGGAGGAGGGCCCGGAAGCGGGCATCGACCGGCAGCCGGTCCAGGGGGGAGGTCCTCACATCGAGCTGCTTGAACTCCGGGAAGGTCGACTCCGGCCGGTAGAGCGACGTGTAGACGGGCACCCCGGGGAAGATCCTCGCCAGCTCGAGGACGACGCGCTCGGCGCCGCCCCGCTGGTTCAGGTAGTCGTGAACGATCGCGGCCGACACGGCGTCAGTCGAGATCGAACTGCTGTGTGAAGAAGACCGCCTCCGGGTCGACGTCCCGCAGCTTGCGCGCCGGGAGGCCGCCGTAGAGGGCGTGGGAGTCCTCGAGGTCGCCGCGGACCACGGCCCCGGCCGCGACCACCACCCGGTCGGGCACCCGGGTCCCGGCGACGATGACGCAGCGAGTGTGGATCAGCGAGTGGCTGCCGATGCTGACCGGCTCGGTGCGCTGGCGGCCCGCGTCGACGTCGATCTCGTGCGTCAGCACCTGGGTGTAGCCGCCGGCGAGCATCGAGTACTCGCCGATCTCGACGGCGTCGGTGCAGTCGATGTAGTGGCGGCTGGTGAGGATGGAGCAGCTGCCCATCCGGAACTCCAGCCTGCGCTCGGGCACGTGGGCGAAGTGGGCGTCGCCACGGGGATGGGCGGAGATCCAGCAGAAGGTGCCGATCCCGGCGAAGTTCCCCATCTCGAGCACCTCGAGGTCGCGGATTACGGAGAAGTGGCCGACCCGGGCGCCCTTGCCGATCCGCACGTGCCGGGCGTCGACGATCGCCAGGCCGATCCTGGCGCGGGGATCGATCTCGTAGCCGAGGAGGAGCGAGAGCAGCGGGCGCTTCAGGAACCAGGGCAGGGGGAGGGTGCCCCAGAGGACGGCGCGCCGGCCCAGGCTGCGCAGGCGGGAGGACGGCCTCTCAGGTGTCGGCTCGGCTGACACGGCTGGCGAAGGTACCGGGTGCGCTAGCCCGAGCGTGCCAGTTCCCGGTCCACCGCCTGCCAGTGGCGGTGGAACCAAAGCCACTGGGGCGGCGCGGTTCGCAGGTGCTGCTCGAACAGCGCCAGGTATGCGTGCATGGCGCTCTCGGGGTCGTCGAGCGAGAGCGCGGACTCGACCGCGATCCGGTGAGCGCCGTCGGGCTCCCGGTGGGTCATCGCCGGCAGCAGCGCCGTATCGGCCGACCTGGCGATCTCGGCCGGGCCGACCGGAAGCGGGTGCTCGGCAGCCAGCAGTCGTCCCTCGACCACCCGGCCGACCGGCAGGTCGGCCATCACGAAGAGCACCGCGCCCGTCCGCAGCTCCTCCGTCATCGCCTCGCGGGCTCCTCCCGAGGTATCGACGATCCTGACTCCCGCCGCCGGCAGGATCCGGTTGTAGATGTAGGTGCGGAAGATCCCGCGGACCGAGAACCGCCCGGTGGGCGGCGCCAGGGTGGCGAGCATCGACGGCCGATGGCCCATCGAGCAGAGCGAGAGCGGGATCAGCCAGTAGTTGCCCAGATGGGCGCTGATCAGCATCACGCCGCCGCCTCGATCGATCTCCGCCGTCAGGCGCTCCCGGCCCGACCACTCGATCGGTGGGAGCCCGGCGGCGCCGTGCCTGACGAATCGCATCAGCTCGTACGCGGTCACCAGCCGGTGCCGGAACGCGTCGGTTGCCGTGCCCCGCACCCAGTCGGCCGGCTGCTCGGGCCAGGCCTCCCTGAGGTTCGCCTCGGCTCGCACCCGCTGGCCTCGCGCCAGCAGAAACGCGACGGGGCCGAGCGCCCGGGCCACCCATATGGCCACGGAGCGCGGCATGGACCCGATCGCGGAGGCGAGCACGTGGACCGCGCCGAGCGCGATTCGCTCGGCGCCGGACGCGGGCGAGGTGGGGGTGGGGTCAACCATGGGCGGCTATTCTCACCCGCCCCGGTGCGACGCCGTCGCACCCCCCCGCCCGGATGCCGGGATCTAGATGCCCTTCTCGATCGCCATCGTCACCTGGAACTCCGAGCGGGACCTCCCGCGCCTGATCGACAGCATCCACGAGCACCTGCAGGCCGACGAGTACGAGCTGATCTTCGTCGACAGCGCCTCCAGCGACTCGAGCCCCTCGCTCGCCCGCGAGCTGGCCCCGGAGGCGAAGGTGCTGGCGCTCGAGGAGAACGTCGGCTTCGGGATCGGCTGCAACATCGGCACGCGTGAGGCGACCGGCGACGTGGTCGTGCTGCTCAACCCCGACACGGCCCTGGTCGACGGCTCGCTCGCCGGGCTGGCTCAGCTCGCGCGAGAGGAGCGGGCCCTGTTCGGCGCGAGGCTGCTCAACGAGGACGGCAGCTGGCAGATCTCCGCCTTCCCCCGCGTGGCGAGCTGGGAGGGCGCGCTGCTCGCGGTCTGGCCCGGTGCGCTGATGCCGCGGCGCCTGCGCCGGCGCTGCGAGCCGTGGCGGTTCGACGAGCGGCTGCCCGCCGGCTGGATCTCGGCCGCCTGCCTGGCCGGCAGGCGCGATCTCCTGCTCGAGTTCGGCCCGTTCGACGAGAGGCTCCACCTCTACGGAGAGGACACCGATCTCGGTGTGCGGGCGTGGCTGGCCGGCGTCCCCAGCGTGTTCGCGCCGGACGCCGCACGGGTGATCCACATCACCGGTCGCTCCGGCCAGCAGCGGTTCTCGGACGTGGGGGTTCGCCGCAAGGTGGAGGGGCGCCGCTGGGTCGTGCGCGAGCACCTCGGCCGCGGCGCGCTGGCGCTCGACAGCGTCGTCGAGTTCATCCGTCACGGCAGCCGCTGGCTGCTCAAGAAGCTGATGCGCCGCGACGCCGCGGAGGACGGGGCCTGGGTGAAGGCGATGTTCGCGCGCGGCGAACCGCCGGGCTGACCGATCAATAGCCGTAGCGGGAGAGGAGCTGGGCGTTTTGCTCCGCGAACTCCCGCAGCTCGGGGTCGCGCTCGTGGGCGGCCGAGCGGCTGCGGTCGACCAATCCGGCGGCCTCGTCGAGCTGCTTCCGGCTCGGCTCGACGCCGCAGAGCCGGCCCAGCGACCGGATCGCGGGCTCCGGGTCGCCCGCCAGGTCCTCGAAGCGGAGCTCGATCGCGCGGTCGCCCAGCTCAGTCATCTGGGCCCTGGCCCTGTCGACCGTCCGTGACCAGAGATCGAGGCCGGGCTGCAGCTCGTCGAAGCGGGCCGCCTCCTCCACCCAGCGGCCCTGGCGAATCGGGCGCTTCACGCGTCGGCCCCGCCAGCGGAAGGTGCCGAGGCGGACGCCCTGCCGCCGCGCCCGCTCGTCCATCCCGAGGCCCTGCCCGACCGCCCGCAGGCTGGCCGCCACGTCGACCCCGTGCCGGAGCAGGTGGACGGCGCGCAGGTTCGGGAAGAGCTCCCGCCAAACCGGCAGGGTCCAGGTCGAGCGTGGATCCTTCCAGCCCCAGAGCCCGGTCTGGTTGCCGACGGAGCGGAAGCGGGCGAGCCTCGGCCAGCCGAGATAGGAGAGCGCGCGAAATCCCCTCAGCCTGGGCTCGACCATGGCGGCGAGCTCCGCGCGCCGGGCCGGGTCCTCGAGGGCCGGTCCCATCGCGTCGGGGGCATCCCAGCGAGCGCCCTCCGTGCGCATCAGATCGATGTTCGCGTGCAGGAAGAGGAGCGCCTCGTCGTTCATGTCCTGCGAAACGCCCATGAAGGACCCGAGCCGCTCGAGCGCGTCGGTGAGCAGCTTCGTGCCCGAGCGCCCCATCCCGATGACGACGATCGGCTCGTTCATACGCCGCTCGCCGCCACCTCGACCTCGGCCGAGCGGGCCGATCCCGCGATCGACCGCAGAATCCCGAAGTCCCGAGGATGGAAGGCTCGTTCGGTGAGCAGAAGCAGGGGTGCGTAGATGACGCAGGCGGCCACGAATCCCACCCCGCCCGTGCCGAGGACCAGTGCCGCCGCGCACATGCCCAGCGCGGCCACCGCCGGGCCCGTGTACATGCGGGCGATCGAGAGGGCCCCCGTCAGCTGTGCGACCAGACCGATCATCGCGGCGGACATCAGTCCCTGGGTGATCGTCATCGCGAGGGCTGCGCCGTTCAGCGACATCGACGGGATCAGCGCGAAGTTAAGCGCGATGTTGAGCGCCAGCCCGGGAGCGGTCACCCAGAGGACCCACTTCTGCCGATCGCGGGCGGCGGCGGCGAGGGCCGCGAGCGCGAAGGGCCCATAGAGAAAGGTCGCGCCGCCGAGCAGCTGCGTCGCCGCCCCGGCCCCGTCGAAGGCGTGGCCGTAGAGCGACTTCACGATCAGCGGGCCGAACAGCACCATCACCATCCCGAAGGGCAGGAGCATCGCCGCGATCGCCTTGGAGGCGAGCTCGTATGCGGTCCCCAGCGTCGGCGAGGTATCGCGGCTCAACCGCGACAGGACGGGGAAGACGGCGAGGCCGAACCCCCAGGTCAGGAACAGGGTCCCGTCGAAGAGGCGATAGGCGGCTCCGTAGAGGCCGACGGTCGCATGGTCGGTCAGCAGCGAGAGGATCAGGGCATCGACGCGCGCCAGCGCGGCTCCGAAGAAGGTGGCGATGCCCGCCGGCAGCGCGACGATCGCGAGCCGCCAGGCGCGCTCGCGGGTGACCTCAACCTTGGGGCGCATCTCGCGGCGGTGGAGCAGCCACCAGAACACCACGAGCGCCCCGATCGAGGCCCCGACGTAGACGAAGCCGACCGCGACGACCCCCGCGTTCAGGTTGATCAGCGCGATCGAGCCGATGATGGCTATCGATAGCCGCTGGATGGTGAGTGCCGTGGCCGGCGGCCTCATCTCCTCGCGCCCGCGGAAGGTGGCCGCGAAGGTCTGCGCGATCACGTCGAGCAGCTTTGCCACCGAGATCAGGGCGATCGTCAGCAGCGCGTCGCCCGTGTATCCGGCGATCAGCGCGAAGCCCATCACGCCCGCCAGGGCCGGGATGCCGAGCACGAGCTTGATCGCGATCGAGTTCCAGAAGAGGCCGTGGAGATGATCGGCGTCCCTGGCGACCTCCCGGGCGAGGATCAGGTCGGTCCCCAGTCCCGCGAACTCGACGAAGATCGAGGCCGACACCGCCAGGGTGAAAACGCCGAAGCCGTCCTGGCCCAGCTGCCGCGCCATCACGGCGTAGAGGACGAGCAGGGTCACCTTGCTGACGGCGTCGGCGCCCACCAGCAGGGAGGTGTTGACGGCTACCCGCCGGGCGCCGCCGGGCGCGCGCTGCCCCGCCGGAACCGGCGCATCGGCCGATAGTTCGTTGGTAGATTCGCCCGAGTTGATCGCAGGAAGCTAGCCGAGCGTTGAAAAAGGAGGCGCAGGTGGAGGACCTCAGGGATGAGGTGGGGACGGTCGAGAGCTGGTACCACACGATCGAGCTGCCGGGGGGTGTGCGCACGCCGGGGCTGTACGACACGGTCGACACGCTGCGTCATGTGCCGCTGCCGGCGTCGCTCGAGGGCAAACGCTGTCTCGACGTCGCCACCAACAACGGCTTCTGGGCATTCGAGATGGAGAAGCGCGGCGCCGACGAGGTCGTCGCGATGGACCTGGGCGGCCAGTGGGAGAAGATCGACTTCCCGGCCGGCGTCGGGGAGGCCTTCGCCGAGCGCGACATCACGCCGAGCGGCAACGGCTTCGAGATCGCCCACAAGGCCCTCGACTCCAAGGTCAAGTACAGGGCGCTCTCGGTCTACGAGCTCGACCCGGAGGAGGTCGGCGAGTTCGACTTCGTCTTCCTCGGCGCGCTGCTGCTGCACCTGCGGGACCCGGTCAGGGCCCTGACGGCGATCCGGTCGGTGACCAAGGGCACGCTCTTCGTCAACGAGGCGGTCTCGATCCCGTTGACGATGCTCCGCCCGCGCAATCCGACCGTCCGCCTGATCGGGCTGGGCGGCCCCAACTGGTGGGTCCCCAACCTGGCGGCGCTGAAGCGGATGCTGCTGGCGGCGGGGTTCGACGTCCAGGGCGTCGGCCGCCCCTACGGTCAGAAGTGGGGGGAGGGGGCGCAGGCCGCCTGGAAGCAGACTCCGGACCGGATCAAGGTTCGCGGGCTCACCCGCATGCTGGGGCGGCGATTCATCGGCATCCCGCACGTCTGGCTGACGGCGGTGCCGCGCAGCGGGAACGGCCGGCCGGGCTGACGCAACCCCGGCGATGCTCCTGGCCCTGGCTCTCGCGGCGGCCCACCTGGCCGGGACGGTGGCCGGGCCCCTCTACGCGCCTGAGGCTCCGCCGAGCGGCTTCGGGGTAAACGCGAGCTTCTACCGCGCGCCCCCGGGGGAGGCGGGACCGATGCTCGACTCCATCTCGGCGGGCGGGCTGGGCACGGTTCGCGAGGGTCGCGGGGGCAATTGGGCGGTGGTCGAGCCGAACCCGCCCTCCGGGGGCCGGCATCGCTACGACTGGTCGACCCCGGATCGGGTGCAGGCGGGCCTCGCCGCCCACGGGCTGCGCTGGTACGCGTACATCGGGCTGACCCCGAGGTGGGACAGCACCGCCGTCGGCGGCCCCCCGGAGGACTCCGGCGCGATGGCCGACTTCGCCCTCTACGCGACGGCCTTCGCGCGTCGCTATGGGCGCGGCGGCAGCTTCTGGAAGGCCCATCCAGGGCTTCCGTACCTGCCCGTCACCGAATTCGAGCTGGCCAACGAGCCCAACGGACCTGCCGGCCGGCAGGCTGGCTGGACTCCCGGCGCGCTCGCCGAGTTATTGGCCGCCGCCGGGCCGGCGATCAGGTCGGTCGATCCCCGGGCGACGGTCATCCCCGCGGCCTTCTCGCAGCTCGGCGACCCGGCAACCGATGACACAGATGCCGGCTCCTGGGTGGCCGCGATGCTCGAGTCCCCCCGGCTCCAGATCGACGCCGTGGGGCTCAACCTCTACGGCGGCGCCGGCGGCTCGAACTCGATGCCGGCATTCGAGGCCACTCTGCGCGGCGTTCGCGCGGAGCTCCGAGCCGCCGGGGCGGGCGAGGTTCCGATCGACATCGATGAGATCGGCTGGCTGACCGTGCCGAACCCCTATGGCGCCACCCCGATCACTGAGGATCAGCGCGCCCGGAACCTGACCGAGATCGTCTCGCGCTGGCCGCGATCGAACTGCGACATCCGCGAGATCCTGCCGTTCGTCTGGTCGGACGGCATCGGCAACCCCGGCGAGGTCCCGCCCGGATTCGAGCTCTTCGGCGGCGACCACCGGGACGAGCCAAAGGACGCCGGGTCCGCCTACACCTGGGCGGTCCAGCGGGCGACCGGGCGAGGCATCCTGCCGCCCACGCGGCAGCGAGCCGGCATCTGCTGAGCCCCATGGAGTGCATCGGCGGGCCCCGCCCCTCAGCTACCCTCGCGGCGTCATGGAGGAGGCAACCGAGCGGCCGGTCGCCGCGACCGACGGCGCCCAGCCCGCGACCCAGCCACGTCTCGGGATGTGGGCGCTGATGCGTGAGGACTACCGCGCCTTTTCGCGGCTGCGCGGCGATTCCGGCGCTCTCAAGCGGAGGCTCCTCTTCCTGCCGCGTCTCGTGATCAATCCGTCCCTGCACGCGGTCGTTTTGCTTCGGCTCACCAACGGTTCGCCGCCCTGGCTGCACTGGCTCTGGCGGAACATCCTGATCTGGAAGCACTCGATGGACCTCGCCTACCGCTGCGAGATCGGGCCGGGCCTCTTCCTGCCGCACCCCCACACGATCTCGATGGCGCCCGGCGTCACGATCGGGTCGAGATGCCGCATCGCACACATGACCAACTTCGGCGCCCAGCCGGGCGACGAGCACGGCCCCGTGATCGGCGACGGCGTCGTCGTCTTCATGAACGCTTCCGTGATCGGCGACCTGACGATCGGCGACGGCTGCGTGGTCGGCGCCCACGCGATGGTCACGCAGGACATGCCGCCGGGAAGCCTGGCGATCGGGCCCAAGTCGACGATCGTCGAGGGCAAGGGCGCCGAGATCATGGCCAGCGGCCACATCCTCGAGATGTAGCCGGGGTGGAATAGCCGTTTCGCATGGAAAGCAGCGCTCCGCCAAGGGATACTGGCGGCGTATGTCGCAAGAGATCGTTGAGGTCGTTCGCCGTGGCTTGGAGGCTTTCAACCGACGAGACCTGGCAGCTGGGTTGGCCACTTGGAGCCCAGATGCTGAACTCGACTGGTCACGCTCGAATGGCCCACTGAAAGGTGTCTACCGTGGCCATCATGGGCTCGAGTCGTTTTGGAGCGAGTTCTGGTCCACCTTCGAAACGGTCGAACTCGAGACCCACGAGTTAACGCAGGTGGGCCACCGCGTCGTGGTTCCCAATACCGCTCACATGCGCGGGCGTGACGGGATCGAAGTCGTCGCGAAAAGCACATTCGTCTTCACAGTCGAGAATGGATTGACCACTCGGCTCGAGATGTTCCAAGAGAGAGCTGAGGCTTTCGAAGCCGCCCGGCTCCCGAAATAGTCCCTTTGGACGAGAAGCCGCGGTGCGGCTCAGCCGAGTTCCTGGGCCAGGCCGATTAGAAGTCCTTCGGGCCCCCGGATGTAGCAGAGCCGGTACACGTCTTCGTACTGGACCACTTCGTCCACGAGCTGTGCGCCGTGTTCGCGGAGCCGGGCGAGCGTATCGTCGATGTCGTCAACGGCGAACATGACACGCAGGTAGCCCAGAGCGTTCACGGGGGCGTTCCGGTGGTCAGCGGCAACAGGTGGCGTGACGAATCGCGAAAGCTCGAGTCGACTCTGGCCGTCCGGGGTGCGCATCATGGCGATCTCGACTTGCTGGTCGCGCAGTCCAGTAATACGCCCCGACCACTCTCCGTCTACCGTCGCCTGTCCTTCGAGCTCGAGCCCGAGCTCGCGAAAGAACTCGATTGCCCCCGCCAAATCCTCAACGACGATGCCTACGTTGTCCATACGTAGTGCCATGTGCCGAAACTACAGCGTGTCGATGCTCATCCGACTGCTCCGTTCAGTCGCTCATCGCCTCGGCACCAGGATCTGCGCGAGGGCCCCGCTCCGGAAACGCGCCTCGTCGACGACGTTGAACTTCAGGTGCTCGTCCAGCTCGGCGAATGGGCTGCGGCCCGCGCCGATCGCAATCGGGACTGTGGTGAGCTGGTATTCGTCGACGAGGCCCAGACGGGTCAGCGACATGGCGAAGGTGGGGCCGCCGTGGACCAGGACGGTTCCTTCGTCGTCCCGAGCCTTCAGCTCCGCGATCTCCGCGCCCAGGTCCCCGCCGAAGATCTCGGCCGGCCCCCATTCCGCCTTCTCCAGGGTGTGGGAGAAGACAGCCTTCGGCGTCTCGTTCATCGCGGTTGCGATCGGCCCCTCGGACGCGGCCCAGTGCGGGCCCATGATCTCGTAGCTGCGGCGGCCCATCGCGTGAACGCCGGCCTCCTCAAGCGCGCGGAGGTTCCACTCACCCGAGTCGTCGCCGAACCACTCGAACATCCACTCATGGGTCCCGTCGGGGCTGGTGGCGAAACCGTCGAGGGACATGACCATTTTGAGAACTACTTTTCTATCGCTCATGACGGTAGAGACCGATCTCCTCGGATGAATTCATCGCTCATCGGCGCACTCGGGAAGAAGGCCCGCTGGGCAGCCAGTTGGGCCGGAAAAAGCGCCGCTTCTCGTCCAGAGCAGCGGTCTCTCGTCGGCGCCTACTCCGAGAGCCCAACGGCCTTGAGGGCGCTGGCTCTCTCCGTGTAGTCCTTGAATCGGGCGAGCTTGCCGTTGCGAATGCTGATTACGGAGAAGACGCGCTGAGCGAAGGGGGTGCCGCTGCCCTTGCCGCGCGCCTCGACGCGCGAGACCATCAGGACTTGGTCTCCGCCGCAGTCGATCAACTCCTCGATCTCCACGCTCCAGGTGCTCACGGTTTCGAACCAGTCCGCCACCGCCTCCAGAAGCTGCTCGCGGCCCTTGAAGGTGTTCGTGCTCGGAAGCCAATCCCATTCGGCATCAGGGTCCAGGTGATCGAACATCTCCTCCAGTTCCGGCGACTGCTCTACCCCCTCGGCAGGATCCGAGCTAAGGGAGGCAAGCCACCTGTCGAAAGCCCGGTAGAAGCCCCGAACCGCCTCGAATTTCTCCTCCGACATCGCCCGTGCAGTATCTCGCGCAGACCGCTGCTTTCCATGCGAAGCAGGACCACTGCTTCTCGTCCAAAGCGGCTTTGGTGCCAAGCACCGAGGACCCGCTTGAACTCTGAAAGAGCGGCTGCAAAGATGCCTGTGAGGGGTATGGCTTTCAGCGACCCGCCTCATGTGACCCAGACTCACGGCACGCTGAGTATTTCCACGGCCGCCGCCTACCTTGTACCTGCGGTGATCCTGCTGCCCGATCACCCCAACGCCGCATTCGCCTTTTTTGTGCTGGTGATCGGCACCTTTCTCTTCCACGCCTACGCAAATGACAAGCAGCTAGACGGCGCGGGGATGCTGGCCTCCACCTGCGCTCTCATCGGTCTTCCGTTTGGGGTGGTCGTCCAAGGATTGGCCGTGGCCGGAGGCTTCACCATCGTCGGCTTCTACTCCCACAAGCTCATCGCCGCGCTGCTCGTGCCGGTATCGGGGGTGGCGCTGTGGCAGGGAGCCTGGGCGTGGCTGCTCGGGGCGTGGGTGTTATTCGGCGTCGGTTTCTGGATCTGGCACAGACCTGGGGATTGGCCCCATGCGGTGTGGCACTTGAGTACGGCTGCCGCGATGACGCTGATCTTGATTGGGATTTGAGGAGGGTTCTACTCCGGCACTCCCGCCGCTTCGAGAGCCTCCCGCTGGTCGGTCGTGATCGCGATGCGCCTGATTCTGCCCCCCTCGACGGTGACAACTGCATAGGCAGTCAGGCTGAGCTCGAGGCCACTGCGGCGACCTTGCCCGAGAGTGTCGGTGATGCACACGAAGCGGCCGCGTCTCCCAGGGATGAATTCTCGTGGCTCCAGGCGGAAGTCCTCGAAGGACTCCCAGAGATTCGTGGTCCATTGGAGAGCGCCTGGGTACCCGACGTGCCAGGTCGCACCCGGAATGGCGGGATAGTCCTCTAGCTCGACGTCCTCGTGGAGATACTGGAACGGCTTGGCTGTAAAGGGATCATCGAGGTCGCCTCTTCGGAGACTGTTGAACGCATCGCAGAGCTCGCGGAAAACCCGGAATTCCTCCTCCCCCACGGACATCCTTGGATTATCCCGCGTCTGGGCCCCGCCTAAATCGGATCCTCCCTGTGTTCACCGGGACCAGTATTGTCGATTTCTGGTCCGAAAACCGCTGCTTTCCATGCAAAGCGGCGGTTTCGGCTCGCCTCAATCGCGAACGGACCGGCGGCTAGACGGCCAGTTCCGCGCCGCGGCAGGCGGCGATGAACTCGTCCAGCGGGGTGTGGCGCTCGCGCCAGACGGCGCGGATTCCGTCGATCAGGCCCTGGACGCCGCTCCATTCCCGGTTCATGGCCCGATGGCCGATCAGGACGGCGAGCAGCCCGGCGAAGCGGGCGGCCACCAGCGGGGTGATCTCGAAGTTCTTGCGGAGGAGGTAGGCGCGGGACACCACCACGTTGCGATCGAAGCGCCGCTGGTCGCGGTGCTTCTCGGCCAGTCCCATCAGCTCGTGAATCACCATCGCGTTGGGCAGGTACCGGAGGCGCCCGAGTCGCGAGAGCCGGTAGGCGAAGTCCTCGTCCTCGCCGTCCATTGAGCTCGGCAGGTTCTCGTCGTGGCGCGTCTGGATCGCGGCATCGCGGCGGGCGCTCATCAAGCAGCCCTGCATCCACTCGACGTCCCACTCGCGCTCGGGTTCCACGATACGGCGCGGGTAGCCGAAGCTGGTCATCGTCCCGTCGAGCCCGCCCGGGAAGAGCGCCCGCCTGATGCGGGAGGAGACGCCACCGAACTTCCGCCGGCCCGGCTCGATCACCCGCCCGGTCGCGCCGACGACGCCGGGGTCGGCGTAGGCCCGGGCAAGCGCTCCGAACAACGACGGCAGGGCCCTGGCGTCATCGTCGAGGAAGACGACGACCTCCCCCGTCGAGTGCTCCGCGCCCAGGTTGCGGTTGTAGGAGCGCGGCTGGCCGCCGGTCAGGTGCTGGATCGCCGGACCGCCGTTCGAGCGCGCGGCCTCGACGACCTGCTCGCTGGTTCCATCTCCGTCCACAACGACGACCTCCGCGGGCGGGGGATCGCATTGGAGGACGAAGGCGAGCGTCCGCGCCAGCGTCCGCGGACGCCCCTGCGTCGGGATCACCACGGAGAAGGTCGGATCCGTCCCTGGTTCGCTCGGGCTCGCCACGGCGGCGCAAGTTAGCAGCGCCGTCTGGGAGGATCGCCGGGTGCCTGAGCACGCCCGGGTCACAGAGGAGGACGAGCTCTTCCTGCGGCTCGACCGGCCCGGGGAGCCGTGGAGCGTTCACGCCGAGGTCTGGGTCGGTGGGCGACTCGAGCTCGTGCGGCTCCAGTCGGCGGTCGCGTCCGCGCTCGTGCGCCATCCGATGGCGCGCGCCTCCCTCTCCGAGGGGCCGGAGGGCGATCGCAACTGGGTGATCGCCGACTCGCCGGCGGTGCGGCCGCCGCAGGTCGTCGAATGTTCCGGGGACGCGGAGCTGGACGAGCTCCGCGAGCGAGCGCTCTCATCGGCCCCATCGCTTGATGCCGCGCCGCCTCTCTCGCTGACCCTCGGCCGCTGCCCCGGCAGGGACGCCCTGATCCTCAACCTCAACCACGGCGTCGGCGACGGGATCGGCGCCTTCCGGCTGCTCGCCTCGATCCTGCGCGCGTACGCGGGCGAGCCCGATCCGGTCCCGGAGGTCGACCCGCTCCGCATGCGGGACCTGCGCGAGTTCGCCGGCAGGCGGACCCTCGGCGACCGCATCAAGCGGATCCGCGAGCGCTCGCGGCTCGGGGAGGAGGGCGCGGGGCTCGCCGTTCGGATCGCGCCGGACGGGGGACGGACCGGGGGAACCGCGGCCCTCCGCCTGACCAGCCTGACTCCGGATGAAGTCGAGCGGGCCAGGGCGCGTCGCCGGGCCCCGGCGACGTTCAACGACCTCCTGCTCGCCTCGCTCGCGGTCGCAATTCGCGGCTGGAACGACGAACACGCTGTCTCGCCTGGGCCGATCGAGCTCACGGTGCCGGTCAACATCCGCCCGGACGAGTGGTCCGGCGAGCTGCTCGCCAACCTCGCTGCCACGCTGTCGGTCTCGATCCCGCCGGACGCGCAGACCGACCTCGACGCGGCCCAGCGGGCCGTGGCCGAGCGCACCCAGCGCCTGAAGGCGCAGGACTTCGCGCAGATGCTCGCCTCCGGCGGTGTCATACCGGTCTGGCTGCGGCGGCTGCTCGGGCCGCTGCTGCCGGCACCCTCCGAGGAGGCCCCCGAGACCGCGGTGCTCTCCAACGTCGGCCGGCCGGAGCTGCCGGCGCGGCTCGGTCCCGACCTGCCCATCGAGGCGCTCTGGTTCTCGCCGCCGGTCCGGATGCCCGCCGGTGTGGCGCTCGGCATCGGGGCCTCGGAGGCGGGGCTGTTCGTCACCCTGCGCTGCGGGCCCGAGCTATTCGACGTGAACGCGGCGCGGGAGTTCTCCTCGCGCTTCCTCGCGGTGTTGCTCGGCGACTGAGCTCAGAGGTCGTAGGAGGAGATGTCCCGCTCGAGCCGCGCTTCGTCGCCGGGATCGAGCGGCGCCGGGGGATCGGGTGGGCCGGAGCGGCGGGCGAGCCGGGTGGCTCCAACCCCCAGCCCGACGATGGCGAGGGCGATCAGCAGTCCCGGGACGATCCAGGCGGTGAGGTCGAAGCCGTGCCCGCTCGGGGTGGCGAGCACCCGCGGTCCGTACTGGGCGACCAGGGCGTCCTTGATCTGGTCCTTCGTCTGGCATTCGGCGACAAGCTTCCGGATCAGCGAGCGCTCGCCCTCGGCCTGTGGGGAGTCGGATTCCTCGAGCAGCGTCCCGCAGATCGTGCACATCACCTCGTCCTCCACGTCGGGCAGGTTGGTGCGGGGGGTGCAGGCGGAGGCGCTCGATACGAACGCGACCAGTGCGACGAGCGTCGCGATCCCACCAAGCGCCGACAGCCGCCGGGAGACGCCGCTCACGATCCCGACCGGATCAGCGGCTCGACGGTCTGGTCGAGATAGCTCGCGTCGACCGGGCCGCGCCGGATCAGGGCGACGTGCCCCTGGGGGTCGATCAGGAAGTTCTCCGGGAAGCCGGTCATCCCGTAGGCGTCCTTGCGATCGTCGCCGCCCGAATCGTGGAGCTGCGGGTAGGTGAGGCCGTAGCGGTGCACGAAGGCGATCGCATGGTCGGTCGAGTCGAAGAGGTTGATGCCGAGAACCGTGAAGTTCCGGTCCCGGTTCGCCACCTGGAAGGCCTGCAGGTCGGGCGCCTCCGCCTTGCAGGGCCCGCACCACGAGGCCCAGAAGTTGACCAGCACCCATTTGCCGCGGTAGTCCGCGATCTGCCCGGCGCCCGGGCCGCCGAGGTCGGTGAGCTGCTTGTCCGGCGCCGGATCGCCGAGGGACAGCGACGCCTCGCCCTTGCTGAGCAGCCCAAATCCGAGCAGGCCGATGACCGCCAGGACGGCGATCACCACCGCGAATGACTTCGAGCTCACCGGGGGAAGGCTAGTGACGCGGCGCCACGGACCTAGAATGTCGCGAGCGCGCGGCGGTAGCTCACCTGGTAGAGCGCGAGCTTCCCAAGCTCGAGGTAGCGGGTTCAAGTCCCGTCCGCCGCTCTCTTCGCACTCCCTGCCTGTTCAAACCCGCATGAGCCGAGCCCGCCGCCTCGCGTCCACACTCGCCCTCGCGCTGATCGTCGTGCTCCCGCCAGCCGCCTCGGCGGAGGCACTGGACGTGCAGAGCGCGGCTCGCCTGAAGCCGCGGCTGCTCGAGTTCACGCTCTCGACGTCGTCGCTCAGCGAGCCCACCCACGTCAGGGTGGTGCTGCCCAACGGCTACCGCGATGACAAGCGGCGCTACTCCGTCCTCTATCTGCTGCACGGCGCCAATGGCAACTACGCGAGCTGGACCAAGACCGCGCTGAGCTTGACGAAGCGGATGCCGCTGATCGTGGTCACGCCCGACGCGGGCGCATACGGCTTCTACTCCGATTGGTGGAACGACGGCGAGGGAGGGCCGCCGATGTGGGAGACCTACCACACGGGTGAGCTGATCCCCTGGATCGACTCCCGCTTCCGCGCCAAGGCCGTCGGCCGGGCCCGAGCGGTCGCCGGGTACTCGATGGGCGGCTTCGGCGCGCTCAGCTACGCGGCGCGGCACCCTGGGCTGTTCTCGGTCGCGGCGAGCTTCTCGGGCTCGGTCGACTCGGACTACCCGCCGCTCCGGTCGGTGTTCGAGACTCAGCGAACGCCCGCGGGCAACCCGGCCGTATGGGGCCCGCCCGAGACCCAGGAGGCACGATGGCAGGTGCATAACCCAGTCGACCTCGCACCCCTGCTCGGGTACACCCGGGTGCTGCTCTTCACCGGGAACGGGCAGCCGGGCGGGGCGTACGGCGGAGGCCCCGATCCGTTCGAGGCGGACATCGAGCAGACGAACCTCAACCTCGATCGCCGGCTGACCGAGCTCGGGATCCCACATGTCTTCGTCGACCGGCCTGGCACACACGCGGCCGCCTACGCGAAGCACGATCTCGCCGAGGCCCTGCCGTACCTGATGCGCGTCCTTCCCCATCCTCCGATGTGGCGGCATGCGCGGCACCGTTCGGGGTAACCAAAGGGGCGATGTTCTTTCGCGGCGTCAACCGGCTGATCGCGTGGAGCGGCAGGCGCGCCGCCGCCCGCAGCCGCTGGCTGGCCGAGCGCCTCTGGTTCATCGCGGCTATCCAGGTCACCTGGCTCGCCAACCGCCACTGGCGCCGGCTCGAGCCGGACGAGCGGCGCAGGCTCCGAGAGCTGATCCGCAGGTCGCGGGGCCGCCCGTCGCGGCTCTCGAACAAGGAGAGGGAGGAGGCGGAGGAGCTGATTCAGAAGCTCGATTTCGCGGAGCTCGGGCGCAACGTCGCCACGACGCTGCTCCCGTTCAGGCCCTTAGGGCGCCTTGTCGAGTTTGCGCTGGGCCGAGCTCACGTGCAGGAGCGCCCGCGACCGTAGCGCCGGCCGGGACGTCCCGGGTGACCACGGAATTGGCGCCGACGATCGCGTTGTCGCCGATCGTCACGCCCTTCAGGATCGTCGCCTTCGCGCCGACCCAGACGTTCCGGCCGATCCTGATCGGCGCCGTCTCGAACCCCCGCCCCGCCAGCGGCTCCTGGAGCGCGCCCCCGGCGTGGTTGTTGTCGTGAATGGAGACGTACTCGGCGAAGACGCAGTTGCTGCCGATCGAGACGCTCTCGTGGACGGCGAGGGTGCAGCCTGGCGAGAACCAGACGTAGTCACCGACCTCGAGCTCGCCCCTGAGGCGGCCGTCGAAGTCGCGAACCAGGGTCACATGCCGGCCGACGGCGACGCGCGCACTGCGTGAGACGCGGAACCTCGAGCGCGGCCCGATGAAGAACGGCCGGCCATCGAAGTCACGGCAGCGGAGACGGAGCCAGATGAAGCGCAACAGCGCGGCGGCCTTCCGGGGGGTCGGCATCCGCTCAGCCTAGCCGGGCTGCTCGTAGCGCTCACGAACCGGGCCTCACCTCGGGATGAGCGCGGTACCAGTCGAGGGTTCGGCCCAGGCCATCCCGGAGCTCGACGCTCGGCTCCCAGCCGATCTCCGCGCGGATCTTGGTCGAGTCGAGGTACTGGCGCTCGATCTCCCCGCCGGGGTTGCCGGCGCCGCGGTAGTCCGGCTCGACGTCGCCGGGTCCCAGCTCGCAGATCGTCTCCACCACCTCGCGCACCGGGGTCGGGCGGCCCCAGCCCGCGTTGAAGGCCTCGCCCGCCGCTCGGCCGCCGGCCAGCGCCTCGGCGATCGCCAGATAGGCGGAGGCCGCGTCCTCGACGTAGAGGAAGTCGCGCTCCGGCGAGCCGTCCGAGCGGATCACCGGGCGGCGCCCGTCGAGCACGGCGGTGACCGCCTCCGGGATCAGCCGGGAGAAGTTGCGGTCGCCGCCGCCGTAGATGTTGGCCAGGCGGGTGACCGCCACCGGCAGTCCGTGGGTGTGCCAGTAGCTGCGTGCGATCAGGTCGGTCGCCGCCTTCGAGACGTCGTAGGGATAGATCGGCTGCAGGGCCGAGCCCTCGGTGTAGGGCAGCTCGTCGTGGGGGCCGTAGGCCTTGTCGGACGAGGCGACGACCACCGCGCCGACATCGGCCTGCCGGCAGGCCTCCAGCAGCACCCAGCTTCCCTGGATGTTGGCCTCGAAGGTCGGGACGGGGGACGCGTTCGCGTCGCCGACGATCGCCTGGGCCGCGAGGTGGAAGACCGTGTCGATCGAGTCCTCGCGGAGGACGGACAGGATCTGATCGCCGTCGCGCAGGTCGCCGGTGACATCGTGGACGGCGCCCGCGATGCCCAGCAGCTCGAGCCCGCTCGGCGGATCGCCGCCGCGATCGAGGGAGGTCACATCCGCCCCCGAGTCGAGCAGTGCCCTGGCGACCCAGGACCCAGCGAATCCCCTCGCCCCGGTGACCAGCGCCCTCACGGCGTCGCCTGCCAGGGGGGGTCGCCGCTCTCCCACAGGTCGTTGAGCAGGACGGCGTCCTTGTAGGTATCCATGCAGTCCCAGAACCCCTCATGCCGGAACGCCCGCAGCTGCCCGTCGGCGGCGAGCCTCTCGAGCGGCTCGCGCTCGAGGACGCTGTCCTCGGCGAGGTAATCGAAGACCCCGGGTTCGAAGCAGAAGAAGCCGCCGTTGATCCAGCTGTCGACCCGCGGCTTCTCGTGGAAGCCCCGGACCCGATCCCCGTCGCCGAGATCCGCCACGCCGAATTGGAGCTCGGGGCGCACCACCGTCATCGTCGCGACGGAACCGCCCCCGCGGTGGAAGCCGTCCAGCGCGGCCAGGTCGATGTCCGCGACCCCGTCGGCGTAGGTGGCGGAGAAGGGCTCGCTCCCGATCCGATCCTGCGCCGCCTTGATGCGGCCGCCGGTCGGAGTGTCGAGGCCGGTGTCGATGCAGCTCACCTCGACCCCATCGGGCCAGGGGGTCCCGGCAACCCAGCTGGAGATCTGCTCCCCCTTGTAGCCGGTGAGCAGCAGGAACCGCGAGAAACCCTGCTCGGCGTAGATCGAGATCACGTGCCATAGGATGGGGCGGCCGCCGATCTCGACCAGCGCCTTCGGGATCGACTCGGTTCGCTCGCTCAGGCGGGTGCCCCGCCCCCCGCAGAGGATCACGACTGGGTCCAGCGTCGCCAAGGCGGCACGGAGGCTAGCCGCCCTCGGCTCAGGCCGTCATTGTCGGTATCGCGGGGTCGTCAATAGCTGGTGCCGTGCGGGACTTCACCTACCAGCTCTGCGGCCAATTGCAGATGTCGGGCGCTCTGGCCTTGGCGACGATGACAGCAGGGCAAGGATGCCCGGCTTGGAAAAGCTCAGGGCAAGGATGCCCACCAAAGCTTCCACAGGGAAGAGCCGTAGCCGGAAAGCCCGATGAGCGCGACCGTCCAGAGAACTCGAATCTCAATGCTCTGCACGGCGATCGCGCTCGTCGCGATCGCCGCCGGGATCTGGGCAGGTGACGTCGCCGCGAAGCGCAAGGCGGACAAGGCGGGTCCGCGTGCCGCAAAGCAGCTCCGCGGCGTCAACCTGACGCCGAACTGGGAGTGGCCCGGCTCGGCGGGGATGGACGACGCGACCTCGGCCCGCGAGCTCGAGTCGGCGTGCCGCGTGGACGCCGACCTGGTGCGGTTCACCGTCAAGTGGAACCGGCTCGAGCCGGTCCAGGGCCGCATCGACGAGGGCTACGCGAGCCGCATCGATCAGGTGCTCGGCCAGGCCTCCTCGTGTCAGATCAAGGTGCTGGTCACGTTGATGATCACGCCGTGCTGGGCCGCGGCGGATGGCCCGCAAACCAAGTGCCCGCCCGGGGCCGGCACCGTCGATCCGCCCAACGACCCTGCGACCTACGGGTCGATCGTCGAGAGGATGCTTCAGCGCTGGCCCGGTATCCACGCCCTCGAGGTCTGGAACGAGCCGAACCTGACCGGCTTCTGGCACGGCTCCGCATCCGACTACGTGGCGCTGGCAAACGCCGCGACCGCGGCCGCGAATCGCATCGGCTCGCGGACGCAGATGCTGGTCGGCTCGATCGGCGCCGCCGACGTCGGCTACCTGCGCCGGCTCTACGCCGACGGGATCCGCGGCTACGACGGCATCTCGATCCACCCCTATGACTTCCAGATGAATGCGGGCTTCACTCCCCGGAGCCGCTGGAAGGAGCACCGCGACCTCTTCGAGAACCGCGTCGACTCGATTCACCGGGCCATGCTCGCGGCGGGCAATCGCTCGAAGGGCCTCTGGCTGACCGAGTTCGGTTACTCTGTCTGTCCCACCCGGCCCCACTGCGTCTCGGAGGGCCGCCAGGCGCGATCGCTCGCTGACAGCTTCCGCGCGGCAGCCGGTTGGCGCTACGTCAAGGGCCTCACCGCTTACGACCTGCGCGACGCCGGGAACGACACGAACGTCTGGGACAACCGCTTCGGCCTGCTCCGGCGTGACTTCTCGCCCCGCCCGAGCTTCTTCGCCGTTCGCTCGGCCCTCCGCAAGCTCGGGCGTTAGTTCGCCTGATTGTCGCGGTGGGATGCGGGTTTCTACGGTAATACGCACGGCTGGGGCCGTCGATACCAAAAATGTGAGGTTTCGTGCCTCGAATCTTTGGCTGCTCTGCGGGCTCGTCGTGGCGATCGCCGCGGCGATCGTGTTGACAGATCGGACCCAGCGCCGAACCGGCGACGAGTCGTTCAACGAGAACACTGCCAACCAGTCCGTACAGGACGCGATGCACAGGCTGGTGGAAGGCACCGAGGCATTCGTCGTCAGTGGTGATCCGCGGACGCTGGGGCAGTACGAGGGGGCGCAGCTCCAAGTCGAGCGGGCCGTGACCCGCCTGAAGGACATTGCGAGCAGCGGCAACGAGCAGGCAGCGGTGAATCAGCTGGCGAAGTTGGTCAAAGTCCAGCAGACGCTCGACGCGAAGGCCGTGCACCAGCGTCAGGCAACCGGCCATCAGGGATCGATCGCCGATCAGCAGCGCAGAATCCGAGCCTTCGACCAAGTGATCGCCTCGAATGCTCACGTCTCGTCCGTGATCGACGAGGAGCGCCGCAGCACCCAGAGGGAGACCAGCCTGGTTTCTCTCGGCGCGATCGGTGTCCTGGGTCTCGTGATCATCGCCCTTGGGCTCGCCGCGCGACGCGCCGACCGCCGCCGTCGCCGGATCCGGCGCTTCGGCGAGGGCCTGCAGGCGGCTCGCACCGAGCCGGAGGCGTACAGCCTGGTGCAGGCCCATCTCGAGCGCTCGGTGCCCGGCTCTGAGGTCTCGGTCTTCAATCGCAACAACAGCGCCGACCGGCTCGAGCCGACGACAACCCTCGATGAGGACAGCCCCCTGGGCAAGGCGGTTGAGGGAGCCAAGCCCGACGATTGCCTCGCCGTCAGGACCGCGAAGGCGTCCACCGGCGGCACGGGAGCGGACGATCTGCTGCGGTGCGACATCTGCGGAAAGATCGGCGGCCGCTCGCTCTGCGTCCCGGCCATCGTGGGTGGCGAGGTCATCGGCTCGGTCTTGATTCGTGGCCAGAGGCGGTTCGATGATTCCACGGAGCGGACCGTCTCCGAGAGCGTCGGCGAGGCGGCACCGGTCGTCGCCCACCTGCGCAACCTCGCGATCGCCGAGCGCCGAGCGTCGAGCGACAAGCTCACCGGCCTACCCAACAAGCGCTCGGCCGACGACACCTTCAAGCACATGGTCGCCAACTCGGCTCGCACCTCGAAGCCTCTGGCACTCGTGCTCTTCGATCTCGACCACTTCAAGCGAGTCAACGACACCTTCGGACACCCGAAGGGCGACGAGGTCCTTGCGGCGATCGGCTCGGCCGTCGGGCACACCATCCGCGAGAACGACTTCGCGGCCCGCGACGGTGGCGAGGAGTTCATGGTGCTGTTACCGGGTGACGACACCAATAGCGGCCGGCTCGTTGCCGAGAAGCTGCGGTCCGCGATCTCGGACCTTCGCATCCCGGACCTGCAACAGGGCATCACCGCGAGCTTCGGCGTCGCCTCATTCCCCGACGATGCTGTCGGCCGCGAGGATCTGCTTCGCAAGGCCGATCGCGCCCTCTATTCAGCCAAGCGCGCCGGCCGAAACCGAGTGCATACCGCGGCGGATCCCGAGCCCGAAGACGAGTCGGCGGCGACGGCGAACGGCTCCCCGGCCACAGTCGAAACCGAGTCCGCCGAGCCGTGAGGCCAAGCCTTTAGGTAACGGTTGCGATAATCCGTAGCCGCCCGTGGACCCATCTCGCAAGCGCAAGATTCGCCTCATCGTTGCCCTGTCGGCCGCCGTCCTCCTGGCCGCGGGCCTCGTCTACACGTCGTTCTCCGCCTCGACCGAGGCGAAGGAGCCGTCTCAGCTCCTCCAGGCCAGCCCCAATGGGACCTATGAGCTGACGGGCGACGTCGTCCCCGGCTCGATCCACCACTCCGGCGACCAGCTCGACTTCCGCATCTCCGACCGCGACGGGTCGCACCCGATCCCGGTCGCCTATACGGGGACGGTTCCCGATCCGTTCCGGGACGGACGCGAGGTGATCGTCACCGGCAAGCTCCAGGACGGCACCTTCGTCGGGCAGCGCGACAGCCTGATCACGAAGTGCCCGTCCAAGTTCACCACCACGACGCCGGGGCAGTCCAGCTGACGATCTTCGGCTCCGCATTGCTGGCCGCGGCCCTGCTCTGCGCGCTCTACGCGGCGGGCGCCGGCGTTTACGGCGGAAGGACGGGGGATCGCCGCTGGGTCGATTCGTCCCGCCGCGCCGTCTACGCCGTGGCCGGGCTGCTCACCACCGCGGTCGTCATCCTCGAGATCGCCTTCCTCCGAGACGACTTCCACTTCGCGCTGGTCGCCGATCACTCCTCGACGACCACGCCGACCTTCTACAAGCTGACCGCGATGTGGTCGAGCCAGGAGGGCTCGCTGCTGCTCTGGGCCTGGGTGCTGTCGCTGGCGTCGAGCGGTGTGCTCTACATGACCCGCCGCCGTCATCGCGAGATCGTGCCCTGGGCGACTGCGGTCCTGGCCGGGCTCGGGTCGTTCTTCATCGGGCTGATGATCGTCAAGGCTCAGCCGTTCGGGCACCTCGATCCGGCCCCGGCGGAGGGCGTAGGCCTGACGCCGCTGCTGCGCAATCCCTACATGGCGGTGCACCCCCCGATGCTCTACTCGGGCTACGTGCTCTGGTCGATCCCGTTCGCCTTCTGCGTCGGGGCGCTGATCGTCCGCAAGCTCGACGCGAGCTGGATCAGGACCACCCGCAACTTCGCGCTGATCGCCTGGACCTTTCTCGGCATCGGGCTGCTGCTCGGCTCCCGCTGGTCCTACGAGGAGCTCGGCTGGGGCGGCTACTGGGGCTGGGATCCGGTGGAGAACGCGGCCCTGATGCCCTGGCTGATGGGCACCGCCTTCCTGCACTCGGTGATGGTGCAGGAGAAGCGCGGGATGCTGAAGGTCTGGAACGTCAGCCTGATCTCGGCGACCTTCTGCCTTTGCCTGCTGGGTACGTTCCTGGTGCGCTCGGGGGTCTTGCAGTCGATCCACGCCTTCGGCGCATCCACGGTCGGCGGGCCGTTGCTGACGCTGATCGCGGTGACGGCGATCGGCGCCACGCTGCTGATCGTCACGCGCCTCGACCAGCTGAGGCCGGAGCGCAGGATCGAATCGCTGCTCTCGCGCGAATCGATCTTCTTCGTCAACAACCTGCTGCTTGTGGGGCTGGTGCTGGTGATCTTCTGGGGGACCTTCTTCCCGCTGGTCTCGGAGTTCTTCACCGGCGATCGCCACTCGCTGGCGGCGCCCTGGTTCGACCGCTACGTGACGCCGATCGGGGTGCTGCTGGTCCTCTTCACCGGGATCGGGCCGCTCTTCGCCTGGGGGCGTCTGAGCGGCGGAGCGGCCCGCCGGCTGCTGGTCTGGCCCGGCATCGCGACGGCGGTGACGATCGCGGTGCTGCTGGCGGTGAGCGACGCGGGGAGCCACCTCTGGGCGCTGTTCGTCTTCGGCTTCGCCGCATTCACGTTCGCCGCCCTGCTCGGCGAGTTCTGGCGAGCCGGATCCACCCGCCATGCGCTGACGGGCGAGGCGTACCCACGCGCGCTCGCGAACGCCGTCGGGCGCAACCGCCGCCGCTACGGCGGCTACATCGTCCACGCCGGGATCGCGCTCACCCTGATCGGGATCGCAGCCTCCTCGAGCTTCCAGACAAACCGCGACCTGCGCCTGCAGGTCGGCCAGTCCGCCAAGGTCGGCGACTACACGATCGCCTACCGGAAGCTGACGGCGGACCCGCAGAACGAGCGAATCGCGTTCGCGGCGCGGCTGGACGTCACCCGTGACGGCAAGCGCTTCGCGACGCTCAACCCGGCGCGCAACTACTACCCGACCCAGGACCCGACCGCCGGGGCGATCGGTCGCTACTTCATGGGCGAGTCGACCAGCGAGGTGGGTCTCAAGACCGGGGCCGGGGGGGACCTCTGGACCGCCTTCCAGCCCGACCTCTCCTCGCTCAACCCGGCGATCATCCGCGGCAATCGCCAGCTCGCGAACCTGCCCCCGGATGCCCAGGGACTCGCCATCCTCGCGCTCGCCCAGCACTACGCGCAGGCCCCGCCGCCGGCCAACTTCCGTGTGATCGTGAACCCGCTGGTGGGCTGGATCTGGATCGGCGCGCTGATCGCGGTGGCCGGAGCGGTGATGGCGGGCTGGCCCGCCCTCGAGTCCCGCCGCCGGCTGGAGGCCGCGTACCGAGCTCGACTGGGCAAGGAGCTGGGGACCGCCACGCCGCCCTCCTAGGCCGCCTGGGCCTAGCCTCACGCCATGCTGGAGTTCCTGCTCGCAGCCGCCATCGTCGTGCTGGTCGCCTGGTTCGTGACCGCGCCGCTGCGCGGGCGATCCATCGAAACCGGCAATGAGGATCCCGCAATCGCGGAGCTGGCTGACCTGGAGGCCCGCAAGGAAGCCAAGTACCGGCAGATCAGAGACGTCGAGGCGGACCATGCATCCGGCAAGCTCTCCGATGAGGACTTCAAGCGCCTCGATCGGGAGCTGCGCGGCGAGGCGGTCGACATCCTCAAGCGGATCGACCGGCTACGCGCACGCAGGGGTGCGCCGTAGGCGCTGCATCGAAGGCGGCAATGAAGGTGTCCGGGGCACATTTGGCGACTTATGCACTTACGGGGGTGCGTAACTCGCCAACGTGCGGAATCCCGCTCCTTCATTGCCCGGTTCCCGAGTCGCGGCCCCGGGGGAGCTGATCTCTACACTTCCGCGCCATGGCAACCGTGCTCAGCGTGGTCGAGGTCGCAATCTCGGTGATTCTGATCTTCCTGGTGCTCCTGCACTCCGGCAAGGACGCCGGCCTCTCCGGTGCGTTCGGCATCGGCGGTGGCGGTAGCGCCTTCGGAGGCGGCTCGCTGGTCGAGCGGAACCTGACCCGGTGGACCATCTTCTTCGGCGTCCTCTGGGCGCTGAACGCGATCGTCATCCTGAAGTTGTAGGCATGATGCGGCGCGCCGCCGCGCTTCTGGCTCTCCTGGCCCTGTCGGGGCTGGCCGGCTGCGGCGGATCGGCGGGCGGTGGAGCTCAGACCAGCTCCCAGCTGCCGCCCGCCGGCGGGGGAGGCACGCTCGCCTACGCCCTCCCGGCGCTGCCCTCGACCCTCGACCCCCTGGCCGCCCAGAGCCGCGCCGCGCTCACCGTCACCCGCCAGGTGTACGAGCCGCTGGTCGAGCGGCTCTCGAGGCCCTATGGCGCGGCCGCCCCGCAGGCGGGCCTCGCGCTGGCGGCGCACCCGTCGCGCGATCGGACCACCTGGACGGTCACTCTCCGGTCGGGCGTGCGCTTTCAGGACGGCACGCCGTTCAACGCCGCGGCCGTTCTCGCCAACTCCCGGCGCTGGCAGTCGGACCCCGCGGGCCGAAGCCTTCTACCTCACCTCTTCGCGGTGGACGCGCCGCGACCCGACGAGGTCCGCTTCCTGCTCGACAGCCCTTTGCCCGACCTGGTTCGGCGACTCAACTCGCCGAGGCTCGCGATCGTCTCTCCCCGGGCCCTCGATCCGGAGAACGGGCAGAAGGCACGCTTTCTCGCGGACGCGGGGGGATCCGGGACCGGCGCCTTCCAGCCGGGGCCGGCGGGCCCCGCCCGCATGACGCTGTCGCGCTTCGCTGGGTGGTGGGGGAGCCCACTGGGGCTCGGGCCCGCGCTGGACGGAGTCACCTTCGTGGTCGCCCGTCAGCCATCGCAGCGCCTTCGCCTGCTGCAGGATGACGCGGTGCAGGTGGCCGACCCGCTCGGGCCCTCGGAGCTTCGCGCCGCCGCTTCCGATCCGCTGCTCGAGGCCGTCGGGGGTCCCGCCACCGGCATCGGCCTGGACGGATCTGTCCGGGGCATCGACTCGGCCGGGGCGATCCCGGTCCTCTCCGGCGTCTGGCTCACTCGCCTCACCGGGTAGCCGGAGCTCGCAGACTTCTCGGTGGCAATCCACCGCCCCCATGTATTAGGCTCGGCGCCACGAGTTGAAAAGGGTGAGGAGCAGGCAAGGAGGCCAGTTGACATGAGTAAGTCCAAGTACATGCTCGCGGCGTCACTCGGCGTCATCGGTGCCTTGTGGGTGAGCGGGACGGCCTCGGCGGCCGTCGCCGGCTTCACCTACGGAGCCGCCGTCTCGCCGCACAAGCAATCGGCCAAGAAGTTCGGCCCAGCGGCGATCACCAGCACCCTCGATACGACGTTCACGGGCGGGTTCGCACCAACGCCGACCACGAGCGTCGTTCAGTTCAGCAAGGACATCAAGTTCACGCCGGGCAACCTGCCCCAGTGCGACCTGATCGGGATCAGCACCGTGCCGGATTCCACCGCGATGAGCCGCTGTGGCGCAAGCAAGATCGGCACGGGCAGCGTCCTGGTCAATGGCGGCGGCCTCACTGGGATGGTGACCGCGTACAACGGCGTGCCGACTGGCGGCGGCGTGCCGCCGATCGGTTTCCATACCGACCTGTTCCTGCCGAACGGCACCTATTCGTTCAGCACGACCGGGATCGGCACCCTGAACACCAAGACCAACACCCTGACCACCCCGATTCCGCCCACCGGGACGTCGCTCACGCACTTCGAGGTGGCGATCGGCAAGGTCAAGACCGGCAAGAAGAAGGGCAAGCCGACCTACTACGTCATGGCCCGGTGCAAGAAGAAGAAGTGGACCGACGTGGCGACGGAATCCTTCGCCGACGGCACGAGCCTGAGCTCGACGTCAACTCAGAAGTGCAAGGCGAAGAAGGCGAAGAAGAAGAAGAAGAAGTAGGCGAAACCAGGCCCCGCTTTGGGTGGGCCTCTGAGATGCGGCTGAGAGGAGTCGAACCTCCACGGCCCGTTAGGGCCACAAGGCCCTCAACCTTGCGCGTCTACCAGTTCCGCCACAGCCGCGAGGGTCGCGGATGATAGTGGCCCGATGCGGCTCGCCGGGCGACCGGCCGGGGGAGATCGTTCGGATCAGAACGCTGCTTGCAACCGTCCGCGGGCCGCGCTACTCTCCGAACATGTGTTCGCCCATCGCAAGCAGCGCCGCATACGATCCGCGGCTGACTGAGGAGGACTAAGTGGACCTCGTCAAGGACCTGACGAAGCGCCAGAAGGAGATCTTCGACTTCATCAGCCGCTACCTGAGCCGCCACGGATACCCGCCGACGGTGCGCGAGATCGGCAAGGCCGTGGGGCTGCATTCCTCCTCGACCGTGCACGCTCACCTCTCAAAGCTCGAGACGCTCGGCGTGCTCAAGCGCGACCCATCCAAGCCGCGCGCACTCGAGGTGATGGTGGAGCGCGCGAAGAAGGCTGTCCGCCCCTCTGGTCTGCCGCTGGTCGGGCACGTCGCGGCCGGCGAGCCGATCCTGGCCGAGCAGAACATCGAGGACTACCTCGAGGTGCCGGAGATCGTCGGCGGCGAGGACGGCGACTACATCCTGCGGGTGCGCGGCGAGAGCATGAAGGATGCCGGCATCCTGGATGGCGACTTCGTCGTGGTGCACCCCATGGAACGTGCCCGCGACGGCGAGATCGTGGTGGCCCTGGTCGGCGAGGAGGCCACCGTCAAGCGCTTCTTCCGCGAGAAGGATCAGGTCCGGCTACAGCCGGAGAACAAGACCATGAAGCCGATTCGCACCCGCGACGTACGCCTGCTGGGGCGCGTCGTCGGAGTTTTCAGGAGGGTCTCGTGACCGTCCTTGAGGTTGAAGTGGAGACCCGCCTGTTCGAGCCGTCCGAGGTGACGCTGGAAGACGCGATCCTCGGCGCCTGGGAGGCCCTGACGGCTCGAGGCCGGGCGCAGTGCCCGGTGTGTCACGGAGAGCTGGTGACCTCAGGTTGCAAGACCTGTGGGTCCCAGCTCGCCTGACGCCCTCGCCGCGAAGACCGGCGCATCGCGTCGTCCTCGCCCGGCCGTCTCGCTCACGCACGTTCTGAGTGCGCTCGCTTCGCCGGCCGGGCTGCGTCCTTGCGCTGCTTGGTCTTCGCGACGAGTACCCTGGAATTGCGAGCTAGGTAGTCGCGGAGACGAAAGGAGTCTTCGAGGAAAGTCCGGACACCACAGGGCAAGGGCGGTGAGTAACGCTCACCCGGGGAAACTCGCGGGAAAGTGCCACAGAGAGCAGACCGCCGATGGCGCGGCCACACGTGAGTCGCGCACAGGCAAGGGTGAAAGGGTGCGGTAAGAGCGCACCGGCGTCGCGGTGACGCGGCGCGCACGGCAAACCCCGCCCGGTGCAAGGCCAAGCAGGACCGTCGACCCCGCCCGGCGAGGTCCAGGTGGGCCGCAGAGATGGATGGCTGCCCCCGACAGAATCCGGCTTACAGGCTCGCTAAGGAAGGGTCCCCGCAAGGGGGCCCTTCTATTTGCGCGGGCGCCTGAAGATCTCGGTCTCGCAGGCCTCCGGCCACTCGTCCTTGATCCCGGTGAAGCGCCGCTCCTTCCAGCCGGCGAGGAGCTCGTACGCCTCGGCGTACCCGGGCCGATCGGAATCGTCGAGCAGCAGATACCCGCCGGGCCGCACCTTCTTCATCGCCGGTTTGAGCGCATCGACACGCGTCAACGTCGGGGCTTCGAGAAAGTCGACGACCACAAGGTCGAACGCATCATCCGGAAGCGCCGCAATCTCCTTCGGAAACTCCTCGACGCGCCTCAACCTCAGGTCGACGTTGTCCATCCTGAGCTCCTCCAGCCGCTCTCGCGTCCGCGGATACCAGTACTCGTTGTCCTCGAGGCTGAGCACCGATCCGGACCGCCGCGCGAACCAGACGGTCGAGCGCCCCGAGCCGAGCTCGAGCACCGACCAGTCCGATCGGATCCGCCGCCGCAGCCAGCCGATCGACGCCGGGACGATCCAGGGCCGCTCCGGCGTCCTGCCGCTCCTGGCCCGCCACCGGGCCGCGGGATAGCGCAGCCAGCCCGAGACCCCCATCCGCCCTCGCACCGTGTGGAAGCGACCGGCCCTGGTGCCGGGGTCGTGTGGTCCCCTCAGGGGGACTTCGGAGGCCACTTGCCCGACGCCACCTTCTTGCGGAAGGCGCGCTGGCGGCGGAGCGCGTCGCGCATCAGGACGGGGGTGAGGCGGAGAGAGAGCTTGGGGTGGCGATCGAAGAAGCGCGCGAACTGGCCCCGCCAGGCCGGGATGGCGAGCACGGGCTTCGGCCTGTCGAGCAGCCCCTCGATTCGCTCCGCGACCTGCTCGGGCATCAGCATCACCCCGGAGAAGGAGAGCGCGTCGTTCGGATCGTCGAGCTTGTCGTTGATCATCGGCGTCCAGACGCCGTCGGGGCAGACGCAGGAGATGTGGATCCCCGGAAGCCCGGAGCGCCGCAGATCGGCGGCGGTGCCGAGGCTGAAGGCGATCGCCGCGTGCTTGCTGGCGGAGTAGCCGACGATTCCGGTGGCCGCGGCGAGCCCGGCCAGGGAGATCAGGTTGATGATGTGACCGCTTCCCGCCGCGCGCATCCGCTCGATCGCCGCAAGCGTCCCGTTCATGGTCCCGATGGCGTTGACCTCGAGCATCCGGCGGTGCACGTCAACCCCCTGCTCGTGGGCGAGCCCGGTGATCAGGATGCCTGCGTTGTTGACCCAGACGTCCAACGAGCCGGTGCGCTCGACCATCTCGGCGGCGGCGGCGCGACAGGCTTCGGCGTCGGTGACGTCCAGTGGGCGGGACCAGGCGCGCTCACCAATCTGATCGGCGCCTGCCGACGCGGTCGCCTCGTCGACGTCGGTGACCGCGACGTCGTAGCCGCGGCCGGCAAGCCGCCGGGCGATCTCCAGCCCCATGCCGCGTCCTGCTCCGGTGACCAGCGCCGATGGCATCGGCCGGAGCATATGGAGTGGGCGATTCCATGCGCGATGAAGGTTCGAGGCTGAACGACCGACTCGATATCTGCTGGCGGACAACAAGGACACCTTTGCTAGGCTGCGCCACGCACTTCCGCTGAGTCTCCATCCACTTAAAAAAAGGTTGGAGAGCGGGGGACCCACCAGTTGGGGCGAATCGCGGCCAAGGCGCCGTGTAGCGCGATCTTTCAGCGCGAGCCCGTCAGCTAACCCCGTAAGCAACGAAAGAGGAAGGTTTGACGGGCAAGCGAACAATTCGTGCGATTGCGGGATTCGCGTGTGGCGCCGCGCTGCTGTTCGCGGCACCGTTCGCGAGCGCGCAAACGGGCGGGATTCCAGGCGGAACCACCACCGAACCGACCGCCACGCCCAGCACCTCCCCGGGCAGCTGGACCGTCTTCAAGGCGGCCACCTGGTATGGCCCGGGCTTCTGGGGCAAGTCCACGGCCTGCGGTGTCAAGCTGAAGAAGAGAACGCTGGGCGTCGCGCACCGGAAGCTTCCCTGCGGCACGCAGGTCACGTTCAGCTACGGCGCCAAGAGCGTGACCGCGACGGTGATCGACCGCGGGCCCTTCCACAAGGGCTACGCCTGGGACCTGACCAAGAAGACGGCGAAGCGCGTCGGCTTCCTCGCGGTCGGCTCGGGTCCGATCGAGGCGACGGTCTCGCCGCCGCCGACCACGCCCTAGCCGGCTACGCCGCCGCCGACCTGAGAACCGCGGGATCGCCCTCCTGCGGCAACGCCGCAACTGAGGCGAACAGGCTCTCGAACTCCGCCAGGGCCGCGTCGGCAACGGCGTCAAGGATCTCCTCGTCGCTCCAGCCGGCCTCCCGCGCCTCCTCCACCAGGTGGTGGGGCGGACGCTCCGAAGGATCGAGTGTCTCCCGGATCAGGGTCAGCAAGGCCGCCTCCTTCTCATCGGAGGAGGTGAAGTTGCGGGCCCGGGCGACCTCGTCGAGACCGAGTCCGGCGACGCGCGCTGTGCGCGCATACTGCGTCAGCGTGTAGGGGTCGTTGCGCCACTCCGCCACCGCCAGCCCGATCCGCTCGCGGGTGCCCCGCGGCAGCTTGCTGGAGCGAAGCTCGGTGCGAAGACGCGTGTAGCCGCGCAGAGCGGCGGGGGACTCGGCTAGCACGCCGAGAAACTTCGAGACGGCGCCGCCGGCGGTCTGGATGCTCTTGATCAAGGGAGCGCTGGCGTCCGGCGCAGTGAGCTCGTCGTGGATGTGGAAGCGACTGACGTCTGTCTTGACTGTCATTTCTCTCAATTCCGCCGTTTCACAAGGGCTTTACTTTACTTTTGGCCGGTTACTTACGTCGCGTAAGTGTACAGCCATTTTCGTGAATCTGCTTTCTGATACGACGATCGGGGCGCCACGGATGTGAGACGCCGGTAACTTTCCGCGTCCAATGGCAGACGGCCCGACCAACGCCAAGGAGGCGCTCGCGTTCTGCGCGGACAACGACGTGCGCTTCGTCCGGCTCTGGTTCACCGATCTGCTTGGGCAGCTGAAGAGCTTCTCGATCAACGCGGCCGAGCTCGAGGACGCCTTCGAAGGGGGCATGGGATTCGACGGATCGTCGATCAGCGGGTTCAACCCGATCGAGGAGTCCGACATGATCGCCATGCCCGATGCGTCGACGATCCAGCTGATCCCCTGGCGTGCGGAGCAGGAGAAGCGGACCGCCCGCATGATTTGCGACATCCAGGTGCCGGGCGGGGAACCGTATGAAGGCGACCCCCGCTGGATCATGCGCAAGGCGGTCGACCGGGCCAGGGAGATGGGCTTCGACGACTACAACATCGGCCCCGAGCTCGAGTACTTCTACTTCCGCTCCTCGAAGCCGGAGTCCGGCACGCCGGAGATCCTGGACGAGGGCGGCTACTTCGACCTGACGACGCTTGACGCCGGCTCCGACGTCCGCCGCGAGACGGTGCTCGCGCTCGAGCAGCTCGGCATCCACGTCGAGTACACGCATCACGAGGTGGGCCCTTCCCAGCACGAGGTGGACATGCGCTACAAGGGCGCGCTCGCGATGTCCGACGACTGCATGACCTACCGGATCACCGTCAAGGAGTACGCCATGAAGTACGGCTGGCACGCGACCTTCATGCCGAAGCCCCTCCAAGGTGAGAACGGCTCGGGGATGCACGTCCACCAGTCGCTCTCGAAGGAAGGCAAGAACGCCTTCTTCGATGCGGACGACCAGTATTTCCTCTCCGACGTCGGCAAGGCCTTCATCGCCGGCCAGCTCAAGCACGCGCGGGAGATCTCACCGCTCTTCGCGCAGTGGGTGAACTCCTACAAGCGCCTGGTCCCCGGCTACGAGGCGCCGGTCTACCTCTCCTGGTCAAGAAGGAACCGCTCGGCATTGATCCGCGTGCCGCTCTACCACCCGGGCAAGGAGCAGGCCACGCGGGCGGAGCTGCGCTGTCCCGACCCGGCCTGCAATCCGTACCTCTGCTTCGCGGGGATGCTGCACGCGGGGCTCGAAGGAATCGAGCACGGCTACGAGCTTCCGGAGCCGATGGAGCAGAACCTCTACCACCTGACCCCGGAGGAACGTCAGCGGCGTGGGATCGAGCAGCTGCCGGAGACGCTCGGCGAGGCGATCGAGGTCGCCGCGGAGTCGGAGCTCGTGCTGAGGATTCTCGGCGAGCACGCGTTCAACCGGTTCGTGGAGATCAAGCGCTCGGAGTGGGAGGACTACCGGGTGCAGGTGACGCCTTACGAGATCGAGCAGTTCCTGCCGATTCTGTAGCGCCTCGGCGCACGCTCTAGAGCATCGGCGCGCGGGTCCTGTCGCGGAATCTCACCGCGGATCGAGGCATCTCGCCGCGGCTGAGATTCCGCGCCACCCGCGCGAGATGCGTTAGAGCAGGTCAGCGAGGGCCTGCGGGTCGGTTACTGGCGCCTTGCATGCGAAGTGTTCGCAGACGTAGGCGGACGGCTTGCCTTCGACGGCCGGTCTTTCCTTGAGCAGTTCCGGCCGGTCGCTGCCCTCGGGGCCTCCCGCCAGGACGATGTGCGGGCGGTGCGCTGAGCGGACGACCTTCGCCAGCTCGCCCAGGGACGCCGAATCGCCCGCTCCATTGCCCGGGGAGACCAGGGCCACTTCTCGGACGGCTGAGAGGTGGAAGTCGATCGCCTGGAGCAGGTGGCCGAATGCGTCCGGGTGCTGAAGCGCGGCGGGGACGAAGACGCGCATCGTGCCAACCGCCCGTTTCTCGTAGTCGCTCTCGCCCGTGAGGGCGGATAGCCGCAGAAGGCCGTAGGCCGCGGAGGAGTTGCCCGACGGGATCGGGTGGTCGCCGACGTCCTTGCGGCGCACGATCAGCTCCTCATGATCGTTGGATGTGGTGAAGAAGGCGCCGCGTTCATCGTCGGAGAAGCGCTCGATCATCGAGTCGGCGGTCTCGCGCGCGGCGTCGAACCAGCGGACCTCGAGCGTCGCCTCGTAGAGCCGCAGCAGCGCCTCGAGCAGGAAGGCGTGGTCCTCGAGATAGGCGTTGAGGCGCGCTTTGCCATCCTTCCAGGTGCGCAGCAGGTGACCGTCCGAGTCCCGCATGCACTCCCAGACGAAGCGGGCGCATGCCGAGGCGGCGTCGAGATAGTCCTGGCGCCCGAGCGCGGCTCCCGCGTCGGCGAGCGCCGCGATCATCAGGGCATTCCAGGAGCAGAGCCGCTTGTCGTCGAGGCCGGGGCGCACTCGCCTGTCGCGCCAGGCGTAGAGGGCGGTGCGGGCATCGCCCAGTTCGGGCGGCTGCTGAGCGCTCGCGCCCAGCGGCACGTGGAGGATGTTCCTGCCCTCGAAGTTGCCGGCCGCGCTCACGCCCCAGTAGCCGAGGACCCGCTCCGTCGCATCGGCGGCGATCCCGGCGTCCCCGAGGGCCTGGCGCATCTCCGCTTCCTCCCAGACGTAGAAGCGGCCCTCCTCGCCGTCTGAATCAGCGTCCAGCGCTGAGTAGAAGCCTCCCTCCGGCCCGCACATCTCGCGCAGCGCCCAGTCGAGAGTCTCGGTGCAGACGCGCATCCACCGGTCCTCGCCGGACACCTGCCAGCCGTGGAGGTAGACCCGGGCCAGCAGGGCGTTGTCGTAGAGCATCTTCTCGAAGTGGGGAACGAGCCAGTTCGGATCGACGGAGTACCTGGCGAAGCCGCCTCCGAGTTGGTCGTAGATCCCCCCGTGCATCATCTTGTCGAGGGTGACCTGCACCGGCTGGGTCACGCCGCGGGCGAGGAGAAACTCCAGGGTGCTCGCGGGCGGGAACTTGGGCGCGGGGCCAAAGCCCCCGTTCGCCTGGTCGAAGTTGCCCTGCAGGCCCGATACGGCCCGGTCGAAGACCGACTGGTCGAGCGGCTGCTCGGATGGGGCGATCTGGGCGGTCATCCCGAGCGACTCCCTGATCCGGGACGAGGCCTCGCGGAGCTCCTCGCGCTGGGTCCCATACGCGCCGGCGGTGGCCTCCAGGACCTGCTTGAAGCTGGGCAGCCCATGGCGGGGCTCGGGTGGGAAGTAGGTGCCCCCGTAGAACGGGACACCCTCGGAGTCGAGGAAGACGGTCAGCGGCCAGCCGCCCTGGCCGGTCATGCCCTGGACGGCCTCCATGTAGATGTCGTCGACGTCGGGCCGCTCCTCGCGGTCGACCTTGATGGGCACGAAGTGCTCGTTCATGTAGGCGGCCGTGGTCGGGTCCTCGAATGACTCGCGCTCCATAACGTGGCACCAGTGACAGGCGGAATAGCCGACCGACAGCACGATCGGCTTGTCCTCGGCCGCCGCCTGTCCGAGCGCCTCCGGGCCCCATGGGCGCCAGTCGACCGGGTTGTCCTTGTGCTGGAGCAGGTAGGGGCTGGTTTCCTGTGCGAGGCGATTCGGCATCCCTTTGAGGCTACCCACGGTCCGCCGTTTGACATCGCCGCCCTCGAAGTAAATGATGCGGCTAGATCAACGGCGGCCACAAACACCGCCGCCGAATTAGAGTGAGGCCGCGATGAAGGACCTGACGGTGATCATGGAGGACAGGCCGGGCAAGCTGGCTGAGCTGGGGGAGGCCACGGGCAAGGGCGGGGTGAACATCGAAGGGCTCTGCGCGATGGTGGGGGACGGCAAGGGGTTCATCCACATCCTGGTTGAGGACGAGGCCGCCGCGAAGGCGGCGCTGGCGGACGCCGGCATCGACGTCGCCGACGAGCGGGAGGCGGTCATCGTCGATCTGCACGACAAGCCCGGCTCGATGGGAGAGATCGCCAGGGACCTGGCGGACGCGGGCGTCAGCGTCGACGTCGCCTACACGATCTTCAGCGGCGTCCGGCTGGTGATCGTCACCGAGGACGTCGAGGCCGCGCGGGGCGCCCTCGAGCTGAACGGCGCGTCGGCCTAGGAGCCGGACACGTCGGACGCGAACGCCTCGAAGGCGGCCACGTAGCGGTCGATGTGCTCCTGCTCGTGGGCGATCGAGAGAGTCCACTCCTCCTCGACGCCCGGAGTCATGAAGATGCCGTGGTTCATGTGGTAGAGCCAGGCGAGGGTGGATAGGTCGCCGTCGACCTTGGTCAGATAGTCGCGGTACTCGTAGATGGGCTCGGGCGCGAAGATGACGCAGCCCTTCGCGCCCAGGCCCTGCGCGTAGGCGGGGAGGCCGTACTTGTCGATGACCTCCTGGCAGCGGGCCTTGAGGGCCTCGTTGGTCGCCTCGAGCTTCTCGTAGATGTCCGGGGTGAGGACCTTGGTGAGCGTGGCCTCCGCGGCCGCCATCACCAGCGGATTGCCGTTGAAGGTGCCGATCTGGTGGACCTTGTCCGAGGCGACCACCTCGCCGAGCTCCTCCGTCATCCCGATCGCCCCGCCGGGGTAGCCGCCGCAGATCGCCTTGGCCAGGCAGATCATGTCCGGGGTGACGCCGAAGCGCTGGGTGGCGCCGCCGTAGGAGATGGTGGCGCCAGTCTTCACCTCGTCGAAGATCAGCTTCGCGCCGTGCTCGTCGCAGAGCTCGCGCACCCGCTGGAGGTAGCCCTCCTTCGGGGGGATGATGTTGATGTTCATCATCGCCGGCTCGATGATCATCCCCGCGATCTCGCCCTCGTGCTTCTTGAAGATTCCCTCCAAGATCTCGGCGTCGTTGAACGGCACGGGCACCGTCAGGTCGACGACGGCCTTGGGATAGCCGGAGCCGAAAGGGATCGCGTTCGGGCTCTCGCGCGGGCCGAGCTCCTCGAGGTCGGGGTAGCAGGAGACCATCACCGCGTCGTGGTGGCCGTCGTAGGAGCCCTCGACCTTGATGATCAGGTCGCGGTCGGTGGCGCCCCGGGCGAGGTGGATGGCTGACATCGTCGACTCCGTCCCCGAGTTCGAGAAGCGCCACATCGGCAGGCCGAAGCGCTGGACCAGGTTCTGCGCCGAGACGATCGAGCCGTTGGTCGGCGCGGCGAAGTGGGTGCCCTCGTCGTGGCGGGCCTTGACCGCCTCGCCGATCACCGGATTCGCGTGCCCGACGCACATCACGCCGAAGCCGTTGTGGAAGTCGACGTACTCGGAGCCGTCTACGTCCCAGACCAGGGCGCCCTTGCCGCGGTCGATGTAGACGGGCCAGGGGTCGTTGAGCTGGAAGGACGATGGAACGCCGCCCGGCATCACCTTGCGGGCGCGGTCGAAGTACTCCGCCGAGGTCGGCGTGTGCTCGCGGAAGCGAGCCATCTGCTCCTCGGTGAGCTTGTTGATCAGCTTGCGGTCGACCGCCGAGTCGGCTGCTGTGGTCCTCTGGGCCATCAAGCCCGGAGGGTACTGGGGAGAGGTTCGAATGCCGGGCGACGAGACATCGAAAATGCGATCGTCGCGCACGCCAAAGAGGCGAATGCCGCCACGTAGAAGGCGGCGCTGTACCCGCCAAGGGCCGCAGCAGCACCGACGGCCGGCGAGCCGATCAGCATCCCGAGGTCGAAGTTCGCGGTGAACGTGCCCATCGCCACCCCCCGGCGCTCCGGCCCGACGCGGTTGATGGCGACCAGCGAAAGGGAGGGGAAGAGCAGCGAGAAGGCGGCGCCCATCGCGATCGCGCCGAAGATGACGACCGCGAGGTCCTGGGCGGCACCGAGGAGAACCAGCCCGATCGTCTCGACAGCGGCCGCGCCGACCGCGCTGCGGGCGGGGCCGACTCGATCCGGGAGGTGGCCTGCAACGAGCCGAGTCGCGACCACGGTCGCCGCGAAGACGCTGAAGACCAGCGGCCCGTGCCCGATGCCGCGCTGATCGAGGCTGAGCACGATGAAGGCGGAGACCGCCGCGTAGCCGACCACGCTGAGCGCGAAGGTCACGCCGGGACCGAGCGCCTCGCGCGAGATGAACGGGCCGCGGTCGACGTTCTCGCCCGGGGTGTACTGCTCCGGGAGCCGAGACGCGATCACCGCACCGAGCAGGGGCGCGCCGGCGGCGAACGCCCAGACCAGATCAAAGCCACCGGCGTGCTGGAGCAGGACGCCGATCGGCGGCCCGAGGGTGAGACCGGTCCAGATGGCGAGGCCGTAGAGCCCGATCATCCGGCCGCGGCGCTCCTCCGGCGCCATGTCGACGTTCCAGGCCGAGCCGGCCGTGAAGACCGTTCCCTCTCCGGCGCCCAGGAAGAAGCGGGCGACGATCAGGCCCGGGATGCCGGCGGGGACGAAGTAGAGGACGCCCGCCGTCGCCGCGAGCAGGGCGCCGACGATCACCGTCGGTTTGCGGCCGCGCCGGTCGGCCATGTTTCCGGCGATCGGGCGGCAGACGATGCCGGTGAGGGCGAAGGCGCCGCTCACGATGCCGACCTCGAGGTCGGAGCCGTTCAGGTTGTCCTTGACGTAGTGCGGGAGGACGGCGAGCGTCGCGCCGACGGCGAGCAGGCCGAGGTTCGTGACGATGAAGATGCCGGCGAAGCCCGCCCACTCGCCGGCCCAGCGCGCCCAGAGCCGCGGAACGGCCGTCGAGCGCCAGGTGCTCATTTCAATTCCGCCCGCCGGATCTTCCCGCTCGGCGTCTTCGGCAGCTCGTCCGCGAACTCGACGATCCGCGGGTACTTGTACGGCGCCGTGACGCTCTTCACGTGTTCCTGCAGCTCGCCGGCGAGAGCCTCCGAGGGCTCTCCGTTCGCCAGCACCACGATCGCCCTGACCACGGAGCCGCGGTCCTCGTCCGGGGCGGGCACGGCCGCCGCCTCCGCCACCGCGGGATGGGAGACCAGCGCGGACTCCACCTCGAACGGCCCGACCCTGTACCCGGCGGTGATGATGATGTCGTCGTCTCGGCCCTCGAACCAGAGGTAGCCGTCGTCGTCCCGGCTGACGTGATCGCCGGTGGTCCACCACTCGCCGTCGAACGGCTCCTCGCCGATGTAGTTGCTGAAGAAGCTCGGCACCGTCCCCCGCCGCACCTGAAGCTCGCCGTTGATCACCCGGGTCTCGATCCCGGGCAGCGGGCGGCCCATTGAGCCGTCCCGGGCGGGATCGTCATCGTCCGGGCGCATCCCCGTGATCGCACCGGTCTCGGTCTGTCCGTAGCCATCGCCGATTCCCGTCCCGAGCCGCTCCCGGAAGAGGCGGATTACCTCCGGGTTGAGCGGCTCGCCGGCGGAGATCATCCGGCGCAGCGACGGGATCGGCCGCAGCTCGGCCCGCTTGGCGAGGATCCGGTACTCGGTCGGCGCCTGGCAGAGGACGTTCACTCCCTCGCGCTCGATCAGGTCGAGCCGCTCGGCCGGGTCGAAGCGGGCGTCGTGGATGAGCGCCGCGGCACCGGCCAGCCAGGGCGCGATGAAGGCGTTGCGGGTCGACTTCGACCAGCCGGGCGCCGCGGTGCACCAGGCGAGCTCGCCCTCGCGCGTGCCGACCCAGTGCTGGGCCTGAAGGCGCTGGCCGATGAGGTAGCGCTGGGGGTAGATGACTCCCTTGGGGTCGCCGGTGGTGCCGGAGGTGAAGATGATCACCGCGGGGTCTTCAGGGTCCAGGTCCTCGATGGCGACGGGCGTCTCCTGCGGCAGGTCCTCGTCCAGCGCCTCCGCCACCTCGGTCAGGTTCATCGCCGGCAGGCCGCCGGGCAGCTCGCCGAGCAGCTCCTCCTCGCCGATGCAGAGCTTCGGCTGAGCCGCGTCCACCCGGACCTGGAGGTCCTTCCGCCGCAGCTGCGGGTTGCAGGGCATCGCCACGGCGCCCATCCGGAAGCAGGCGAGCATCGCGAGGACCCACTCGATCCGGCTGCCCACCAGGGTCATGACCACGTCGCCGCGCCCGACGCCCCGCGCCGCCATCGCGCCCGAGAGGCCGGCGCTGCGGGCGATCAGCTCACCGAAGTGCCATTCGCGGCGGCGCCCCTCGGCATCGATCGCGACGATCCCCAGGCGCGAGGCCTTGGAGCGCTCCATGACGTCCTCGATGAAGTTCATCCCGGCAAGTCTGCCGGGTGTCGCCGGGATCGGGCCGCCCGGCTAGGAGCGGCGACTCTTCAGGCCCAGCAGTCCTGGGCCGGAGGCCGCGGTCCTGCGCATTAGGAAGGTGAGCGGCGCGGTGGCCACTCGCATCACGCCAGCTCGTCCGGCTCCGCCTCGGCGGCGTCCGAGCCTCGGGCCGGTCGCGCTCATGAAGGCCGCCATGCCCGTGAAGGGGCGGAAGAGGACGGTGATCTCCCTGACCCGGCCCTGCTCGTCGAAGCGCAGCAGGTCGACGCCCTCGAGCTCGGTCCCGTCGACCTCCGCCCGGAAGTGGAGGATGTGAGGGTCGCCCGGGATCTCGTCGAGGTACTCGAGCGGCGTCAGCACCTCGAGCAGCACGGCGAACAGGTCGCCGGCCTCGTCGATGCCGGAGAACGGCTTGTCGAAGATCGGTGAGTTGAGGACGACGTCCGGCGCCAGCGCCGCAACTACGGCGCTGTGATCACGCGCCTCGAATGCCGCCCGGAGAGGGGTGGGTCGGAAACCTGCGTCTCCCTCGGTTTCGCCCACGTCGGAATCTTGGCAGAGGACATCGTGCGAGTGGCGAACGGGTGCGCCGGCTTGGTGACTAGCGGCGCAGCGCGGTGCCGTCGTAGAGCTTCTTGACGACGACTCCGCCCGGGGGTGCGGCCTCGACGCAGAGGTTGCAGAGGACGCACTCGTCGAGGTTCTCGCGGACCACCGCGAGCTTGCGGTCCTCGTTGGCGAAGATGTCGACGGGGCACACCTCCTCGAGCTTCCCCGCCATCTCGGCATCGTTTGCGATCGCGTCGTCGATCTCGACGTCGATGAAGATTCCCTCGAGCTGTTGTTCGGCCATCAGACCTTGGCCCCCAGCTTGTCCTTGACGGCGCCGGGGATCTCGTCGATCCGCTCGACCACCGGGATCCCGGCCTCCTGGAGGCGGGCGATCTTCTGGGTGGCCGAGTCCTCGGCGCCCTCGACGATCGTCCCGGCGTGGCCGAAGCTCATGCCCTGCATCTCCTCGTCGTCCATGAACTTGCCGGCCATGAAGGCGACGATCGGGAGCTTCGCGTCGTTCTCCGCGCGCCAGTCGACCAGCTCGGCCTCCATGCGGCCACCGGGCTCGGTGTAGATCACGATCGCCTCGGTCTGCTTGTCCGCCTCGAAGAGGGGCATCAGCTCGGCGTAGGTGGAGCCGATGATTGCGTCGCCGCCGATCGACACGGCGGTTGAGACGCCGAGTCCGGCGGCGGTGAGCGTCGAGGAGATCTCGGTGGTCATGCCGCCCGAGCGCGACATGACGCCGATCGAGCCGGGCTCGTACGCCTTGGCCGCGTCCTTGGCGGGACCGCCGATTCCGCCCATCTTGCCGACCCCCGGGGCGATGATCCCGAGGCAGTTGGGGCCGATGATCCGGGCGCCGCGCAGGTTGGCCAGCTCCACCATCTCGGCGACGTCACGGCGCGGGATGCGCTCCGTGACGACGACGATCAGCTTGATCCCGTTCTCGATCGCCTCGAACACGGCGTCCTTGGTGAAGGTGGGAGGGACGGTGACGACGGAGCCGTCGATCTGCGAGCCGTGGTCGGCGACCGCCTGCTCGACGGTGTCGAAGACTGGCACGCCGTGGACGTCGCGGCCCTTGCGGCCGGGGGTGACGCCGCCGACGATCTTGGAGCCGTAGTCCAGGCACTCCCTGGTCAGGTTGACCGCCTCGCGTCCGGTGATGCCCTGGACGATGAAGGTGAAGTCCTCGTTGAGAAGGATGCTCATGCCGCTCCTCCCTGAATCTTCGTAACGGCCTCGCCGGCCGCCTCCCACATCGAGGTGGAGCGGTCGCGGAACTCGATCCCGTACTTGCCGAGGATCTTGGCCCCCTCCTCCTCCCAGGCTCCGGGAATGCGGAAGACCGCGATGGTGTCGGCCGGGTCCTTGCCCAGCTCGAGGCAGGCCTTGATCACGCCGCGGGCGACGATGTCGACCCGGGTGTTGGAGACGATGGACATCATCACCGCGATCTTCTCGACGCCGTCCTTCTGCAGGACCTCCCTGGCGAGGCCGCACGACTTGGCGACGGAGGGGTTGCCGCCGATTTCCGCGTAGTTGGCGGGCTTGCCGCCCTGGCTGCGGACCGCGTCGGTCAGCGTCAGCGAGCCGCCGCCGGCGCCGATGACGAGGCCGAGGTTGCCGGTGAAGCCGTGGTCCTTGCCCTGGATGACGCCGCGGTGGTCCGCCTCGTCGATCGCCTTGACGTTGCGCTCGAACTCGGAGGGCTCATAGAGCTCGCGGGGCTCCTCAAGCTCGACGCCGATCTCCCCGAGCATCCTCTGGTGGCGACCGACCGCCTCGTCCTCCATCTCCATGTGCGCGTCGAGCGCGACGAAGGATCCGTCGGTGAGGCGGGCGAGCGGGTTGATCTCGGCCAGGGTCATGTCGTAGTCGCGCTGGAGCTGGGCGAGCCGGGCGAGCACCGGGGTGGCGCGGGTGAGCCCGCGGCCCGTCAGGGCTCCGGCGGCGGCGACCACCTCCTTGGCACGAAAGTCGGGGATGGGGTGGAGATTGGAGAGGTGGCCACGCCCGACGTGATCGGGGTGCTTCTCGGCCACCTCCTCGATGTCGATCCCGCCCATGTCCGAGAAGAGCATCATCGGGCGCTTGGCCCGCCCGTCCCAGAGCACCGCGGCGTAGTACTCCTGCTCGACCTCGGCCTTGGGGTCGACCAGGACGCCGACCGGCATGTGGCCGCCGATCTCGAGCTTCAGGATCTCCTCCGCGTGGCCCTCGGCCTCCTCGGGCGTGTCGGCGAACTTGACCCCGCCCGCCTTCATCCGGCCGCCGGTCAGGACCTGGGACTTGATCACCGTCGATCCACCGATCCGCTCGGCGGCCTCCCTGGCCTCCGCGGCGGTCTTGCAGAAGCCGTACTCGGTGACCGGGATCCCGGCCCGCTCGACTATCCGGCGGCTTTCGAACTCGTAGAAGCGCATGAGGGTCGCCCGAGGGGCGGGCGGGAACAGTACAAAGCCGCCGCATCAGACGAGGCGCTGGCGGTCGCCGGGCCCGCTAGGCGCTCTCTGCTTCGGCCATCCCCGCTGCGCGCTCCCGCTCCCGCTGCGGCCGCAGCAGCACCACGGCGGCGACCACGCCGACGAGGCAGAAGGCGGCCCCGACCCCGAACTGGAGCTGGAAGCCGTCGGTGAGGGCCTTCGCGGCCGAGGTCCCGGAGTCGACCTGCGACGAGGTGTGGTTCGCGGCGAGGGTGCTCAACACCGCCAGGCCGAGGGCGGCGCCGACGAAGCGCGAGGTGTTGAGCACTCCGGAGGCCAGTCCGCTGAGCGCGCGGGGGACGCCCTGTACCGCGACGATCGTCGCGGGGACCAGGGCGAGCCCCAGCCCGAACGCGCCGAGCAGGCCGCCGGGAAGCACGTTCGCCACGTAGCTGCCGCCGGGGTGGACGCTGGTGAGAAGGAACTCGCCGATGGCCGCGGAGAGCATTCCCGCCGCAAGCACCCACCGGGCCTCGATCACCTTGGCCAGCCGCGGAGCGAGCGTCGCGCCGGTGGCCACCGCTGCGGTCATCGGGACGAACGCGAGGCCCGTCCGCAGAGCGCTGTAGTGGAGGGTGCCCTGCATGTAGAGGGACTGGAAGAACCAGAAGCCGAAGATCGCGCCGTAGAGCAGGAAGATGACCAGGTTCGCGGCGCGCAGGTTGCGCAGCTTGAACACGCTCAGTGGCATCAGCGCCGTCTTGTCCGGGCGCCTGGCGAGGTTGTTCTGGTAGATGGCGAACGCCACCAGCAGGGCGGCTCCGGCGGCGACAGGGGCGAGCACGCCGAGCGAGCCCCAGTCGAGACGGTCCGTGGTGACGATCCCGTAGGTCAGGGAGGTCATCCCGAGGGTGACCAGAATGGCGCCGGTGAGATCGAAGTGCCGGTTCTCGGACTCGCTGCGGCCCTCGGGAATCAGGCCGCTGCTGAAAGCCACCAGCCCGAGTCCGATCGGGACGTTGATGAGGAAGATCGCCGGCCAGCTGAAGGCCTCGGTCAGGATCCCGCCGAGTAGCACGCCGGCGGTCGCGCCGATCGCGCCGACCGCGCCCCAGGCGCCGAGCGCGCGGTTACGCGGCGCGCCCTCGTCGAAGGAGGTGGTGATGATCGCCAGGGTGGCGGGGGAGAGGATCGCGCCGCCGATGCCCTGGAGCGCTCGCGCGGCGACCAGCGTCCCCGCGGTGGGGGCGATCGCGCAGAGCAGCGAGGCTCCGGAGAAGATCAGCGTGCCGAGGAAGAACATCCGCCTGCGGCCGAAGAGGTCGGCCGCGCGCCCGCCGAGCAGCAGGAAGCCGGCGAAGGTCAGGGTGTAGCCGTTCAGTACCCACTGCAGTCCGTTGGTCGAGAAGCCCAGCGCGTCCTTGATGGAGGGCAGCGCGACGTTGACGATCGAGACGTCGAGGACCACCATGAACTGGCCGAGACAGACGACCAGCAGTAGTGCTGTGGAGTTGCGCTTCATGGCCCCCTTCGCTGCGGTGATGGGGTTCACTTGCGAACTGCCTCCAGAATGTACGCCGCCTCTACCGCTGCCGCGCGCCTCGAGCCATGCGGGTCGAGCTCGGGGGCGGCGGGGATGGTTTCGATGTTCTCTGTGTCGGGCATGTGACTTGCCTCCGCGCCTGTTTGATAGTACGATGAACATCGTACCAAAGAAGTTCGATGACTGTCGTACGAGCTAAGCTGATGGGCATGGATCCACACCATCCTGAGACCAGCGAGATCGAGCTGCCGGCCGTCCTGCACGCCCTCAGCGATCCGCACCGGCTGGAGATCGTCCGCCGGCTCGATGAGGACGACGAGCCGCGTCCCTGCGGCAAGTTCGGCTTCGACATCAGCAAGTCGACGATGACCCATCACTTCCGGACTCTGCGGGAGGCCGGTGTGATCCGGCAAGAGCGCCAGGGGACGACGAAGATGACCGAGTTGCGGCGTGACGACCTCGACGCCCGGTTCCCGGGCCTGCTCGATGCGGTGCTGAGCTCGAAGACCGTTCATGTCTGAACGACGAACGGCCGCCGCCAAAATCGACTAGGGCTTCCCTTTTAGGCTCTTAGGCCCATGGCGCACCCGCCTCTATACAAGAACGTCGTCGCCGGCTACGAGGACAACGAGCGCGGCGAGGACGCCCGCGTGCTGGCGAAGCGCATCGTCGAGAGGGATGGCGGAGAGCTCAAGGTGGTCCACGTCGAGAAGGGCTCGCCGGCCGACGCTCTGGGGGCGTTGGCGGAACGCGGGGACGCGGACCTGATCGTCCTCGGATCCACCCACCGGGCGCACATCGGCTCCGTCTCACCGGGCAGCATCGCCGAGCACCTCCTGCAGGGCGCCCGCTGCCGGCTCATAATCGCACCGAAGAGCTACGCGGAGGAGGACCACTCAGGCGACCGTCTCCGCGTGCTTGCGGTCGGCTACGACGGTATGGCCGAGTCGCAGGCTGCCCTCGAGGAGGGCGCCAAGCTGTGCCTGAAGTTCGGCGGCTCGATGAAGGTGATCGGGGTGGCGACGCCGGTGCCTGCGATGGGAGCCGCGGCCGCGGCGCAGGCCGGCGCCGAGGCTGGCCCGGACTTCCAGACCCGCCTCAATGAGGCCGTCGCGGCGCTCCCGCCCGAGGTGCGCGCATTGCCCGTCCTGGAGCGCGGGAATCCGGTGGACAAGCTGCTGGAGCTCTCGGAGGTTGGGATCGACCTGCTCGTCCTCGGGTCACGGGGCTTCGGCCCCGTGATGCGGCTGCTGATCGGCAGCGTCTCGTCACGGGTGATACGAGGTGCGGCCTGCCCGGTCATGGTCGTTCCGCGTCCCGGTTAGGCTTCACGTGACCCCTCGGTGTCGTGCCGGGTCCTCGACATTCCCTATAAACCGATACGACGGCGCGGTGTGAGAGCATGCCGCGCCTCGCAGGGGCATCGACTCATCGATCAATTCACCGACCAAGGAGTTGAACGCATCAGTGAGTGAGACAACCGCCGCAACGGAGGCACCGACCAAGCACGCCAAGCTCATTGCATGGGTCGACCAGATCGCCGAGCTGGCCCAGCCCGACTCGATCCACTGGTGCGACGGCTCCGCGGAGGAGTACGACCGCCTCTGTCAGGAGATGGTCGAGGCCGGGACCTTCGAGAAGCTCTCGGATGCGAAGCGCCCCAACTCCTACCTCGCTCGCTCGGACCCCGACGACGTCGCCCGGGTCGAGGACCGCACCTTCATCTGCTCCGAGGAAGAGCACGACGCGGGCCCGACCAACAACTGGCGGGACCCCGCCGAGATGCGAGACGTCCTCGGCAAGCCTCTTCAAGGACTCGATGCACGGCCGCACGATCTACGTGGTCCCGTTCTCCATGGGCCCGCTCGGCTCCCCGATCGCCCACATCGGCGTCCAGCTCACCGACTCGCCGTACGTCGCGATCTCCATGCGGATCATGACCCGGATGGGCGCGCCGGCCCTGGACGTGCTCGCCGAGGACGGCGAGTTCGTCCCCTGCGTGCACTCGCTCGGCGCCCCGCTGGACGACGGCCAGGACGACGTGCCGTGGCCCTGCAACGCGGACAACAAGTACATCGTCCACTACCCCGAGACGCGCGAGATCTGGTCCTTCGGCTCGGGCTACGGCGGCAACGCGCTGCTCGGCAAGAAGTGCTTCGCGCTGCGGATCGCCTCGGCGATGGCCCGCGACGAGGGCTGGCTCGCCGAGCACATGCTGATCCTGAAGCTCACCTCACCCGAGGGCAAGGTCAAGTACGTCACCGGGGCGTTCCCCTCGGCGTGCGGCAAGACCAACCTGGCGATGCTGATCCCGACCCTGCCCGACTGGACGGTCGAGACGGTCGGTGACGACATCGCCTGGATGAAGTTCGACGACGACGGCCGCCTCCGCGCCGTCAACCCCGAGGCCGGCTTCTTCGGCGTCGCTCCCAACACGAGCTACAAGACGAACCCGAACGCCATGGCGACGATCGAGCGCAACTCGATCTTCACCAACTGCGCGCTGACGGACGACGGCGACATCTGGTGGGAGGGCATGACGGGCCAGCCGCCGGACCACGTCATCGACTGGCACGGCAACGAGTGGACCCCGGATTCCGACGACCCCGCGGCCCATCCGAACTCACGGTTCACCACCCCGCCTCGCAGTGCCCTTCGATCGCGGAGGAATGGGAGGACCCGGCCGGCGTGCCGATCGACGCCTTCCTGTTCGGAGGGAGGCGCTCGACCGTCGTCCCGCTGGTCTTCGAGAGCCGCGACTGGGAGCACGGCGTCTTCACCGGCGCGGTCATGTCCTCGGAGACGACCGCCGCCGCCGCCGGCGAGGTCGGGAAGCTCCGCTTCGACCCGATGGCGATGCTGCCCTTCTGCGGCTACAACATGGCCGACTACTTCGGCCACTGGCTGAAGCTCGGGCGGCGCGAGGGTGCGCGGATGCCGCGGGTCTTCCACGTCAACTGGTTCCGCAAGAGCGAGGACGGGAAGTTCCTCTGGCCCGGGTTCGGCGAGAACAGCCGCGTGCTCGAGTGGGTCTTCCGGCGGTGCGACGACGAGAGCGAGACGGTGGACTCGGCGATCGGGCTGTCTGCCGGCGCCCGGCGAGCTCAACACCGACGGCCTGGAGATCTCCGATGAGGCCCTCGAGCAGCTGCTCAGCGTCGACGACGAGGCGCTCCGTGCGCAGATGCCACAGCTGGAGGAGCACCTGGCGCGGTTCGGCGATGACCTGCCCGCCGAGATTCAGGCGCAGCTCGAGGCGCTGAAGAAGCGCTTGGGGTAGCCCGGCTTAGCGGCCCTTGCGCTTCCGGGCGCCCTTCTTCAGCTTCTTGCAGCCCCTCGCCGGGTCGCTCTTGTCCCGGAAGGCCTCGCCGCCACCCTTGCCGCAGTTGACGGCTCGGTCGCGCCTGCCGTCCTGAGCCTCCAGGGTGTCGAAGCCGCCGTCGCCGAACAGGCTGTCCTTGCCGGGGCCGGCGTCGATGTCATCGGCGCCGCCCCGCCCGTGGATCACGTCGTTGCCGCCCCTGCCGAGGATGAGCGGGTCCTTGCCCTTGGTCCCGATGAGGGTGTCGGGCCCGTCCGTGCCCTCGAGGATCTCCAGGTCCTTGCGGAGGTGGGTGGCGCTGCAGTTGCCGCGTGCCGGGTCCGTCGCCGTGCCGCCGAGCGTCGCCTTGATGCCGTTCTTCGGCGCGTTCTTGTACCGGGCGAAGCCGGCGATGTCGAAGCCGGGGCCGCCGCTGTAGTCATGCCCCTGGCAGAGGTCGTCGCTGACCAGCTGGTCGTTGCCGCCGCCCCCGTTGAGCCTGTCACCACCCGTGCCGAGCGCGAGCAGCGCGTCGCTGCCGTCGCCGCCGTTGAGGGCGTCCGATCCCGACTGGCCGCTGAACAGCACGTCATCCCCGGAGGTGCCGTCGAGGGTGTCGTTGCCCGGGCCGCCGTCCATCACGGTGGTCATCGTGGAGGGGTAGCCACCCGAGAGGCTCAGGTGGTCGTCACCCGAGTCGCCCCAGACCGTGATGAAGCTGAGGGCGGTCGACGGGGAAGGGCAGCTCACAGTGGCGCCGAGCTGAGCACAGGTGTCGTTTGATCCGGGCAGGCGCGCGATCGCGGTCCCGGCCCGCGAGGTGGCCGAGAAGGCCCCGCCGCTCGCGGTCACGACCAGGTCATCGTTCCCGGAGCCCTGATGCCCGATCACGTACAGGCCGGGGTCCGGTCCCCGCGGATCCATGTAGACGTAGGCGCTGGCAGGCCGCGGATCGGACGGCGTCTCGTGAGTCGCACCTACCCCGCAGGCGGTCGTCTTGTCGCCGGCGGTCGCGTCGCAGCTGTCGTTGCCCGGGCCGCCGTTGAGCTGGTCGGCGCCGGCGCCTCCGGCGATCTTGTCGTTGCCGGGTCCACCGTCGAGTCCGTCGGCACCGCCGGTGCCCTCGATCGAGTCGTCGAACGCCGAGCCGAGCACGTTCTCGACTCCGCTCAAGTTCTCGGTTCCATCGGGGGTGATGGCCGAGCCGCCGGCGAGGTTCACCAGCACCCCGGTCGTCGTGTCCCAGGAGGGCGTGGCATCGGCGTAGCTGACCGTGTCGGTGCCGTCGCCGCCGGAATAGTCGTCGCCGTTCGGTCCGCCGCGGAACCAGTCGTTGCCGCTGCCGCCGCTCATCTCGTCGCCGCCGTGGCCGCCGACCATGAGGTCGTCGCCGGCGCCGCCGTCCATGTGGTCGTCGAGGAGGTCGCCGTAGAGGCGATCGTTTCCGTTCCCCCCGCTCATGTCCTCTCCGCCCGATCCGCCGTGGATCTCGTCCGTCCCGTCGTCCCCGCTGATCGAGTCGCTGCCATCGTCGCCGAGGATGAGGTCGTCGCCCGCCCCGCCGTGGAGGTTGTCGCGGTCGCTGCCGCCGTTGACGAAGTCGTTTCCGGTGCCGCCGTCCATCGCGTCAGGGCTGGGGCCGCCCTGCATCGAGTCGTTTCCGTCCTCCCCGAAGCTCGAGTCCTTGCCCTTGATGTTGATGATCGTGTCGTCCCCGGTGCCTCCGTAGACGCGGTCGGTCCCCTTGCCGGCGAGGATGCGATCGTTCCCGTCTCCGCCGCAGATCACGTCCGAGCCCTTGCCGGTGACGATGTAGTCGTTGCCTGCGCCGGCGATCACGACCTGGTTGCCATGGCCATGGTTCCGGGCCACGTACTTGTTGTTGCCGCCGCCGAGCACCACGGTCGCCTTCTTTCCATGGCAGGAGGGGCGGGCCTGGGCGGTCGCCGGGGCGAGCGCCAGCAGCAGCGCCGCTGCGCCCAGCAGGGATCGGGGCGAGCGATGCGATTCGGATCCTCATTAATGCTGGTATCGGGGGCAGTCGAACGGCGCTAAATGCGCACTATTGGGTGGCACAATGACAACGTCGCCGGGCGCCGTGATGAGCGCCTGGAGCACCAGGGGAGAACGAGGTCAGGCCGGCGCCGCGGCGTAGCGAGCGAGGCCGGAGCGGATCGACTCTGGAATAGGTGCGGTGTTGCCTCCGCCCGACTCGATGAAGACGTGCCGCAGCTCGCCCTCTGCCACCGTCTCCTCCCCGCGCACGACCTCGATCGCCGTCGTCATCGACGTGTCCCCGAGGCGGCCCACCGTCGCCCGGACCTCGAACTCGTCGTCGAAGCGGAGGGCGGCCCGGTAGCGGACCGTGGCCTCGGCCACGACCATGTCGACGCCGGCGTCGACCATCGCCTGATAGCCGCCGAGCTCGCGCCAGAGCTCGGTCATCGTCAGGTCGAAGTAGGTCAGGTAGTTGGCGTTGAAGACGACGCCCTGCGGGTCGCACTCGTTGTAGCGGACCCGCAGGCGGTGGACGAAGCCGCTCACATCTCGTAGGCCTTCGCCAGGTCCGGGTCCTTCTTGGCGAGCATCTCGGCCAGGTTCACCATCACCTTGCACTGCTTCCAGGTGGCGTCGTCCTGCATCTTGCCGTCGATCATGTGGACGCCGGCGCCGTCCGGGATCGCCTCCAGCACCTTCTTGGCGAAGAGGACCTCGTCCGGCGGCGGCGAGAAGACCTTCTTGGCGATGTCGATCTGGACGGGATGGAGCGACCAGGCCCCGACGCAGCCCAGCAGGAAGGCGGCGCGGAACTGGGTCTCGCAGCCCTGGACGTCCTTGATGTCGCCGTAGGGGCCGTAGAAGGGCAGGATCCCGGCCGCCGTGCAGGCGTCGACCATGCGCGCGATCGAGTAGTGCCAGGGGTCCTGCTGCGCGGTCGCGCGGGGCGCGTCCGGGTTGTCGGGGTCCGGGTCCTCGATCACGCGGTACGCGGGGTGGCCGCCGCCGACCCGCGTGGTCTTCATGCGCCGGAAGGCCGCCAGGTCGGCCGGCCCGAAGCTCATGCCCTGCATCCGAGGGCTGGCGGTTGCGATCTCCTCCAGGTTGACCACCCCGAGCGAGGTCTCGAGGATCGCGTGGACCAGCAGCGGCTTGTCCAGCCCGGCCTTGGCCTCGAGCTGGGCGAGCAGGCGGTCGACGTAGTGGATGTCCCAGGGACCCTCCACCTTGGGGACCATGATCACCTCGAGCTTGTCGCCGATCTCGGTGACGAGCTGAGTGAGGTCGTCGAGCACCCACGGCGACTCGAGGGCGTTCACCCGGGTCCAGAGCTGGGTGTCGCCGAAATCGACCTCCTTGCCGACCTCGATCAGGCCCTCCCGGGCCGGGATCTTCTTGTCGACGGGGATCGCGTCCTCGAGGTTGCCCAGCAGGACGTCGGCCTGCTTGGCCATGTCGGGGACCTTGGCGCGCATCTTCTCGTTGGATGCGTCGAAGAAATGGATCATCCGCGAGGGCTTGAAGGGGATCTCGCGCGGGGGCTCCGGCGCGTCGATCGCGAGTGGCTTGAAGAAGTCTCTTGGGTTTCTCATGCACGGAACGCTATCTGGACGCGTGCGTTTGTGGCGCGGCACGGATAGCCTCAGCGCGATGGCGAAGGTGCGCGAGGCGGTGCCCGGGGAGGTCGAGCGGGTGCTCGGCATGTACGAGTGGCTCTTCGCCCCGCCTGGGTCGGTGCCGCCGCGCTGGGACCCGGAGCGGGCGCGCGCGGCAATCGCCGATGCGATCGCCGATCAGGAGGCCGCCGTGCTGGTCGCCGAGCACCGCGGCGACCTGCTCGGCCTCTGCACGGCGTACCTGGACATGAACTCCGTTCGCTTCGGCCCGCGCTGCTGGGTCGAGGACCTGGCCGTGAGCCCCGAGCACCGCTCGCAGGGAGTGGGGAAGGCCCTGCTCGACGCCGCCAAGGACTGGGCGCGCGAGCGCGGCGCCACCCACCTCGAGCTCGACAGCGCCGACGTCCGGAAGGACGCCCACCGCTTCTACGAGCGCGAGAGCCCCAGCTGGCGCTCAGTCTGCTTCGCGTGGGAGCTCTAAGCCGATCTGTTACGATATATCGTGTTAACTCGTGATTGATCGAAAGGAATACGCAAGATGCCCAGACAGAGCAGCCGCTCGCGGATTTGGGCGGCACGAGATGAGGGGCGGTCGAGGTCATGGCCGCGGGCGCCATCGCGTCCGCCGCGGCGACGTTCGCAGCGCGATCCTGGCGCTGCTTGACGACCGGCCCATGCACGGCTACGAGATGATCAACGAGCTCGAGGAGCGCACCGGCGGCCGGTGGCGCCCGAGCGCCGGCTCGATCTACCCGACGCTTCAGCTGCTCGAGGACGAGGGGCTGGTGACGGCAGAGGAGGTCGACGGCCGCAAGGTCTTCTCGCTCACCGATTCGGGCAAGAAGGAGGTTCCGGAGCGCGCCGAGGGCCAGCGCCCCTGGGAGGAGGGCGACGAGGACTCGCCCCGCTTCGCGGTTCGCAGTGAGCTGTTCAAGCTGATCGGCGCCGCCAAGCAGATCGCACGCGGCGACGACGAGGAGCAGTTGACGAAGGCGGCGGAGATCCTCAAGGAGACCCGCCGCCAGCTCTACGGCATCCTCGCCGAGGAGTAGCCGCTCTCAGGCGCCCGCGGCGATCGCTTCGCGGGCGCTCGCCTCGGTCCCGAAGGTGCTGGTGGAGACGATCAGCCCGTCGCGGAAGCGAGCCAGGCACCAGCCGAGCTGCGCGCTGCGCCGGGACCTGGGGCCGATCAGGGCCAGCACCTCGAAGAGCAAACCGTCGTCTCCGACCTCCTCCACCCAGCGCAGCTCGAACTGAAATCCCTCGAAACCCTCCGCCAGCCCCGCCAGCATCTTCGTCAGCTCCCCGTGGCCGTAGTAGGTGGCGGTGAAGTGCGGGTGTGAGGTCTGGCCGACATCGGGAATCGGATTCGACACCCGCACGTCGGGATTCGTGCCCTCGACGACAGCCGGCCAGTCGCCGGCGTTGATAGCCGCGAACACTCGCCGGAGGACGCCCTCGTTGCTCATCATCGCTTCGGGGCGATCACCTCGGCTGCGAGGTCCCCGTCCGTCGTCCAGGACGGCCCCGGCCGGCCGATCAGATAGCCCTGGACCTCGTCGACCTCCACCCCGCGCAGGATGTCGAGCGTGTCGAGTTCCTCGACTCCCTCGGCGACGGTGGCCAGCCCGAAGTTCTGGGCGACGGCGACGATCGAGCGCACCACCCGCAGGTCCTCGGGGCTGTCCGCGAGGTCGCTGATGAAGGACATGTCGATCTTCAGGATGGTCACGGGGAGGCGCGCGAGGTACGTGAAGGACCCATAGCCCGTCCCGAAGTCATCGAGCGCGACCGAGCAGCCGAGGCCCCTGAGAGCCTCGACCAGCGAGCTAGCCGCATCCAGGTCTTCGGCCGCCGCCGTCTCGGTGATCTCGAAGGTGACGTCTTCGGCGCGCGCCCCGGAATCTCGCAGTCCGCTCTCCACGGCGGAGACGATCCCCGTGTCGCTGAGACTGGTCGCGGAGAGGTTGATGGCCACCGGCCGCTCGGCTGCGAGCTCGAGCCCCCGGCGGATCGCCCAGCGGTCGATTCGCCTCATCAGCGGGGAGCCCTCCGCATGCGGCAGGAAGCGGCCGGGCGGCACGAGCTCGCCGGCCAGGCGCATGCGGATGAGCAGCTCGTGATGCGCGATCCGGCCGGACCGGAGGTTGAGAATGGGCTGGCGCTCGAACTCGAAGTTGTCGTGCTCGAGTGCCTCCTCGATCTCGGTCAGCCATGCCTCGCGCTCCTGATTGCGGCGGGCCTCGGCCTCTCGGCGCCGCCGATCGGTGATGTCGCGGGAGACGGCCGAGTAGCCGGTCAGATCGCCTCGCTCGTCCCGGACCGGGAAGACCTGCTGCATGATGTCGATCACCTCGCCGTCCCTCCGGATCCGCTGGGTCTCGAACGCAGTCGATTCCCCACCCAGCACCACTTCCCTCATGCTCTGGAGCTCGTCGCGCCGGTCCTCGGGAATGAACAGCTGCTGGTTCTCGCCGACGATCTCGCCGGCCGTATATCCGTAGATTCGCTCGGCGGCAGGGTTCCAGGCGATGATCTTGCCGTCGAGCGCGTAGGAGACCATCGCGTCCTCCGCCGAGATCACCATCTGCGCGAGCCGCTCGCGCTCCTCCTCACGACGCTTGCGATCGGAGATGTCGCGCACGATCGAGGTGAAGGTCGGCGGATCGGACTGCGTCCTCGTGAACGCCATCTCGATCGGGAACTCGGCGCCGTCGGATCTCTTTCCGAGCCACTCGAAGCGCCTGCCGATTCGCTCCACGTACTGACCGGCGACGAGGCGCTCGAAGGTGCGGTCGTACAGCTCTCTCAGCGAGTCCGGCACGATCAGGTCGGCGACGTCCTTGCCCAGGACCTCATCGGGCTTGTAGCCGAAGGTGCGGGTCGCCGCAGGGTTCCAGCCGACGACGTGCCCGTCCGTATCGACTGTGATCACGCAGTCGAGCGCGGCTGCGACCGCGGTCGAGTGGAGCCCCTCGATCCAGCCCCGCTCGCGCTCGGCCAGCAGCGCTTCGCGTCTGGCCCCGGCGATTTCGAAGTAGAGCTGCACGAGCCTGATGCCCGCGGCCCCCAGCGTCAGGCCGGCGAGGACCACCGAAACGGAGCTGAAGCGTTCGAAGTGGTCCCAGACCAGGACCGTGAGCGCGATCGCGATTGCGCCGAGCGCGAAGAAGAGCTCGAGGCGATTCCCGCCGGGCTCACCGGAGACGTCCGGGCCATCGGCGATCCACGCCGCCGAGGCCATCATCAGCGTGCCGATCGGCCAGAGCGCATTGATCAGCGTCAGGTCCGGGACCGAGCCGCTCGCCACCTGCGCGGCAAAGACGGAGTCCGCCACGCCGACGATCACAGCGCCCGCGATCAGCGTCGTCAGAGGCGTGCCGGCGCGCCAGCCGAGTCCCGCCAGCGCAACCAGCCCGGTGCAGATCAGCAGGAGGTCCAGGCAGGGATAGGCGACAGTGACCAGACGGGCGGCAGTGGTTCCCTCCAGAGAGCCGGTCACAGGATCGAGGGCGATCCACCACCACAGGGTCGCCATGCCGAGCAGCGGGGTGAGCAGGGAGACGAACGGCATGCCTCCGTGCCGGCTGCGCCGACCGAGGTTCCACAGCCCCAGGATCACCAGGGGGTATTGGAGGAGGTAGAGCACGTCGGAGACCGACGGATAGGCGCCGTTGACCGGATCCACCCAGAACTGGTAGTAGGTGTCGCCAAGGGCGGTGAAGGTCAGGCCGACGGCGATTAGGCCCCAGCCGCCGGCGTCGCGACGGACCCACGCACCGGCGATGGCGAGCACGGCCGCCGTCCACATCAGAGTCAAGTAGGTGACGTACTCGAAGTGCGTCGCCCGTAGCCCTGTACCGAACAACCCTGCGTCGACCAGGCACTCGAGGGCGAGGATCGAGAGGACTGCACCGGCCGCGACCCAGCCCCACACGGGAAAGGGTCGGATCAGCCGGAGGGGACCCGGCGGGGCAGCCCGCGTAACCGATTCTGTTGGCACCGACGCCATCCTCTCCCGGTATCGGCAGATTCCCGATTTTCGGCCAGTCCCCTAGTGCCTTCAGTCACTATGTCTACAGCGGATCGTCAAGCGGGTCAACCGATACCGGCGACCTTGCGAGCTGCGTCCCGCAAAGGGCAACGCGGCACGCTCTGGCGTCGTCCTATCCTTGGCGGCGCAAACACGACCTCAGAGGAGCCATGGCCGTAGCCACCGAGCAGCAGGAGAGCACCAACTTCGAGGAGATGACCGACGAGCAGAAGGCGATCGTCGAGATGGTCCGCGACTTCGTCGACAAGGAGATCATCCCCAACGCCGAGGAGTACGACCACGAGGACAAGTTCCCCGAGCCGATCGTCGAGCAGATGAAGGAGCTCGGCCTCTTCGGGGTGACCATCCCCGAGGAGTACGACGGCATGGGCCTCGACCTGACCACCTACGCGATGATCGTCGAGGAGCTCTCGCGCGGCTGGATCTCGATCTCCGGTGTCGTCAACACCCACTTCATCGGCTCCTACCTGCTGATGAAGTTCGGGAGCGACGAGCAGAAGCAGTACTTCCTGCCGAAGATGGCAACCGGCGAGATCCGCGCCGCCTTCTCGCTCTCGGAGCCGGAGGTCGGCTCCGACGTCCAGGGGATCAAGGCCACGGCGTCGAAGGATGGCGACGGCAACTGGGTCCTGGAGGGCCAGAAGATGTGGGTCACCAACGGATTGGGCTCGAGCGTCGTCTTCGTGCTGATGAAGAACGATCCCAAGGCCGACCCGCCCTACAAGGGCATGACCTGCTTCATCACCGAGAAGGAGCCCTGGAAGGAGAAGAACGAGGGCGACTTCGCTGGCTTGGAGATCCCCCCGAAGATCAAGAAGATGGGCTACAAGGGCGTCGAGTCCACGGAGCTCGTCTACTCCGGCTACAAGTGCCCCCCGGAGCGGATCCTGGGCGGCGAGGAGGCCGGGCTCGGCAAGGGCTTCTCGCAGATGATGGACGCGCTCGAGGTCGGCCGCGTCAACGTCGCAGCCCGCGGCGTCGGCATCGCCCAGCGGGCGCTGGAGCTGGCGTTGAAGTACTCGCAGGAGCGGAAGACCTTCGGCAAGCCGATCGCCCAGCACCAGGCGATCCTCTTCAAGCTCGCCGACATGGCCACGAAGATCGAGGCCGCCCGCCTGGTCACGCGCAAGGCCGCGCGGATGAAGGACGCCGGGCAGCGCTCCGACCTGGAGGCCGGGATGGCGAAGCTGATCGCCTCGGAGACCGGCAAGGAGTGCGTCGAGGACGCCTTCCGGATCCACGGCGGCTACGGCTACTCGAAGGAGTACGAGATCGAGCGCCTCTACCGTGACGCGCCGCTGCTCTTGATCGGAGAGGGAACCTCCGAGATCCAGCGGATGCTGATCGGCAGGAAGCTGCTGGAGCGCAACAGGATCTAGCCGGGGAAGGCCGCTTCCTAGAATGAGGGGGTGGCTGAGGATCGAAGGGTTGCGCTGGTCAGCGGGGCGAGCCGTGGGATCGGCGCGGAGGTCGCACGGCAGCTCGCCGCCGATCGCGGCTTCGTCGTCTTCGCCGGGGCCAGGGACACCGACGACGTCGAGGAGGCTGACGGGATCGTCCCGGTCGAGCTCGACGTCACCGAACAGGACGACGTCTACACGGTCCGTGAGTTGATCGGCTCCGATCCCGGTCATCTCGACGCGCTGGTAAACAACGCGGGCGTCTACGGCGACCCGATCGGGGCGGCTGAATACGACCTCGACCGCGCTCACGACGTCCTCGAGGTCAACACCTTCGGACCGTGGCGGCTGATCGAGGCGTTTCTGCCACTGCTCCATCGCAGCTCGCAGCCGCGGATCGTGAACGTCTCGAGCGGGGCCGGCCAGCTCTCCGACATGAACGGAGGTCGTGGGGCCTATCGAGTCTCCAAGGCGGCTCTGAACGCGTTGACCCGGACCCTGGCGTGGGACGAGGACGACGTCAAGGTCAACGCGATGTGCCCCGGCTGGGTCCGGACCGACATGGGGGGCTCCGGCGCTCCGAAATCGGTCGAGGACGGCGCCGACACCGCGGTCTGGCTGGCGACGTTGCCTGACGACGGGCCGACCGGGGGCTTCTTCCGCGACCGCAAGCCAATACCTTGGTGAGATGGCGTCGACGCAAGAGCTGATCGTGACCGCGGTCGAGCGCTTCGAGGCCGAGGTGCCGGCGCTCGCCCCGCTCAAGCTCGTCTTCGAGCTCGAGCTGCGGGGCCGAGGGGACGTGCAGATGTTCCGGGTCGAGCTGCCGGGCCCGAAGATCTCCAAGGCCGCCTCGACCGAGGACGCGCGGGTGACGGTTGAGATCGTCCGCTCCGATTTCAACCGGCTGGCCGAGGAGGGCACCGTCAGCGACTATCGCGCGGCCTACGACGCCGGCCACATCAAGGTCACCGGCGACTCCGGCATCCAGAAGCTGATCGCCCAGGTGATCGAGCGCCACGAGCAGCGAGCCCGGACCAAGAAGGTCCACTGACGACGCTCGCGAGGAGGCGAGCGGCGAGACAGCTGCTCCATCGTCCCGTCTCTGCGACGGACCCGGCCGAGATCGCCCGTTCGATTGCGGGCGCCCAGGCGCAGGACGTCTACGCCGGGCCCCTGACCTTTCGCTCGCGAAGCAGGAAGCTGACGGCTGAGGACATCACTCGAGCGCGCACGGAGGACCGCTCGCTGCTCCGCACCTGGGTAATGCGGAAGACGATCCACCTGATTCCCACGGATGAAGCCGGGTGGTGGCTGCCGCTCTTCGAGCCGGAGACCGAGCGCTGGTCGCGCCGCCGGCTCGAGCAGCTCGGGCTCCCCGAGGCGAAGCAGAACAAGGCGCTGGAGGTGATCGCTCGCGCGCTTGCCGATGAGGGACCCCTGACGCGGACCGAAGCCCGGCAGCGGGCCGAAGCGGCGGGGGTGAAGCTGAACCAGCAGACCGGGATGCACATCGCCCTCACGGCGGTGCTCAGCGGGATCGCCTGCCTTGGACCCGACCGCGGCAAGACCACCTGCCTGGTGCGCCGCGAGGACTGGATCGGAAAGCCACCTTCGTTCGATCGCGATCGGGCGCTCGGCGAGCTCGCTCGGCGCTACCTCCGCGCATTCGCCCCGGCGACCGATCGCGACTTCGCTTACTGGGCCGGCCTGCCCCTTCGGGACGTGCGGGCGGGACTGGAGTCGATCTCGGGGGAGATCGATGAGGTCAAGGTCGGGAGGGAGACGATGCTGGCGCCGCGCGGCGGACTGCCGAGGCTGCCCGCCGCGGGACAGGTCCGGATGTGCGGCAATTTCGACACCTATCTGCTCGGCTGGAAGGACCGGTCCTTCTCCGTCGCCTCCGAGCACGCGGCACACGTCAAGGAGGGGGGAGGGGGCTGGATCCGGCCCGTGATCCTGGAGGACGGGATCGTGGTGGGCGGCTGGCGCTCCGCACGCAAGGGAGGGCGGCTGGAGATCACCCTGAACCTGCCGAAGACCGAACGCGAGCGGCTCGGGGCGAAGATCGACGCCGAGGTCGCCGACATTGCGCGCTTCGAGGGGATTGAGGCAACCATCGCCTGACCCCACTACCATCCCGCGCCGCACCACGGGAGGAGTCACCACGACTCAAGGAGACCGAACCTGACGATGAGCGACGAGAACCACCAGCTGACGACGGACCAGGCCGAGCGAGAGGCCTCGGGCGCGCACGAGTACGGGCGCTACTTGGAGGAGTTCGAGGTCGGCGCCGTCTACAAGCACTGGCCCGCCAAGACGGTGACGGAGTCAGACGACCACCTCTTCTGTCTGATCACGATGAACCATCACCCGTTGCACCTGAACGACGTCTACGCGTCACAGTCCCAGCAGGGCCAGAACGTCGTTGTGGGCCCGCTCGTCTACTCGCTTGCCCTGGGTATGTCCGTGAGCGACGTGTCGGGCAAGGCCATCGCCAATCTCGCGACCGAGGAGCTCAAGCACCCGGCGCCCGTCTTCCATGGCGACACCCTCTTCTGCGAGTCCGAGGTGCTCGACGTGCGGCCGTCCGAGTCGAAGCCGGACCGCGGGATCGTCAAGGTCCACACGCGCGTCTACAAACAGGACGGAACGCTGGTGGCCGAGTTCAAGCGCGCCGTGCTGGTACCGCGCAAGAACCCCGGTTAGCCGCTACTGGCCCGCGTCACCCGCGCGAGTGCCTGATCGGGGCTGATCGAGAGCCGCCGGAGCACGCGCAAGAGCATCATCTCCGCCTCGGCGACCGGCTTGAGCGCGTCATCTGGGCCCAGCAGGACCTCCGGAGCGAGGTCGAAGGCCCGCGCGAAATGCGTATACACATACATCGGAGCGTTCGCGTATCCGCGCTCGACGCGGGAGATCAGGCTCTGCGAATACGGCCCCCCGCGCGGCCGAATGACGCTGTGACGAACCTTGTTCTGGCTCAGCCCCCGACCTTCGCGCAGCCGGCGAAGGCGCGAGCCGATCATCTCCGTGTACGGCGTCTTGTAGAAGAGCTCCCAACGCTCCTCCTTGTCGTCATCGGGCTCGATTTGGCGGTTCCACCTTTCGATCGTCAAGCGGTGCCTTCCCATTGATCCCATTGAGGATTCCGGAGGCATTTCTCTCCAGGGGCACCGGATGGGGTGCTCGGCGGGGTTACTCGCGGTTTCGGACTCGGATAGTCACCCGGCGAGAAAACGATTCGTGCGGCGCATAGACGATTCCGAAACGCCTATGCCGCTCGGAGCAAGGTCGGCGCGGATGCCTTCGCCCGCTAGTGAGCCTCGTCCGGCGCGTGCGCCGGCGGGCGTGACTCCTCGGCGAGCGAGGTGATCTCGAGGACGCCGCGCGAGGCCTCCTCGAGGACCTCGGTCGCCTCCTCGGGGGAGCGCGCGTAGAGCTCGACCAGCAGGTGGACGACGATCCGCTCCTCGTCGTGCTTGTGGAAGCGGACGTGGGTGAAGAACTCGCGGGTGCCGGCCTCGCCGAAGGCGCCGTAGGTGAGCGACTCCGCGGCCTCGGGGCCGGAGCAGCTCTCGACCTGGTCCTGGTCGACGGTGACAGTGCAGGAGGCCACCCACGGGGTCCCGACCACCATCCGCTCCCAGCGATCCTCCACCGGGACGACCTTGTCGTCCTGGATCGTCAGGTGCGGCTGATCGTGCAGGCAGCGCAGGCACTGAACGACGGCCTCCTGCACCTCGTCCAGGCGCTCGGAGGGCTCCCCGGTGTCGGGATCGATGCGAAGGATCGCGTCGTAGTGCAGCTGCACCTCGAGGTCCTGGGCCCAGCAGCGATAGCAGCGGAGCCAGGAGCTGCGGTCGCCGTTCAGCTCGGGGTCGTTCATCACGGTCAGGCGGGCTGCGCCGCTCGGTGGCGCTCGGCCACGAGGTCGGCGATCTCGCCCATGATCCGATTGATCTCGAAGTCCTTCGGCGTGTAGACGCCGTCGACGCCGGCCTCGCGCATGGCGGCGGCGTCCGCCGGGGGGATGATCCCGCCCACGACGACCGGGATGTCCGCGCCATCCGCCTGCAGCAGCTCCACGACGCGCGGCACCAGCACGCGGTGGGAGCCGGAGAGGATCGAGAGGCCGACCACGTCAACATCCTCCTCGATGGCGGACTTGGCGATCTGCTCCGGGGTCAGGCGGATCCCCTGGTAGATGACCTCCATGCCGACGTCGCGCGCCCGGACTGCGATCTGCTCCGCGCCGTTCGAGTGCCCGTCGAGGCCGGGCTTGCCGACCAGGATCCGGATCGGGTGGCCGATCTCCTCGGATACCTCCTTGACGCGGTCCCGAACGCCGGCGAGCAGATCGCCGTTGACCGATCCACCGGCGGCTGCCTCCGTCACCCCGGTGGGGGCGCGGTAGTCGCCGAAGACCTCGCGCAGGACGCCCGCCCATTCGCCGGTCGTGGCTCCGGCCTTGGCGGCTTCGATGGTCGCCGGGAGGATGTTCGCGCTCTCGTCCCGGGCCACCTCGGCGAGCTTCTCGAGGGCTGTGTCCACGGCGCCCTGGTCGCGCTGGGCACGCCACTCCTCGAGCGCGGCGATCCGCTCGCGCTCCACCTCGGGGTCGGGAGTGAGGATGCCGCCGTCCTCGGCCGTGGTGAGCGGCGATTCCTCGGACTCGGTGAACTTGTTCTGGCCGACGACCGTGAGGTCACCGCGCTCGATCTTGGCGATTCGCTCGCGGTTTGATTCGACCAGGCTCGCTTTCATGTAGGGGACCGCCTCGACCGCGCCGCCCCTCTGCTCGACTTCTTTCATCTCCGCCTTGGCGCCTTCCACGAGCTCGGCGACGAGCCCGTCCATCACCTTCGAGCCCTCGAAGATGTCGGGGTAGTCGAGCAGGTCGGTCTCGTTGGCGAGGATCTGCTGGATGCGGAGGCTCCACTGCTGGTCCCAGGGTCGGGGGAGCCCCAGGGCCTCGTTCCAGGCGGGCAGCTGGATCGCACGGGCGCGGGCGTCGCGGCCGAGCGTCACCGCGAGCGCCTCGAGGACGATCCGGGGGACGTTGTTCTCGGGCTGGGACTCGGTCAGCCCGAGCGAGTTGACCTGGACCCCGTAGCGGAGGCGCAGGAACTTCGGCTCGGTGACCGCGTAGCGATTGCGGCCGATCCACTCCCACATCTCGCCCATGGCGCGCAACTTGGCGTGCTCCTCGATGAAGCGGACCCCGGCGTTGACGAAGAACGAGATCCGGCCGAACACCTTGGGGAAGTCCTCTTCGGGGACCTGCCCACGCGCCTTGACCTCGTCGAGGACCGCCATCGCGGTGGAGAGCGCGTAGGCGATCTCCTGGACCGGGGTCGCCCCGGCTTCCTGGAGGTGGTACGAGCAGACGTTGATCGGGTTCCAGTTCGGGATCTCGTTGACGGTGAAGGCGACGGTGTCCGCGATCAGCCGCATCGAGGGCCCGGGCGGGAACGCGTATGTCCCGCGCGACAGGTACTCCTTGATGATGTCGTTCTGGGTGGTGCCGGCGAGAGCCGAGCGCTCGACCCCGTTCTCCTCGGCGACCGTCGCGTAGAGAGCCAGCAGCCAGGCGGCCGTGGCGTTGATCGTCATCGACGTGTTCATCTCGCCCAGCGGGATGGCGTCGAGGAGCGTGTGCATGTCCCCCTTGTGGGCGATCGAGACGCCGACCTTGCCGACCTCGCCGCGCGCCAGCTCGGCATCCGGGTCGTAGCCGGTCTGGGTCGGCAGGTCGAAGGCCACCGATAGCCCCGTCTGCCCCTTGGCGAGGTTCTTGCGATAGAGCTCGTTCGAGCGCCGGGCGTCCGAGTGGCCCGCGTATGTGCGCATGACCCAGGGGCGGTCCCTCTCGGTCAGGCGGTGCTCGCTCATGTCCTAATGGTAAGTGCCCTGGAAATCCCGTCGCGCAGCGATCGGACCGCTCCATCGCGCGCTGAGCGGTGTTCTTGCAATCTCGCGGATAGCTCACGGCTACCCTCACGCGCGCATGCGAACCAAGCTCACAGCCCTGTTCGTCGCCATCGCCGCCCTCGCGGCGGGCGCGGCCGCGCACGCCGCACCGATTCCGGTCGCCATCTACACGTTCCAGAGCCAGGACGACGTCAACGCGTTCCACAAGGTCTTCGGCCCGGGTTGCAAGCGCAAGTGGGCGGGGAACCAGGTGCTGGGCCTTGGCGTCGGCAAGAAGACCAGTTCCTGCGTCTGGCGGAGCTCGGTCGTCGGGGACTCGAGCGACGCGCACTCCGATCAGGGCATGGTCGCGACGACCACCGTCGCCGGCGGCACCAAGAAGCTGCAGGCCAAGTCGTTCGTCGGTGTGGGAGTGAGGCGCAGCGACAGCGCCGGCTACGTGCTGCGTGTCCTGCCGAACAAGCACAAGTGGCAGTACTTCCGCGATCCGAAGGGCGCCGCCGGGCCGAAGCTGGTGGCGGCCGGCCCAGGCAAGTTCATCAAGGTCGGCTCCAAGCCCAACGTGGTCGCCCTGCGGGCCTTCTCCTACGGCGGCGCGACCACGAACGTGATCGGCTCGGTCAACGGGCGCGGGGTCGTCTCGACGGTCGACTCGGGCCCGGATCAGCCGGACGGCCGGCAGACGGTGCTCACCTCCGGCGTCAAGGGCAAGAGCGCGGGCACCCGCGTGGTCGGCTTCTTCGACAACGTCACGGTCCAGGTCCCCAACCCGTTCTAAGCACGGAATTTCCCGCGGCCGCGGAGGAATCCTCTACCTTCCGCCCGGTGTCCACGACCACGGTTGAGCGCCCCAAGTCAGCCGGTCCCGAGGAGGGATTGGGCGGGAACTGGCTCGTGATCGTCCTCAACGACGACCACAACACCTTCGACCACGTCGCCAAGACGCTGTCCAGTGTGATTCCCGGCGTCTCGCTCGACGGCGGCTACCGATTCGCGGACACGATCCACAGCCGGGGCAAGGCCGCCGTCTGGACGGGCCCCCGGGAGCCCGCCGAGCTCTACTGGGAGCAGCTGCGGGGAGCCGGTCTCACGATGGCTCCACTCGAGCAGCACTAGCCGCGCTCAGCAGTGAGGCATCGCCTCCCGGTGGGCCGATCAGGCTCAATCCCGCGGGGAGCCCGCCGACGCTGAGCAGCGGGATGGAGATCGCCGGAGCCCCGGCAAGGGTGGCGACCGAGGTCAGCTGGCCGGCTGAGACACGCGCCCGCTCCCTCTCCTCCGCGCCGGCCTCGCGGGCCGGCGCCGGCGTGCCGGTGGTTGGCAGCACCAGTGCCTCGCCGGGCCGGAGCTTCGCGACAGCGTCCGCAATCGCCTGCGCCACAGGCTCGGCCTTGGCAACGTCCGCCGGCCCGAATCCGGCGGCTCGCTCCAGGCGGGCGGCGACGTCGGGGCCCAGCGACGGGCTCGAGCGCTCGACCCAGTCGCCGTAGTTGCGCCAGACCTGCGCGCCCTGCAGGACGTTGAAGGCGGCCATTCCCTCTGCCGGGGAGGGGGCTCGCTCGAGGAGCCTGGTTTCGGAGACGGCGGCGTCCAGCCGGCGGGCCAGATCGTGAGCGGCGTCACGCGCCGCCTGCGCCAGCTCGGGATCGGCGACCGCGAACAGGACGGGGGAGAGGAGCAACCGGCTTGGCGGCTGGGCGCGGCCGGCGGGATTCCCGAGGAGTATCCCGGCGGCGCGTTCGAGCCCCTCCGGATCGGCTGCGAGCAGGCCGACGGTGTCGAAGCTCTGGGCGAGCGGCATCACGCCGTCGACGCGTATCCGGCCGTGGGTGGGACGGAACCCATAGAGACCGCAGTAGGAGGCGGGAACGCGGACCGAGCCGAGGGTGTCCGTACCGAGCCCGAGGTCGCAGAGGCCGCCCGCGGCGGCCGACGCCGGTCCGCTCGTGGAGCCACCCGGGTCACGGTCGGGCGCTGCGGGGTTGCGTGGCATGCCGAAGTGGACGTTGCCCCCGCTCAGGCTGAAGGCGAGCTCGGCGCACTGTCCCTTGCCGGCGAGCGAGGCCCCGGCGCCGAGGAGTGCCGCGACCGCGGCGGCGTGCTCGGGCGCGGGGTCGTGCGCCGCGGCCCAGTCCGGGTTTCCGCCGCCGGTCACGGCGCCCGCCACGTCGATCACGTCCTTGACGACGACGCTCAGCGCGGCCAGCGGGCCGGCCACGTCCGCGGTGGCGCCGGTTGGCTCCCAACCCGGCACCAGCGCGCCAAGGGGATCGGTGGTCATCCGCCTATTTCTTTGGAGAGTCCTGGACCAGCGTGTTGTTCCCCGGGCCGCCTTTGAGGATGTCCTTGCCGGCGCCCCCGATGAGCCGATCGGGGCCCGGTCCTCCGAAGAGGTGGTCCATCCCGGCGCCGCCGCCCAGCAGGTCGGTACCGGCTCCCCCGATGAGGACGTCGTTGCCGGCGTTCCCGCTGAGCAGGTCGTCGCCGGCCCCCCCGTTGAGCTTGTCGCCGCCGGCGTTGCCGACCAGGACGTCGCGCCCGCGCCCACCGCTGGCCCTGTCGTCGCCGGCTCCTCCCTCGAGGCTGTCGCGCAGGCGGCCGCCCCTCATGCGGTCGTTCCCCGGGCCCCCGAGCACGAGGTTGAAGGCCGAGAGCCCGCCGAGGTAGCGATCGTCCCCGCTGCCCAGGTCCGCCGCCGCGCCCGTGCCGTGTCCGAAGCCTCCGGGGAGTTCACGCTGCCCGAAGCCGTTGTCCGGGCCGACCTCCGAGAGGTCCACCCGGTCGTCTCCGGGTCCCGTCACGGCGTCGACCTCAGACACCCGCGAGCAGGCGAGCTGCCCCTTCCGCGGGTTCTTGCCGCTGACCTTGACGACGCCGTTTCGGCAGACGACCGTGACGCGATCGGATCCCTTGCCCCCGGTGACGGTGAGGAGCGAGCCTTTCAACGAGGCGCGCACCTTCGCCTGAGCAATTCCGGGGCCCATCAGCAGCGCCGCCGCGATCGCGGCGGGTAGGGCAAGGCGCACGAATGGGTGACGGGCGGACCTCATCGAAGCCATTGTTGGAACACGGGGGGGAACGTGAAGTAGCTCCCCGGCTACCCGGCGGCTACTCGCCCGCGATCAGGGTGTGCCAGACGGGGAGGACCGGCTTGTTGAAGTAGTTGACCGCCTCCTGGCGGAGCGCCGAGACCTCATCCGAATTCCAGTAGCGCTCCCAGTCGGCGTGGTTCTCCCAGACCGAGGCTTGGCGGAAATGGAGCGGATCCTCCTCGTTGCGCGTCAGGGACCAGCCCTTGGCGCCGAACGACATCGCCCGAGCCGCGGCCGGCTCCCAGATCTCGTACCAGCGCTCGGCCCGGAAGGGGTGGACGTGCCACTCGATGTAGACGATCTCGAGTGAGCCGTTGTCGCTCACGCGCCCACCACCAATCTACGGTGGGCGCTCACGCGCCCACCTCGGCCCGGATCGCGCCGGGGCCGTCCTCCGTCTTGCCCTCGCCCTCTGCCTCGGCGCCGACAAGAATCGAGATCTTGCCGAGGTGCTTGTTCTCGTGCAGGAGCTGGTGCGCCTCGGCCACGCCGTCGAAGCCCATCACCTGCCAGAGGACCGGCTGGATCTTGCCCTCCGCCATCAGCTGGTTGGCCCGCATGCACTCGTAGGCGTTGGCGAAGTGCGAGCCGATGATCTGCTTCTGGCGCATCCACAGGTAGCGCACGTCGAAATCGAGCGTGTAGCCCGACGTCGCGCCGCAGATCACCACCTTGCCGAACGGCTTGACGACGAAGACGCTGGTCGGGAAGGTGGCCTGGCCGACGTGCTCGAAGACGATGTCGGGGGAGTCGCCGAGGATCCCCTTGACCTTCTTGGCGAAGCCGCGCGACTCCTTGAAGCGCGCCTTCTCCTCGTCCGGCGTCTCGCCTCCCTTGCGCATCATCCCCGCGAACTCGTTGCGGTTGATGTAGTCGACGGCCCCGAGCCGCTTGACCAGCTCGCCCTTCTCGTCGGAGGAGACGACGCCCACGGCGTTCGCGCCGGCCGCCTTGCAGAGCTGGGTGGCAAAGACGCCGAGCCCGCCGGCCGCGCCCCAGATCAGGACGTTGTGGCCGGCCTGGAGCTTGCACTGGTCCATCAGCATCCGGTAGGCGGTGAAATAGGTGAGGCCGTAGGCCGAGGACTCCGCCCATGAGAGGTTCTGGGGGCGGGGCAGCAGCTGCTGCGCCTGGACCTTGGTGAACTGGGCGAAGGAGCCCCAGGTCGTCTCGTAGCCCCAGATCATCTGGCTGGGAGCGGCGAGCGGGTCGAGGCCGTGCACCTCGACGTCCTCGTACGAGGCCTGGTTGCAGTGGATCACGACCTCGTCGCCCGGCTTCCACTTGGTGACGCCCTCGCCGACCTTCCAGACGACCCCCGAGGCGTCCGAGCCGCCGATGTGGTGGCCGTACTCCTCGTGGTCGCCGTAGCCGAACACGGAGACGGGCTTGCCGAGGGCCGCCCAGACGTTGTTGAAGTTGACGCCGGCGGCCATCACGCGGACGATCACCTCGAAGGCGCCGGGCTCCGGCACCTCGATCTCCTCCACCTGGAAGGCGTCCTTCGGCTCGCCCTCGCGCTCTGGGCGGATCACCCAGGCGGCCATCTTCTCGGGCAGCTCGCCCGGCCCTACATCGAGCTTGGATACGTCGGCGATCTCTACGGCCAATGTGACTCCCGTTATGCGAGGGACGGTGGACGCCTGGGATCGTATTCAAGGTTGCTGTCCGGGGGCGTGACTACGTTGAAACGTCCCGATGGAAGCCTCAGAGAAACCACAGCTGCCGCTCGAACCGGACGCCTCCGATGGCGCGGTGCGGGCGATCGGCGACCGCCTGGTGATCGAGCGCCTCGAGGTGAACGACGCCGGCGCCGCGCGCGTGGTTCGCGAGCAGGTCGGGGAGGGCCACCAGCCCGCCGAGACCGTGACGCGGGCGATCGAGATCGGCGCGCGCGTGATCGAGAGCGAGGGGACCGCCGCGAACGTGGACTACGTCAAGGCGGAGCTCGAGCGCCAGCTCTCTCCGCTCGCCGAGCGCCTGGGAAGCGTGATCGAGGAGGGGCAGGAGGAGTTCGTCGAGCGGCTGGCGAGCAGCTTCGACAAGGAGCGGAGCGGCTCCGTGCAGCAGCAGATCCGGGATCTGCTGACCGCCGCGATGGAGCATCAGCGCACCCAACTCGCCCGCCAATTCTCGGCGCAGGACGGCGCCAATCCGCTGGCCGACTTCAAGGAAGGCGTGGTCCGGGCCGTGAAGGGCTCGCAGGAGTCCCAGCAGCTGGAGCACGCGGAGGACCGAAAGCGACTGGAGGGGCTGACGGCCGAGGTGACCGCCCTGCGGGAGCGGTTGAGCGCGAAGGACGAGATCGAGATCGAGCAGGCCCGGGGGACCGCCAAGGGCCGGGACTTCGAGGACAGGGTTCACGACGTGATCGACGGCATCGCCACCGCTCGCGGGGATGTAGCGCACCACGTCGGCGACCAGGCGGGTGAGACCCGCGGAAAGAAGGGGGACACCGTCGTCGAGATCGGGGCCGGGAGCGGCCCTGCGCTCGCGAAGATCGCATTCGATCCGAAGGACAGCCAGCTCACCCGGCCCAAGGCGTGGGAGGTCCTCAACGGATCGCTCGACGATCGCGGCGCGGACTACGCGGTGCTCGTGGTCGCCAGCGAGGAGAACGTCCCGGCCAAGACCCAGAGCTTGGTCGAGTACGAGGGCAACAAGCTGATCGTCGCGGTCGACCGTGCGGATCCCGAGTCCTACGTCCTGGAAACCGCCTACTGCCTGGCCCGCGCGCGAGCGCTCGCCACGAGACGAGACGAGCTGTCCCTCGACGCGCCGGCGATGAAGGAGGCCATCGACGAGACCCGGCGCGCCCTCGAATCGCTGAAGACCGCACGGCAGGCCCTCACCGGGATGCGTAAGAACGCCGACAGCATCGAGTCCGCGCTGGGCGTGATGGAGGAAGGCGCCAAGGCTGCACTGGCGCGTGCCGACAGCCTGATCGCGGACGCCTTGGACGGTGTGGCCTAATGGACGACCGGGTTATTCCGTCCATCGAAAGAGGCGCCGGTAATGGCTCGGCGAGAGGAGGACGAAACGGCTAGTAGAGCGAATATGGAAGCGTCCGAGAATGCGGTGCCACCCATCGATTGGGGTGGCAGAGCCGCCATACACCGAGTCGAGCTGGACCGAGTCGCCACGGCACTCGGATCCGAGCGGGCCGCGTCGGGCTACTCCCGGCTCGAGCTGATGCTCACCGCCGTGCTGCCGCGCCTGGTCGGCGAGCCTCGCGTCGCTCACGAAAATCAGCGATAGGCAGTGCGCCTCGAGGGCGTTATACCTAGGCAATGATGGTCCGGTATGCCGCGGTGATGGCGGCAGTCATCACGGTCTTGTCCCTGCTCGCGTCCGGTTGCGGCGGGGGCGACGACAATGGGTCCAACGACAGCCAGAGTGGGGCTGCACCCACCGGCGGGGACCTGTTCACGCAGAACACGCACACAGGGACCCTGCAGCCGATCCCTGGGAAGAGCGATGTCTTCAGGCTGACCCTCGACCAGCCGGCACCGGACGTAACGGTGTTCACCGACAGGCCGGTTCGCAGCGCCAGCACAGAGCCGCTTGCGGGATTCGTCGATCAGTGGGGCGAGCGTGGATTCGCGAAGGACCCGCCCAACGCGGCGCTGGTCCTGGACCAGGAGCCCGACAACGCGGATACGGCAATCTTCAAGCTCGCCGATCCGAGCTACGACCAGGCGAGTGGGACCCTGAGCTACACGGCGTCCCATGTCAACGGCGGGACGTCGAGCCTGCCGTCGGACGAGCACATCGACCCGCCGCCCACCTTCGGTGACGCCCACCTCTTCATCGACCCGTCCGGCGGTGGCGACCAGCACGCGATGGCGATCGACGTTCGCGGCGGCGCCCAGGGCGCCAAGACGGACGTCACCTTCAACTCCCCGTGGAACATCGTCATAGGACCCGGCGAGGCCGGTGCGTCATACCTGGTCGGCCCCAACGTGGGAGGCGGCTTCTTCACGCCGTCCGAGGTGAACATGACCAGCGGCGGGGGCGTCGAGTTCACGCTCGAGGGCGGCACCGGAGCCATCACGGGCACCGCCAGGATCTCCTCGGGGACCACCGTTGGCATTCAGGTCGACGACAACCCCGAGCAGACGATCAAGAGCGGAAGCTTCTCGCTGGCTCCCTAGGGCAGCAGCAGCTGGTTCTGGGCGGAGGGGCGCTCAGGCCCAACGGAGAAGCTGAACGGCCGCGCGCCGATTCCGTCGACGCTCGCCTCGTAGCTGCCGGTCTTCATCTGGACCTTGATCGTCGCGGTATCGCCCGGCGCGATCGAGTCGCTGTTGGCGTTGACCGGGCCATGGATCGCGAGGCTGCCGGTTTGATTCGTCAGGTTGGCCGTCGTGAAGTTGACCAGGCCGGCGCCGAATTCCCTGGGCGAGACGACGACGCCGCCGGAGCCGATCTTCACGCTCACCTCGGCCGGGACGGGTGGGCTTGGGTCGTTCTTGAAGTCGTTGCGGCCGCAGCTGGCCACCGCCAGCACCACCACGAGGGCGGCGACGGGCAAGAACAGCGCTCTGCCCCTCCTCCACAGCATGCGCGGAGGAATCTAGCCGAAGCGAGGGACAGGCCGCTCCAGCGGGTCAGGTGGGGAAGGGGAGCTCCGCCAGCTCCGCGGTCACCTCGCCGCTGCCCACCGTTACCTGCTGACCGTCAGCGGCCTCCCGCCTCACGATCGCGAGCGCGATCGGGCCGAGAGCGGGCGAGATGCACGCGGTGCCGATCGTCCCCACCTCGCGGTCGCCGACCACGAGGGGATCGCCGTGGGCGGCGGGCGCGCTGAGGCGAAGCCCTCGCAGCGTGCGGTTGGGCTTGCCCCGGTAGTGCAGGCGCGCCACCGGCTCCTGGCCGATGTAGCAGCCCTTCTCGAAGTCAACGGCCCGCTCCACGATCCCCGCCTCGGCGGGCATGGACTCCGATCCCATGTCGAGACCGAATCGCGGCCTGCCCGACTCGACCCGGATGATCTCGGCCGCGGCCTCCGTGACCGGTTCGGCCCCGCCCGCGATCAGCGCGTCGCTCACGGTCTTCGCCGCGTCAGGCCGGGTGATCAGGTCAATGCCCTGGTCGGTGGCAACGGTGAGGATCTGGATCCCGTCGCGCTCGTAGTGGGCCTGCCGGTGCTCCGGTGAGACGCGCGGGCTCCCGGCGGCCTCCACCGATGCCGGGCCGATCAGCGAAGTGATCGTCCAGTCCGCAGTTGCATCGGCGACCTCGACCTCACGGCCGATCTTGTAGGTCTCGAGGTGCCTGCGAAGGGCGTCGAACGAGGCGGGCTCGGTATCCAGCCAAAGCTGATCGGCGTGAGTGTGGCTCAAGCGGAGGGCTCTGATGTCGGCGACGAGGTGGCCCTTGCGGTCGAGGAGCGCGGCGTAGCGGCCCTGGTCGGGCTCGAGCCCCTCGATGTCGTTGGTCAGCTGGCCCTGCAGGTACTCGGCCGCGTCCGGGCCGCTGACGAGCAGAGCCGCCCGCTCCCTGACCAGGAATCCGGCCTGCTCGCGGAGGGCGCGGTACTGCCCGTCGAGCTCGACCTGGGTTGCCGTCTCGGCCATTCGCCGATTGTAGGTCGCGGGCTCGGCGGGCTTTCCGCGCGGACACGGGGACGAAGTTAGCTGGGCCTAACTTCTGAGTTCGGATCTGCTTCAATACCGCGGGTGACCGCGCCGGCCCACAACGCCCATCCGAAGCGCCGCACCAAGGAGGGCGCCGAGAACTACGCGAAGGCGCTCTATGAGCTGCAATCGCGGGAGGCGAGCGCGGTCGGGACCACGGCGGTGGCGGAGCGGCTGGGAGTGACTCCGGCCTCGGCGTCGGGGATGCTGCGTCGCCTGGCGGATGAGGGCGTCGTGGAGTACGCGCCATACCGGGGAGCCCGCTTGACCCCGGAGGGCGAGCGGATCGCCCTCGAGGTGATCCGGCACCACAGGCTGATCGAGCTCTTCCTGGCCGAGGAGCTCGGGATGCCCTGGGATCGCGTGCACGCGGAGGCGGAGGTGCTGGAGCACCACATCTCCGAGGAGCTCGAGGAGCTGATCGCCGACAAGCTCGGCGAGCCCGCCATGGATCCCCATGGCGATCCCATCCCGGACCGGGATCTGGCGCTCGGCGCCGACGACTCCATGCCGCTGATCGAGCTCGATCCCGGCGAGGAGGGGATCTTCGCCCGCGTCTCCGACAGCGACGCCTCGATGCTGCGCTACCTGGCCGAACGCGCGATCCAGCCCGGAGCGACCCTGACGGTCAAGAGCCGCGAGCCCTTCGGAGGGCCGCTGATGGTCGAGATCGCCGGTCGCACGCACCCACTCGGCCGGGAGCTGGCCGGGAGCATGAGGGTGCGTCGCCAACCCGCGGCGGGGGCATGAGCGAGAGGGAGGTTCCCGTCGCCGAGGAGGATGTCGGCCTCGCCGAGCCGGTCCCCGGGGAGGGCTCGATGCCGCCCGAGCCCGGGAATGGACCGGGCGGGGTCGAGGACGTCCTGCCCGGGGAGGCGGCCGTCGCGCGCGCGGCGCGGCGATCGCTGGACGGGCACACGCGCGGTCTGCCCCGCATATGGCCCTTCCTGGGCCCGGCCTTCATTGCCGCCGTCGCCTATATCGACCCCGGCAACTTCGCCACCAACATCGCCGGCGGCGCGAAGTTCGGCTACCTGTTGCTCTGGGTGGTGCTCGCGGCGAATCTGATCGCGATGGTGGTCCAGACTCAGTCGGCGAAGCTGGGGATCGCCACGGGCAAGAACCTCCCCGAGGTCTGCCGTGAGGAGTTCTCCCGACGCACTTCGATCCTTCTCTGGCTGCAGGCGGAGGTTGTCGCGATGTCGACCGACGTTGCGGAGGTGGTTGGGGCGGCCCTGGGGCTCAATCTCCTCTTTGGCATCCCGCTCTTTCCGGCCGCGCTGATCTCGGGCGTGGTCGCATTCGCGATCCTGGCGCTGCAGCAGATGGGATTCCGGCGGCTCGAGGCGGTCATCGCGGGCTTGGTTGGAGTCGTCGTCGTCGGCTTCGCCTTCGAGATTCTGGAGTCGAACCCGGACGGGGGACAGATCGCGAAGCACCTGGTCGTTCCCGGGTTTGGCGGCACCGAGAGCATTCTGCTGGCCACCGGGATCATCGGCGCGACGGTGATGCCGCATGTGATCTATCTGCACTCGGCGCTCACCCAGCGTCGCGTCGTGGGGCGGAACGACCGCGAGAAGCGCCAGATCCTCAAGTTCGAGAAGGTCGACGTGGTGATCGCGATGGCGCTTGCCGGCGTGGTGAACCTTTCGATGATGATCATGGCCGCGGCCCTCTTTCACGACGTCCCCGGTCTCTCCGGCATCGACAGCATCGAGGGCGCCTACGACGGCCTCCGCGATGTGGTCTCCCAGAACGCGGCGACCGTCTTTGGCATCGCGCTATTGGCTTCCGGCTTCGCCTCGTCCTCCGTGGGAACGATGTCGGGTCAGGTCGTGATGCAGGGGTTCATCCAGCGCCGGATCCCGATCTTCCTGCGCCGCGCGATCACCCTCGCCCCGGCCCTGGTCGTCCTCGCCGCGGGCCTTCCGCCGACGGACGCGCTGGTCGGCAGCCAGGTCGTGCTCTCGTTCGGCATTCCCTTCGCCCTGGTCCCGCTGTTGATCGTGGCGAGCCGCCGCTCCGTGATGCGCGGACTGGTGAATCCGCGCTGGCTCACCGCCTTCGCCAGCGTGCTCGCCTCTCTGATCATCGCCCTCAACGCCTTCCTGCTCGAGCAGGTCTTCATCGGCTAGATGATCGATTCCACGACCACGCCCGCCGCCAGACGGACGGCGCCGTGGAATCAATCATCTAGGCTCCGGTTGTGGCTCTGGCACTGGACTTCGAGGCGGTCGTTGACTCGCTGTCCGATGACTGGACGGACCTCGAGCTCGATCTGCGGATCGCCGACGAGACCCGCTATGTGGACGCCGCCGTCATGCTCTCCGTGGTGAACGCCCAGCCCTACTCGCGGGCGGACTGGCACTGGCGGATCAACGTCGCGCATCGCTTCGGGCACGCCGCCGCGGCAGAGACGGTGCGGGGAGCGCTCGCCAAGCTCGACGGGGAAGGGATCACGGGCGAGCTTCGCGTTCGCGACGCGCAGGAGGGCCGCGCGGAGATCATGCAGTGGTGGGGCAGGCCCGACAGCATCCGGCGCGACTTCCAGCGCCGCCGAAGCCTTTGAGCCGCTAGAGGAACCGCTCCGGGTCCGGGACCCGGAAGAAGGACTGGATCACCGACGCGAGCTGGTTGGCGATGATCCTGGCGCGGTTGATCTCGGTGCGGGTCCAGGGACGCTCCTCGTAGCTGAGCGCCTCGACGATGCCGAGGGTCTGGCCGCGGTTTACCACCGGCACCATCAGCATCGACCGGTAGCCGTCGGCGAAGATCAATTCGACCTCCGCCTGGTCAGCCCGCGGGTCCCCCACCAGCACCTGCACGGCCTCCTGGCGCTCGAGGGCCCGCCCGGTCGCCGGGTACTCCTCGACCGCGAAGAACTCCTCCTGCGGCTGTTCCCCGCTCTCGGCGAGAGTCTCCACCGCGGACCTGTCGGGATGCCACTGGGAGAGCGCGACCTTGTCCGCATGCAGCTCGCCGGCAATCAGGTCGAGGGCGGCGTAGAGGTCCGACCTCGACCTGGCGTTGGCGAGGCGCGCGCTGAGGTGCTCTAGGCGCCGGTCGCCGGCGGAGATCGTCGGAGTCTCGCCGCCGGGTGTCGAGGCGAGCGCCTTGGCGAGCGCCTCTCTGCACGTTGCCGCGGCAGGAGGGGAGACCGGGCTCCAGGGAGGCGCCGGACGGCCGATGGCATAGCCCTGCCCGCACGGGACGTCCAGGTTTGCGAGGACCTCGATGTCCTCATGGCTCTCGATCCCCTCCGCGCAGACCTGAGCGCCGACCCGGCGCGCGAAGCGGACGAGCGATTCCACCAGCGCCATTCGCACTGGGTCGGAGTGGATCGCGCGGGTGAGCTCGAGGTCCAGCTTGACGATGTCCGGGCGCACCCACATGACCTGCTTGAGCCCCGAGTAACCCGCCCCGGCATCGTCGATGGCGATCCTCGCCCCTCGCTCGCGGAGGTTGGCGAGCGAATTTGCCAGCAGGCTGTCTCCGACATAGACCTCGTGCTCGGTCAGCTCGATGATCACCTCGGAGAGGTCCTTTGGGAGCACGCTCTTGACCACGTCGGTGGACAGTGCCGACGGGCTCACGTTGACCGCAATGTGCGTTCCGGGGGGGCGGCCGATCGGCTCGAGCGCCGCTCGGATCGCGGCGGCCTCCAGCTCGGGGCCCAGCCCGCAGGCGTTCGCCTGCGCGAACCAGGTCGAGGGCGGTCGCTCGGGCGCGTCGGGAAAGCGGGCAAGCGCCTCATAGCCGATCAGGCCGCCGGTGGTCAGCGACGCGACCGGCTGGAAGAGCGGCTCGATCGCGCGCTCGGAGAGGATGCGTTCGATCTCTGAGCGCTGAGGGGCGTCGCCGCTGAGGCGGACGTGGTCAGGGTCGAACCGGCGCGTCCTCGACTTGCCGGACCGCTTCGCCCAGTAGAGGGCTCCCTCGGCAAGCTGGAGGAGGGCGCCGGCGTTGTCGGCGTCAACCGGGTAGACCGCGACTCCGGCGGAGCAGGTCAGCTCCGAGCCGGCGGGCGACAGGCGCGCCACCGCGGTTCGCACGCGCTCCGCGATCTCGTGGGCGACCTCCGCTTCCGTGCCGGGCAGGATCAACGCGAATTCCTCGCCGCCCGTGCGGGCGGCTGTGTCGCCCGCGCGGACCGACTTGCGGAGCTGGGCGCCGACGCCCTCGAGCACGCCGTCCCCGAAGGGATGACCGTGGCGATCGTTGATCGCCTTGAAGTCGTCGAGGTCGAACGCGATCAGGGACAGCGGTTCGCGTTGAGACGCTGCACGATGGAGCTCCCGGCGGAGCGTCTGCTGAAAGCCCCGGTGATTCACCAGTCCGGTCAGCGTGTCGGTCTCGGCCTGGTGGTGCAGCTGCCTCTGCTCGCGATAGAGCAGGACCGTGAGGGCGAAGGTGAGCAGCATGCCGGCGGCGCTGCATGCCGCCAGCACCGAGTCGCCGCGGGAGATCGCCAGGCCGAAGACGGCGCCCCAGAGCAGGGAGAATCCGGCGGCTGCCCAAGGCACCACTCTGCGACGGGAGCTCCGGGGATGGGCGATGCGCCCCACGACAGCATGTATCGGAACGCACGTCCAGATCTTTATCCCCTGTATTTGGTCAAATGACCTGCTCGGACGCATGACTTCAACGCCCAACCACACCTGAGTCGATGGCCAGGATCGCCGCCGTGGTGGGGGACCTGATGCTCGCCAGCCGCGTGCGCACCTCCCTGGAGGCGAGCGGCCATGAGGTGGAGCAGGACTCGACCCTGCCCGACGAGCTCGACGGGATCGATCTCGTTGTCGCCGATCTAGATGCGGTGCCGCCCGAGCGGCTGGGCGAGCTGAGCGTTCCGGTGATCGGCTTCTACTCCCACACCGACGTCGAGATCAAGCGGCGCGCGGATGAGGCGGGACTGACGCTGGCCGTGCCGCGCAGCCGGATGTCGCGGGAGCTGCCGGAGCTGGTGGAGCGACAGCTGGGTTGAGGCGGCTCAGCAGGAGGGCGTTCCCGCTGGGAACGCGCGAATGAATCCGCTGGAGACCTTCGATGTCGACGACCGGGAGATCACGCCGTGCTCGGCCGCCCAGCGGACCCAGGCCGAGGTGTGGCTGAGGTTCCAGACGGCGGGACCGCCGGGGGTCATCGAGAAGGCATCCGCGTCCGTCAGCGCGTGCAGCTGCGCCTCCTGCGAGGCGCGATCGAGTCCCTTCACTTCGCTGAACAGGTCGTCCAGAGCGGCCTCTGGATCCTTGCTCAGTGTCCCGTAGCCCCCAGCGAGCCCGGCCAGCAGCTCGGCGGCACTCGCACAGGAGCGGAGCGACGCCACAAGAACGAGCTCCGGGTACCGCGGCGCACCGAACTGGTCCACCCGGAATTCCCGGATCGGGATTCCGTGCTGCCGTAACTCGACACCCTCCGCGTTCCAGAACCCCGTCGCTGCGTCGACCTTCCCTGCCGCCAGGTCGGCGACGGCATTGAAGCCGATCGTCACCCGGTGCACGGAGGAGGGGTCGACGCCGCCCGACCGCAACACCGTGTCGAGCACGGCGTCGTCAGAGGGGACGCCGGTGACTCCGATTGTCTTGCCCGCCAGATCGGCGGGAGTCCGGATCTCGTTCGGGTCACGGGCGATCACCGAGGCGAGCGGCCGCTGGACGATGGCGGCGATCGCGACCAGGTGGAGCCCTCGCTCACGGGCGATGCCGAAGTCGTTGATGTCCATCACCGCGAAGTCCGCCCGCCCGGCCTCGAGCAGCTTGGCGCTGTCGGCGGTGCTGGAGGGCTCCTGGATCTTGAGATCGAGCCCGCTGTCCTTGAAGTCGCCGTTCGCCTGCGCGGCGTAGATGCCGGAGTGGACCGCGTTCGGCTGGAAGTCGAGGACCAGGGTCGCGCCCTTCGGCGCGCCCGGTTCAGCGCCGCCCCCTCCGCAGCCCAGGAGAGCGGCTCCGAGGAGGGCGGCCGCCAGCAGCGCGGCGACCCGATTCATGCGCCGCTGACCCTATATGCGAGGGCGCTTCGAGGCGAAAGCCGAGGAGCGACCCGTTTCGTAAGGGCTGGATAAAAGGTTGCCGCGGGGTCTCGGCCCGGCGGGAAATGCGGTTAGACTGCGCGCCGCCTCACAACCTGTGGGGTCTTTTTTCGAGAGCTACGAGGAGGTCACGTCAAAGTGCAAGATCGAGGACTCGCGGCGTACATCGCAGAGTTGGTCGGGACGCTGCTCCTGGTCTTCTTCATCACGACTGTCGTTGCGCTCTATGTGGCCACCGGCCAGAACCCGCAGTTCGGGTCGGACTTCGCCGTCGTCGGGCTCTCGCAGTTCCTCGTCCTCTTCGCCCTGATCATCAGCATCGGCGTGGCCAGCGGCGGGCACTTCAACCCGGCCGTGACCGCGGCGTTCATCGCGATCCGGCGGATCGACCCGATCGATGGCCTCGTCTACATGCTCGCCCAGCTCTCGGGCGGAGTCCTGGGCGCGCTTCTCACCAAGGCGTTCATCCTCGACGAGGGCCGAGCCTCGGACTACGGGGTACCGAAGGTGACGCCGCTGCTCGGCAGTGCCTTCCAGGGCGCCCTGGTCGAGGGAATCGGCACGTTCGTCCTCGTGCTCGTCGTCCTCGCCGTTGCCCTCAACCCGGAGATCCGGCGCTGGGCAGCCCTCGCGGTCGGCGGGTCCCTCGGCTTCCTGGTCATGGTGCTTGGACCGCTGACCGTCGGCTCCTTCAACCCGGCCCGCTGGTTCGGGCCCGCGCTGGTCGGCAACCACTTCACCGACTGGTGGGCCTTCATCCTCGGCCCGATCGTCGGTGCCCTCTTGGCGGCCGGCGTCTACAAGTTCCTGATCGAGCCGTTCAGCGGCCCGGTACAGGAGGCCGTTGACACCGTGGCTCCGCGCGGCCCGGCTCCCCCCGCGGGCGAAGCTCCGCCGCTGCGTCAATCCTCCGGGCCTGGCCCGGGCGGCCCGCCGCCGTCCTCGCCTCCCGGCGGCATAGCCGGGTCTTAGGAAGCCGGCCCAGAGAAGCACTTCGCTAGGTTTGCCCTGCCATGCGCAGGGTCACCTTCTCGCGCAACTACACGCTCTCGCTGTCGAGGACGTGTCAGTGCTACTGCAAGTACTGCGCCTTCGCGACGCACCGGGCGCACATCCACGACCCGGATGAGGTCGAGCGTCGCCTGGAGGAGGCGGTGCGCCGCAACGCGAAGGAGCTCCTCGTGCTCACGGGCGAGCGCCCGGAGGTCAATCCCGAGGTGGCGAAGCGACTGCGGGAGTGGGGGCATGAGGACTTCACCTCGTACGTCGTCTGGGCCTGCCAGCGCGGGCTCGAGCGCGGCCTGCTGCCGCACACGAACCTCGGAGTCCTCTCCCGAGAGGACCTGATCCGAGTCCGGGAGGTAACGGCGTCGCAGGGCCTGATGCTGGAATCGATCAACCCCGACCTGGTGGTCCACCAGGGCTCGCCCACGAAGCACCCGGCGAAGCGGCTGGAGACGATACGGCTGGCGGGGGAGCTGCGGATCCCGTTCACCACCGGGATCCTGGTCGGCATCGGTGAGACGCCGGAGGAGCGAGTCGGCGCCCTCGAGGCGATCGCCGCGGTGCACGCCGAGTACGGCCACGTCCAGGAGGTGATCCTCCAGAACTTCGTGCCGCACCCGCGCTATTACGGCCAGGAGGTCGCCGAGATAGCCGACGAGGCGTCGCGCGAGCGCTGGAGGGGCGGCAAGACCATCGGGTCCGAGCTGCCGCTCCCGGAGTGGGCGACGCCGGTCTCGGTTGACGACATGAAGCACCTGATCGCAGAGTCGCAGCGGCTGATGCCGGACGTCGGCGTCCAGGTGCCACCGAACCTCGCCGACTGGTGGCCGGAGCTGGTTGGGGCGGGCGCCACGGACCTCGGCGGTCTCTCCAGCAATGGCGACCACATCTCTCCCGAGGAACCGTTCCCGAGCCCCCACCAGGTGCGCAAGGAGCTTGCGCCCCGCGGCTACGCGCTGACGGAGCGACTCTGCGCCTACCCCCAGTACCTCGATCCGGAGTGGATGGAGCAGGGGGTCCTCGACGTGGTGAAGCTGAAGTACTGGAGCTTCATCCCACGGCGCGGTTCAGGCCGCCGCCAGGAGAGCCCGGTCGCGCCCGAGGTCGCACCCCTGGCCATCGAGAAGGGCCGGAGAGGGGACGAGCTCAGCGAGCGGGAGTTGACCGCGCTCTTCTCGGAGACGCGGCCCGAGGTGATCGAGGAGATGCGCGTCGCGGCCGACGAGCTGCGCAGTGAGCTGGCTGGAGACACCGCCACCTTCGTCGTCAACCGGAACATCAACTTCACCAACGTCTGCGTGGTGGGCTGCGCGTTCTGCGGGTTCGGACAGGGCAAGCGCTCGCCCGACGCCTATCTGGTCAGCGAGGAGGACTTCGCCGCGCGCGTCGAGGAGGCGATCGACTTCGGCGCGACGGAGATCTGCATGCAGGGCGGGATCCACCCCGACTACACGCTCGAGGACTACGGGCGCTGGCTGCGGTTCGCGAAGGAGTGCGCTCCCGACGTCCACCTGCACGCCTACTCGCCGATGGAGGTCCACTACATGTGCGAGCGGTCCGGGCGCTCGCCCGACTCGGTGTTCGAGTACCTGATCGAGTGTGGCCTCGGCTCGACGCCCGGCACCGCCGCCGAGGTGCTGGATGACGGGGTGCGCCAGAGGATCTCGCCGAACAAGCTTCCGGTGGCCCGCTGGATCGAGATCATCGAGGCGTCCCATCGCGCCGGCCTGCGCTCGACCTCGACGGTGATGTTCGGCCACATCGAGGAGCCTCGGGAGCTGGCGCGTCACATGCGAGTCGTCCGAGGGCTGCAGGAGCGGACCGGGGGGATCACGGAGTTCGTGCCGCTCAGCTTCATCCCGTTCAACACGCTGCTCGGCCGCACGCACGGTGTCGAGGAGATCTCCCGCGAGGACAACCTCAAGCACACGGCCGCGTTCCGGCTCGCGCTCGGCAAGACGATCCCGAATCTCCAGGCGAGCTGGGTGAAGATGGGGCTCGACGCGGCCACCGAGAGCCTGCGCTGGGGGGTCAACGACCTGGGAGGGACGCTGATGGAGGAGAACATCTCGCGGATGGCGGGCTCCCACCACGGGGTCAAGCTCGAGCCCGATCAGCTGATCGAAGCCGCCCGGCGGGCCGGTCGAACTCCGGCCCAGCGGACGACGCTCTACGAGATCGTCGAGACCTACTAGGCGCTTCGTCCCTCTCGCGCGCCCGGGGTCCCATTCGAGACAATTCGCTCATGCGTGCCATGGTCCTCGAGGCCCAAGGAGACCCGCTGGTCGAGCGCGAGCTCCCGGATCCGGTCCCGGCCGAAGGCCAGATCCTGATCGAGGTCTCCACCTGCGGCGTCTGCCGCACCGACCTCCACATCGTCGATGGAGAGCTCACCGAGCCGAAGTTGCCGCTCGTCCTCGGGCACCAGATCGTGGGCAGGATGATCAGCGCCGGAGAGGGTGCCGGCCGTTTCGCCGAGGGAGACCGGGTCGGCGTTCCCTGGCTCGGCTGGACGGACGGTACCTGCCGCTTCTGCCGCTCCGGCCGCGAGAACCTCTGCGAGCACGCGAAGTTCACCGGCTACGACCTGGACGGCGGCTACGCCGAGCGGACCGTCGCCGACGAGCGCTTCTGCTTCCCGATCCCGGGTGAGTTCCCGGACGACCACGCCGCACCGCTGCTCTGTGCCGGATTGATCGGCTACAGGTCCCTCCGATTGGCGGGCGAGGGCGAGCGCCTCGGCCTCTACGGGTTCGGCTCCTCGGCCCACATCATCTGCCAGGTGGCCGTCGCCCGGGGGTGGCATGTCTACGCCCTCACCCGCGAGGGCGACGGCGAGACGCAGGAGCTGGCGCGCTCGCTGGGGGCCGAATGGGCCGGTGCGGTGGGCGATCCGGAGGCCGTCGACCTCAACGCCGCGATCGTCTTCGCCCCGGTCGGCGACCTCATGGTCGAGGCCCTCCGCGCCATGGCGCCGGGGGGGACCGTCGTGTCCGCGGGCATCCACATGAGCGACATCCCGTCCTTTCCCTATGAGCTCCTCTGGCACGAGCGCACGATGCGGTCCGTCGCGAACCTGACGCGCCTGGACGGGGAGGAATTCCTGCCGCTCGCCGCGAGCGTGCCCGTGGAGACGAGCATCCAGGTCTATCCGCTCGGGGACGCCAACCGCGCGTTGGATGACATACGTCACGGTAGGGTGGGAGGCTCCGCCGTTCTGGAGATCGGCGGGTAGCCTCTTCGTGAAACGGGTTGCGCCTGCGGCGCACCCTCGCATTAGGTTGAGGGAGAGGAAAGAGGTCAAATGCCAGATGTGACGGTCAAGCGCATCGAGGACTTCGAGGCGATCTTCGGTGGCGGATTTCGACGGGCGAGAGCCGGCCTCGGCGTCAGCTCCTTCGGTCTCGCCGTGATCGAGCTGCCACCGAACTTCACTCACTATCCGGAGCACGACCAGACCCACGACGAGCAGGAGGAGGTCTACACGGTGCTGTCGGGCCGGGCGACCCTCCACGTCGGCGGCGAGGACCATGAGCTCGAGCCGGGGGTATTCGCCCGGGTTGGGGCGACCGAGAAGCGCAAGCTGATCACCGGCGATCAGCCGGCCCGGGTCATTGCCATGGGCGGCACTCCGGGCAAGATCTACGAGCCCCCCGAGTTCTCCAATGAGGGCACGAAGCCGCCCTCGATGGAGAAGCTCACCTCGAAGAACGCAACGCCCGCCTAGCCATCCGGCTAGCGAAACAGGTCCTCGTCCGCGGGGCGCCGCAGCGTGCCCGCGCCCGGGCCGTCCTCCTGGGTGACGAGGTCGCCCAGGCCCGAGACGATTGCGCCGGGCGCACCGGAGTCCTTGTCCCGCGTGAGGTCGGCCGCCGAGGCGAGCTGGTCGGCGACCGCGATCAGCGTGGCCGAGAGCTCGCGGCCACCTTGATCCCGGCGGCCGCGCCAGTCGGCGAGCGGGGTGAGCCCGGCGCAGCCGATGGCCACCTCGGCCTGCCCGATTCGCCATGCCCGGCCGAAGCTGTCGGCGATCACCACCGCGGGGGACACTCCGGAGGCACTCCCGATCCCGGCTCGAATCCTCCTGGCTGAGGCATCGCCGTCGACGGGCAGCAGCGATACCAGGCCCTCGCCGAGGTTGGAGGAGTCGATGCCCGAGTTTGCGCACACCCAGCCCCCGAGTGTCTCGGTGATCAGGACGCCCCGCTCGGCGCGCACGACCCGCTTGCTCTCCGCGAGGACCAGCTCGACCATGGCCGGGTCCTTGTCCAGCTCGGCGGCAAGTCGCAGGGCGCGCTCTCCGGGCTTGACGTCCGCGAGTGCGCGCACCCGGCCCTCCACCTTCGAGACGGCCTTCTGCGAGACGACCACGACCTCGTCCGGCGCGGGATTGCTTGCCTCGGCGATCAGCGAGCCGAGGTCGTCGCCCTCGCGCAACTCGGGCAGGCCCGTCAGCGGCCTGATTCGCAGCTCACGGACGATCCCCATCACGGGCGGTCGCGAACCCCGCCGTCGAGCAAGCTAGGCGACGGCCGGCTGCGTGCGGTCGCCGAGCTCCCAGAGGACCTTGGCGGTCCGCTGCGCCGGCTCCGGGTCGAGCAGCAGGCGGTCGCGCAGCAGCGACATGTCCTCGGGCGTATCGAGGTCCATTCCCATCGACTCGACCTCCTCCAGCGCGAAGCTGATCCCGGCCGCTCGCGCGCGGCTGACGTGGCGGGCGCAGCTATCCGGGCCGAAGGCCGGCTGAAAGATGTCCGGGGGCGCGAGCACGAGGGCGTTGGTGCCGGTCCCATGCCGATCGGGGACGATCAGCACGGTCCGAGCGGAGCGTCCGACGTGGGCGTCGAGCTCCTCCGGGTCAAGCATCGGGCAGTCGACGGGCAGCATCGCGACCCGGTCGGCGCCCTCGGCCATCGCGGCGCGGGCACCGGCGCTGGCGGCCTCGGAGTGTCCATTGTCGCCGTCCTGCAGGAGGACCTTGTTGCCGAACCAGCGTGCCTGGCGGGCGACGGATGGGTCGGAGGTGACGACCAGGACGTCATCCAGGCAACGGCAGCGGCGCAGCTTCATGATCAGGTCGAGGAAGAGGGCTTCGGCCAGCCGCTTCCGTTCGTCCGCGGACAGCGTTCCGTCGAGCCGCTCATTGGCAACGGTGAGTCCCTTCACCGGAATGATCGCCGTCGTGTGCAAGTTGTTGGAATCCGCCCCCACGGACAGTCAGGCTACCGGGTGAGGCGCCGAACATACCCCAGTTTGCGGAGATCTAATCGTCCCGCCTCAGCGTCGACGCGAACTTGAGGGTTCGCTCGGCCAGGCCGCGCCGGCCGTCGCGGCCTTCCATCAGCGTTGGGCAGCTCATCACCCTGACCCCGTCGGGCGCGGGATCCGGATCCTCGGGGTCGCAGAGCATGCCGTCGATCAGCCCCTCGTAGAGCGAGGCGGCGCCCGCGGCGGTCGATGGACGGCCCACGGCTCGCATGAAGAGGTCGGTTGGGCCCTTGACCACCTGGCCGGCCACATATGGGCTGACCGCGACGACGGGTGCCGGGGAAGCCGCCAGTGCTTTGCGCACGGCCGGCATGGAGACGATCGGCCCGATCGAGATCACCGGGTTCGAGGGCCCGATCACGATCGCCTCGGCCGCGGAGATCGCCGACAGCACCTCCGGCGTCGGGCTAGCCTCGGCGATGCCCTCGATCGCGATCTCCTCGACCTCGGCCTTGGCATGCTCGGCGACCAGGTACTGCTGCAGGCCTCGCCACCCCTCCGCGGTCCTGACTCGGGTGCGGACCGGCTCCTCGCACATCGGCAGCACGGCGGCCTCGACGCCGAGTGCTCGTGCGATCTGCGCCTGAGCCGCGGTGCGCGTGCCGCCCTCCGCCACGAACTCGCGGCGGTAGAGGCAGGTCGCGAGGTCGCGGTCGGAGAGCCGGAACCAGTCGGGGGTGCCCAGTTGGACCAGCCGGTCGAAGACCGTGAACGAATCGCCCTTGATGCCCCAGCCGCGCTCCTCGTCGATCTCCCCGCTCAGCCAGTAGGTGATCAGGTCGGGGTCGGGGGAGACGTCGACACCGGCGATCTCGACGTCGTCGGCAGTGTTGGCGATCACCGAAATGTCCTCGCCGAGCGCGTCCTGCATGCCTGCGGCGAGCTTGGCCCCCCCGGTGCCGCCGGCGAGGACGACGCAGCGCCCGATTCCGCTCACGGCCACCGCGGGCCTATGACCAGTGGTCTGAGTCAGGGAGGCCGGTGATCTTGATCCCCGCGTGAGTCCTGTAGCGGCTGTTGATGCCGATCAGCAAGGCCGTCAGGGGCTCCACGATCTTGGCCTGATCGAGCGGGCCGGCGTTCACGGCACGCAACCCGTCGATCAACTCGATCACGGCCGCGACCCGGCTCTTGTCAGCCTTCTTGTCGCCGCAGATCAACACGTCCTCGTCGAGTGTCTCGTCGCCGCCCAGCACGGGGGCGCTGACCGTGTGGAGCGCCGAGATCACGGTGACGCCGTCGGGCGCCATCTCCTGTGCCTGCTGGGCGGCGGAGCCCTGCCAGACCCCCAAGGTTCGGGTCGCTTTGCCGGAGATCGCGGCGGCGAGGGGGACGGTGCAGTCGACCAGCAACTGACCCTCGGAGAGCGCCTCCTTCAGGTTGGTGAGCGTCTCGGACTGCGCTCGAAACGGCACCGTGAGGAAGACGATCGGGCCTCGCTTGGCAGCCTCGCCGTTCTCCAGCCCCTCGATGTCCGCTCCGGGGACGGCGTCGCGGAGCTTGGTCGCGGCCTCCTCGGCGCGCTCGGGCTTGCGGGAGCCGATCACGATCGTCTGTCCCGCGCGCGCCAGCCGCACGGCCAGGCCGTAGCCGAGGGCGCCGGTGCCGCCGATGATCGGTATGGACTCAGCCATCGGCGAGCAAGCTACAGGGCGCCCGGAATAGGCTGCTGACAGGCATGCGGCTCGAAGGCAAGAAGGCCCTCGTCACCGGCGGCGCCAGCGGCATCGGCGCGGCGGTCGCCCGGCGCCTCGCCGCCGAGGGCGCCGACGTGACCGTGGGAGACCTCAACCTCGAGGGCGCGACCGAGGTCGCGGGCGAGATCTCCGGGCTCGCAATCGAGCTCGACGTCACCGACCTGGGCTCCGCGCAGGCCGCGGTCGAGAGCGCCGGCGCTCCGATCGACATCCTCGTCAACAACGCCGGGACGGACGAGTTCGGTTTCTTCACCCAGACCACTCCTGAGCAGTGGGAGAAGGTGATCGGCGTCAATCTCCGCGGCGTCCTCAACTGCACCTACGCGGCCCTGCCCGGAATGCAGGAGGCGGGCTACGGCCGGATCGTCAGCATCGCCTCCGAGGCGGGCCGCGTCGGCTCGAAGGGCTCGGCCGTCTACTCGGCGGCTAAGGCGGGCGTGATCGGCTTCACCAAGGTGATGGCTCGCGAGGGCGCACGGTTCGGGATCACCGCGAACGCCATCGCTCCCGGCCCGATCGAGACGCCGCTGCTCATGCAGGCCAAGGAATTCGGCGAGATCGGCGAGAAGATCATCGAGACGATGAAGGCGGGGACCCAACTGCGCCGTCTCGGCCAGCCCGAGGAGGTTGCGGCGACGGTCGCCTTCCTCGCATCCGACGATTCGTCCTACGTGACGGGGGAGTGCATCGGCGTCTCCGGCGGCATGGGGATGGTCGGCTGATGGACGTCGGGGCCGAGCGTACCGACGAGTTCGTCGTCGAGGGACGGCTGATGACGGACGTGGGCGGCACGATCGGCGCGAGCGTGCTCTCGACCCCGGGGATGATCGGAATGATGGAGCGGACGGCCGCGGTGCTCTCCTTCGAGCAGCTCGGCGACGGAAAGGCGACCGTGGGCTTCGAGGTCTGCATCAAGCACGTCGCCGCCGCAGCCGAGGGCCAGACCTGCACCGTCCACGCCAAGCTGCGCGAGGTGGTCGACGACCGCAAGCTTCGCTTCGACGTCGAGGTCAAGGAGGGCGAGCGCACGGTCGGCGTCGGCACGCACGAGCGCCGCGTAATCGAGATCGGCTCCGTCACGGGCGTGTGAGGCACGGCTGACGACCGGATTGCGGGATTCCACGGATTCAAACCGGGCCCGAAACAGCCGATGAGCGAACGATGGCTCCCGCTCGGCTGAGGCTCCCAACCCCACAAGAGATTCATGGCGATACGGGGCTCATCGCCCGCGTCATCGCCGTTCTCTATGGCGCCGGAGCGGTGCTCGTCGCGCTCTCACTTCTCCTGCCCCATCCGTCCGCCAGCAACGACGGAGCCATCCTGGCGATCGCGAGCACGGCCGCGACGGTGGCGACCCTTCTCTTCGCTTTCGCCAGGCGCCTGCCGGACTGGGTCCTCCAGGTCATGGTCGGGCTCGGCTCGGTCCTGATCTCGCTCTGCGTGTACTTCGCGGGCCAGCCGGGTTCATACGTGGCGATGTTCACCTGGGTCATCCTCGTCTCGGCCTTTTTCTTTCCCGGGCGCCGGACGGTGGCGCAGCTTTCCTGGCTGTTCGCGGTCTACGCGGCTGTCCTCTACTCGATCCCCGCAAACGGATACTCGCCGCTCACCCGGCTGCTGCTGACCGCAATCGCCTTCAGCACCGCCGCCGCGGTCGTCTCCTGGCTGAGCAACGCTACGACTCGCAGGGTCGAGGTTTCGGAGTCACGCGCCCGGACCGACCCTCTCACCGGGATCGCCAACCGTCGCTGGCTCGACCAGGAGCTCGCTCGCGAGCTGGCCTTCGCGAGGCGTCACGGCGCGCCGCTCTGCGCCGCGATCATCGATCTGGACGATCTCAAGCGATTCAACGACGAGCGGGGACACCTGGCCGGCGACGACCTTCTGGTCTCAGCGGTGGAGGCGTGGCAGGGGGCGATCAGGCCCAGCGACTTCCTCGCCAGGGTGGGAGGCGACGAGTTCATGCTGCTCATGCCGGACTGCCCGGCCGAGTCGGGCATGGCGGTGCTGGCACGCGTGCGAGAAGCGACCCCGGAGGAATCGTCCTGCTCAGCCGGTCTCGCCGTTTGGGATGAGCTCGAGAGCGCCCTGGAGCTGTTCGAGCGGGCTGATGCGGCCCTCTATGCGGCCAAGCGAGATGGCGGCGACCTGACGATCCTGGTGCCGGCGCAGGGAAGCCTGGTGGACGCTCCCGGCTAGGCTCACAGGATGGCGAGGGAGCTTCCGAAGAGCGTTCGCATCCGCGAGGTCGGGCCTCGCGACGGTTTTCAGAACGAGCCCGAGGTGATTCCCACGGAGGAGAAGATCCGGTTGATCGGGTTCCTCGCCGACGCGGGCCTGACGCGGATCGAGCTCACCTCGTTCGTCAGGCCCGACGTGGTTCCGCAGCTCGCCGATGCCGCCGAGTTGATCACTCGCTTCGAGCCGCGCGAGGGTGTCGCCTACTCCGTGCTGATCCCGAATCGGAAAGGGCTGGAGAACGCGCTCGCGTTCCGCGACCGTCTTCAGGAGGCCAACTTCTTCCTCTCCGCCTCGGAGACCCACAACAAGAGGAACGTCAACCGCTCGATCGCAGAGTCCCTGGCGGACCTCGAGGGTACCATCGCGGCCGCCCAGGAGGGCGGCCTGCGCTGTGAGGGGGTGATCTCGACCAGCTTCGGCTGCCCCTACGAAGGCGAGGTCGCGCCGGAGCGGGTCTTTGAGATCGGGGAGCTGCTGGCGGGGTTCGGCTGCGAGGAGATCGCCTTCGGCGACACCACCGGGATGGCGAATCCGCGGCAGGTGGGGGAGTTCTTCGCGGCGGCCAAGCAGCGGCTTGGCGACGTCGAGCTCACGGCGCACTTCCACAACACCCGGGGTCAGGGGCTGGCGAACGTCCTCGCGGCGCTCGAGCAGGGCGTCGGCTCCTTCGAGAGCTCCTTCGGAGAGCTGGGCGGTTGCCCGGTGCCACCCGGATCGACGGGGAACATCTCGACCGAGGACCTTGTCTCGATGTTGGAGGAGATGGGGGTGGGGACCGGGGTGGACCTGGCCAGGCTGATCGCCGCCTCGTCGGAGGCGCAGGCGGTGCTCGGGCGCCCGCTCGGTGCCCACCTGCTCACGGCGGGGCCTGTGGACTGGCACCGGTAGGGTTCCGGGCATGCAGAGTGACCGTTTCCGTGCCGCCGCCGAGTCCAAGGACTTCACGGCCATCGACGACCTCTTCACCGAGGACGTCTCCTTCCGCAGCCCGGTGGTCTTCAAGCAGTACGAGGGACGCGACGCCGTGGCGATGCTGCTCGGCGCGGTCGCCCAGGTCTTCGAGGACTTTCGGTACACCGATCAGATCGAGACCGGCGATGCCGCGACGCTCTGCTTCAGCGCGCGCATCGGCGGCCGTGAGCTCGAAGGGATCGACCTTCTGCACTTCGACGACCAGGGCAGGATCAACGACATGGCCGTCTACGTCCGGCCGATGAGCGGCGTCCACGCCCTCGCCGAGGCGATGCAGAAGAAGCTCGAGGAAGCCGGCGTTACCTAGCGGCAGCTGTCGCCGTTGCAGGTTTTGAGCTGCGCCAGGCGGGCAGCGAGCTGGTCTCGGATCCCGGTGTAGCTCGACGCCCCCGGCCCATGGAGAAGGTTGGTGAGCTCGTACGGGTCGTCGTCGAGGTTGTAGAGCTCCTCGCCCCCACCGTCCCAGGCGTTGTAGGCCCACGGTCCCTCCCGCACGCCGAACTCACCCAAATCGAAGCTCTCCTCGAGCAGGGCGCGGTCCGTCCCCAGTGAGGGATTTCCGGCGAAGGGGAGGAGGGAGGTGCCGTCCATCACCCGCGCCGGCCGGGAATTGGTCAGGCCGACGATGGTCGGCGCGAGGTCGATGTTGGAGACCAGCTGATCGCGGGTTGCGTTCTGTGGGAACCCGGGACCGCGGATGACGAGCGGCACCCGCTCGCCCTCCTGGTAGAGGTAGTCCTTGAACTCGATTCGGTGGGCTCCCAACTGTAGGCCGTTGTCCGACGTGAAGATGAAGTAGGTCTTCCGCTTGTCCCTGTACTTCCGGATCAAACCGACGATCCTCTTCACCTCGTCGTCCACCGAGAACAGGCTCTCGATCCGGCCGCGATAGCGGCGGTCGATGTCGGCGAGGTCGGTGTCGGAGAGACGGGGTATGGAGCGGACCTCGGGCGGCTTGTCGCTGACGTCCGGCTCGTCGAAGTTCGGGGTGCGCGGCGCCCCGATGTCCCCGGCGATGCCCTGGTACTGCGGCGCTGGCTCGGGGTCGCGGCTGGACCAGGGAGGGGTCCCGGCCTCGCCGTGGGGGTTGTTCGGGTTGTAGTAGAGGAAGAAGGGCTTCGGGCTCGGCGCCCAGCTCTTGAGCAGCTGGTTGACCTTGCCGTCGAGAACGTAGTCGACGTAGTCGGTGGGCTTGCGCCCGTAGTGGCGGACCTTGCCGTTCTCGTTGAGCTTGATCTTGTAGCGGTGCTGCTCCGTCCGATCCGTAAGGGCGTACCACTGCGTCCATCCGGGCGGGACCTCGCGTGGATTGATCACGCCGTAGCCGTTCAGGTACTTGCCGACCATCGCCGTGCGGTACTTGGCTCGCCGGAGCCAGACGGCCAGCGTGTTGCTGTTGTCGAGGTCCCCGTATCGCTGGTCGGTGAGGACGTGATGGTTGTGGGCGTATTGGCCGGTCAGGAAGGTCGCCCGGGACGGGCAGCAGAGGGGATAGGAGACGTAGCTGTTGCGAAACGTCGTCCCATGGGCGGTGATGAGGCTGAGCGTGCTTCGCATCACCGGCATGTCGGAGACGTTCATGTCATCGGTGTCGATCACGATCACGTTGGGCCGCTTCTGCTTGGCGTTCTTGCGCTGCCGCTGGGCCAGGTGTTCCTTCTTGGCCTGACACGCCTTGCCACACTTCGCCGAGGCCGAGGCCGAGGCATCGGCCATCGGCGCTGCCCAAGCCAGCGCCGCCACGCAGAGCGCGGCGAGCGAGATCCCGGCTCGCTGTGTTCTCCCGGAGAGCATTCTGGTCTGAAACCCGCGCAACCTTAGGTGGTTGCGGCCCGTATGCTCATCGCCGCCAATCCTTATCAGTCGGGTCGCGCCCTGGCGTGCCCTCACACAAGGGAGACACGAAATATGGCGATCAGCAAGGTCGGCGTCCTGGGATGCGGGCTCATGGGTCACGGGATCTCACAGATCTGCGCCCAGGCGGGATGGGACGTCGTGGTTCGCGAAATCGATCAGGAGCCACTCGACAAGGGCCTGGGCAAGGTCGAGAAACAGCTCGCCCGGGCGGTCGACAAGGGCAGGATGGAGCAGTCGGAGGCGGACGCCGTTCGAGGCCGGATCACGCCGACCCTGGACTACTCGGATCTCGCGGACTGCGACCTCGTGATCGAGGCGATCACCGAGGACCTCGACCGCAAGCTCGAGATGTGGCGCGAGATCGATCAGCTGGTCAAGGACGACGCGTACCTCGCGACCAACACCTCCTCGCTCCCGGTCGCCACCCAGGCCGAGGCGACGAGGCGGCCCGACCGCATGATCGGGCTCCATTTCTTCAACCCACCTCAGGTGATGCCGTTGCTGGAGGTCGTGCGGGCCGATAAGTCGACCGACGAGGCGGTGGCTCTGGGCTTCGAGGTCGGCGAGAAGCTCGGCAAGACCACGGTGGCCGCAGGCGACAATCGCGGCTTCATCGTCAACCGGCTGCTCGTCCCGTACATGCTCGATGCGATCCGCGCCCACGAGCAGGGCGTCGGCTCGATCGAGGACATCGACACCGGCATGATGGCCGGCGCCAGCCACCCGATGGGACCGCTGACGCTGGCCGACTTCGTCGGGCTCGACACCCTGTCGGCGATCGCGGACGTGATGGTGGACGCCTATGGCGAGGAGCGGTTCGCCGCTCCGGACACCCTGCGGAAGATGGTGGGTGCGGGGGACTTCGGACGTAAGTCGGGTAAGGGGTTCTACGATTACTCCGTTGATGTGCCCGTCCCGGTGGACGCTGGGAACTAGGCAAGTTCAAGGAGGGATCAGGACGCATGCCCGTCGACCAGACCAGCCTCGACCGCATCAGGAACGCAACCTTTCCGACCGCGAAGCGCGGCTACGACAAGCACGAGGTCGAGAAGTTCCTGGCCCGATTGGCGGATTGGCTCGAGACAGGCGCCGGCGACGAGACGCGTTCCGACACGGTCAAGCGCGAGCTCGAGCGCGTCGGTGAGAGGACCGGCGCGATCCTCGCTCAGGCCGAGGAGAGCGCCCAGCAGATCCGGGCTGAGGCCGAGGAGGAGGCCCGAGGCACGATCAACACCGCGAGCATGCAGGCCGAGGAAACCCGGACAGAGGTCGACAACTACGCGAGGGAAACACGCACGTCGGCCGACTCATACGCCCAGCAGACACGCGAGGAGGCCGAAGAGGTGCTGTCCAACGCCAAGGCCGAGGCGGAGAGGCAGGCTCGCGAGGCGATGGATGGTGCCCGGGCGCAGGCGCGTCGGATCGTCGAGGAGGGCACCCAGCGCCGCGAGGACATCGAGGCGGTGATCGCCGACCTGGTTCGCCGCCGCAACGACGTGCTGGCGGACGCCGAGGAGCTGAGCGCCAAACTGACCGGGACGGTCTCAGAGCATCGCCCGGTTCCCGGGACGGACCAGTTCGACAAGCCCGAGGAGTTCGACCCTCTGGCCCGCGATGACGCCCACGCGGAGCTCGACGACGAGGATGAGGCGGCGGCCCAAGAGACTGCCGTCGAGGGGACCGCGGTCGAGCGGACCGAGGTCCACGAGGCCGAGTCCGAGCACGAAGCGGACCTGAGAAACCTGAGGTGAGCGACGTCAGGTCGGCTCTCGACGCCGCGCTGGAGGGCGGCCCGGAGCGTCATCGCAAGAAGGTCGCCGAGCAGCAGAAGCTGCCCGTTCGCGACCGGGTGGCGAGGTTTCTCGATCCGGACTCCCTGGCCGAGGAGGGGTTGCTCGCCAATTGGGAGCAGGAAGGACTGGGCGCGGACGGCGTGGTCACGGGAACGGGGACCGTGGGCGGGCGGCCGATCGCGCTGATGGCAAACGATCCGGCGGTGAAGGCCGGCTCCTGGGGGCCGAAGACGGTCGAGAAGATCCTCCGGATCCAGGAGCGGGCCCTGGCCCATCAGGTCCCGATCGTGTACCTGGTCGATTCGGCCGGTGCGCGGATCACGGACCAGGTGCGGATGTTCCCCGGCCGCCGCGGGGCCGGCCACATCTTCCACACCCAGGTGCGTCTCTCCGGCCAGGTGCCGCAGGTGTGCCTGCTGTTCGGGCCGAGCGCCGCCGGGGGTGCCTACATCCCGGCGTTCTGCGACGTCGTGATCATGCGCGACGGCAACGCGTCGATGTATCTCGGCTCGCCGCGCATGGCCGAGATGGTGATCGGGGAGAAGGTCACGCTCGAGGAGATGGGGGGCGCGCGAATGCACACCGCGGTCTCCGGATGCGGCCACTTCCTGGCGGCGTCGGACGAGGAGGCGATCGATCTCGCCCGCCGTTACCTGTCGTACATGCCCGCCAACTGGCGGGAGGAACCGCCCGCCGCTCCCCCCGCGGTGCCCGAGGAGGGGCCGCGGATCTCCGAGATCGTCCCCGGCAACGAGAAGGACCCCTTCGACGTCAAGGACCTGATCGGGGCTTTCGCCGACGCCGGCTCGTTCCTGGAGGTCCACGACCGCTGGGCGAAGGAGGTGGTGGTCGGCTACGCGCGCCTCGATGGCCGTGTGATCGGGATCGTCGCCAATCAGCCGAAGGTGAAGGGCGGCGTGCTCTTCGTCGACTCGGCCGACAAGGCGGCGCGCTTCATCATGACCTGCAACGCGTTCAACGTCCCACTGCTCTTCCTCGCGGACGTGCCCGGCTTCATGATCGGCAAGGACGTCGAGCGCCAGGGGATCATCCGCCACGGGGCGAAGATGATCAGCGCCGTCTCCGAGGCGACTGTTCCCAAGCTCTCCGTGATCGTGCGGAAGGCCTACGGTGCCGGGCTCTATGCGATGGCGGGCCCGGCGTTCGAGCCGGACGCGTGCCTCGCCTTCCCGCAGGCCCAGATCGCGGTGATGGGGCCGGAGGCCGCCATCAACGCCGTCTTCTACAACCAGATCCAGGAGATCGAGGACCCGGACGAGCGCGAGCGATTCATCAAGGAGAAGCGCGAGGAGTACGCCGAGGACATCGACATCCTCCATCTCGCCTCGGAGCTCGTCGTCGACGCGGTGATCGAGCCGGACGGGCTGCGGGCCGAGCTCGTCCGCCGCTTTACGCTCGCCGCCGGCAAGGACCGCAACTTTGCCATGCGTCGTAATCCGGTGACGCCCGCCTAGCCCGCGGCTGATTCCCGGCTTCGGCCCACGCGTCGAGCTCCCACCAGCGGGTCAGGACAGACAGTGAGAGTCCGGGGTCGGGCTTAAGCCTGACCCCGGGGTGGGGTCTTGACGAGCTCGGTGAAGTAGTCGAGCGCCACCGGATTGGCCAGTGAATCGCGGCTGGCGGCCTTCTCGGGCGGCTCGCCCATCAGGATCCTCTTGACCGGGACCTCCAGCACCTTGCCGCTCAGCGTCCGCGGCACCTCGGCGATCTGGAAGATGTCGTTTGGCACGTGGCGCGGCGAGCACTGCTCCCGGATTCGCCGCTTGATCTCGCCGGACAGTTCATCGGTCAGCTCCGCACCGTCGCGGAGCACGACGAAGAGCGGCATCCATCCCTCGGACCCGGGCTTCGCCACGTCGACGACGAGCGAGTCGACGACATCGGGCACGTCGGCGACTGCTCGATAGATCTCGCTGGTCCCCATGCGAATGCCGCCGCGATTGATGGTCGAGTCGGAGCGGCCGTAGATGATCGCCGTGCCGCGCGAGGTGATCTCGATCCAGTCCCCGTGTCGCCAGATCCCGGGGTACATCTCGAAGTAGCTGGCCAGGTAGCGGGAGCCGTCCTCGTCACCCCAGAGGAAGATGGGCATCGACGGCATCGGCTCGGTGATGACCAGCTCGCCGACCTCGTCGATGACCGAGTTGCCCGCCTCGTCGAAGGCCTCGACCTTGGCACCGAGCGCGCGCCCCTGGAGCTCGCCCTTGTAGACGGGCAGGATCGGTACACCGCAGACGAACGCGGTGCAGAGGTCGGTGCCGCCGCTCGTCGAGAACAACCAGGTGTCCTCCCCGACGTGCTCGTAGATCCAGTCGAAGCCCTCGGGGGAGAGGGGGGAACCCGTGGAGCCGACCGAGCGCAGCCTGGAGAGGTCGCGGCCCCTGCCGGGCTCGACCCCATCCTTCATGCAGGCGGCGATGTACGCGGCGCTGGTGCCGAAGCAGGTCATCCCGGTGCGCTCGGCGAGGTCCCAGAGGACGCCCATGTCGGGGGATCCGGGGTTCCCGTCGTAGAGGACGATCGAGGCTGGCGTGAGCAGCACGCCGATCAGGAAGTTCCACATCATCCAGCCGGTGGTGGTGAACCAGAAGAAGCGATCGCCGGTCTGGGCGTCCAGATGGAGATAGCCCTTCTTGAGCTGCTCGAGCAGGATGCCGCCGTGTCCCTGGACGATCGCCTTGGGCAGGCCCGTGGTGCCGGATGAGTAGAGGACCCAGAGCGGGTGATCGAAAGGGACCCGCTCGAAGGTCAGCTCGGCCCCGGAGCCGAGCTCGAGCAGCTGTCCCCAGGTCATCGGCGCCGCAACCTCCGGGTGCTGCTCCAGCTCGGCGAGCTCGGGCGAGGCGCTCAGATACGGGACGACCACGACCCGCTCCAGGCTGGGGATCTGCGCGGCGACCTCCGCGACCACGTCGAGGCGCTCGAAGTCCTTGCCGCCGTATCGGTACCCGTCGACTGTGAACATCACCTTCGGCTCGATCTGGGCGAAGCGATCGACGATGCTGCCGGGCCCGAAGTCGGGCGAGCAGCTCGACCAGACCGCGCCCAGGCTGGCGGCGGCGAGGAAGGCGATCAGCGCCTCGGGGCCATTCGGGAGGTAGGCGACGACACGGTCCCCCCGGGACACCCCGAGCGCCTGCAGGCCCTCGCGCACGGCGCCGACCCGCTCTCTGAGCTCGCCCCAGCGCAGCTCGCTGAGCTCGCGCAGCTCGGACGCGTAGACCACGGCGACCTCGTGCTCGTCCTTGCCGCGGAAGATGTGCTCGGCGTAGTTGAGCCGGGCGCCCTCGAACCAGCGGGCTCCGGGCATCACGCGCTCCTTCAGGACCTGATCAAACGCCGGCTCGGAGATGACCTCGAAGTACTCCCAGAGGCTGCCCCAGAACTCCTCGATCTCGGTCACCGACCAGCGCCAGAGCTCGTGGTAGTCGGAGAAGTGGAGGTTGCGGTTCTCCGCGAGCCAGCGCAGGTAGCGGGTCAGCTGGGATCGCTCCACCATCTCGGGCGTGGGCGCCCAGAGGAGCTCCGCCTCGGTCGTGCTCTCCTCCACGGCCCGAACTCTTACACGCGCTCGGCGGTGGCGGCCGGCGGCGTGGAGGTGGGGCCCGTGCCGGCTTGGCGTCCGGCCTCGCGGTCGACCAGTCGGACGAGGGCGACGATGAAGTTCGTCGCCTCGGTCAACGCGTTCGAGTCGACCCGCTCCGGGACATCGTCGTGGGTGTGGTACCAGGGCGCCAGGTTCCCGTCGGCGTCGGTGGTCCTAATGGTGATCGCCCGCATCCGGCGGATCCGGGCCGGCATCGCATCGTCCAGCAGCGGATGGCGGATCGGCCGGGCGCCGCCTTCGACGCCGCCCGAGGTCCCGAGCGCCTCGCAGAGCTCGATCAGCTGCCGGTCATGGGGAAGGCTGATCACCGGGCCCTGGCTGATCTCGTACGCGACCTGGCCGGACGAAACCGAATCGACGTTGACGAACGCTGTTGTGGCGCGGTCGAATTCCTTTCGGCGCCCGCGCACGAAGGCCCTGCTGCCCTCGCAGAAGGACTCCTCGGAGCCGGTCAGCACCACCCAGACGTCGAGGTTGTCGGGCGGGTCGGCGGTCAGCTCATCCGCCGCCGAGACCACCGCGGCCACCCCCGAGGCGTTGTCATAGGCGCCGGGGACGATGTCCGAGAGGGCGATGTCGATGAGCAGGAAGCCGCCGACGATCAGGACGATCGTGGGGATCGCCTGAAGCGCGTTGAGCCAGGTCGCGTCCAGCCCCGCCATGCGCGCGCCGAGGATCGGCAGGAGGGGAGCCAGGCCGAGCCAGAAGAAGAGGCGGAAGGGCCCAAGGCCGATGCGGGTGCGCTCGGGCAACCGCCGGATGCGATTGGACGCCTTGGAGAAGATGTAGCCGGTCCGGGCCGCGTCGTAGTGGGCCATGAGGACGAGACGGGCGGGGGCGCCCGGGCGATCCCCCGGGGAGACGACGTTCTGGGAGGCGCGGCGGAAGAGCAGCGAGCGGACGAGGTAGAGGCGGGTGTTGAGGTCTAGGTAGGTGGAGACCGCGGCGAGGAGCACGATCGAGAAGCCGACAGCCGGCTGGACGGTCGCGATCACGCTTCCGGCGACACCCATCGCGGCATGGATCAGGTGGACGATCGCGTACTGCGGATGCGCGAAGAAGGGCTCGATCTGCGTGCGCCGGCCGATCCCGCGCAGCCGCCCGGCGAGCATGTTCGCCGCGCGCCGTTCGGAGTCGGTCCCGGGCCCCCGCCCCTTGAAAGAGCAGAGGTCGCGAATCAGCTCGATACGGCCCGCGGAGTCCACCGGCCGCGGATTATCGCGTTCAGCCGGCCGCTCGGGGCCGGGTTATCGTTGCTCGCGCGCCGGAGTGGCGGAATGGCAGACGCGCGGCACTCAAAATGCCGTGTCCTTCGGGACGTGTGGGTTCGACTCCCACCTCCGGCATCCAGCTCGAGCCGAATACCGGCTGGGGAAGGGGGCGAATCAGCCCTTGTGAGGATTTTGCCCGGCTTTGGGCGGGCAAATCCCTCACAACAACGTCCCAGGGCTGTGGCGCCTCGTGCGACGGCAACACGGAGTGGTCGCTCGGGCCCAGCTTCTCGATCTCGGCGTCACTCGCCATTGGATCGACCACCGGCTCTCGATTGGGCGACTGCATCCTCTTCATCGCGGGGTTTTCGCCGTGGGCCGACCGGCAATCGACCAACTCGGCATCTGGATGGCGGCGGTCCTCGCCTGTGGTCCGGAGGCCTTGCTCAGCCACCGCTCAGCCGCGGAGCTCTGGGGAATCCGTGTGCGCCACGCAACGCAGATCGAGATCTCGGTGTCCGTTCACGTGACCCGCAGCGTCCCAGCGATCCGCCTTCATCGCCGCCGTTCGTTGCGCTCCAGCGACCGGTCATTGCGGCGCGGCATCCCGCTCACCAGCCCGATTCGCACCCTCGTCGACCTCGCTGCGTGTGTGCCCCAGGCACAGCTCGAGGTGGCCGTAAACGAGGCGGACAAGCGGAACCTCGTAGATCCCGAGCAGCTTCGCTCGGCGCTGGAGACCATGAAGGGGCAACGTGGAGTGGCATGCCTTCGCCGTCTGCTCGACCGCCGGACCTTCCGCCTCACCGACTCTGAGCTCGAGCGCCGGTTTCTCCCGATCGCTCGCGCCGCCGGACTTCCGGTTCCCGAGACGCGAAGAAAGTTGAACGGCTTCCGAGTCGATTTCTTCTGGCCGGACCTGGGCCTGGTGGTTGAGACTGACGGTCTGCGCTACCACAGAACCCCGGCGCAGCAGACCAGGGATCGTCTGCGCGACCAGGCTCACGCGGCCGCGGGTCTGACCGCGCTCCGCTTCACGCACGCGCAGGTTCGCTTCGAGCGCTCTCATGTCCGGGACACCCTGCGTGCGGTTGCCTTACGCCTGCTCCGGGCGGCGCCCTAGCCTTCGACCAATGTGCGGGCGCTACACGCTCACCGATCCCGACCCGCGGTTGCTGCGATTCCGGTTCGGGCTCACCGAGTCTGCGGAGATCGAGCAGCGGCCTCGCTACAACGTGGCGCCGACCGACCCGGTGCTGGCGGTCAGGCTCAATCGGGATGGCGAGCGCGAGCCGGGGATCCTCCGCTGGGGCCTGATCCCCGAGCACTCCGATCCGGACGCGTTCGGCCGGCTCCTGATTAACGCCCGTGCCGAGACGGTCGCCGAGACACCGGCGTTCCGCGAGGCCTTTCAGGCCCGCCGCTGCCTGATCGTCGCGGACGGCTTCTACGAGTGGCGAGCCGAGGAGACGGGCAAGAAGCCCGTCTGGATCACCCGGCCGGCGCGCGAGCCCTTCGCGTTCGCGGGGCTCTGGTCGAGCGCCGACCGGGCGGATGGCTCAACGGTGCACTCGTGCGCGATCGTCACCTGCGAGCCGGGCGAGGTGGTCGCGCCGATCCACGACCGCATGCCGGTCATCCTCGAGCAATCAGGGGAGCCGGATTGGCTGGAGCCGGGGACCGGGGCGGACCGGCTGCGGGCCCTGATGGTGCCAACCGACGATCTGGCCGTCACGGAGGTCTCGGACGCCGTCAACGACGTCCGCCAGGACGGGCCGGCGCTGATCGAGCCGCCGCTCAGGCTTTTTTAGGCCGGCGCGCCGCCGCGGTGCGACGCGTGGTGCCGGAGGTGGTGCGGCCCGCCGTCGAGCGGCGACCCGCTCCACGGCGCTTTGGCCCATCGTCGGCCGGGGGATTGACGGGCGGGAGCTCATCGCCGATCGGTCGTTCCTCCTCGACATGCCATTCCTGGTTGAAGGCCACCATCGCGACGGCGATCAGGATCACCTGTACGGGCACCAGCACGAGGCAGAGCAACCCCAGGAGGTCATCCGGGAGCGCCGGGCCCGTCAGGCCGTCCTTCGACCGGTCGAACCAGGCCGGGGCCGCGATCCCGGCAAAGATCGCGAGGATGATCGCCAGCGCCGAGATCACCGGCAGCGCGCCTCGATTCCAGCGGGCCACGAGGAAGGCGAAGAGGACGTAGAGCGCGACGTAGCCGAGGGCGAAGATCTTCCCGCCCTCGAGGCGGGTCCAGCCGCCGACGGTGATCAGCAGTGCGAGCCCCGCCGAGATCAGCAGGAGGAACACGACAAGGGCCCGAGCGCTATTCGATTCGGGCTTCTCCCTGTTCGGTCGCCAGAGCTCGTATCCAGGGCGGATCGCTCCCGCTTCCATGGCGAGCAAGTCTATGGGCTCGGCTGGATGTGCGCTACACCCAACCGTTCAGGCCGCGCCATGCGGGCGGAGGGACTCGAACCCCCACGCTCTTTCGAGCACTGGCACCTAAAGCCAGCGTGTCTTCCAAATTCCACCACGCCCGCGCGCCCGTCGATTCTAGTTTCGGGGACGTAGGTATTGCGGATGCGCTCCGGGGAGGCCCATGGAAGAATGCCGCCCCCACCCGGGTACCGGCCCTCGGTGGGTGAACCGGCAGGAGGCTGGATGACCTGGGAAAACTCAGCTCGGGGGTGCATGACCGAAAACGCACCGATTTCGGTGTACCTCGTCGACGACATCCCCGAGCTGCGCGAGCTGATCAGGTACGGCTTGGAGGATGCCCCCGGCTTCGAGGTCGTGGGGGAGGCGGGAGACGGCAGGTCGGCGATCGAGGGAATCGCGGAGACGCAGCCTGCGGCGGTGCTGCTCGATCTCTCGATGCCGGACATGGACGGATTCCAGGCGATACCGGAGATCCGTGAGAGGCACCCGGACGTGGCGATCATCGTCCTCTCGGGTTTCTCCGCCGACCGGATGAGCGGCCCGGCGCTGGAGCGTGGCGCCGACGGCTACGTGGAAAAGGGGACGCCGATCCAGGAGCTGCGCGACGCGACCCGGACGGCCGTGGAAAGCAGGCGCGGGGACTAGAAAGCCCGCTTCCGCGGGCCAGAGCGGGGCACCCAGGACTCGAACCTGGAATCACCGACTTTGGAGGCCGGGGCCTTATCCAGTTTGGCCAGTGCCCCTGGCGGAGAATCGTAACCCGCGCGGCCCTGACCGCTACGGCTTGGTCGCCGGCTGCTTGGTGCCCTGACCCTGCTTCTTCTTCCGCTTCTTCCTCAGGGCGCTCTTCGACAGAGGGAGGGGGTCGGGGCCGAGCTCCACCCGGCAGGAGGGGCCGGCGCAGGCCGAGAGCGGGACGAGCCGGTCATAGAGCCACCTCCGCACATAGTGGTAGCGCGGGTTGAGGATGAGTGAGTTGAGCTGCGCCGGGTCCCACTTCATGTCGTAGAGCTCGGCCTGGCCGTTGGCGTAGACCGTGTACTCGTAGCGGTCCGTTCGGATCGAGCGGTAGGCCGGGGCGCTGTCCGTATTCGTGGCCGACTTGATCGCATCCGGCTCCTGCTCGAGGTTGTGCACCCCGCGCTTGCCGGCGACCCCAACGCGCGCCTCGCGAGCGCGGGCCCTGCTCGATTGGGCCGACTCCGCCCCGGTGCCGCCCGGGCCGGTGTCGCCCTCGAGCAGGACCGGACGAGTCGACCGGAGCGCCGGATTCTGGGCGTAGGGGAGGAGCGAGCGCCCGTCCAGCGAGTCCATTTGCGATCCCGATGCGATCTGCTGGATTGTCTGCGCGATGTCGCCGTTCCAGACAAGCTCGCTACTGACGCCGCCCGCCGGAATACCCGGGCCGCGGACGATCAGCGGCACCCGCGACGCCGGGTCGTAGGGCAGGTACTTGCCGCTCGCGATCCGGTGCTCCCCTCGGAAGATGCCGTTGTCCGAGGAGAAGACGATGTAGGTGTCGTCGAGGATGCCGTTGTCCTTCAGGGACTGGACGAGCTCGCCCACGGCCTGGTCGACGGAGGCGAGCTGCTCCTCCTGGCGCCGGCGCTCGTTGTCGATCAGCTTCGCCTGCTTCTTGCCGATCCGCTTCCTGGCCTGCTTGCGGAACCACTTCGGCTTGTCGCTGATGTCCTTCTCGTTGAAGCCAGGGAGCTTCGGCAGCGGTGTCCCGGCGAACCGGTAGGCATCCCGGGGCGCCGGATCGAAGGGGCCGTGCGGCGAGTTGAACCAGAGGTTGAGCCAGAAGGGCTGTCTCGCAACGCCGCTGTCGTTGACGAAGTCGACGGCGCGGTTCGTGAAGACGTCGGTCTGGTAGTCGCCCGGCTGGTCCCCGTAGAAGGTGATTTTCGGCGTGGCAAGGGGCCCGGTCTTCTCGATCAGCTGGTAGTTGAAGTACAGAGCGTCCTCCGAGACCTTCCCGTACCACTCGTCCCAGCCCTGCGGCACGGGCAGCGTGTCGTCCACGGTCCCGTAGCCGTTCAGGTACTTGCCGATGTGCACGTTGTAGTAGCCGTCGTCCTGGAGCCAGACCGCCAGGTCATTCGACTCGTGCGAGCGGAACTTGAGCCAGCTGCCGTATGGCGGGAGGTTGCCATGCACCCCATGGTTGTGCATGTACTGCCCACGCATCATCGTCGCCCGCGATGGGCAGCAGAGCGGGAAGGAGATGTAGGCCTCGTTGAAGCTCGTCCCCTGCGCCGCGAGCAGCGACTGCACGTTCGGCATCGCCGACAGCTCGCTGTACGTCATGTCGTCGGTGAGGATGAAGATCACGTTCTTCTGCGACGAGGTGCCGCTCGCCTCGCGCGCGACCAGCGCGCCGCCGATGATCGCGAGCAGCGCGACGGCCGCCGCGAGGGTCGCCCACGCGCGGGCGTGCATCAGTCTTGGCCTGGGGAGCGACATGCTGGAGCCGGGGCGGGAGACCCTGCCTTAGAACCGTCCCGCGGGCGATGAGTTTCGCAAACGATGCGGCGTTGGCGGCCGGCGAACCCGGTCACGAACCTATAATCGGCCGCCCCGCGGGCGAGGTGTTAACGGTTGCACGTGAGCCTTCCAAGCTCGAGGAGCGGGTTCGAGTCCCGTCGCCCGCTTGGGCTTAGGATGAGCCGACATAGGCGGCCGAGTCGGCCGCTGTCTAGCCCATCGGGGCGTGGCGCAGTCTGGTAGCGCATTCGGCTGGGGGCGAGAGGTCGCTGGTTCAAATCCAGTCGCCCCGATTAACGAAACCCCGCTAACGCGGGGGTTTCGGCGTTGGGGAGCGACTGCAGTCCGGTTTTCGAATTGGGCGCGCTCGCTGGCGAAGAAGTAGCCGATGCGGCACCGGGTATCCTGGCGATTGCTGAGAGCGATGAGGCTCGCTCAAACCGTGGCTTAGCCGCTGATGGCCTCTAGCCGGTTCAACCGAACCTGGATAGGAGGTCAGCGATGCCACCCAACAGCGCTCTTACTCGTTTCCTCAAGCAGGGCCTGCGCAAGGGCGTCTGCCCGCTCTGCCGCGTCGCCTACAAGATGGACGGCGAGTACATGTGGGCGTTCTTCGACGACTACTCCTCCGACGATGCGACCCTCGATCGCCTGCGCCAGGCCCGCGGCTTCTGCGCCGAGCACGCCGAGCGCCTGCGCCGGCTCGAGGTCGAAGGTCTTCACTCCAACCTCGGGATCAGCAACGTCTACCTCGACACCCTGCAGGGACTCGAGGAGAAGCTGAACGCACTTGAGCTTGCCGACGAGCTCGGGGACCCGGACCCGTGTCCGGCCTGCGCCTACCGCGACGAGGAGGTCGAGAAGAACGCCCGCTATCTGCTCGAGGAGATCGAAGCCAACGAGTCCTCGCGCCAGATGCTGCTCGACTCGAACGGGCTCTGCTTCCCGCACTTCGCCCAGGTCTGGAATCGGGCCACCCACGAGCAGCGCGATCTCCTGCTCGAGCTCCAGCGTCGAGTCGTCTCGGAGACCGCCGACCAGCTCTCCGAGAACATCCGCAAGCAGGGCCATGAATTCGACGGGGAGCCGGATCAGCACGAGGCCGAGAGCTGGCGCCGGGCGATCTACCTGACCGCCGGCTGGGAGAAGGAGGCGCTTCGCGATGAGCCGACGGGGCGGCCCTACGAGGTTCCCGAATACGCGCGGATCGCCACCAGCAACAAGAAGGCCCCGACCAAGGCGAAGAGCGGGAGGAAGCGATGAGCGGGCAGGAGATCGGCCTCGCGATCTCGGTCTTCCTGGCCTGCACGGTCGAGGCGGTCGAGGCCCTGACGATCGTGCTCGCCGTCGGGACGACCCGCAGCTGGCGCTCGGCCTTGATCGGCTGCGGTGTCGCCGTCATCGCCTTGGGGGCGGCCACGGCGATCATCGGGCCGGGCCTGACCTCGCTACCGATCAACACCCTGCGCCTGGTCGTCGGTGGCCTGCTTCTCGTCTTCGGCCTGCAGTGGCTGCGCAAGGCGATCCTGCGCGCCGCCGGCGTCAAGGCAAAGCACGACGAGGAAGAGATCTACCGGGAGGAGGTTGAGGCGGCGCGGGCCGCCGGCGCCTGGCAGGAGGGCTTCGACGGCTACGCCTTCACGATCGCCTTCAAGGGTGTCTTGCTCGAGGGGCTCGAGGTGGTCTTCATCGCCCTGACCTTCGGCGCCAACCAGCACCGGGTCGGCCTTGCCGCGGCGGCCGCGATCGCCGCCGTGCTGCTGGTCGCCACGGTCGGAGTCGTGGTGCATCGGCCCCTCTCCCGCGTGCCGGAGAACGCGATGAAGTTCAGCGTCGGGGTGATGCTGACCTCGTTCGGCATCTTCTGGGGTGGCGAAGGGGCGGGCGCGAGTTGGCCGGGCGGTGATGCGGCCCTGCTCGCGATCGTGGCGAGCGTGCTCCTCTTCTCGCTCGGCCTGGTCCGGCTCGCCCGCGCGACCCGGGCCGCGGAGAGCCCAGCGATCGAGGTGGCCGAGGCATGAGGCGAGTGCGCGAGTTCCTGCTCGGAGTCTGGGAGTTCATCGCCGGCGATGACTGGCTGACTGCCGCCGGAGTGGTCCTGGCCCTGGGAGCGACGGCGCTGGTCAGCGAGAGCAGCTCGGCTTGGTTCGTGATGCCGGTGGCGGTCGGCTTCCTTCTCAGCCTCTCGATCTGGAGGGAAGCACGCAAGCGTGGCTGAGCATCTGCCCCAGACCAAGGACAGGCGAGGCCGGTTGTGATTCCGACGCTCTCGCCGATGTCGGTCCGAGTGCGGGCCGTGATCCACCTCGGTGGGGCGATCGTCGTCAGTCGCGAGCAGCGCCGCGGGATCACCCACACCACCCTTCCCGGTGGGCGGGTGAAGAGCGGGGAATTGCTCCCCGACGCCCTGCTCCGCGAGGTGATGGAGGAGACCGGACTGCGGATCCGAGTCGGGCAGCTGCTCTACGTAGCCGAGGTCAGCGCTCCGAACAAGCGCCATGACCTGAACGTGATCTTCCGCGGCGAGGCCCACGGGACGGCCACCCCGGGAGATGTCGAGCTGCTCGGAATCGACGCTGATCCGAGCTCGGTGCTGCCGCCGGTTCTCGAACAGATCCGCGAGGACGGTTTCGCCGGCGGTGAGAACGCCTCGTTTCCGCCCGGCGGGCGCTGGCTCGGCAACCTCTGGGACCCGCAGCTCGAGGCGGGATGAGCACTCTGCGTGAAGAGCTCGAGGAGTTCCTGGCCGGCTACGAAGAGTGGCCTTCCTACCGCGAGTTCCAGCGCCGAGGCAAGAAGGGCCTGCGGGACCGGGTCACCCAAGACGGTGGTGCCCGTTTTTGGGCGCGCAAACTAGGCCTTGCTTATGTCGAGCGCTCGCCGGGCTACGCCCCGGTCTGGACCGATGAGCGCATTCGCTCGGACCTTTCGCCCTTTCTGCGCGGCCGCAAGGTCTGGCCCACCCGAATCGAATTCGAGCATGCCGGGCTGAAGCCGCTTCGCGATGCGATCACCCGCACGGGCGGGCCGCCGCGCTGGGCCGAGGAGTTTGGGCTGCCGCTTTCGGACGAGCGGCGTGGTTCCCGACGGGTCTGGACCGAGGAGCGGATCGAACGCGAGCTCCGCGAGTTCACTCGAGACCGAAAGGATTGGCCGAGCAAGCCGGAGTTCGCGGGCGCGGGCAAGGGAAATCTCCTCGCTGCCGTCTACGCCCGGGGTGGTCCTGATCACTGGGCCGACCGGCTCGGCCTCGTGCGGGAGCAGACCGTTCCGCGAAGGTCGCCCAAGTGGACCGATGAGCGGATCCGCCGGGAGCTGATCGAGTTCTGCGGGCAGCGAGGTCGCTGGCCGCCCTACCGGGAGTTCGTCTCAAGCGGCAGAAAAACCCTGTACCAGGCGGCCAGCCGGCGCGGCGGGGTGCGGCGCTGGGCGCGGGTGGTAAAGGCCCAGCGATGACGATCGCCGTCGAGATCCCCGGTGTAGAGCAACTTGAGCTCGATCATCTCCTCCTGGACGTCAACGGCACGCTTACCGACCGAGGCCGGCTGATCGAGGGGGTGGCCGAGCGGCTTGAGAGCCTGGGCGGTGATCTCGAGATCCATCTGCTCTCCGCGGACACCTTCGGGTCGCTCTCGGAGATCTCCGAGAAGCTTGGCGTCACGGCCCGGCGGGTGACGACGGGCGAAGAGAAGCGCGAAGCGGCGGCGACGCTCGGCGCGGAGCGCTGCGCCGCGATCGGCAACGGCCGAAACGACGCTGCGATGTTCGACGAGGTCGCCCTGGCGATTGCCGTTCTCGGGCCCGAGGGGCTCAGCAGAGAAGCGATCGGGAACGCGGACATGGTCTGCCCGTCGATCGTGGCAGCGCTCGATCTGCTCGCTGACCGCGACGCGCTGATCGCATCTCTGAGGAGGTAGGTCGAGTGGCGCGACTGCAAACCGGAGATCAACCGAAAGGAGTCGGACGATGGAGGTGAGCTGCTTCGTCGAAGTACCCAAGGGCAGTCGCAATAAGTACGAGTACGACGAGGAGCGCGGCGTCCTACGGCTCGATCGTCGCCTGTTCGCGTCGGTGGTCTTTCCGGCCGACTACGGGTTCATCGAGGACACCCTGACCACGGGCCGTCGCGAGGGCAGGGGAACGGGCGGTATTCGCATCGACTCCCATCTCGACGCCCTGATTCTGAACGAGGAACCAACCTTTCCGGGCTGCCGGATCGCCGTTCGGCCGATCGGCGTCTTCCGGATGAGCGACGAGGACGGCGTCGACGACAAGATCCTCTGCCTTCCGTTAGGCGATCCGGAGTGGGAGGGAGTGAGCGAGCTCGAGCAGGTCTCGCGCCGCGTGCTGGACGAGATCGAGCACTTCTTCCTCGTCTACAAGGACCTCGAGCCGGATCGGGCCAGCACGATCGAAGGATGGGCCGGTCGGGCCGAGGCCGAGAGTGAGGTCGAGGACGCCCTCCGGCTCAGCGTCGAACGGGAACGCGAGCGGATCACCTAGGCGAAAGGCTTTAGCTGGTGGGGGATTCGCCGCTATGATGCCGCCGTCCTTTGGGACGCGGCGATGGAGTTCGCCGCGGCGCTCGCGCCGAGATGCCTCCGCTGAAGGCTGATGACTCCTATCTCTTCAACTTCGAGATAGGAGCCTGCGTAAGCGCACCTCATGCCGCCGTGGACTATTCAGATCTGCCAGGTCGGCAGCATGCTCGTCTTCGCGCCGCTTCTGAGCGGCGTGATCGCGAAGCTCGAAGCCCAGCTCCAGTCGCGCCGCGGGCCCTCGGTGCTGCAGCCCTACTACGACATCGCCAAGTTCTTCCGCAAGGAGACGCTCCACCCAGCCTCCTCATCGCCCTTCTTTGAGATCGCCCCGGTGATCGCGGTCGCCGCCTACTGCGCGATCGCATTTCTGATCCCGATCCTGACGAGCTTCCCGCTGCCGCTGGGGACGGCCGGCGACATCCTCGCGGGCGCCCTTCTCTTCGGCCTGGCCGGTTTTGTCACCGCGCTCGCCGGCGTCGACTCCGGCTCGCCTTATGCGGCGCTCGGCTCGAGCCGGACACAGTCGGTGGCGACCCTGGTCGAGCCGACGCTGATCTTCGTCTTCTTCACGGTCGCGCTGGTCAGCGGCACCGACCTGCCCTACGCGCTCAACGCGACTATCCAGGGATCGGCCTCCGAGTACTTCCGGCCGAGCCACCTGCTCGCGGCCGCCGCCTTCTTCCTGATGCTGATCGTCGACACCGGGCGCGTGCCGATCGAGAGCCATGGCTCGACGCTCGAGTTCGGGATGATCGACGACGCCCGGCTCTTCGAGCACTCGGGCCCGGCGATGGCGCTCTTCCGCTGGGCCTCGGCGATGAAGCAGTACCTGCTCTACGTCGTCTTCCTCAACGTGCTGGTCGTGCCCTGGGGGCTCGCGGACACCAGGGGCGCCGGTGACGTCGCCGTAGCGCTCGGACTGCTGCTGGCGAAGATGCTCGGCCTGGCCCTGGTGATCGTGGTGATCGAATCGACCGTGGCCAAGCTCCGGCTCTTCCGCATCCCCGACTTCATGGGCGCCGGCTTCGTCCTCTCCCTGCTGGCGATCCTCGTCTTCTACCTGGCGAACGGCTGAGGCGTTGGCGCCCGGACCCCATTACGACCTCGCCCACGCACTCGCGGCCCTGATCGCGATCGGGGCGCTGCTCAGCGCCATCGCACTGCTCGGGGCGAAACTGGTCCACGAGCAGATCCGGGTCTACGCGATCCAGTCGGCGTTCGCCGCTGCGTTCGCCGTCCTCGTCGGGATTGATCGCTCCTCGGTCGACCTGATCGTCCTCGGCGCGCTCACCCTGGCGATCAAGAGCTTCCTGATCCCGATCGGGATCAACCGCCAGCTCACCTTCCAGGTAGCAGAGCACGAGGTGCCCGCTGGTGATCCAGGTGCCGATGTCGCTGCTTCTCGGCGCCGTGCTGGCCGGGTTCTCCTACTGGTCCGCGGCCGCACTGGACGCCACCGGCGCCCTGTTGCCCGACCCGATCCTGGGGATGCCGATCGCCCTGATCCTGATCGGCTTCTTCTTCATGATCACGCGCCAGAACCTGATCAGCCAGATCGTCGGGCTGCTCATCCTGGAGAACGGTGTCTTCTTCGCCACCGTCGCGATAGCCCCCGGGCTTCCCTTCGTGATCGGCTTCCTGCTGCTCTTCGATGTGCTGGCGGCGGTCCTCTTCTACGGAGTGCTCGCTCGGCTGATCGTCGCCCGGGCCGAGGGAACGAGCGTGATCGACATGAACACCCTGCGCGGCTGATGGGCGCCTGGGCTCTGATCATCGTCGCGCTGCCGCTGATCGCGGCGGCGCTGAGTTGGCTGCTCGGGGACAGGCCGGCGTCGGCCTGGGTCTCGATCGCCGCCGGGGTCGGTTCGCTCGCGGCGAGCCTGGTCCTCGTCTTCGGTTACGACATCGACCCGGGACAAAACGCCCTCGGGGACGTCGTCCACGTAGACGGGCTGAGCGGGGTCTTCCTGCTCGGTGTCTCCTTCGTCTACGCGCTGGTCGCCGTCTACTCGGCTGGCTACCTGAAGCCCGGAATCGGCCACGTCAGGCTCAGGCGCCTGTACTGGCCGCTGCTCAACCTCTTCGGCCTGACCTTGCTGGCGACGCCCCTGGTGAACGACCTGGCCGTGCTCTGGGTCGCGGTCGAGCTGACCACGGTCGTCAGCGCCTTGCTGGTCACCAGCGAAGGGGACGACGCCTCGCTCGAGGCCGGCTGGAAGTACGTGGTGATCGGCTCGGCCGGCCTTGCGGTTGGGCTGCTCGGCATCGTGCTGCTCTACCTGGCGGCCGTCCCGGTTCTCGGCCAGGGCTTCATCCCGCGCTATACCGAGCTCGCCGGAGTCGCCCACCAGCTTTCGCCGACGCTGACCAAGGCCGCCTTCGGCCTGGTCGTGGTCGGCTTCGGGACCAAGGCCGGCTTGGTGCCGATGCACGCCTGGTTGCCGGACGCCCACTCCGAAGGCCCGAGCCCGGTGAGCGCGATGCTCTCCGGGGCCCTGCTGGCCACCGCCCTCTACGCCGTGCTCCGCCTCGGGGCGATCTGCGAGGGGGCGGCCGGGACCACCTATGTCCGCGTTCTGCTGATCGTCTTCGGCGCGCTCTCGCTGCTGCTTGCGGCCCTCTTTGCGCTGCGGCAGGTGAACTACAAGCGGCTGCTCGCTTATTCATCGATCGAGCACATCGGCATAGTCAGCCTCGGGGTCGGGATCGGCGGACCAATCGCCGCCTACGGGGCCTTCCTTCATGTCCTCGCCCACGCTGCCGGCAAGAGCCTTGCCTTCTTCGGCGCCGGGGAGCTCCTCAGTCGCTACGACACCCGTTCGACGGACGGGGTGCGTGGGGTGATGCGGATCGCGCCTCTCACCGGCTTCATGGTCCTCGCTGCCGCCGCGGCGATTTCCGGAATGCCGCCGTTCGGTCTCTTCCGCAGCGAGGTGCTGATCGTCACCGGAGGCTTCCAGAAGTCCTCCTTCTTCCTCGCGGGCCTCGTGATCCTGCTCGCCAACGTCGCCTTCGTCGGGCTCTACCGGACCTTTCACCGGATGGTGCTCTCGGAGCCGCCCGAGAAGCCGACGGAGCGCAGCCGCCGCCCGCAGCAGCCGCTGATGGCGGCGGCGATGATCGTCAGCTTCCTCGCCCTGCTCGTGCTCGGCCTCTGGATTCCGGATCCGCTCAACGATCTACTGCGCAGCGCCACGAACGTGATCGGGGGCCAAACATGAGCGAGCTGCGCTCCACCGGAATCGCCTATCCCCGCCAGCTCGCTCCGGCTGTCAGTGAGCTGGTCGAGGCCGGGGGCAGGTTGATGACGCTCTTCGTGGTACCCAATGAAAGCGGGGGAGAGCTGGTCGCCCTCGTCCGGGACGGCGGGAAGGTTGACGCCCTCCGCGTCAGCCTCTCGGATGGAGCCAGCTACCCCTCGCTTACTCCAGACGTTCCGGCGGCGCACTGGCACGAGCGCGAGATCCACGATCTGCACGGGATCGAGCCGATCGGCCATCCCCGGCTTGAGCCGCTGCTGCGCCAGCCCAATGGGGAGCGGCTACCGGAGCGGGCCGGCGAGTTCGAGCACCGCGGGCACCGCCGGCTGGGCGGGCCGGGTGTGTTCGTCATTCCCTATGGGCCGGTTCGCTCGGGAGTCTTCGAGACCGCCGAGTACCTGGTCCAGACCAGCGGCGAGGACGTGGCCTACTGCGCGCAGCGGCTCTTCTTCAAGCGCCGCGGTGGCGAGCGGCGGATCTGCGAGGTGCCGCTCGCGCAGGCGGTTCTGGTAGCCGAGCGCATCTCGGGGACCTCGAGCGTCGCTCATGCCCTCGCCTTCTCCCAGGCTCTCGAGACGCTTGCCGAGTGCGAGGTTCCGGCGCGGGCCCTTGCCCTTCGCTCGGTGCTCGCCGAGATCGAGCGGATCTACAACCACCTCGAGGTGCTCGTCCGGGAATGCGAGGACGCTTCCCTGACCGTCGGGCAGGCTCAGTTCGCGGCCCTCAAGGAGCGGCTCCATCGCCTGGCCGCCGAGGCGACCGGCAATCGCTACCTGCGCGGAGCGATCGTCCCCGGAGGCGTCGTCCTCGATCTCGACTCGGAAGACGTCAGCCGTCTGCGCAGCGAGCTCGATCGGTGGGGCGGGGACTACCGGGCCGCGCTCGGGTTGCTGATGGAGACAGACTCATTCCTCGACCGGCTGATCAGCGCGGGGCCGCTCTCCAAGGAGGACGCACGCGACTTCGGCTGCGTCGGCCCTGTCGCCCGCGGCTCGGGGATCGCCACCGACGCCAGGCGGGAGCTTCCCTACGCGGCCTACAGCGCGCACCCGCCTGAGCTTCAGGTGCATGAGGACGGCGACGCGATGGGCAGGATCGAGGTGCGGACCGGCGAGATCGCGGAGTCGCTCCGCTTACTGGATCGTCTGCTCGGCTCGCTGCCGGCAGGCGTCGCCTCGGTTGAGCTCGGGTCCCTGCGGGCGACAGAGGCCGTGGGCGTGGCCGAGTCGGCTCGCGGCGAGACCGTCTACTACCTAGGCGCAGCCGGACCTGATCGCCTCGCCTTCTGTCACATCCGCGCGGCCTCCTTCGCCAACTTCGGCATCTTCAACCGCCTCTTCAAGGGACAGGTCCTGACCGATTTCGCCTTCATCGAGCACAGCCTCGGCCTCTCGCCGGCGGGGTGTGACCGGTGATCGCCTGGCTCTTCAAGGGACTGCGCAGCAGGCGGCTGACGAGCCGCTATCCG
>CAWFHN010000004.1:0-13269 GCA_963815665.1 uncultured Solirubrobacterales bacterium | reverse complement strand
TGATGACTAGAATTCTGGTCACGATGGAGACACTTCCGCTGGCGACCGTCAAGGCCCGTCTTTCCGAACTCGTCGACCGGGTGGAGCAGCAGGACTAACGCATCCTCGTGACGCGGAACGGCCGTCCGGCCGCAGTGCTGATCAGCGCCGACGACCCAGAGAGCCTTGAAGAGACGCTCGCGATTCTTTCGGATGCGGAGCTGATGGGGAAGATCCGGGCCGGGGAGGCCGCGATCGAACGGGGCGACGTCGTTCCGCTCGAGGAGATCGAGCACCGCTTCTTGCGCGGGAAGTGAGCACCCGGCCCTGGCGGCTCGTGGTCTCGGGGCCGGCCAAGCGTGACCTCGAGGATCTTCCAGAGAAGGCAGCGGCGGCGGTCGCCGAGACGTTCGGTGCGATCGCAGACAATCCCCGGCGCGTCGGCAGCCCCTCCGTCGCGAGACTCGAGGGTCGTTGGGTCGCCCGCCGCGGGCCATACCGGGTTCTCTACAAATCGACGATCGCGAACACGTCGTCACGGTCGTGGCAGTAGGCCACCGCGGCGACGTCTACCGAGCTCGCTAGCCTCCCGAGCGTTCGTGGCCGCCCGCTCGACAGCAGCGGCACCCATTCCGTAGCATGGGCGAGGTCGAGCGGGAGGATCGTTGCTGGGACCCGTAGCGACTGCGGCCATCCGGGCGGCGTCGAGGCACGTCACATGATTCGCGCGTCCGCCGATCCGGCCGGCGCACCGGATCTGCTCGCCTCGCCGATCGCCGACGAGGCGCGCGCTCGAGCAGCGGCGTTCTTCGGCCGCCCCGCGAAGGAGCGAAGCCAGGACAGCTTCGCCTTCGAGCAGGGCGTGTTCGCGGCCGAGGACGTGCGCGCCCGGCTGCTCGAAGTCTTCAACGGCAAGTGCGCCTACTGCGATGCGCCGCTGATCCTGCGCGACATGCTCGTCAACCACTTGCGCCCGACGAGCGGCGCGCTCGAGCTGGACGGGACGGCGAGTCCCGACCACTACTGGTGGCTCGCCTACACCTGGGAGAACCTCTACCCCTGCTGCGCCAACTGCCTGAGCTTCAAGGGCGCCCGCTTCCCTGTTCGGGCGCCACGTGCGGCGCCGGGCACGGTCGGCGACGACCTCCTCGCCGAGTTGCCGCTGCTGCTCGACCCTCGCCGTGACGAGCCGGAGCAGCATCTAGTCTATTCCGAGGACGGGACGTTGGCAAGCGTGACGCCGGGAGGGTGAGACGACGATCGAGGTGCTGGGTCTCAACCGCAGCGGCCTCGTGGCCGACCGTGCCGCAGCGCTCGAGGAGGTGCGCGTCGAGTGGAAGGAGCTCGAGAGCCGCTCGATTCTCCGACTGCCGTCCCCGAGCCTGCCGAGGTGGAGCGCCTCTTCTCGAAAGGGCTGCCCTACGCGCAATGCGCCGGCAGTTGGTGGACGAGTGGATCCGTTCCCGCCGGGGCCAGGTCGATGCCGCCCTGGCGAGCACGCCGGAGGGAATCTCGTCGGTGGAGGAGGTCGCCTCCGACGTCATGTACGTGAGCAAGGCGGGCCGGATACGCGTGAAGTCGGCATTCGACGCCCGCCAACAGGTGCAGGACTCGTACTCGGTCGCGGCCGAGGCGCCGGCCGGGGAGGACTACTTCGGCCGGACGCGGCGGATCGAGCGCATCGTCATCGACAACTTCAAGGTGATCCGGTCGCTCGACCTCGAGCTGCCGCGCATCGCCTCGGACACGGCCTCCGCTCCCTGGCTGATGCTGCTCGGCGAGAACGGCTGCGGCAAGAGCTCGCTGCTCCAGGCGGTCGCGCTCGCGCTGATGGGCCGGGAGGCGCGCGACGGGCTGACCGGCGAGAACGCCTCGACGTACGTCCGCAACGGCACACGCAGCGGCCGGGTGGAGGTGCATCTCGCCGGCAACCTCTCGCCGATCGTGGTCGAGTTCAGGCGCGGCTCGAAAGCGCTTCAGCGGCGAGGCAGACCCGAAGACGCTGCTGCTCGCCTACGGCGCGACCCGGCTGCTGCCCCGTGGCGGCCGGGTGTCGCCGCCGGTCGGCGGCACCGTCCGGGTCGCGAACATCTTCAATCCCTTCTCGCCGATCGGCAATGCGACCGAGTGGCTGCTCGGCTTCGACGACCAGCACTTCGATGCGATCGCCCGCGCGCTGAAGAGCCTGCTCGGCCTCGGCGAGGGCGATCGCCTACCGCACAACAGGCGCGCACGCCGGATCGAAGTCGAGGCGTTCGAGTTCACCCACCGGCCTGCTCAACCGGCGCGGCTGGCGATTGGCCGCGGAGCGGGAGATGTCACGAGCGGCTCGGGAGGGAACCTCGGTCGGACTCCTCCTCCTCGATCTCGACAGCCTCAAGGAGATCAACGACACCCGCGGGCACGACGAGGGGGACCGGGTGCTGGTCGAGACCGCCGACCGGATGCGCGCGGAGCTCCGCGCCGGGGACATCCTCGCCCGGTTGGGCGGCGACGAGTTCGGGGCGCTCCTGATGGACACCTCGGACGGCCATGCCATGGCAGCCGTCGACCGCCTCGGCGAGACGACTCCCGAGCTGGGGAGCTTCTCCGCCGGAGTCGCCGCCTGGGGACGGCAAGGAGCCTCTGGACGAGCTGCTCCGGAGGGCCGACGTCGCGCTCTACACTGCCAAGACCGACGGCGGCAGCCGGGTGGAGATCGCCCCGCCCACGCTCGAGCCGGCCGAGGCCTTCCCCGAGGCCGAGCCCGCCGGCGACTAGCCCCTGCTGTTGGCGGTCCGGACCGACGACGCGACCAGGCGCGAGTAGAGCTCGATCCCCTTGCTGGTCAGGTGGATGCCGTCGGTGGTGATCCCGCCATGTGAGGAAGCGATCTCATGCCAATCGACGAGCCGCGCCTGCCCCCAGTTGTGCGCGGCGTCGGAGAGAACCGAATTGACCTCGCCCTGCCAGCTCCTCGGCACCTCGACGTTGACCAGGTAGACATGCGGGACGCCTCTGAGGGCGTCGTGCAGCTTCTCCAGGTCGTCCGAGTAGACCGGGCCGTTGTTGCCGAGCTGCAGGACGACGTCGTCGGGGACCTTGCCGGCGGCGGCGTAGTTGTGGAGCAGCGAGACGATGTCCGTCGGCTGCCGGCCAACCGCGGCGTTCAGCGTCAGCCATGGTCCCAGCAGGTGCGCCAGTCCCGAGCGCGCGTCGACCATCACCGAGTCCCCCAGTGCCAGCACCGGAAGCGCCTTCGCCTTCGCACCCTTCGCCCGCCTGGCCTTGACGGGAGCCCTGCCGCCGGAGGCCTCGGAGACCGCCCTGGAAACCGAGACGGGATGGGTCACGAAGGTCTTCTTCGGCGTGATCTGCGCGGACGCCACGCGGAGCTGGCCGGGATGGCCTCTGGGCACGATCCCGCTCCAGCCCACCACGAGCACGACGGCGGTCACCCCCACCGCGATCCCGACGCGCCCGATTCGCAGCCAGTCCGGTCGCTGCCAGCTGGTGGACCGGCGGAAGGGCTGCTCGACGTAGCGGTAGGAGAGGTCGGCAAGAGCCAGCGTCGCCCCGAGCTGCAGCGCGAACAGGACGGGGCCATGCAGGGGCACGTCGATTCCGGGACGGGTCAGCTCGAGCACGGGCCAGTGCCAGAGGTAGAAGCTGTAGCTGCGCAGCCCGAGCCAGCGCATCCCAGGGTTGCCCACGATGCGGCCGATGTCCGCGGCGGGGTGGGCGAGCGCTGCGATCAGGAGCGCCGTCCACACGGAGAGCAGCAGGAAGCCCCCGTGGTAGAGGGACTTCTCGTAGTCGTGGACGGTGAGGAAGGTGATCAGCAGCATCGCCAGGCCGAAGGCCCCGATCGCGTTGAGTGCCGCGGGCGCCAGCGTCCCGGTCTTCGCCTTGAGCTGCTCCGGGTTCCAGAAGAACGCCAGCGCCACCCCGATCAGCAGCGGAGTGGCTCGCGTATCTGTGCCGTAGAAGACGCGGTTGGGGTTGACCGGATCGAAGAGGATGGCCATCAGCAGGCTCGAGGCGATGGCGCCGGCGATCACCCCGACCACGAGGCGGCGGTGCCCGAACCGGGTCATGCAGGCGGCGAAGACGAGGGGCCAGAGCAGGTAGAACTGCTCCTCGACCGCCAGCGACCAGAGGTGGCGGAAGAGCGAGGGCCGCGCGAACTCCTGGAAGTAGGACTGGTGGCTGAAGATCAGGTCCCAGTTGGTGACGTATGCCATCGAGGCGAGCGCCTGGCCTCGCAGAGTCGAGATCTGGCCGAAGTCGAAGAAGGCGCCGAGGACCATCACGACCGCGATCAGCACCCCGACGGCGGGCAGCAGGCGCCGCGCCCTCCGCAGCCAGAAGGCGACCAGGTCGACCCGCCCCTCCTTGCGGAACTCGCTGAGCAGCAGCGATGTGATCAGGTAGCCGCTGATCACGAAGAAGACGTCGACGCCGAGGAACCCGCCCGGAAGCCAGCCGCCGCCGTTGTGGAAGTGGTAGACGAACACCGCCAGCACGGCAATCGCCCGCAGCCCATCCAGGCCGGGCATGTACGGCAGGCGCTTGCTGCTATTCGGCTGCGATTGGTCCCTCATCGCATCTCTCAAGATCCGGCACGGGGCCGGACACCTCCTCGAGAGATGGTCGCAACCTCAGCCCGATTTGACAGTCTCGGGCCCTCGGTTGCAGCCGAACGCCCCGACCAGGATTCGAACCTGGGGCCTACTCCTTAGGAGGGCTCTGGGGCGAAAACGGCCGGGTAAGGGCGGGCACGAAAGTCCTGCAATTCGGGCGTTTCCGGCGATTTGGCTTACCCGCGAGAACCCGCCGAAACCCAACCTGATGTACCCATTTTGTACCCATATCTGGCCGCTCGCCGGGGTGGGAGGACCCGTCAGCTGCGCGGCGGATCGATCTGCCGACCGCGTTTGATCGCGCGGAGAAGGAGCTTCCTCTCCCGCTCAATGTTCGCGCGGCGCTTCGGATCAGCAAGTGCTGCTCGCTCGATGGAACGGAAGTTCTTGGCCACCATGATCCTCCTAGGTCGCGCCCAGAGTAGTTGAGTGCGACGGAGGCCTCTAGCCGATGTCCCAGGCCGGCCACGTGACCGAGTCGACGACCTCCTGAGCCCGCTCCCGCAGCTTGTCGTCGACCGGCATCTCGGTGCCTGCGTCAACGACCCCGTACTCCCCGTCGCGCTGCTCGATCCCCTCGCACCAGACAACGACTCTCTCGACCTCTCCGGTGTTGACGTCGACGAGCGCCGACACGGGAACGTCGTACTCCACATGCACCTTCACCTCTGCTCCTTTCTCAGATTTGAAGACGCTCTCGGCATATGGTGGGACCGTATCGGTGCCTGGCGTGGGCGACGTACGGAGCTTGTCGCCGGCAGGGCCCGAATCTCAATCGCCGAACACCCCAGCATGAGCACCCCAAAGCAACGAGCTGCTCGCCTCCGCAAGGCCGCCGCCACACTGCGCCAGCTGGCGACGCGCATCGAATCCGGGCGCCTCTCACGAGACGACTTCGATCGTGTAGTCGCCGAAATCGTGGGCGTTGAACACGAGCAGCTCGGGCCGAGGCCCCGAGCCGCACGGGGCGAGGGGGGAAAGGCGAAGATCCTTGCCTACTTGAAGGACCGGGTTGGCCAAGACGTCTACGGCGAAGAACTACGTGTCGCCAGCGGGATCCATGAATGGGCCAGGCGGGTCAGAGAGCTTCGCGTCGAGGATGGGTACGAGATCCTCGAGCTCGGCCAGAGCACCTATCGACTGGAGAATGCGAAGCCGAACCAGGAGCGAGCCGAGCAGTGGCAGCTCGCAAACCAACTTCGAAATCGCCCTGGCTCCGCACGTGACCGCATCGGGGAGTTCCTTGAAGCGAACGTCGGCCAAGTGGTGACTCGCAATCAGATCGACTACGTCGCTCGAATCGCCGAGGGGAGCCGCCGGGTGCGGGAGCTACGCGATGAGCACGGCTGGCCCATAGAGAGTCACGTCGACGACCCGGATCTCCAGCCTGGCGAGTACCGCCTGATCTCGAAGGCCAAGAAGGATCGGCGCGATCCCTCACAGCGGCTCTACCCCGATGACCTTCGCCAGAAGGTGTTTGAGCGAGACAAGTACACCTGCCAGATCTGCGGACGAGATCGGGCCAAGGCGGAGGCCGCGGGTGACAAGCGGTTCTACCTGGAGGTTCATCACAAGGTCGCGGTGGCGGACGAGCTGGCTGCCTTGCCACCAAAGGAGCGGAACAAACTCGCCAACCTCGTCACCCTCTGTCACTCGGATCACACTCGCGAAACCAGGAAGCTGCAGCAGAGGAAACGACAGCGCCGACGAGGCTAAGCCGCCTGGGCCAGCTTGGTCGCCCCGGAGCCGACGCCCGCTGCGTCCAGGTGTTCGGCAAGGGACGCGGCGATTCGCGCCGCAAGCCCGGGGGGAACGGCGTTGCCGATTTGCTTCGCCACGGTGGTCATCGCTTGTTCTTCGGGAAAGACGAAGTCGTCGGGTATCGACATGCAGCGGGCTGCCTCGCGGACCGTGATCGGGCGATGCTCGCTCGGATGCAGATATCGACCCTTCTCCGGTTTGTAGAACTCGGTGCGGATCGTGAACGCGGGTCGGTCCCACCACAGTCGGCCGAACACATCGGTCGAGCCCGTCTTCTTCCGCAGCCAGCACGCCGGCGTGATGTCCGGGCGCCGATCTGCGAGGTCAAAGCGGCCCTCGCCCTCCTTCGGAATGGTTCGGTAGCGCTCCAAGCTCTTGGGTCTTGGGTTGCGGGGGTTGTGCCAGTTCTTGCCCGACGGCTTGAGCGGCAGGCCGTCCACGGCTTGACGAAATGTTCGCCATGGCGATCCCCCGAATTCGATCGCGTCCGGCGCGTAGTGAGTTTGTTCCGGCCAGGGTGGTCGGCCCGATTCGGGATCCGATCACGATCGCGCGGCGCCGTCGCTGCGGGACCCCGTAGTCGGCGGCGTTGAGGATCTCGCTCTCAACCAGGAACCCGAGGTCCTCAGCAGCATCACGGAACGCCTGATACTCCGCGGACCTGAGGAGTTCCGGAACGTTCTCCATGACGAACGCCGCCGGCTCAGCGTCCTCCAACGCCCGCAGGTATTCACGCCACAGCGATCGACGTTCTAGTCCCACGCCCGCCATGTTCAATGGCGAGAACCCCTGGCACGGCGGGCCGCCGATCACCACGTCGACGTCAGGAAAGCTCGGGACCTCCTCGATCGCTCCCTCGACGACGTGATCCCCGAAGTTCCGACGATAGGTCTCGGCAGCATCGCTGTCCCATTCGACAGCGAAGACTGCGCGGAATCTGCCGGTGTCCTCGAACCCCCGGGTCATTCCGCCACATCCGGCGAAGAGATCCATCAGTGAGTAGCGATTCATTCCCAAGTTGAAGGTAGATGTCGATCCGGATGGAGCCGAACGTGTGTTCGTATTCCACGGGAACGCACTTCTCCCTACTAAGCCCGAGCGCCGTTCTTTTCGCCCCCGGCGATCGCCGTTTCGCCTGGGCCTGTAGCGGCGAGCGCCACCTGTACCTGCTCCGCGCAGCCTTCCGGATCCCGCTCGACCTCGAAGTCCCAGAATCGGATCACCTGCCAGCCCGCTTCCGCCAGTTCCGCATTCACTCGCTCGTCTCGCGCTCGGTTGCGGGCGATCTTCTCATCCCAGAATGCACCCGACTGACCGTGGTAGTAGTCCGGATGGCCGTGCCAAAAGGCACCGTCGACGAACACCGCGAGGCGACGGCCGATCCACGCCAGGTCGGGCTTGCCCGTGACCTTCTTGGGATGCAGGCGCCAGCCCCTCACGCCGGCTGCCCACAGCGTGTGACGAAGCATCATCTCGGGCGCGGTATCTCGGGTTCGAACGCGCCGCATCAGCTCGCTTCGCTGCTCAACGGAGAGAGGATCGGCCATGCGCTGGACCCTAGAACCGCGCGAACAGCTTTGACGATGAGCCTGTTTAGGGACGCTCCAGAAGTGAGGAATTTGGGCTCAACCGGCCCTCTGAACCCAGCGGCAGCTTCCTCCGATCTCGCGTGTCGGAGACCCCGGCTGGGCGGCGGGCGGCCGATTTTGGCACGGCAAAGCCGTGCTGTTGGCCGCCCTCATGGCCACCCAGCCGGACTCCCGCTCCAACCGCCAGTCGGCGCGAGCGAAATGCCGAACTCCTCAGCGAAGTCCTGCGACTACACGAGCACAAGCTCAGGCGACAAGCTCTCCGACATGCGCAACTGGCCGACGACGTCGACGATGCATTGCAGACCGCCTACCTGCGCTTCCTCGAGCGATACAGCGGGGTGGGCGAGCCGCTTGCGTGGCTCTACACCACGGTCAAACGAGAGGCATGGGCGATGCGAAGCCGGAGCGCCAGAGCGCGGGAATGCAGCTTCAGCGTCGCATCCGGTGAGAACGGCAGCGAATTCGACCTTGTTGAGGCACTACCGACGACCCATCCCGGACCAGCTGAGCAGAACGAACGTCAGGAAACTCTCTGCGAACGGCGTCGCGCCATAGCTGCGTTGAAGCCGGACGAGCGCCGGGCGCTCTGGCTGCTGGGCCTCGGGTTCAGCTACGCGGAGATTTGCAAGATGACGGGTTGGACCCACACGAAGGTGAACCGCTGCGTCAGCGAGGGACGATCCGCTCTCAGAGCCCGGGGGTAGTGGGGACCACCAACGGACCGGATGACTGCTCCTTTCACGCGGAGGGAGAAGCCGAAGCAGTGCTGAGATCCGGGGTACCCGGTGGGTGCGAAGTGACCGTGATGTCGGCACCCTGGTCCTGCGGAGTCTCCACTCCGACCTTTTCAGCGACGAGCCGGAATATCCACGTGTCGTTCACTGGGAGAAGCACGCGGGTGACCGCCGGCGAGACATTCTGCGACGTGAAGAGCGTGTCGAGGACAGGCTTGACGAAGTTGTCGAGATCGAAGGCCGGTCTAGCCAGATCCTCCGAAGTCATTCGGAAGGTCACCTCGACTTCGAATTTGGTCTCCGGGCGCGGCTCAGGAAAAGGGGCCTCCGGATAGGTCGCTTTCACCGCGTCGCGTATGGCCTCCCTCCAGCGGATGTCCTTGACGCGCGCTGGGTGTCCACGCACCTGAATCTCCACGGATTCGGGTGATCATCGCGACTGGTCGAGGGTTTTGGAGACATATGGATCCCTGAGCGTAAACGCAGAACCCGGCTTCGTAAACGGCCGCTGCTCTGGGCGCACTGCCCTAGCCGTCCGTAGTCGCCAGGAACTGCCGCTCGGCGCGCGGACCGACAGCGGAAGGTCGCGCAAGGGGTCGCGCTCCCGCACGCGCCCATTTGTGCGACAGCCTCACGCGAAAGCGGAAGCAACGCCTTAGTAGGCCCAGTGCCGCGCGAGGGTAACCGCGATGTGCTTGACGCCGGGCGGAGATGCGGAAAGGATGTGTCATTCCCCCGCAACCGCAGCCGAGGTCAGGCGAACCCCTACCGACCCCAGCGACGGGGTTTCCTGGATTCGTTGAGAAACGGCGCAAGCCGCGGGTGATCACCGGCGATATATGGGCCTGCCTCAGCCACCAAATCGAGGACTTGTTGCCCCACGACCGGCGAACGTGAGGCTCTCGGATACGTAGAGCAGGCGGCTGAGTTCTACGAGGCCGCTGAGAACCCGCAGATCAGGTCCCGGCCGCTCCTCTACTACTACTCGTTCCTGAACGTCACGAAGGCTTTCCTGATTGCACGGGGGGTCCGTCTCCCGCCGCAGACCCGGCACGGCATCTCCGATCCGAAGGCCAACCAGCGTACACGGCTGCGGTTCGAGGGGCAGAAGGTCCGCATCGTCGGCGTCGCCGCAACGCGAGACGAGGTCCTGCCCGAGCTGATCCAGGAGGTTGGCGGTGGTTCGGCCGCCCGGGACTACAAGGTGCTCGACCTCCTCGGCCAAGTGCCTGCCGTCCACCGAACGTACCTGGGGGTCGCGCCCCGCGGCGTGCAACCGAAGTTCATGCCTGCCCGCTTCGAGCTTCTGTACGACAGCACGCAGGTCTGGGCGCGCATGATTCTGAACCGGGATGCCACGGACGTGAAGAAGACTATGAAGGACGTCCGTGCGCGGCAGGCCTTTAAGAACGTCTTCAAGCCGACGGCGAGCCCCGGGCACAAGCAAGAGATCTGGTTCGAGACCAATCCGGAGCAGGGTGCGCGCCGCGGTATCGATCCAGCTGTTGTCCGCCTCGGCCAGACGATCCAGGGCTGCGGCCTGTGGAGCGTCCTGACCGCGCAGGGGTATCGCTACTACCTGAGTTCCCACGCCCCAGCCGAGCGATTGCCGCAGCTGGCCAGCGCCTACGCAATCATGTTCTACCTCGGCTCGATTACCCGCTACAAGCCCTATGACTACGACCGCATCGTGAGTGGTCGGTATGCGTGGCTCGTGAACGAGTTCCTAGCCACACAGCCCCGGCAGTTCCTCTACATCGTCGCGAGCATCCTCGCTGGCGTTGACGTGGTCCGTCCGTACGCGATGACGTAGACGCGGCGTTCGGGCCAACAGCAGTCGCCAGCAGGGGGTCCGTACTAATGACTCCCTTGCGCGAAGACCAGGCGTGACTCGCATCGAACTCCTCCAGCCCGACCTGCGAGCGACTTAAGCGCCGCCGCGGCGGCAGTCAAGGGCGCCGCAGGCGCCCGACCCCGTAGGGGTTGACGGCCGCCGGCAAGGCGGCGCTAGAAGTTCGAGTAGGTCGGGCGGGCTCCCCTGAACTCCTTCAAAGCTGTGGACTGAACCGTGGATCGTCGGTCCACCGCCGCGCCGCGCCCTGATGCGGTTTGTGAGTCATTGCCGCCGCCGACCCCGCCCGCACACCATGGAGTGTGCGACCGGGGTCGGCGGCTGAGTTAGCGGAGAGCGCGGGCGCGGCGCGGCGGAGCTGGTCGTGGTGCCGGATGAAATTGGTTGGGTCAGATCGGGCCGAATCTCGTCGTAGAGGGTGATGGAGAAGACGAGGAAAAAGTCGGGACGTGTGGCCCCTTTTGGCCCTCATGAGCGTCTTGAGGGCATGGAGGCACTTTTCAACGAGTTGATGGTCGAGCCGTCTGCCGCCAATGGCGTGATGGCGGCTCGACCGTGAGCTGACCCGGTTTGTCGGCCGCTACGGGGCAGTCGCCATCGCCCATGTCATGTCGGCATTGGGGGTGCGCCGGTCGATGGCGTATCGACGAGTCGCCGAGTGTGTCGAGCGCGGATTGTTGGAGCGCCTTGATCTGGTGCGCGGCGAGCCAACGTTGCTGCGAGCGACGCGCGGCGGACTCCGTTACGCGGGCCTCGGGCTTGAGCCGGCACACGTTTCCCCCGGCTCGATCAACCACTGGCTCGCCTGCGCGTCGACGGCGCTCCTCCTTGCAGAGGAAGCAGGTCTCGACAGGGTGCTCTCCGATCGCGAGCTGCGCCTGTTTGAGCGGCTGGAAGGAAAGCCGATCGCCAGCGCCAAGATGGGCGAGCATCCCAGCGGCGCTCCTGCTCTCCATCGGCCAGACCTGGCGATCTTTGCCGATGGCCGCCGAGTGGCGGTTGAAGTCGAGCTCACGCCAAAGGCGCCCGGTCGGCTGGAGCGAATCATCCGAGCCTGGCGCCGCGCGAGCTGGGTCGATGAGGTCCGCTACTACTGCGCCGCTGGCGCGACGCGGCGAGCCGTCGAGCAGGCGATCCGAAAGCTCCGCACCGACCGTGTCCGCATCCTGGAGGCGCCGGGGCGATGAAGCATCACCATCGCATCCACGACGCGGACCCCCATCACCTCACCATCGCGCTGCTCTGGGGGCTCGTCATCCCGATGCTTGTCGGGATGGCCCTTGCTGCGCTCGCGATCTTGGCGATGCGCCGGGCACGGCTGAGGTGGACCTGGGCGGCTCTGGCGGCACCGATCGCTTACCTGGCCTGGTTGATCGACTCGCACCTCGGCCTGATGCTCGCGACGGCTGTTGTGGGAGCGACGGCGGCGGGCGCCAAATGGCATTGGGACGACATTGAGCGGGGCGGATCCGAGAAGCGAGCAGCGAAGGAACGTGTCGGTCCGCTGCGGTGGCTCTGGATTCGTCTGAGAACGCGCCGGGCCAGTGAGCAGCGCGTGGTCGGAGACCAGCTTGCGATCGGCACGACTCGCCGCGGCCGGATCAGCCGGATTCCGTTCGGCGTCGACCGCGGCGTTCACGGAATCGTTCTCGGGGCGACCGGTTCGGGCAAGACGGTTACGCAGGCCGCGATCGCACAGGCCTTCATCCTCGCCGGGCTGCCGGTGATCGCGGTGGACCCGAAGGGGGACGGATACCTGCGGCATGTCCTTGCTGAGTCGGCCCAGAACGCCGGACGACGCTTCCGGGAGTGGGAGCCGTTCGGGAGGGCCGTCTACAACCCATTCGCGCGTGGCGGGCCGACCGAGATCGCCGACAAGGCGCTCGCCGGCCACCGCTGGAGTGACGATCACTACAGACTGATCACCCAGCGGCTCCTGGGTCAGGCCCTGGCGACGATGAGGGCGGCGGGCGAATGGCCGCCGACCCTCTCCACGGTGGTCCGCTACATGGACCCCGAGCGGCTGGACGATCTCGCCTCGCACGTGGATGGAGACGTCAAGGACCGTGTCTCCTCTTACGTCGACGGCCTGACTGCGCGCCACAAGGCCGACCTCAGCGGAGGACGGGACCGGCTCGCGGTCCTCGCCGAAGGAGAGCTCGGGCCCTACCTGGACCCGTCGCTAACCGTTCCCGACGAGTTCTTCGATCGCCTGATTCCGGCGTCGGAGCGCCGTACGAATCTGGAGGAGATCAAGCTCGATGAGTCTTTTCGCAGCGGAGAGACCCTCTACATCAGGACCGACTCTGATCGCTACCCGGAGGCCGCGCGTCTGCTCGGCGCCGCGATCGTCATCGACCTGGTCACGCTGACCGCGGACCTTCAGGGGCGTGAGTTCCGGGGGCTGGTCCTCATTGACGAATTCTCGGCGGTAGGGGCGGAGCAGATCTTCCGGCTCTTCGGCCGAGCTCGCACGGCCGGCGTGAGCGTTCTCCTGGGCACCCAAAGCCTCGCCGACCTTCGGAGCGCTCGCCCGGACGATCCCTCCGACACGCTCACCGAGCAGGTGCTCACCAACGCCGAGTTCGCAGTGGTCCATCGCCAGAGCGACCCGGCCTCGGCCGAGCGGCTCGCCCAGATGGCGGGGACCGAGCCTTCGTGGTCGACAACGCGACGGGTCACCGGCATCGCTGGATTCGCGCAGCCTCAGGACGGGACCCGGATCCGCG
>CAWFHN010000003.1:0-64290 GCA_963815665.1 uncultured Solirubrobacterales bacterium | reverse complement strand
GATCGAGCTGAGTGCCGTGGAGACGAGCCCACAGCCGGGTCAACGGACCCGGACGGTGCTCATTCAATGCATAGGGATGCGGCTCTACTGCAGCGCCGGGCATCGTGACTCCTTTCTGGCGGGTGACCTGCACCCGCCCTCGAGCTAAAGGATCGCCCGCAAGGCTCCCGTAGGCCATGGGGCGAAATGCTCATTCGAAAGTGGTCTGCTCGCTTGGGCCTATCGACCCATCGACTTGCCGCGCGCTCGCTGACACCGTGGGTGGCATGATCAGCGCAGCAACTAATCGTTCCCTGGAAGGCTTGAGGTTCCTGACCACCGTGATTGAGCAGTCGATCGCACTTGTTTTCTTGATCGGCGTGCTCGTCGCCGTTGGTGCGCTGATTCTGTGGATTGAGCGCTGGGCCGGACCGCGAACGACGTACACCGTCTTCACCCGGCGCACGTCGGGCCGAGCCGTGGAAACCGTGAGACGACAAGAGCGTTCGGCGTGAACGCCGTCAGCATTCGTTGCACTGCTCAAGAGGAGTCAGCCGAAGAGATCGAGACTTGGCTGACCGCGCGACTCGAATCTGTTGAGCAGCGCTATCCAACGATCACAACCCACCTCGCCCGTCTCGATGAGATTCCGAAACAGACCAAACCGGCCGAGGTCTGGTTGATCGACCTCGAGAGCTCAGCTGAACCCATTGAGGAAAGTCCGGCCCTTGACGAGCTCTACCACGACCTACGCGTGTATGGCCTCGGGCTGGCCCCGACAATCCTGGTGCCGGTGACGCGTAGGCGAACGCCTGGCCCCGAGGATGCCGGCGAGTTGGTCGGTCATTCGTCGTTCCCAGCAAGTGACCCGCCGGCTGTCTGGACTTGGGAGCCGTCAGGTCCTTTCCCCTCGGGGTAGCAAGCTCGAGGCAGTTGGGGCAAACGACCCATCGACCAAGCGGCTCGCTGATCGGATCATCGAGCCATGGCAATCGATGGCGCAGCCGGATGGCTCTTTCTACATCCAAGTGACCCCGATCAGGGCGGGCGCGCTTGCCGAGACATGTCCCACAGGCGACGCGGCCGGCCGTGGCTCGCCCAGATCCGGGTCCTGTTCAGTAGGCCCGCTGGGCTCGTCACCAACTCGGCCGAGCGAGCGTCAAGCCACAGATGACGCGGATCAGCGATAAGAACGTCACCGACAATCACGCCCTCTCTCGCTACGAGATCGAGGTGAACGGTGAGCTGGCCGGGTTCAGCGCCTACCAACGACGTGGCGGCATGCTCATCTTCACCGAGACAGTGGTCGACCCTCGCTTTCAAGGACGAGGGGTCGGCACGCGTCTCGTGGCGGCGGCGCTCGCTGACGCCGAACGTCGCGAATTGCGGGTGATGCCGAGGTGCTCCTTCATCCAGAACTTTCTTCGTCTCCAGCCGGACCCCCGCTCCGCGCTCGAGGCCTAGCGCCGTGCGTTGCGGCGAGTTGGGGCTTATGCCCCATGGCCTTGCCCGCCTTCAGGTTCAAGACTGAACGTGACGGCAGCTAGCCGCCAAGCACTTCAGCGAAAGGAACGAGATGAGTGCGCTGGGCAAGACCTTCGTCATCGTCGGCGCCGGCCTGGCTGGGGCCAGGGCTGCCGCCGCACTTCGTGGAGAGGGATTCGACGGCCGACTGATCCTGATCGGCGATGAGTCCGAGCGGCCCTACGAGCGTCCACCGCTCTCCAAGGACTATCTCCGCCGTGAAATCGACCAGAGGCCGTACGTGCATCCCAAGGGTTTCTACGCCGAGCACGAGATCGAGCTCTGGACCTCGACCCGTGTCTCGGGCATCGATCCCGGCCTGCGCGAGCTGCTTCTCGAGGGCGATCGGCGCTTGGGCTATGACCGCCTACTGCTCGCGACCGGCGCCGTCCCTCGCCGACTCGACGTTCCGGGCGCCAACCTCGACGGAATTCACTATCTGCGCACCCTCGGCGACTCGGAGCGAATCGGCGAACTGATCGAGCGCGGTCAACGCCTGGTGGTCGTGGGATCGGGCTGGATCGGTGCCGAGATCGCTGCCTCAGCCCGCCAGAAGGGGTGCGAAGTGACGATGCTCGAAATGGCGACGCTGCCCCTGGAGCGCACCCTCGGTCCTGAGATTGGGCGTATCTATCTCGACCTCCATCGTGATCACGGCGTTGAGTTTTTGCCCGGAACGACGGTCGAGCGTTTCGAAGGCGGGGAGTCAGTAGAGCGAGTGATCACCCGCGATGGTGCCTCGATCGAGACCAGCTTCGTTGTGGTTGGCGTCGGCGTCGCTCCTAGAACCGGATTGATCGAGCACGCCGGCATTCGGGTTGATAACGGCGTTGTGGTCGACGAGAAGCTTCAGACGAGCGCCCCCGGCGTGTACGCCGCGGGGGACGTTGCTAATGCTCGCCACCCCTTCTATGGCCGCCATATCCGCGTCGAGCACTGGGCCAACGCTCTCAACCAGGGCCCGGCCGCAGCCAAGAACATGCTCGGCATGGCCCAGCCTTATGACGAGATCCCCTACTTCTTCTCCGATCAGTACGAGACGGCCATGGAGTACTCGGGCTATGCGAGCGAATGGGACGAGGTCGTCTTCCGCGGCGACGGAGCGAACCGTGAGTTCGTTGCCTTCTGGCTCAAGGACGAACGCCTGGTCGCCGGAATGAACATGAATGTCTGGGACGTCCACGATCCGATTCGAGCGCTGATCCGCTCGCGGCGTCGACTTGATGCTCGGCAATTGGCCGACCCGGACGCCCTGCTCGCGGAGCTGCTCGAACCAGAGGTGGATGAGAGCGACGACGAGGACGAAAAGCTGGCCTTGGGCGCCTGGGCCTCCGAAGGGGGATCGCTGTGAACAGACTGCAGCACCTCCATCGCGCAGGTGTCTCGATCTGGCTTGACGACCTATCCCGGGACCTGGTCGACGACGGGGTTCTAGCGCGCCTGATTCAGGATCTGGCCGTCACTGGGGCAACCTCGAACCCGACCATCTTCGCCAAGGCGATCGCGGACTCCAACCGCTACGACCCTCAGATTCGCGATGCCATTGCTGTTGGTACGAGTGACCCGCATGAGATCTTCTTCGAACTTGCTCTGGAAGATGTGCGTCGCGGAGCCGACATGCTGCGCGCCGTTTACGAGCTCAGCGGCGGGAGCGACGGCTTCGTCTCCTTCGAATGCACCCCTGACCTGGCTGACGATGCCGAGGCGACGGTCAAACAGGCGCTGGAGATCCGAGACCGGGTCGACGTGCCGAATCTTCTGATCAAGGTTGCGGCCACCGATGCCGGAATCACGGCAATCGAGGAGCTGACCGCGATTGGCGTCAGCGTCAACGTGACGCTGCTCTTCTCGGTGCGCCGATCTCAACAAGCGCTTGGCGCTTACTGGCGCGGCTTGGAGCGGCGGGCTGGCGTCGGCAAGCCACTCGGCGATGTCTTCTCGGTCGCATCCTTCTTCGTCTCGCGCGTCGACGCGTGCGTCGACCCCCGACTCGCCGTTGACTCCCCGTTGCGTGGGCGAATTGCGATCGCCAATGCCGAATTCGCATACGTCCGCTATCTGGAGGTGTCCAACGGGCCCCTATGGAAGCGCCTCGCCGCCAAGGGTGCCCGACCGCAGCGGCCACTCTGGGCCAGCACCGAGACCAAGGACCGCACCTACTCCGATGTGCGCTACGTCCAGGAGCTGATTGCCCCTGGCGTGATCAACACGATGCCGCTCGAGACTCTGCTGGCTTTTCTGGGCCATGGTGATGTGGGCGCCTCGATGGGAGCAGACCGCGACGGTCCGAAGCGGCTCCTTGCCGAACTCGCCGAAGTGGGTGTCGATCTTCTCGCGATAACGGAAGAGCTTGAAAAAACGGGCGTCAATTCCTTCCGGGACTCGTACGGCGAGCTGTTGACCCGCATCGAAGCGAAAGCGAACGAGCTGAGTGTTGACACCCGTGAGCAGGCACATGTCTAACGCCGGCTAGAACAGGGCGCGCTGGATCTGTGGCCGGGGACGAACTCGCCCCTCACCCGTCGCCTTTCCGGGCAGACCGATCGTGGACCGCGACGACTGCCAGACGAGCCGCCCATGAGCGAATGAGGTCCGGGCACAGTCAAGAGTCGGCTGACAAGACGTCGGCTGACCGTGGTTAACTCGGAACGAGCTTGATTACGGATGCGTTCGGCCCGATCCGTATGAAACCCGTATGAGCCGCGTCAACGGCGAGTCGTGGAGCCGAGTTGAACCAGTCGCCCCGACTAGTTGGAAGCCTTCTCGTCCAAAGGCTGATGCGTATTGCGCTGGCTGCGTTACCCTCGCCCGCGATAGGGACCGAGGAGAAGGGAGTCAGCGTGGGCTTCGGATTCGAGACGATCTGCAGGTGGTGGTGGATGGCGCTCGGGATCGCCCTAGCCGCCCTGGGATTGCTGACGTTTCAGGCGCCGCGCGCTGCAGCTTCGGAGGTACCGGATGCGAGCTGCGCCGGGCCCCCCGAATCGTTCCAAACCAACAGCGGGGTCACCCGGCATGCCCAAACCTTTACGGCGCAGAACACGGGCACGCTCACGAGCGCACAGCTCGAGGTGTACAAGAGCGGCACCGCCGGAGACTGGGTCGTCGACATCCTCGATACGAGCGCGGGTGTCCCCGTAGACGGAGTCCTCGCCACGGCCACGGTCCTCGACACCACGGCGCAGGACAGTGGGGCACTCATAACCGCGAACTTCGGGACACCGGCGAGCGTGATCGCGGGACACCTCTACGCGCTCGAGTTCTCGAGACCGGCGTCAAGCCAGACCGGGGTGGGCGAACGGGACGGGGACGGGAGCGACTGCCCAGGGCAACTCTTCTCGGCCGTGGCGGCGCCCAGCACGTTCTCATCGGCGGGCCATACGGGCGCCGACTTGGTCTTCTCGGTCACCGTCAACGCACTCGAGCATCTGTTGACCGTGCAAAGGGCCGGCACCGGGACCGGCAACGTGACCGGGACTGGGATCGGCTGCGGCGGCGACTGCACCCAGAGCTACAACAGCGGCAGCTCGGTGATCCTGACCGCGACGCCCTCGCCAGGCTCCTCATTCGGCGGCTGGACCGGATGCGACACCCCTTCCGGCAACAACTGCACGATGAGCGTGGACGCCGACAAATCAGTCACGGCAATCTTCACGGCGACCCCCACGGAGACGCCGCCCGGTGTGACGCCTCAACTCACCACCGGGGAGCGCGCCGCGGCGCTCAAGAAGTGCAAGAAGAAGCACTCCCACAAGGCACGGAAGAAGTGTCGAAAGAAAGCTCGGCGGCTGCCGCTGTAGTCGGATCCAAGGCTGCCGCTTCTCGTCCAAAGCGGCACACTTGGTGAGTTGTTCCGGCATTTCCGGAAGAACTCACCAGAGGGCACCTCGACACGGGCTGCTCGGCGAGAAGCCGGTCACATGGACCGGTAAAGCGCCAAGCAACCGAGCTGGGCTGAGACCACTGCTTTCCATGCAAAGCAGCCGTCTGTCCCCACACCTTGTGGTACCGCTTTGGTACCGGATGCATCGTCCTATCTGTCCAGATCATCCACGGCCCTGGACACATAGGAAACGACGGACGCTCCGAGACACATAGACACGTGAAGCCGCTCGGCTGGGGGCCGAAAGGTCGCTGGTTCAAATCCAGCCGCCCCGACTACTACTCATCAGCTCCGCGAGCAGCTCGCGTCCCATCCGGAACAAGTCAGGGGGCTGCTAGGGGCGTCGAGCTAGTCAGCCCACCAGTTGCGCCGGCCCTCGACGTCTTCGCGCCGACCGTCGCCGAGACTGGGCGCGCCGATGACGAGGATCTCGAGGCCATCGGGTCCGGCCTCGTAGCCTCGCCACGTACCGGGCGGGACGCGGACCGCGTCCCATTCCTTGAGCTCGACGATCTCGTCATCGACCTTCATCCGCCCGCTCCCGCGGACGACCACGTACACCTCCTCCTGAGTCTTGTGCGTGTGGCCGTACGGAAAGCGATGGCCGGGCGGCACGCGCTGGTAGCTCAGGCCGGATTGCTCGAGCTCGAGCGCCTCGGTCGCCAGGCGGAATTCCAGGTCCGGCGCCGCGTCGAAGTTGGACCCGACGTCCTCCAGGTCCTTCTTGAGGTTCCTGTGCGTGAACGGCACGGCCGCAATCCTACGGCCCCAACCCGGCTGCGGCCCTGGGACGAGGACATGCTCTAGGGCTTCATCTGGCCCGACTTCATCTGGTCCGACCCCATCTGATCGTCGGGGCTCATGCTCGGCGACTTCCCTTCCTGGGGCTCCATCCCCATGGCCTTCATCGCATGCATGGCCTCAGCCGATCCGGGCAGGGTCAGCCCGGGGACGTTCTCGGGCATGAACGCGACCGATAGCCCGAGCACGAGCAGCAGGATGGCGATCCCGCGGTTGGCCAGCTCCCGCGACGGCAGGAGCTTCTCCGCCGCGATCAAGGCTGCGATGAAGGCCATCCAGCCGAGGCTCATGACGCCGAGCGCGAAGAGCGCCGCCATCAGCATCCAGCAGCAGCCGACGCAGTAGCCGCCGTGCTCAACGCCCATCCGAACGGCGCCGATGCGTCCGGGCTTCGAGTGGTTCATGAGGAACATCAGCGGGCTCCGGCAATTGCGGAGGCAGACGTCCTTGAGCGGCGTCAACTGGTAGACGGCGGCCGCGATGATGATCCCCCCGGCGAGATATGGCCCCGCGTCGTCCCACGCGAAGGTGCTGCCGACGGCCGCCCGGCCGAGTTCGAACAGCCCGTAGCCGATCAGGCCCGCCGCCGCCCAGCTCACCAGGTAGCCGCCGACGAACAGTGTCGTGAGGCCGGCCGGTGCCCCGGCATCACGCTCCCGCCTGCCCTCTTGGATCCGCGCGAACATGAGGACCATGGGCGCGATCGAGGGGAACATCATCGCGGCCATCATCACCACCCAAACACCGAGGAAGAACCCGAGCGATCCCGGATCGGTCCCGGGCCCGGCGTCCATTCCGGCCATCTGATCGTTGGTGATCGCCCACGCGACGGCGGCGAGTACGAAGAGCGCGCTGATGAGCCCGACTTGGATCAGCGCGGGAAGCGGCGGCGGTCGGCGAAGCGTTGCCGATTCCACGGGCCGGAACCTACCCGAAGCTCGAGCGAAGTCAAGATCGCCCGATCTTGCGCGCGAACCGTGAGACACTTCCCGGTACAGCAAGGGAAGGAGGAGTTCGATGTCGTGGAGCTTGAAGGGGAGCTACTTCGAAACATGCTCCTGCGACCTGATGTGCCCGTGCAACATGTCGTTCGACCACGGCGCCACGTACGACTTCTGCCGCGTCACCCTCGTCTTCAACATCAAGGAGGGCGAGATCGAGGGAACGGACGTCAGCGGCATCAAGGTTGCCGCGATCGCCGACACTCCGAAGGTCATGACCGAGGGCAACTGGCGCCTTGGTTTGTTCGTCGAGGAGCACGCGAGCGACGAGCAGCTGGAGAAGCTCACCGCCGTCTTCGGCGGCCAGAAGGGCGGACCGATGGAGGCGCTCACACCCCTGGTCGGAGAAATGCTCGGGGTCGAGCGGGCCCCGTTCGAGCTGGCCGAGGAGGGTCTGAGCCACAGCGTCAAGATCGGGGACGCGATCGACTTCGAGATCGAGGACATCGTGCCCTTCGGCGTCGAAACCGGTCAACCAGTGCGGCTCGTCGGCGTCTTCCATCCGGCTTCGTCGGAGTTCAACGCCGCCGAGGCCAAACGTTCGAAGATCAGCGCCTTCGGGATCGAGTACGAGGGGAAGACGGGGATCTCGGCATCCGAATTCGCCTGGGCGGCCTGACTAGGAAGGCTCGCCCCATCGGCTGTCGCCGTGATCCCTCGACCGTTCGTCGGGGACCGCGGGCACGCCGTCTGGTGAGAAACCCGCCTGGGTGAGCATTCGCCGCAGGTCAAGGACCATCTGGATGTCGATGTCCTTCCCGTGGGGCGGTGTGAGCACCTCGCTCTCGGGACCCAGCGTCACCGCCAGTTTCCCGTTGCGCTCATGCCTCACGGTTCCGATCGCCTCGAGCAGAGCGACGACCTGGCGCCATTCGATATTGGCGCTGGTCGGGTGCCGGAAGATCTTCTCGACCGTGTCACGGTGATGGCTGGTTAGGGATCGGTCCACTGGGATGATGGTCTCACGATCCACGACCGAGGGAGAAGCATGGGCGCTCAATGGAATGACGGCCGGCGCTTCGAGGGGAGGGTGGCGGTGGTCACGGGTGGCGGAGGGACGCTGGGCGGGGCTGTCGCCAGAGGGTTCGGTTCGGAGGGCGCCTCGGTTGCGATCGGCTATCGCTCCTCTCGCTCCCAGGCGGAGGAGATCGTGGCGGACCTGGAGGGCCGGGGCGGGCAGGCTCACTCCGGCTCACTTGACGTCACGGATCAGGAGTCGGTCGACGCGTTCATCGCCGACGTCGTCGAGCGCTACGGCCGGTTGGACGTCCTGGTCAACGCCGCCGGCCGCCTCGACGAGGCGGACACGGTGAGATTCAGCGAGCTGGACACCGCCGCGGCGAGCGCCCTCCTTCAGGTCGATGTCATCGGAGCAATGCGGATGTGTCACGCCGTCAGGCCGACGATGCTCGAAGGTAGCGGCGGCTCCATCGTCAACTTCTCGAGCACCTACGGCAACGGGATCAACCCGGACAACGCGATCAACTTCGTTCCCGTCACCTACTCCACCGCGAAGGGAGCGATCCGTGGCCTCACCACCACGCTGGCGAGGGACCTGGCTCCGGAGATCCGCGTGAACGCCCTCGCCCCGGGGCCGATCTCAGGCGAATGGGAGACGGAGTGGGGAGTCTCCCCCGAGCACATCGACGAGGCCATCGCCATGAACCCGCTGAAGCGCTTCGGCAAGCCGGAGGAGATCGCCGAGACCGTCCTGTTCCTGGCTTCGGACGGCGCCGGCTACATCACCGGCCAGGTGATCCACGTGGACGGCGGCTGGGTGGCGGCCGGGTAGAACCGGGCGCTGCTCCCTCGTCAGTAGTTGGGTGATTGCTGCGTCGGCGGGAGTGCGCGCCTCAACTTCGCACGCCTGAGCGCCGAAGACAGCCAGGTGAGCTCAAAGGCCCTCCAGCGGGGAATCGTGATCGCGATGGTCCTCGCGACCGTCGGAGCCGCTCTGGCCGCCTACTTCGTCACCAGGCACAACCTCCATTCGACTCGCAGCGACCGGGTCGACACGGCCCAGATGAAGATCTCGGACGCGCTGCGGCGCCGCGCCTACTACCTCGAGGACGTCGCGGACATGGTGGGCGTGCACGACGACGCGGACGCGGCCGAGTTCGCACGCTGGGCGCACGTCCGAGGCCGCAACGAGGACTCGGTCGTCAGCGTCGAGTGGGTTCGCCATTCGCCCAGCGGCAAGCTGGTGCCCCCGCATGACATCGGGCCTCACCCGATCCTGGTGGTGCCGGCGGACCCCGGCGACGCGGTCCTCGCCGACGCGCTGAATCAACCGGTCGCGTCGCGCCCGCTCAAGCTCTCGTCACTGCGAAAGCAGGTCGCCATCTCCCCACCTGTCGAGCTCGCGAACGGCCACGAGGGCTTCTACATGAGCGTGCCCGTCGTCTCCCACCAGGACAGCGGCGAGATCTCGTCGCTCGAGTCGCAAAGCGCGATCGTCGGGCTGGTCGACGCCCAGCAGCTGGTGGCCGAGGCGCTTCCGCTGACCGTGAACCCGACTCCGCTTCAGCTTCGCGATCAGGTGACGCCTCTGGCGACGATCGGATCCGGCCTCGACAACGCCGTCAAGGTGGCCATCGCGACCCCTGGCCGCGCCTGGACCGTGAGCGTTGCCGGGGGATCCCTGACGACGACCGAGACCCTCCTGCCCTGGGCGATCCTGCTGGTCGGCGGCGCGCTCACCATCACCGTGGCCGTGATGCTCCGGACCCTGGCGCGCCGGCGCGACGCAGCGCTCGAGCTCGCCTCGAAGCGCTCCGACGAGCTGGCCGCGTCCCTCAAGCGCGTCGAGCAGGCCAACCGCGAGCTCGAGCGCGCCCACTCCGAGGCGGACCGGCTCTCCCGCGAGGACCCCGTCACCGGCATCTTCAACCGGCGTCACTTCGGTGAGGTCCTCGCCGGCGAGCTGACCTACTCGGATGGCGGCATTCCCGCGGTCCTCCTGCTCGACGTCGATCACTTCAAGCGAGTCAACGATGAGCACGGTCACCTGATGGGCGATGCGGTGCTGCAGACGGTGACCGACCGGATCGCCTCGGTGCTCCGCTCGGAGGACTGCCTGGCCCGCTGGGGCGGGGAGGAGTTCGCCGTGCTGGCGCCGGACATCGATCGCGAGGGTGTACAAGCACTCGCGGAGCGCGCCCGGGAGGCCCTGGCCGAGGAGCCGGTCCGGGTGGGCGATGCCTCGATCGATCTCACCCTCTCAGTCGGGGCCGCGCTCGCGGTCGGGAAGCAGCGCACCCCCGACGCGCTGGTCCACGCCGCCGATCAGGCGCTCTATCAGGCGAAGAACGCCGGGCGGAACTGCGTGCGGATCTGGGATGCGGGCACCGCGCCCAGCGGCGTCAACGCACCGTGATCTTGGCGAGTCCCGTGCCGAGCCGGTCCTGATCGACCTTCCCCGAGATCCCGGCCACCGTTCCCGAGCTCGAGTACTGCCACACCGAATAGCCGTGACCGGCCCAGTTGCCCGCCGGGACCGAGGGCCTCGACACTCCCCACTCGGCCACCCAGAGGGGGTACTTCGCCTTCGCGAACTCGCGCGCGTTGCCGGTCGCGGCCCAACTGGAGGCGTTCGTGTAGATCATCGGCTTGCGCCCGAGCCGCCTGTTCACCCTCTTCACCCAGACACGGACCCAGGTGCGCAGCGTGGTGGAGGTCATTCCGCTGAACGGCGTCTCGACGTCCAGCACGGGCACCAGCTCGCCGCTCTGCAGGGAGCCGACTGCGCCGAGGAAGAGGTCCGCCTCGGCGATCGCATCGGCGCGCGCGGTGTCCGGAGTGCCCCCCGCCGCGAAGGCGCGGTGATAGGCGCCGACGCGGATCCCGTTGGCCTCGGCGGCCACCCGGTTCGAGGCGAAGTACGGATCGGCGCCGCACTGCAACGGCTTCACGGTGCAATCGGTGCCGCTGCCCCTGCTGGCCTGGACGAAGGCGAACCTGATTCCCCCGGTGATGGCGACCGTGGGCCAGTCGATCGGCCCCTGGAAGCGGGAGACGTCGATCCCCCTCGCCTTCGTGCCGGCGCTCGCCGGGGCGGGCATGAGGCCCACCGTCGCCAGGCAGAGTGCCGCGGCGAAGGCGGCCTTTGTCGTCGAGCGGAGACGCATGTCTGGATTCTGCAACCCGGTCCGGCTGCGATCAGAGCGCCCGGCTACCCAGGAGTCAAACCGAAGTTGACCGGGTAGAGATAGGAAATGCGGCTTGAAGGGGAAGCGTCCGTCCCTGAAGCGTTCGAGCATTCGGCCCTGATCTACGGGTCCGATGACGCGTTAATGAACGTCGCCCTGCCGTTCGTCGAGCAGGGCATCGAGGCGGGCGAGCCCACGCTCGTGACCGTCCAGGCGTCGAACATCGACAACCTGCGGTCCGCTCTCGGCGGCGAGCCGGAGGGGGTGACCCTCATGTCGGCGGACGAGTGGTACGAGAGCTCCGCCCGCACCCGCGACAAGCTCATCCGCTGGGCCGGCGAGCGCATCGGCGCCGGGCGCGTGCGGCTGATCGGTGAGCCGGCCTGGGCCGTCGGCAACGATGCCGCGGTCAGGGACTGGGCGCGGCATGAATCAGTGACCAACGTCGCCTTCGAGGGCATGCCCGTCAGCTTCATCTGCCCGTTTGACGCGCGGCAACTGCCCGCGGAGATCGTCGAGCACGCAGGCCGCACCCACCCGGAGATCGTCGGGCCGCAGGGCTCGAGGGTGAGCGATGCGTACGAGGACCCGCATGAGTTCTGCCGTCGGCTGGACACGCGGATCGAGCATCCGGAGGGCGAGCCCTCGACCGTGCTCGCCTTCAATCTCGCCGACCTCCGGCTGGTGCGCCGAACGGTCGCCTCGGCGGCGGTCGCCGTAGGCCTGTCGGGCTCGCGCGCGGATGAGCTCGCCCTGGCGGTCAACGAGATCGCCAGCAACGCCGTGATTCATGGCCGGCCGCCCGCCACCCTGCGGATCTGGCAGCAGGTGGGTGACCTGGTCTGCGAGGTCTCCGATGCGGGGGAGGGGATCAGAGACGTCCTCGCCGGCCAGCTCGCGCCGTCCGCCGAAAAAATCGGCGGTCGCGGCATCTGGCTGGCGCGGATGCTCTGCGACGCCGTCGAGATCCGCAGCGGCATCGGCTGCACCGTCTCGATGCATGCGAGCGCGCCCGCGTTCGTGTTCGCCGGCTAGACGGCCCTCAGCAGGCCCGAGTCGATCTCGGCCAGGGTGATGGCGCCGCACAGCGCCATCGTCAGGTCGAGCTCGGCGAGCAGCGAGCGAAGCACGGTCTCGACCCCGTTCTGGCCGTCGAGCGCCAATCCCCAGAGGTAGGGCCGTCCGACCAGCACGGCGTCCGCGCCCAGGGCGAGCGCCTTGAACGCGTCGGCTCCGGAGCGAATGCCGCTGTCGAGCAGCACGGCCATCCCCTCGCCGACGGCGTCGACGATCGGCGGCAGCGCGTCGAGCGACGCGATGGCACCGTCGATCTGACGCCCCCCGTGATTGGAGACGACGATGCCGTCGATGCCGCGCTCCCGGGCCTCCCGCGCGTCATCGGGATGGAGGATCCCCTTGAGGACGATCGGCAACGTGGTGGTCCCTCGCAGCCACTCGAGCCGCTCCCAGGTCAGGCTCGGGTTGGCGAAGATGCCGAGGAAGTGGCCGACGGCGGCGCCGATGTCCTCCTCGGGCGACTTCTCGAGGCCGGCCTGGAAGGTGGGATCGGAGAGGTACTGCGCGATCCCGATCCCCTCCAGAAAGGGCAGGTAGGCCTGCTGCAGGTCGCGCGGCTTCCATCCGGGCACGTAGTTGTCGACGGTCAGGACGAGCGCCGAGTATCCGGCCGCCTCGGCGCGCCGGACGAGGCTCGCCGCAATCTCATCGTCGTTCGGCCAATAGAGCTGGAACCAGCGGGGTCCGTCCCCGTTCGCCTCGGCGATCTCCTCCATCGCGGTCGCGGAGGCGGTGCTGGTGATCACCGGCAGGCCGACGGTCGCCGCGGCCCGCGCCGTGGCGAGCTCGCCCCCGTCGTGGAGCAGCGTCTGCACGCCGATCGGGGCCAGCATCACCGGTGCCGGCATTCGGGTGCCGAGCAGCTCGAGCGAGAGGTCGCGGACCGACAGATCCTGCCGCAGCACGCGCGGCACGATGCGCCAGCGCCGGAAGGCGTCCAGATTGGCCCGCATCGTGTCCTCGGACCCGGCGCCGCCGAAGATGTAGGCGATCGCCCGGTCGTCGAGTGACTCCCGCGCCTTGGCCTCGAGCTCGGCCCACGCCATCGGCAGGTTCGGCCGCTCGCCGGCGAGCATCCCCTTCGCGTAGATCTCCCGGTAGTAGTCGCCGAAGGGAGGCGGAGGCGTCTCGGGTGTCCCCATAGGCGGGGACTCTACGGGGAGGAGGGTCGCTTCTTTCGCTTCTTCGGCTTCGCGAGCGGCTTGGGCGGCTTCCCGATCTCCCTGTCGCACGCGGGGCCGCTGCAGTGGACGAGCTTGGCCAGTTTCTTCAGCAGGAACTTCTTGACCGGCGCGTAGCGCCCGTTCTTCCAGACCGAGTTGAGCATCAAGGGGTCCTTGATGACGTCGTACATCTCCCGGCCGCCGTCCGAGTACTTGGTGAGCAGATAGCGGCCGGTGCGGATTGCCCGGTAGCGGGGCGCGAGGATCGGGCGAGCGATCTGGGCGGTGTGGTCGAGGTCGGTGTTCTTGACGTAGGTGCTGGGCTTGTGGCGGGCCGCGGCCGCCGTCCCCGTCCCCGGCTCGAACGTCGTCCCGGGGGGCCCGGTCTCGAACAGGATCGGCCGGGTGGATTTCCTGGTCGGATCCTGGGCCAGCGGCAGCATCGACCGGCCGTCCTGCGGGAGGTTCGCCTTCGCCCCCGTCATCTGCAGGATCGTCGAGGTGATGTCGCCGTTCCAGACGAGCGCCCTGGGCTGTGAGCCGGCCGGGATGCCCGGTCCCCGGATCAGCAGCGGCACCTGAGTCGATGGGTCATAGGGCACGAACTTGCCCTGGTGCAGGCGGTGCTGGCCCTGCATGAGGCCCTGGTCGGAGGTGAAGATCAAATACGTGTTGCCGAGCGCGCCGTGCGCCTCCAGGTCGTTGACGACCCTCTCGACGGCGTCATCGACGGAGAGCAGGGTCTCGAGGCGGTGCTGGTAGCGGGTCTGGATCTTCGCGATCAGGCCGGAACCGAAGCGGCTGATCCTCTTGATCCAGGCCGGCTTGTCCTTCGCATTCTTCTCGTTGAAGCTCGGGTCGATCGGGAGCGGGGTCGTGGCGAATGCATTGGCGTACTTCGGCGCCGGCGTCGCCGGGTCATGGGGCGCGAAGAACTGGACCTGCATGTAGAGCGGGCTGTCCGGGAAGTTCGCCAGGTGGTTGTCGATCCGCTCGACCGCCAGATCGGAATAGACGTCCGTCGAGTAGTCGTCCGCGGTGTAGGCCTTGTCGACGCCGTTCTCGTCGAGCGTGAAGCCGGTGTAGGAGGAGGGGGGGCCGATGAAGCCGTAGAACTCGCCCTTCGACGCTGCCCCGGTGCCACCCGCGAAGGGCCCCCACCCCGGCGGCACGTAGTTCGGTCCGCCCACATTGGCTCCGCCGAAGCCGTTCGGCATCTTGCCGATGTGGATCGTGCGGTAGCCGTCGCTCTGCAGCCAGACGGGCAGGTCGTTCTTGTCGTTGAAGCTCTCGTAGCCGCCCTGCGGTGGCGTGTTGCCGAGCACTCCGGTGTTGTGGGCGTACTCGCCGGTCTGCACCGTGACCCGGGAGGGGCAGCAGAGCGGGTCCGAGGCGTAGGCGTGCAGGAAGCTGGCTCCGGGGGCCCCGATCAGCGCCTGCGTCTTCGGCATGACCTGCATGTCCCGCAGGGTCTGATCGTCCGTGGTGAACATGATCACGTTGGGCTTGCTGCTCGCGGCGGACGAGGTCTCGCCGCGAACGAGGAACGCGAGCATGCACACGCACGCGAGCCCCACCGCCGTCAATCCGGCCCTGGCCATCCGGGTTGGCATCAATCGAACATAACGGGGAGCGGGGCGCGAAGTTGCGGCCTCCCAGCGTCCCCCCTCGCGCGGGAAGTTCTAACCCAACTCTTACCTTCGGCCGGATAGCGTCGCGGCATGGATTGGAAAAGGGCCCTCCGATACGCCGCGATCGGCATCCCCGTGCTGTTCCTCCTGATCCAGCTGGTTCCGTACGGCCGGAGCCACTCGAACCCGGCCGTTACCCGCGGGATCCGCTGGGACAGCCCGCGCACCGAGCAGCTCGCGACCCAGGCGTGCGGCGACTGCCACAGCAACCTGACCAGGTGGCCCTGGTACACGAACGTCGCCCCGGCCTCCTGGCTGGTCCAGCACGACGTCGACGACGGCCGCGGGAGCCTGAACTTCTCCGAGTGGGACAAGCCTCAGCCGGACATCTCCGAGCTGGTCGACCAGATCCAGAGCGGTGAGATGCCGCCGCTCCAATACAAGCTGATCCACGGCGGGGCGCGACTCTCCGACGCAGAGAAGCGCGAGCTGGTCAGCGGGCTGATCGGGACCTACGCCCAGGACCCGCCGGCCGGGATCAAGCAGGGCGGCGGCTGACGGGCGGCGGCTATAGGGTTGCGGAAGGGTCATGGGATTCTTCGAGCCCTCACCGCCCCCGTTCGAGCTGGAGGAGTGGAAGGCCAAGCCGCACCTGACGCGGCTGAAGCCGCTGGTTCAGGACTGGGGGCTGAACGGGTTCGGCTCGCCGACCTTCGTCTACTTCATCTACGTCCTCAAGCTGATCCTGTTCAGCGTCGGGGCGCTCTTCGTGATCTCGCTGACGCCCGGGCTCGGCACGCTCGGCAATCTCTCCGACTGGTGGACCGAGCCGATCGTCTTCCAGAAGCTCGCCGTCTGGATGCTGCTCTGGGAGATCCTCGGCCTCGGCGCGGGCTCGATGCCGCTCAGCTTCCGCTTCGTGCCGCCGATCGGCGGCGCTCTCTACTGGCTCCGTCCCGGCACTGTCCGGCTGCCGCCCTGGCCTGACAAGGTTCCATTCACCAGGGGGACGACGCGCACGCTTCTGGACGTCGGGCTCTATGCAGGCGTCCTGGCGACGGCCGTCTTCCTGCTGGCAGCGTCCGGGGTCGACTCCGCCGCGGGCTCGGCGGGGAAGCTCCCGCCCGCCGTCCTCGCCCTGCTCTTCGCCTTCCTCGGGCTGCTCGGCCTGCGCGACAAGGTCTCGTTCCTTGGTGCCCGGCCGGAGATCTACCTGACGATCCTCGCCGTCGGGCTCTTCCCCGTGGACCAGTGGATCGTCGCCTGGCAGTTCGTCTTCCTCTTCATCTGGTGGGGCGCCGCCTCCTCGAAGCTCAACCATCACTTCCCGTTCGTCGTCTCGACGATGATGAGCAACGCCCCGCTGATCCGCTCGCGGGGGCTGAAGCGGAGGCTGTGGCGGGACTACCCCGAGGACATGAGGCCCTCGAGGCTCGCCGCCACGATCGCCCACCTGGGGACGGTGCAGGAGCTCGGCTGGCCGCTGCTCCTGATCACGGTCGACAACGACACGGTCCGGACGATCGCGATCATCGGGATGATCCTCTTCCACCTGAACATCACCTCGATGTTCCCGCTCGCGGTCCCGCTCGAGTGGAACCTGTTCATGATCTTCGGGCTGCTCTTCCTCTTCGGGCACTACGGCGATACGCCGGTGTCGACACTCGACGACCCGCTCCTGATCGCCTTCCTCGCCATCCCCTGCATCGCGCTGCCTGTGCTCGGAGGGCTCTTCCCCGAGAAGATCTCGTTCCTGCCATCGATGCGCTACTACGCGGGCAACTGGGCGACGACCGCCTGGCTCTTTCGCAAGGTCAGCGGGGCGGAGGAGAAGCTCGACACCCAGGTCAAGAAGCCGGCGCGGATCATCGTCAAGCAGGTCGGCGACATCTACGACCCGGAGACCGCCGAGTTCCTGCTCAACAAGGGGCTGTCCTTCCGCGCGATGCACTCGCACGGCCGGGCTCTCAACGCGCTGCTCCCGCACGCTGTTGACGACGTCGAGGACTACGACGTCCGCGAGGGCGAGCTGATCTCGAACATCGTCAACGGCTGGAACTTCGGCGACGCCCATTTCCACGGCCGGCAGCTCCTCGAGGCCGTCCAGGATCGCTGCGGCTTCGGTCCGGGGGACATCCGCGTGATCGCGCTCGAGTCGGAGCCGACGGGCTGGGGCCGGGGGCGCCAGCGCTTCCAGGTGTGGGACCCGGTCGACGGCCTGATCGCGGAGGGGTCGGTGGCGGTCAAGGACATGATCTCCCGCCAGCCGTGGCTCGATGAGCGCTACGACGTCCCGGTCGAGGTCGACCGAGGCGGCGTCGGCGGCCAAGAGCCGGTTCCGGTCGCTTGAGCGACGCGATCGTCGTCGGCTCGGGCCCCAACGGGCTGGCCTGCGCTGTGGAGCTCGCTCGGAACGGCGTGTCGGTGACGGTGCTCGAGGCGGAGGACCGGATCGGTGGCGGGACGCGCACCAGCGAGCTGACCGTCCCCGGTCTCCTGCACGACGACTGCTCGGCGACCCACCCGATGGCGGCGGGGTCGCCGTTCCTCAACTCCCTCGACCTCAACAAGCACGGGCTGGAGTGGCTGTTGCCGGAGATCGACCTCGCGCATCCGCTCGACGACGGCAGCGCCGGGGTGATGGTTCGCTCAATCGAGGAGACGGCCCGCGGCCTAGGCGAGGACGGGCCCGCCTGGCGCCGTGTGTTCGGATCCTCGTCCGCGCACTTCCCAGCCCTGCTCGAGGACATGCTCGCTCCGATCATCCACCTGCCGAAGCATCCGCTGCGGCTCGCGCGCTTCGGCATCCCGGCGGCGGCTCCGGCCTCGGCCCTGGCACGCTCCTGGAGGACTCCGCAGGCCCGCGCTCTCTTCGGCGGGGTGGCCGCCCATGCCTTCGCTCCCCTGACCCGGCCGATGAGCTCGTCGGTCGGCTGCGCCCTGATCGACGCCTGCCACGCGTTCGGCTGGCCGGTCGCCAAGGGCGGCTCCCAGGCGATCGCGGACGCGCTCGCCGCCGCCCTGCGCGAGCACGGCGGCAAGATCGAGACCGGGCAGCGAGTCAGCTCCTCGTCCGACCTGACAGGGGTCGACATCGTGGTCTTCGATCTGGCTCCGGCCGCCGTCGCCGACATCGCCGGCGACCGCCTGCCGGCGAGGGTTGCGCGCTCCTACCGCCGCTACCGCCACGGGCCGGGCGCCTTCAAGCTCGACCTGGCCGTGGAGGGGGGAGTGCCCTGGAGCAACGAGTCCTGCCGGCGGGCGGGCACCGTCCACGTCGCGGGCACCTTCGAGGAGATCGTGACCGCCGAGCGAGCGACCAACCGAGGCGAGATGCCCGAGCGGCCCTTCCTGCTCGTCGGCCAGCAGTACCTCGCGGATCCGAGCCGGTCCGTGGGCGACCTGCATCCGGTCTGGGTCTACGCCCACGTCCCGAGCGGCTACACCGGAGATGCGACGGAGCCGATCCTGGGGCAGATCGAGCGCTTCGCCCCGGGATTTCGCGAGCGGATCACCGCAACCTCCGTCCGCACCCCGGCCGGCCTGGAGGCCTACAACGCGAACTACGTCGGGGGCGACATCATCACCGGCGCCAACTCGCCGGTCCAGGTCCTGTTCCGCCCCCGGCTCGCTCTCGACCCGTACAGCACCGGGATCGGCGGTGTGTACATCTGCTCGGCCGCGACACCACCGGGGGCGGGCGCCCACGGGATGAACGGCTACAACGCCGCCCGCTCCGCGCTCCGGCACCTCGGCTGAGCCCGGTTTTCAGTAGTTCTTACCCACTTTCGTCCAGTACTTCCTCACGTTGTGCATCGCCCCAGCGTGCGGTGATCCTTGGACATGGTCACTGGAGAGGAATCCGGGCCAGGGACCGGAGGAGCGCTGCGCCCGCTCGAGTGGTCGCGCAGGATCGAAGAGGCTTTGGAGAGGGACCTCTTCGTCCTGCACGGCCAGCGCATCGTCGACGTCGCCACCGGCGCGACGATGCGCCACGAGCTCTTCCTCCGGATGGTCGATCGCAAGCGGCTCATACCGGCCGGCGAATTCGTGATGGCGGCGGAGGAGTTCGGCTCGATCCGGGAGATCGACCACTGGGTCATCGGCAGGGCGATCGAGGTCGCGGCGAGCGGGATGCCGGTGGATCTCAACCTCAGCGTGCGCTCGACGGACGACGCCATGGTGGCGCTGATTCGCGACCGCCTCGAGGAAACCCGGGCCGATCCGCGCGACGTCGTTCTTGAGCTCAGCGAGACGCAGCTTGCCGAGGCGCTCGATGCCGGCGGTGCTTTCGTCAACGCGGTCGCCGAGCTCGGCTGCCAGATCGCACTCGACGGCTTCGTCGAGGGCGGTCCCGAGTCATTCCTGCTGCGCCGGCTCCCGATCAGCTACGTGAAGCTCGGGCGGCCTTTCATCGACGGCCTGGAGGGCGACCGCGGCAAGCGCCGCGCGGTGAGCAGCGCCGTCCTCAAGGCGCATCGCTCCGGCCAGCGGGTGATCGCCCAGGGGATCGAACGCGTCGCGACCCTCGAGCGGCTGGAGGATCTCGGCATCGACGAGGCGCAGGGCCACGCCCTCGGCCCGCCGGAGTCGCTGGATTCCCTGACGGGCGCCTCGGCCTGAGGCCCGGCAGCCGTCGATGCGGCTGAGAGGAGTCGAACCTCCACGTCCCGAAGGACACAGGCACCTGAAGCCTGCGCGTCTACCAGTTCCGCCACAGCCGCGGGGCCCGCGAAGCTTAGCCGGGGCCTGTCCCGCCAGGGATCGCACCCCTGGATGCGGCCCAGGACCTGCGCTGGCTCCTGAGCCGCCCCAGGGGCACGCCCCTGGCGGGACAGACCCCTGAGCCTGGCTACACTCACGGCCGTCATAGAACTCGCCGCTATCGTCTAGGGGACTAGGACGCCGGATTCTCAGTCCGGAAACCCGGGTTCGAATCCCGGTAGCGGTGCCTCAGCTCGGCTCCGGCCCGTCAATAGCCCGAGTAGTGCCGAATCGCGAAACCTCGTGGTTTCCGTTTGGTGACTCGCCAGCGCGGGCCATTCCCACCGCTTCCGTAGGCGGATGTGTCCCAGCGAAGCCCCGCAATCACCGCATAAGTGTGACTCGGATTTGCCATCAAGGTGACCCAGCGGCCCTTCCCCGGCGAGCCCCACGACATCAATGGTCCGGATGGCAGCGGGCTCGTCAGCAGTCCGGCAGCGTGCAGGACGTAGCTGACCGAGCCGGAGCAGTCGTATCCCCAGGAATCGAAGCTGGCGTGACCGCCGCCCCAGACGTACGGCCGCTTATGGATCGCGTTGCCGGCCTCGATCGCGGCCACGACCGCGGACGGGGCCCCGGGAGGCGGAATCGCGCGGCCGCTCTTCCTGATCAGCTTCGCCTTGCCCGGCTTGCCGGTCGGCGCGGCGCCCGACGCCGGATATGCACCGGGTGATCCCGGCGGTGGCGTGCCGCCTGTCTGCGCTGCGGCAGTACCGCCAGCGGCCAGAAACAGCGCCAGCGATGCGGCGATCGCAGGCCGAAAACGCTCCCGTATGAGACGTCCCAATCCGAACCTCCTTCGAAGGCCTGCGGGGTTAGCTGACGGGCTCGCGCGGAAGGAGCCGCGCGCCCACCGGGCTGGTGGGTTCGCCCCGGGAAACCTGGATCCCCCGCTCCCGCCCTCGGGGCGGGACTCGGCGTTTGGGCTTCCGAACACGCAGACCGCCGAACTGAGCGGTGGCACCGGTTCGGAGGTCAGCGAGCTGACAGAGGCTGATCGTCGCTGCCAGATCGCGCTGGTGTCCGCCCCCTGACAACCCGTGTCATGGGAGTGCTGCAAAGGCCGTTCAGGCGGGTTCTGTAGAGAACGGAACCATGTTTCACCCTTCGGACACTCGCTCGCATACCACGCCGGGGGCGGTCGACGAAAGCGTCATGGATGGCGCAGCTCTCCCGGTGTGCACCATCACCGTCCGGCGCCACGAGGACTGGAGTGCGGTGGTGCTTCGGGGAGAGCTCGACCGCCAGTCGGCCGGCGAGCTCCGCGCGATCGTGGCGAGTGAGCTGGCCGAGAGCCGGGCTGTGCTCGTCGAGCTCGTCGGCCTCGAGTTCTGCGATGTGGACGGGCTGCGAACGCTGCTCGCACTCGTCCGCCTCGGCGATCGTTGCCGCGGCCAGGCGGCGGTGGAGGTTCACGGCGCGCGCGGGCAGGTTGCGGGAATGATCCGGCGGATCGGCATGGAGGACGCGCTGATGCCTGCCGCTCCCGGGCCTCCTCGCGGCATCCGGTAGCGAGCCGATGGCTCAGCGCCGGGCGCCTGCCTCGGTCCCGACAAAGCTCGCCGAGTAGAGGAGCCTGCTTCCCTGATAGCTGCACCGGTACGCCCGCCCCGTGCCCAGCCGCTGGTGGGGCGAGCCGGCCGCGATGTTGGCGAAGCCCTGATCGGTCATGCAGCCGCCCCGCCGGCGGGTTGCCCGGCGGCTCGAAAGCCAGCGGCTGCTCCCCGACTCGTCCACCGCGAAGGCGGGCGCCCACGTCGGGATGGTCAGAGCGACAATCTGCCCGGGTCCCACCTTTAGTGGCCTCTCCAGGCTGAATGTGGCCGTCTGACCGAAATGCGAGCGGAGCCCCTGAACCTTGCTCTCGCGCAGCAGGATGTAGACCGCGCGATGGGAATTGCCACGGCGGACCTTCTTCAGGATGGAGAGTCTCGCCTTCGACTCGCCGAATCTGCGGTTGAAGCCCTTGCGCTCCGCGAGGTCGGGCATGCCGAGATCAATCGACCAGGAGACGATTCGGCCCTGGGCCGCGGTTCGGAACAGCTTCCGCCGATCCCCGATGGAGGTCTGGAACGCCGTCACCCTGGCCTCGACCAGGCAGTCCGCCGGACAGCTCGGCTCGGCCGATCCGATCGTCCCGAGAGTTGCGGCGCGGGCGCCCGCCGGCGTCAGAGCAGTCACCGCGGCGGCGATCGCCGCAAGTGCGCTGAGAGCGGTGGCGCGTCGAGATGCCATCGTCTGGGTCAACAAGTCGAGGCCCGCCTTGATTTGGCCGGCGGCCGGCGCTTGTCAGGCGCCTGACGAAGGCGGGTCGCCGCGGAGCAGCCAGCCGTCGTCCACGCGCTCCAGTTTCCCTTCGCGCTCGAGACCGGCGATGGCCGTCGTCACCGACGGGCGCCTGGCCCCCACGAGGTCGGCGATCACTTCGTGGGTCAGGCCGAACGGGACGAGCGTTCCAGCCGAAGTCACCTTCCCCCAGTTGCCGGCGAGGTGCCAGAGGAGCAGGATCACCCTGTCCTCAACGCCGCGCATGGTCGCGATCGCGAGCAGGACGGCGAGCCAGCGAGACCGGCGGACGACCCGGCGAAGGAGCTCGTCACCGAAGTCCGGCCAGCGACTCGCAACCAGCTTCCAGCGCTCATCGAGGACGCCCCCGACCGTAGGTTCGAGGACGGTCCAGGTGGTCCTGGACGGAACGGGGTTGAGGGTGGAGTCGTCATCCCAGGGCCGCAGGAGGTCACCCGCGCCGAGGATCTCACGGGAACGCGTGCCGGCGATCTGGACGTCCCGCGTCAGCAGGCCCTCGACCACCAGGATTCCGAGTCCGCTGGCGTCAACCACTCCCTCCGGACGCCACGGCCCCGGCGCGGCGGACACCCTCTTCGCCCGCAGCCCCGCTCGGGCTGTCTCCCGGCTGGAGGGCGGAACGGCCTCCAGGAGCGCCACGTCCACCTCGAGCAGACGGACCTCTCCGTTGTCGTTCTTGGACTCGATGATGCCTCCCTCAGCCTTGTTCATCACTGTGCTCGTCACGGCTGCCTCTGCTTATGGGAACACCAGAATTCGCGGTAAGGCGCGGTGCCTTTGCCGCGGTCCCGCTGCTCCACGTTGTCCGGCGCCTGACAATTCGCCCAACGCCCGGCGAGACGTTCGCGCCGCGCCCGGTTTCAGCCGTCCAAAGACCTAGCTGAACCGCCGGCCACCAGTGGACCGGCGGCCGGGGGACCCAAGTCCCTGGGGCGAATGCCGTCCACGACGGCACACGCGACTCCCTCGCGTGAGCCCGGCAGCTAACCCCGGAAGCACGCAAGGAGAGAGGCAAAGCATGGGTATTCGATACATGAGCAGGGCGGCGGTGGCATGCGCCCTCCTGATCGCCGTCAGCGGGCTTTCGTTCGGACAGGCCACCGGGAGAGCCCTCGCGGCCGGCGACTACTACAAGCTGCCGCTGGGAACCAGAGTGCTGCGGTTGGGAGATCGCGGCGCCGACGTGAAGACGCTCAACTGGGCGCTGCGCTCGGAATCGCTCGATGCGCCCTACCTCGACAGCTTCGGCCCCGCCACCGACACCTCCGTGAGAACGCTGCAAAGCGCCGCCGGCCTGGCAGAGGACGGCGTCGTGGGTCACCTGACGATGAAGGCGATCGCCGCACGCCTACCCCGCCTGCGAGCCACCTGGTACGGGCCGGGCCTTTGGGGGCGCCGCACCGCGTGCGGCGTGCCGCTCACGCCGGGAACCGTCGGCGTGGCCAACCGGAGCCTTCCCTGCGGTACGCGGGTGGCCCTGGCCTACCGCGGGCGCTGGCGAAGAGCCCGCGTGATCGATCGCGGGCCCTATCGAAAGGGCTACGGGCTTGACCTGACGCGCAGGCTCGCTCGGAGGCTCGGTGTGGTCGCAGCGGGAACGGCGAAGGTCAAGGTCGGGGTTGCGGGATGAGGCGGCCACGCACAGCCAGGCTCACGCCGGTCGCCGTGGCTGCCGCCGCCTTGCTCGCAGTCGGGTCGGCCGCGCCGTGCGACGCTGCGGCCTGGAGATTGGGTCAGCGGGCCCTGCGCCCGCACACCAGGGGCAAGGACGTGCGCGCGCTGCAACGTGACCTCACCCGGCTGAAGCAGCCAATTGCCGCGGACGGTGTGTACGGCAGGGCGACGTGGAAGAGCGTCCGCCGCTTCGAGCGCCGCCGGCTCTGGCCGGTCGACGGCGTCGTGGGGCGAGCCGAAGGGAAGCGAATCAAGGGGATCGTCGTCAAGCAGCGGATGCGGAAGGCGGCGCAGAAGGTGGCGGCTGCAGGCGCGTACCGCTTCCCGGTAGGAGACCCGCACAACTTCGGCGGCGCCGAGGCGCGGTTCGGCACGCCCCGCTCCGGCCACCACCACCAGGGGCAGGACATATTCGCGCCCTGTCGCACGCGCCTCTATGCGGCCCAGCCCGGAACGGTGAAGGTGAGCGCTTACCAGGCCGGTGGGGCCGGCTACTACCTGGTGATCGACGGCAGCGACGGTTCCGACACGGTCTACATGCACATGGTCAAGCGTTCCTGGGCGCCGGTGGGAACCGCCCTCTACGCCGGGCAGCAGATCGGCCGAACGGGCGAGAGCGGCAACGCGACGGGCTGCCACCTGCACTTCGAGCATTGGACGGCGCCCGGCTGGTACGCGGGCGGGCATCCGTACGACCCGCTGCCGGAGCTGCTCTCCTGGGACGCCTACTCGTGAGCCCACTCCGCCTCGGAGTGGCGGTCGCCGTGCTGGTGGCCGCCGCCATGATGGCCGGGAGGAGTCCGGCGCTGGCGGCCTCATGTCCGGCCTCGCCCCCAGCCCTGAGTCCCGCCGGATCCCCGACGACCCGGTTCACGATGCTGATCCGCGTGAACAAGGTGGAGAACGCCCGCACCTACGCAAGCCGCGACGAGGCCGCGGGAGGCCTGGCGGACCGGATTCGGCCACAGGACCTGTTCTTGGTCAACACCCGGTACGGCGGGTCGTCGCCGGCGGAGTGGTCGAGGATCGTGGGCGTCCTCGCCGCGGCCTTTCCGTGCAACCGGATCGTGGCGCTGAACGGGCTTGGAGGCGCTGCCGATAGCCCGGGCTACGCGTATGCCCTACGGGGCAATCCCCGGATCTGGGCGCTGCTCACCGACTGGGAGAGGCTCGACTGGGCCGAGGCCCAGCTGTCGAATCCATACCTCGGACCCTGGAGCGGCAGATTCCGGCGGACGGACAAGCGGGTTCGCCGCTGGATTGGACTACTGACCTCTCCCGGAAGCCCGGCGCGAGCCGGCGTCGTGCCTCCCCTGCGCAGCAAATGGGACTACGGGCAGCTCGCCCGCAGCATCAGCGGCCCCCACAGGCAAATCGCTCCCGCCCGCCGCGGGCTGCTGAGCGTGCAGACCCAGGACACCTGTGCGGAGGCGGGCGCCCGCGGCATGAAGGCGGCGGTGGGCGGGCTCCTGCGCCAGTACAAGCTCGCCAACTTCAGCCGAACCCGGCGCTCGAAGGGCCGTCGCGCCCGGTATCGCCGCAGGAAATGGATGATCCATCCGGGGAACCTGAGCGTCCAGGTCTCGTTCACCGGGACCCCCCAGCCGTGGTCCGGCCTGGCGCTGCTCCGCACCTCTCCGGTCCAGGCGGCCGGCTGCACGCGGGCCGCCCTGCGGCATGGCGCGGGCGCGATCCTCTTCTGGGCCTCGCCGAACTCGATGCGCGCCATGCTCTCGCTGCCGGCCATGTGCGCTCTGCGCCCGGGCTACGGGTGCTGATGTCAGCTTGCTGACAAGCGGGGGTCCCGCATCGGGTCTGGCGGGGTCGCCTTTGCTTGACTGCCGGTCAACTGAGACATGCCGAATCCCGCCCGCAGGGCGGGATCGGGGGAACCAACGCTCGTGGGGCGAAACCACACAGTGGTGGCGCAGGCTCCTTCCGCGCCAGCCCGTCAGCTAACCCCGAAGGCCGACGAAGGAGGTTCAGTTGCGCCGATACCGACCCACGTCGGACATTCCGCTCGCGCTCCCGGCGCTGCTGGCCGTCGCCGCGCTCCTCGGGGGATCGGCATCCGCGCTCGCTCAGACGGGCGGCACGGGCGCGCCGGGCGCGCCCGCCTCAGCCGCTCCCAGCGGGGTCCCCGGCATCGCCACTCTGGCGCCGGACGGCACGGCGATCCCTCCCGCGGATGCGCCCAAGCCCGTCCGGAAGGCGATCCACGCAGGCAATCGCATCCACACGCGCCCGTACGTCTGGGGGGGCGGGCACAACCGCAAGTTCAAGGGCAAGGGATATGACTGCTCCGGCGCGGTGAGCTACGTCCTCCACGCGGCCGGAATGCTGAAGAGCCCGCTTGCATCCGGCCCTCTTGCCCGCGGCTGGGGCGTTCCGGGAGCCGGTCAATGGATCACCGTCTACGCCAACAAGTCACACGCCTACGCCGTGATCGCGGGGCTTCGCTGGGACACCTCCGCCGTCGGGGAGGCACTCGATCAGGGCAGCGGTCCCCGCTGGCGGGTGACACAGCGGGCCTCGACGGGCTACTTCCCGCGCCACTCCCCGGGGTACTAGCGGTTACCGGATGTCAGGGCCCCGGCACGAGCTGCGCCATGGCTCGTCCGGTGGCTGACAATCGGCGAGCCATCCCCGCGACCGATTCACCCGGTCCCGGTTGTCCTCTGTGCATGCAAAACCAAGCCAGAGGAGGGACGCAATGTCTCGGATTCGCAGATACCTGCCCCGGCCGGCCTTGATCATGGCGATCACGGCCTTGGTCCTCGCGACCGCTGGAACCGCCCTCGCCACCGGCCAATTTGGAGTCGGAGCGCTCAGGGACGGCGCCAGGCAGAAGGTCGTCGGGGTCGGCAAGCTCGTGAACGTCACCACGACCACCGATGTTCCGGTCACGACCGTGCAACAGAAGACAACGAGCGTCAAGGCGACCTGCCCCACCGCTCCGGTCGGCGATCTCCAGCCGATCTCCGGCGGGGTGAAGCTCGAGGTCAAGGACCCTGGCTTCGCCGTGCTCGACTCGCATCCGATCGCTAACGGCTGGACCGCGACCGTCTACAACAACACGGCGGATCCGCACAAGGCCGACCTGATCCTCTCCTGCGCCCGGTCGATCGCGGTGACCGGATCGACCTTGCCTACGTCCTAGGGCGCCTCGTCAGACAGCGGCGGCTTCGGCGAGAAAGGGGTCGGCCGCGCGCCGGCCCCTTTCGCGTGCAGCGCGCCGAGCGCCTCTTGACCGGCTGGGGCTCCGGCCCAAGACCGGCCGTGCAGCCCGCACCGGCGCAGCGCGCGAGCGCGTCGAGACGGCCAAGCAACCACTTCCGCGGCTTCCGATAGGCAGGGGACCTGCTCACGGATTTGAGCTGATACGGGTCCCGCCACATGTCGTAGAGCTCCACCTCGCCGGTCGCGTAGAGGAAGAGCGCGTAGCGGTCGGTGCGAATGCCCCGGTAGGCCGGTGCCTGAAGCTTGTAGAGGGTGTCGACCGGCTCCTGCTCGATGTTCCGCACTCCGTGCCGGTAACAGAGGAGGGCACGGCGCGGGCTCCTCCGCCTGAGCTTGTTGCACCGGCGCCGCAGCTTCTTCTTCTGTCGCCGGAGCTTCTTCTGGAAACGGTTGTAGTCCGCCTGGTTCCGCGCGACTGGTCCCTCGCTTCCCTCATCGTCGATGCTCGGTCCGGTATCGCCTTCGAGCAGGATCGGTCTGGTGCTTCGCAGCGACGGCTGCTCCGCGAAGGGGAGCAATGACCGCCCGTCCTGAGGCAGCAGAGGGGTCGCACCCGCGATCTGCGCGATGGTCGGGGCGATGTCCACGTTCGAGACGAGCTCGTCGGAAACGCCGCCGGCCGGGATGCCCGGGCCACGGATCAGCAGCGGCACGTGGCTCGACGGCTCATGTGGCAGGTACTTGCCCTGGCGGATCCGATGCTCACCGCTGAAATACCCGTTGTCCGAGGTGAAGATCAGGTAGGTGTTGTCGAGCTGACCTTCGTCCCCAAGCGCTCCGATGATCGCCGCGACGGCGTCGTCGACGCTGCGCAACATCTCGAGGCGACTTCGCCGCCGCGACTCGATCTGCGCAAGCTTCCCGTGGCCCAGGCGGGGTAGTCGCCTGAGGAAGAAGGGCTTGTCGCTGGTGTTGCGCTCGTTGGTGCCAGGCTCGGGCGCCAGCGGCAGGGCGGCGAGGGCGCCCTGATCCCGCGGCGCGGGGACGTAGGGCGAATGGGGCGCGTTGACGTCGATGTTGAGGAAGAAGGGCGTCTGACCGCCGCTGAGGCGGTGGATTGCGTCCACCGCCATCTCCCGGAAGACGTCGGTCTGGTAGTCGGCCGGACCGTCGCCGTAATGGCAGGTGAACGGCTGCCCCGGCACGGGCGGGCCGCCGCTGGGGCAAGGAACCCCACCGGCGGCGGGCGGGTCCTCGCGGATCTGGTAGTTGAAGTAGAGGCGGCCGCCGTGCACGGAGGCGTCGTACTCCGAGAGCTTCCCGTACCACTCATCCCAGCCCGGCGGAACCGGGGCGGGCGAGCCACCGTAGCCGTTCAGGTACTTGCCGATCTGCACGTTGCTGTAGCCGGCTGAGCGCAGCCAGAGCGGCAGATCCCGCTGCTCGAGCCCCTCCTCATGAAAGCGCGGCCAGCCGCCGTCCGGAGGGATGTTCCCGTGCACGCCGTTGTCGTGCATGTACTGGCCGGTGAGGATCGCCGCGCGCGACGGACAGCAGAGCGGGTACGAGATGTACGCCCGGTCGAAGGTCGTTCCCTGGCCGCCGATCAGCGTTGATGTCTGTGGTAAACCGCTCATCTCATCCAGCGTCTGGTCGTCAGTGACCAGCAGCACGACGTTCGGTCTGGAACTCGCCGACCCCGGCCCGGTATCACTGGCCTTGGGTTGCGCGAGCGCGACCGAGAGAAAGGCCGCGATCGCGAGGATCACCAAGGTCACGAAGCGAAGCCAGACTTGTCGTGGTGTGTTGGGCATCAACTGCTCCAACAGTGAATTCCCCGTGCGGCTGCGGGTTGGGGACGTCAGCCGGCTGACACACGCCTTCCGTGATTAGGGTGGAGGATCGATGGAGGCAGCTCGCCGCAGCTATCGCGCTCATCTCAAGTCAGCCGTGGCGACCAGCGCCGCGCCGTACGGCTACACGCTCACGATCTGGACGTCGGGAGCCGTGACGACCCATGCTCGCGGGGTACCGACGGCGTGGGAGGCGCTTCTTCTGCTCGCGGGCGCGGTGCTCGGCTTCGGTGTGACCGCGGCTCTCGCCTACGGCCACCCGAGCGAAGTCCTCGTATCCCGGCAGCACGGCTCCGTGCGACTCTGGGGAGGCTTCCACCTCGTCTCGGTCGGACTGGCGATCGGCACGACGGCATTGGTCACGGCGATCATCGAGGGCCCGGTTGTCTGGTTCGCCGTGGGATTCGCCGCGACCCTCGTCTATCTGGTTGTCATCGCAGCGCAATTCACCTTCGCGGACGTCCACGGCGGAGGGTGAGGTTGGGCTGTCAGCGGGCTGACCCACCCGTCGGACGGTGGCGTCGGCGGCGTCACCCGCCTGACAGTGGCGCTTGAAGAAGCGAGGAACCGACCGCAGAATCGCCCGCCAAGCCAGGGGGGCGGCACACCAGTCGCCCTCGGGAAAGCGGCTGCGGCAGGGGATTGCTGCGCGGCCAGACAAGAAGGGAAGAAGATGAACAAGCTACGACGCCCATCGCCGGCGATGATCGTCGCCATCATCGCGCTGGTCGCCGCCATCGGCGGCACTGCGGTCGCTGGAGGGGTGCTGACCGGCAAGAAGGTGAAGAAGCTCTCGGCGCACGTCTCGAAGAAGGTTTCTCGGGTGATGGCGAACAAGCAGATCACCGCGCGGGCGCCCTCGCTCTCGGTGGCGTTCTCGCGGAACGCGGATTCGGCCGACGCTCCCTACGCCTACGCGCACGTGGCAGCGAACGGCACGGTGACTCCGGCGAGCACGGCGAGGAAAGTTCCCAACGCGACCAAGGGTGGAACCGGGATCTACTGCTTCAACCTCCCCTTCGCACCGGTCTACGCCACGGGCAACGGGGCTGCCGAGACGGGGATGGAAAGCGTCGTCAACATCCAGCTGGCGGCCGTCAACAACCCTCCCCCGGGCTGTCCGGCGGGGACGGACGCCTCTGTTCGGGTCTTCGACGCCGGGGCTCTGGCGGACGACGACTTCTTCATCTCGTTCCGCAAGTAGGCGAGGCAGGGTGGGTCACGCATCGGGCGGCCGGCGGGGTCGCCCGATGCGGAACGCCATGTCAGGGAGCGGACATCCCCCGGCGCGGGAACGCATCCGTCTGGTCGCAGGCGTGTTGACGGACTAACAGGAAAAAGGCAGGTAGTCAGCTCGAAAAGGAGTGGTATGCGTAAGCGCAAGTATCTGATTGCAGCGACGCTTGGCGTCTTCGCAGCGCTGACCGTCTCTGGGACCGCCTTCGCGGGGTCCCCGACGGGTCAGACGCTGGAAACGACGCTTTTGCCGGCCAAGCAGAACAAGAAGGTTTTCGGCGGCGTCTCGTTGCACAACATCATCTCGACGACGTATGACAGCTTCGTCGGGTCTCACTCGCCGAAGACGACGACGTTCACGATTCCGCCGGACGTCAAGTTCGTCAACGGCAATGTCCCCGTCTGTCCGCTGAGCTCGATCCAGGGCAAGTTCAACGCCCAGGCGCAGGCCTCGTGCCCGCAGAGCATCACGGGTCAGGGAACCGTTCAGGTGAACGGCGGTGCCATCGGTGGCAACGTCACGTTCTTCAGCGGCGGTCCCAGCACGATCTACGTGCAGACGGACATCGGTCCCGGCGCGACGACCCTGACGATCATCGGGGCGATCTCGGGCCGGACCCTGGCGTTCAGCAACATCCCGGACACCGTCGGGCTCGACCTGACCAAGTTCGACACGACGTTCAACAAGCGCAAGACGGGCAAGATGAAGGTCAAGATCAACGGCAAGAAGAAGAAGCGCCCGACCTTCTACGTCATGGCCCGGTGCAAGAAGAAGAAGTGGGCCACCACTGAGGTGACCAACTTCTACAGCGGCGAGTCGTTCAGCGCGTCCTCGACTCAGAAGTGCAAGCAGACGGGCGGCAAGAAGAAGAAGAAGTAGTCGCCGCCACTCCTGCCTATCTCACGGTGATCGCAAGAGGGCGGCCCCTTGGCCGCCCTCTCGCTTTCTCCGGTGCGGAGCAGATGCTGGCGTGGCGGTGTCTCGCGAAAGGCCCAGCGGAGGAGTATTGTCGGCCTGCGCTCGTCGGGCCTGATCGCAACTCTCCCCTCGAGCCCTTGTCCTCAAGAGGTGCGGCTCGGGACTGCTGAGGATGGAGGGCTTCAAGGATGAAGTACGACGTCGAGCGGGAGATTGAGGAGCATTGGTATCCGGTTACCTCGCCGTTGGATTCGGTCACCGCTGCCCAAGCCGTCGCGCAGACGGCGGTCAACGAGGGCCTCTACCGAGCTCGGCCCGCCGGCCGCCCGGGAAACCGCTACGAGCTGTTCAGAGTGCCGGCGTGGGGACAGCCGATCTCTCTCGGAATCGTCTGATCGCCCACCGCGCCGGGGTTTCGGCCGACGCGAATCGAGGTGCGCTCCGCTCAGCAGGCCAACCGGGACTCACGGAGGAACTCAGATGCGGAAGCTCGTCGCAGGGATCGCCGCCGTCGCTTCACTGATCGTCGTCGCGCCGGCCGGAGCCATAGTCAACGGCCAGCCAGACGGCAGCGGACATCGGGAGGTTGGGGCGCTGCTCGCGCAACAGGCCTTCTCCGACGGGACCTGGGCCGAATGCTCCGGGACGCTGATCTCCCGGACCGTCTTCCTCACCGCGGCGCATTGCGATGAGGGGGTCAGCCGCGTCAACGTCACGTTCGACTCCTCCTACGTCAATCCCGGCGGCACCACGTACGCGGGGACCTGGCACGCAGACCCGGCCTTCAGCAAGGCGCAGGGCGACCCGCACGACATCGCCGTGGTGGTCCTCGACAACCAGGTCTCCGGAATCGACCCGGCGAGGCTGCCGGCGGCAAACTCGCTCGCCGGCCTCGGCAAGAACCAGAAGTTCACCTCCGTCGGGTACGGGGCCCAGGCCGTGAGCAGCGGCAGGGGGGGCAAGACGTTCACCTACACGGACGTGCGCTTCGTCGCCAGCGGCACACTCAACGCTGTCACGCCGAGCTTTCTCCGGATCTCGCAGAACGCGTCCACCGGAAACGGCGGCACTTGTTATGGAGACTCGGGCGGCCCGAACTTCCTCGGAGCCGGGTCGAGCGAGACGAACATCGTCGCCGGGACGACGATCACCGGGGACACCGCGTGCAGGTCGACCAACGTCGACTACCGGCTCGATACGGCCTCAGCCCGGTCCTTCCTGGCGAACTACGTCGCGCTTCCCTAGATCCGAGGCCTCGAGAGGGGCAGGGACGGCCCGAAACGGGTCGAAATCGAGGCGATTAAGCACCCGTTAACACCTCGGAAAGTACGGCCAATTACCGAGCCGGCGCCTGGGGTCCTAGATAGGATCGCCTGTGGAGCTGCAGGATTGCGGCAGGAGAGCAACGCTGCTGGGAAGCAGGTGAGGAGCCGCTGGAGGATGGGACCGTCATAGGGACCCGAACGGACGCTCGTGGCTAACGACGGGGCGACCTCGCCGCAGGTCGCTCGCGTACGAGGGGGCGGCGGATTCGCTCGCCTGGCGGCGATCGGCGCCCTGGTGCTGGTCGCGATCGCGATTCTCGTCCTGCTGCTCTCTGGCGGCGACAACTCCAGCCACTACCGCCTGCTGTTCCAGACGGGCGGCCAGCTCGTCAATGGCAATCAGGTCCTGATCGGCGGCGTGCCGGTCGGCAGCGTGGACAACGTCAAGCTGACCGACAACGGCCAGGCGCAGGTCGACATCTCCGTCGACCGGCCGCTGCACGAGGGGAGCTCGGCGATCATCCGCGCGACCTCGCTGTCGGGGATCGCCAACCGCTACATCTCGATCCAGCCGGGCCCGGACAACAACCCGGAGCTCGCCAACGACGCGATCATCACCGAGGTCGACACGACCAGTCCGGTCGACCTCGACCAGCTCTTCAACACGCTCCGCGGGCCCGAGCGCCAGGCCCTCCGGAACATCATCCAGGGATCCGCGACCGTCTACGCCGGCAACGGGCCGGCGGCGAACGTGACCTACAAGTACCTGAGCCCGTCGCTGGTCGCGACCGACCGTCTTCTCCAGCAGATCAATCGCGACTCGGGGGTCCTCACCAACTTCCTGGTCAACGGCGCCAGCGTCGTCTCCTCCGTCGCCGAGCGCCGCGCCGATCTCTCCGCCCTCACCCAGAACGCGAACCAGGCGCTGGGCGCGATCGCCAGCGAGAACCGCTCCTTCGACCAGGCGCTGGTCGCCCTGCCCGGCACGCTCCGCCAGGCGAACACCACCTTCCACAACCTGCGCCCGGCGCTCGATGACGTCGACGTCCTCGTCAACGCGGCCAAGCCGGCCACCAAGAACCTCGCTCCCTTCCTGAAGCAGCTCTATCCGGTGGTCAGCCGCTCGGTCCCGGTGTTCCGCGACCTGAACCGCGCGCTCAATCTGAAGGGCAAGTCCAACGACCTCGCCGACGCAACGGGCGACTTCACGGCGCTCCAGAAGCGGGCCGCGGACGCGATCCCGATCACTGTCAAGGCGATGCAGGACTCGCAGGACAACCTCTCCTTCCTGCGCCCCTACATACCTGAGCTGATGTCGGCCGTCGCCCATCTCAACCAGGTCGCGGGCTACTACGACGCGGACGGGCACTACGCGCGGGTCCAGCCGGCCGGGATCGGCGTCTTCGGGCTCGGCGGCGCCGCGCCCAACTTCACGTTCACCGCCCAGAGCTCCGCCAACATCTTCAACGACTACGGCGCCTTCGGCAGCACGAACAACAACGTCTTCCGGCGCTGTCCGGGAGGTTCCACGCCGATCCTCGCCGGCAGCAACCCGTTCTCCGCCCCGTCGCCGGCCGGCGTCTTCCTCGGCCCGCCGAACGGCGCCCCCGCGAGCCCCGGGGACTGCAACGCGGCCCAGACGGTGCCGGGACCATGAGGCGGATCGGTCTCATAGCGGCCGGCCTGCTGCTCGCGGCGATGCTGATCGCGCTGCCCGCGATCGGCTCGAACGGCAACAGCGGCACCTACGTGGTCCGGGGCTACTTCGACAACGGCTCCTTCGTCGTGCCGGGCGAGCAGGTCCGCGTCGCCGGCGCGACCGTCGGCACGGTGAAGTCGGTCGACGTCTCGAACGACGAGGAGATCGCCAGCATCGAGAACGGCCCGCACGCCGTGCCGGGCAAGGCCGTCGTGGCCATGGAGATCGAGGATTCGGGCTTCAAGGACTTCCGCCAGGACGCCAGCTGCCTGATCCGTCCGCAGTCGCTGATCGGCGAGAAGTTCGTCGACTGCACACCGACGCAGCCCCGCGCCGCGGGCACTCCGCCGCCGCCTCCGCTGGAGAAGATCCCCGACGGTCAGCCCGGCGCGGGCGAGTACCTGCTGCCGCTGGAGAACAACGGCACGACCGTCGACCTCGACCTGATCCAGAACATCCAGCGGCTGCCCTACAACGACCGCTTCCGGCTGATCCTCAACAGCCTGGGCGCGGGACTCGCCGGCCGCGGTCAGGACCTCGGCGAGGTCGTCGACCGGGCCAATCCGGCGCTGCGCGAGACCGACCGCGTCCTGAAGATCCTCGCCGACCAGAACAAGCAGCTCGCCAGCCTGGCAAGCAACGGCGACGCCGTGCTGCAGCCGCTGGCTCGCGAGCGCACCCACATCACCGGCTTCTTCCGCAACGCCGCCATCTCGGGCCAGGCGACGGCGGAGCGCAGCGCGGACCTCGAGGAGGGGCTGCAGAAGTTCCCGGCCACCCTGCACCAGGTCCGCCTGACGATGACGAAGCTCAAGCAGTTCGCGGATCAGGGCACGCCGCTGTTCACCGACATCAACACCGCGGCGCCGGGGCTGAGCAAGGCGACCGTCAACCTCCCGCAGTTCGCCACCCTGGGGATCCCCGCGCTGCAGAGCCTCGGCAGCGCGGCTGTGACCGCCGGGCCGAAGCTCGCCGCGTCGGACGGGCTGCTCACCGACCTCGTCGCCACCGCTAACTCCTCGGTTCCGGTCGGCCAGAACTTCTCCGCCCTGCTCGACACCTTCACCAAGACCCAGGGCTTCCAGAACCTGATGGACTTCATCTACAACTCCGTCGGCTCGACCAACGGCATCGACGCGTTCGGCCACTTCGTCCGCTCCAACCTCCAGCTGACTCCCTGCGTCGAGGTTGCGACCGCCGTCCAGTCCGGGTGCGAGGCCTTCTTCCGGCCCGAGACGACCACCACCCCGACAAAGAAGAAGAAGGGGAAGAAGGCGAAGGTCCGCAAGTCCGGGCTCCGCTTGTCCTCGCCACTGCCGCAGGTCAACGTGCCCAACCTCCAGGACCTCCTCCCGCAGATCAGCCCGGAGCAGACCCCGACCACTCCCGATGGTTCCGGCTCCGGCGTCGATTCCGGCTCCGGCTCCGACACGACCACGACCACCCCGGACGACCAGAGCAAGGACGCCGACCCGAACACGATCTCCATGAACGAGGCCCAGATGTTCCTCCAGTTCCTGCTCGGAGGCGGAGCATGAGGGGCGGGCGCATGGGCAGCCTCGCAGCGAGCCCGACGCTGGTCGGTGCGGTGACCGTGCTCGTGGTGGTGGTGGCCGTCTTCCTCTCCTACCAGGCCAACCAGGGCCTGCCGTTCGTCCCCACCTACAAGATCTCCGCGGAGCTCCCCGATGCCGACGCCCTGGTGCCCGGCAACGAGGTGCGGATCGGCGGCATCCGGGTCGGCCAGATCAAGTCGGTCGAGCCCGTGACGATCGATGACGCGCCCTGCCCGAACGATCCGACCCGGCAGTGCACGGACCAGGTCGCCAAGTTGAACATGGAGCTCAACCAGGACCTCGATCCCCTGCCGGAGAACTCGAACCTCGTCGTGCGGGCGAAGTCGGCCCTCGGCCTCAAGTATTTGGAGATCGACCGCGGCAATTCGAGCCAGGGCTTCAAGCCGGGCTCGACTATCCCGGTGAGCGCCGCTCACCCCGAGCCCGTCGAGATCGATCAGGTCTTCAACATGTTCGATGACCCGACTCGGACCGCGATCCAGACGAACCTGCTCGAGTTCGGCAACGCGCTGGCCGGGCGTGGGGTGGACCTGAACGAGGCCATCGGCCAGTTGAAGCCTCTGGTCCAGGTCCTGACGCCCGTGATGCGGAACCTGGCCGACCCCAACACCGGGCTCTCCAACTTCGTCTCCTCGCTCTCGGCCACCGCCGCCGAGGTCGCTCCGGTCGCCGAGATCCAGGGTCAGCTCTTCGTCGATCTCGACACGACCTTCGGCGCCTTTGCTCGGGTCTCCCGCCCGTTCATCCAGGAGTCGATCTCGCGCTCGCCGGCGGCTGAGGACACCGCAATCGCGACCCTGCCGACAATCCGGCCGCTGCTTACGAACACGGCGAAGCTCTTCGCCGAGCTGCAGCCCGGCTTCCACGCGATCGCTCCGGTGCAGAAGCCGCTCGGCCAGTCGATCGTCGAGGGCGTCAAGGCCCTGAAGCTCTCCCCGGCATTCAACGCGCAGCTCGACCCGACCGCCCAGGCGCTGCTCAACCTCTCGAATGACCCGGCCTCGCGCCAGGGCATCAGCTCCCTTACGGACTTCAACAACACCCTGTCGCCGCCGCTCCGCTTCATCACGCCCGCCCAGTCGGTCTGCAACTACGCCACCCTGCTCTTCCGCAACACGGCGAGCTGGCTCAGCTCTGCCAACGGGATCGGCACGAGCCAGCGAGCCATCGTGCTGCAGCCGCCGATCGGCCCGAACAGCGAGATCGGCCCGAGCTCCGCGCCGGCCAATGGCGGCGGCCAGCCCTCCAACTTCCTCCACTACAACCCGTACCCGAACACGGCGGCCCCGGGGCAGGAGCGCGAGTGCGAGGCGGGGAACGAGACATACCTCGCGGGCCAGCAGGTGATCGGCAACGTGCCCGGCAACCAGGGCATCCACACCGAGGGCCAGATCCTCCAGCAGGTCAAGAAGAAGAAGTCCAAGAAGAAGGGCAAGAAGTGACCGACGAGCGCGCCAACAAGCCGCCCGTCAAGGTGAAGGGCAAGGACTACGACGAGCGGGTCTACCGCAAGGGCAACCCGCCGCATCGGATCCGCAACGCGCTGATCCTGATCGCGCTGGTGGTCGTCGGCACCTACCTGGCCTGGACCAAGTCGATTCCGTTCCAGAGCCATTTCGAGCTCCACGCGGTCTTCAAGAACGCCGCCAACATCCGCAAGGACTCCCCGGTGCGGATCGCCGGTGTCAACGTCGGCAAGGTCGAGAGCGTGAAGAGCGTCTGCGAGAACGGCCTCACCGGGAACTGCAACAGCGACTACTCGGATGTCACCTTCACGGTCGACGACAACGGGCAGCCGGTCCACAGCGACGCGCAGGTCGAGATCCGCCCGCGCATCTTCCTGGAGGGCAACTTCTTCCTCGACGTGCACCCCGGCAGCCCGAGCGCGCACTCTCTCTCGAGCGGCGACACCATTCCGATCACCCAGACCTCGACGGCCGTCCAGCTCGACCAGATCCTGACCTCGCTCCAGGCTCCCGATCGGGCCAACCTGCAGAAGCTGCTCGCGGGCTACGGCACGACGCTCACCCACAAGCCGACGGCCGCGGATGACGTGACCCAGGATCCGGAGGTCCAGGGGCTGACCGCGGCCGAGGCCATCAACAAGTCCTTCACCTACGGACAGACGGCGGCCAAGGACTCGGCGATCGTGAACGAGGCGCTCCAGGGCACCGACCCCAACGACCTCTCCAACCTGATCGCGGCGCAGGCGAAGGTGTTCGGCGCCCTCACCGGGCACGAGTCCCAGCTCCAGGGCCTGGTCACCAACTTCAACACAGTCACCGGCGCGCTCGCGTCCGAGTCGGCCAACCTCCAGCGGACGATCCACCTGCTCGGGCCGACCCTCGCGGTCGCCGAGCCGTCGCTGCGCCACACGAACTCGACTCTGCCGTACCTCCGCACCGTCTCGCTTTACCTGGCGAAGGGCATCAAGGAGCTGCCGGCCACGATCGCCGTATCGCAGCCCTGGCTCGACCAGACCACCGCGCTGCTCGGCAAGGACGAGCTCGGCTACATCGCCTCGCAGCTCCGCCTGGCCGGTCCCGGCTCCGGCAAGGCGGCGGCCGACGGCCGTGGCGTCTTCTCGCAGATCGGCCTGCTCAGCGGCTGCGTCGACAACGTGCTCTTGCCGACGGGGGACGTCGTGCTCAGCGACTCCGGCGCCGGCTACGACTTCGGCACCGGAGCGCCGAACTTCAAGGAGTTCGGCTACGGGACGGCGGGTCTCGCGGGGGAGAGCGCCACGTTCGACGGCAACGGTCCCTCGCTGCGCTTCTTCGCGGCCGGTGGTCCGACGCCGGCGGGCGGCCCCGTTCCGAACCTGCGCTCGCCCGTTCCGAATGCGGTCAGCACCCGCGGCACGGCGCTTTGGGGCGGCTCGACGACCCCGCCCATCGGGACGCGCCCCGCGCTCGGCAGCAAGCCTCCCTTCCGCACCGACGTCGCCTGTCAGAGCAACCCGATCCCCGACCTGAACGGCCCATTGGCGGCGCAGGGACCGCCCGACCCAGCCACGTACCCATGAGACGCGCGATGAGAGCACACCTCCGCGACGTCGTGGCCATCATCGGCCTGGTCCTGGCTGGGCTCTTCGCGGTCACGGTGATCCTCGTCAACCAGAGGGCGAACCTGCCGAGCTGGGTGCCGCTGATCGGCAACGACTTCTTCCAACTCGAGGCCGATTTCTCCACCGCACAGGCCGTCACCCCCGGCCAGGGCCAGTCCGTGGACATCTCCGGGATCAAGGTGGGCGAGGTCTCCGGCGTGAGGCTCGAGAACGGGCACGCCGTGGTGAGCATGTCGATCGACAACAAGTACGCGCCGCTGATCCACGACAACGCCTCGCTGCTGCTGCGGCCGAAGACCGGGCTGAACGACATGGTGGTCGAGGTCGATCCGGGCACGCAGGACTCTCCGGAGGTCAAGGAGAACGCAACCGTCCCGCTGGCCTCGACGCAGCCGCAGGTGAATCCGGACGAGGTCCTCGCTTCGCTCGATGCGGACACCCAGCAGTTCCTCAAGCTGCTGCTGGCGAACGGGGCGGAGGCCCTCGACCCGGCCAAGGGCCGCGACGTGAAGCTCTCCAACGCCCTGCGCCGCCTGGATCCGTTCGCCCGCGACATCGCACGGATCTCGGGCGCCCTCGTGGCCCGCCGCGCGAACGTCGCCAGCTCGATCCACAACTTCCAGCTCCTCTCGACGGAGCTCGGCAACCGCGACCAGGACCTGGTCGACTTCGTCGACTCCTCGGACGCCGTGCTGGCCTCCTTCGCCAGGCAGCAGGCATCCATCCGCAGCGCTCTTCGTGAATTGCCGGGCACCTTGAAGGAGACGAAGGGCGCGCTGACGAGCGCAGACCAGCTGGCCCTGCAGTCCGGGCCGGCCCTGAAGAAGTCGATCCCGGGCGCCAAGGCGACGGGTCCGGCGCTCCGCGCCCTGCGGCCGTTCTTCCAGCAGACCGCCGGGCCGATCGAGACCCAGATCCGGCCGTTCACCAAGCAGGTCGCCAGCCCGGTGACGCACGTCGCCCAGATCTCGCAGGGCCTGGGCGTCGCGACGCCCGGCTTGAAGACTGGCTTCACCGATCTCAACCTCGGCCTCAATGCGCTCGCCTACAACCCGCAGCAGAGCGACGACCAGGGCTTCCTCTTCTACGTCCCGTGGCTCAACCACAACCTGGTGGGCAACTACCTGCTCCAGGACGCCTACGGCCCGATTCGCCGCGGCATCCTCCTGGTCAGCTGCTCGACCGCCTTCACCGCCGACGGCACGCTGCTCTCCGAGCCCTATCTGCGCCTGCTCTACCAGATCACCGGCTCGCCTCGCGCCTCGAACATCCCGGGGTGCTCGTAATGGGCCAGCGCGCACCGACTGTCGGGCAGATCGCCGTGGCGGTGGCCTTCGCCTTCTCGTGCTTCGGGTTGCTGCTCTTCCTCTGGGCGACGTTCGGAGGCCCCGTGCCGCTGAAGCCGGAGGGCTACAGGATCAAGGTTCCGTTCAGCGAGGCGACCCAGCTCGCGCAGGAATCCGACGTCCGCATTCACAACGTCTCCGTAGGCAAGGTCAAGTCGATCGACCTGGCCGACTCCGGGCCCAACAAGGACCTGGCCGTCGCCACGATCGAGATCGACAGCCCCTACGCGCCGATCCCCGCCAACACCCGCGCGATGCTGCGGCAGAAGACCCTCCTCGGCGAGACCTACGTCGATCTCACGCAGGGCGACGGGAACGGGCCGAAGCTGCCGGAGGGCGGAACCCTGCCCAGGGCACAGGTACAGCCCTCGGTGCAACTCGACGAGATCTTCAGGACCTTCGACGCCAACACCAGAGCGGCGTTCCAGACCTGGATGCAGCAGCTTGCGATCGCGGACACGGGCAGGGGCGCCGATCTCTCGGCCGCGATCGCCAACCTCGCTCCCTTCGCCGAGGACGCCAACAGGCTCCTGCGCGTGCTCGACACCCAGCAGGGCGCCGTCTCGCAGTTCGTACGCAACACCGGCGAGGTATTCGGCGCCCTCAGCGAGCGCCAGGGCCAGCTCCAGGGACTCGTCCGCAACTCCGGGATCGTCTTCCACACCACTGCCGTGCGCAACCGCGACCTCGAGGCCACGTTCCGCGCTTTGCCGACGTTCCTGGATGAGTCCAGGCTGACGCTGAACCGCCTGGACAGCTTCTCCCGGAACGCCAACCCGCTGATCACCCAGCTCCATCCGTCGGCTCGGGCGCTCAGCAAGGTCCTGAAGCCGATCGCCAAGGTCACTCCGGACTTCAAGGGCTTCTTCGTCGGCCTGCGCAAGACCCAGCAGCGGGCCGTCACCGGACTGCCCGCGCTCCAGAACCTCCTCGACGTCGATCTGCCGCCGCTCCTGCATCAGCTCGTCCCCTTCACTCAGCAGCTCACGCCGATCATCGCCGGCATCGGCCGCTACCAGCGTGACGTCACCGGGCTCCTCGGAAACGTCACCGTCGCGACCAACGCCCAGATCAGCAACGAGGCGGGGAACCTGTCGCACTACATCCGCAGCTCGGCGCCGCTCTACCCGGAGGACCTGGGCATGTTCGGTCCGACCGCCGCGAGCGAGCATCGCCTCGCCTACTCGCGCACCAACCCCTACGTCGCCCCGAACAGCGCCCTGAACGTCATCAACGGGTTGGAGACCTTCGACACCCGCCCGTGCACGACCCCACCCGGGCTCACCGTCGGGCTCGGGCCCGATGCCACCTACACCGGCAACCCTTTCTTCGCCAACCGGGCCACCTTCGATACCCCGCAGGAGCTGCTCGACGAGATCAAGTCCACGGCCTTCCGCGACCAGACCAGCAGCTCGGCGCTGCCGGCCGTCGCGTGCACCAAGCAGCCCCAGCAGCCCTCGATCGGGCAGATCGCGGAGATGAGCGACTACACGCACATCTACGCCAACCCCTGAGCCCGGATGCAGCCCTTTTTCGGCCGGTTACTGACTTTTCGGGTCGGCCGATTTCAGGCCGAAAAACCGCACAACTATGCCCAGAACCCTGTGTTAGGTTCAGCGAGATAAGGCAAATCCAAGGGCTGGCGACCCACTCTTTGGGAGGGCTCGTCAGGGAAATTGCCAAACGAAAAAGGAGTGGTATGCGTAAGCGCAAGTATCTGATTGCAGCGACGCTTGGCGTCTTTGCAGCGCTGACCGTCTCCGGGACCGCCTTCGCGGGCTCCCCGACGGGTCAGACGCTGGAAACGACGCTTTTGCCGGCCAAGCAGGACAAGAAGAAGTTCGGCGGCGTCTCGTTGCACAACATCATCTCGACGACGTATGACAACTTCGTCGGGTCTCACTCGCCGAAGACGACGACGTTCACGATTCCGCCGGACGTCAAGTTCGTCAACGGCAATGTCCCCGTCTGTCCGCTGAGCTCGATCCAGGGCAAGTTCAACGCCCAGGCGCAGGCCTCGTGCCCGCAGAGCATCACGGGTCAGGGAACCGTTCAGGTGAACGGCGGTGCCATCGGTGGCAACGTCACGTTCTTCAGCGGCGGTCCCAGCACGATCTACGTGCAGACGGACATCGGTCCCGGCGCGACGACCCTGACGATCATCGGGGCGATCTCGGGCCGGACCCTGGCGTTCAGCAACATCCCGGACACCGTCGGGCTCGACCTGACCAAGTTCGACACCACGTTCAACAAGCGCAAGACGGGTAAGAAGACGTTCTACGTCATGGCGCGCTGCAAGAAGAAGAAGTGGGCCACCACTGAGATGACCACCTTCTACAGCGGCGAGTCGTTCAGCGCGTCCTCGACCCAGAAGTGCAAGCAGAAGAAGTCGAAGAAGAAGTAAGCGCTTCTTCTTCCGGTTGAAGTCGTGAAAGGGGCGGCCTTCGGGCCGCCTCTTTCTTTACGATTGCGCGGTCAATAACGGCCGGTGGTCAAGGGAAGTCCGGTGAGAAGCCGGCGCGGTCCCGCCACTGTGACCGGGTGCTGTGACCGAAGCAAGAGCCACTGGGGAGTCGCCGATTCCCTGGGAAGGCGCGGAGGTCGTTAGCCCGGAAGCCAGGAGACCTGTCCCCGGCCAGCCAACACGACCCTCGAGGAAGGGGTGGCTCACAGATGAGAATCACTGTCTCGATTGCGGCGCTGGCGTCGCTGATCGCCTGTGCCGTGCTCGGCCCGGCGAGCGCGGCAGCCAGCGTGCCGGTCGACCTGCGCGTGGCGAGCAGCGACGGCGGCAACCTCGCCGACGTCATCCAGTACGTGCCGAGCACGACGACCATCAAGTCGTACGACGGTCCCGACTGCTTCAGCGCAGCGAACCACAGCAGCGGGCAGAGCTACACGCTGTCCAGCCCGAACATGCTCGGCGCGATCTGGGAGGCGGCTCAGGTAGAGCCGGCGCTGCAGCCGGTGCGGCTCTCCGACGCCAACTACGCCGATTTCGGCTCGCTCGGCGTCTGCCAGATCGGCGCGAAGACCCCGCCCGGGTTCTTCTTCCTGAAGGCCAATCATCAGGCGCTCGAGTTGGGCGCGGATCTGTTCACCGTCCAGGGCGGCGAGGACCTGCTCGCCTATCGGACGCCGGACGACTTCACCGCCGACGAGGAGCTCGACCTGACCGCGCCGGTGCGAATGGCGCCCGGGGTGCCGGTGATCGTCAACGTGCGCTCCTACACGACCACCGTGTCCAGCCTCGCGCGGGTGCGACCGTGCAGGGCGCGGGTTCACCGGCGCAGACGGACGGCAGCGGCAACGCCACCGTCACCTTTCCGGCGCCCGGGACGTACGAGCTGACGGCCACGGGCGACTACAACGACATCCCGAGCCCGACGCTGTCGGTCTGCGTCGCAGCGCAACCCGAGCGCGACTGTCCCGCCGAGCGTGGCCGCGAGATCCTCGGCAGCGATGAGGCCGAGGGGATCAAGGGCACCGACGGCGACGATCTGATTCGGCCCGCGCGGAGGGAAGGACGGCGTCAAGGCCGGTGCCGGGACGACCTGATCATCGCCAAGGGCGGAGGCCGAGACCGGATCTTCTGCGGCGGCGGCTCGGACATCGTCATGCGGGATCCCAAGGACCGCGTGTCGAAGAGCTGCGAGAGGTTCGTACCCGCGGCAAGAAGAAGCATCACAAGAGGAAGCATCACAGGGGAAGGGCAAGGGAAGTGAAGCTCGTCCGCACCCTGGCGACCGCCGCCGGCGCTCTGTGCCACGGCGGTCGCGGGTTGCGGGCTCGGCCCCGGCGAGGACCAGGGCGACGTCGAGCTGACCGTGACCCGCGACTACGGGACCAAGGTCCTGCAGCAGAAGGAGGATTCGATCCACGAGTCCGACACCGTCTTTCGCGTGCTCGACCGCAACGCCGACGTCTCGACGCGCTACGGCGGTGGCTTCGTGCAGTCGATCGACGGGCTCAGCGGGGCGCAGAGCGGTGGGCGCTCGAGCGACTGGTTCTTCTACGTGAACGGGATCGAGTCCCCGATCGGCTCCACGCAGTACGACCTCAGCGGGGATGACCGGATCTGGTGGGACTACCGCGACTGGACGGCGGCGATGCGCGTGCCGGCCGTCGTCGGCTCCTGGCCGGAGCCGTTCGTACATGGCTTCCAGGGGAAGCGCTGGGCGCCCGCCGTCTCCTGTGAGGGCGCCGCTGCTCCCTGCGACACGGTGGAGCGGCCCTGAGGGCGGGGGGCGCCAGGGCGGCCGATTCGGCGGAGTCGACGGCACCGCAGACATCGTGGTCGGGCCGTGGAACCGGATCCGCCATGGCCACGTCCCGTCGCTGCTCGCCGACGGCCCCGAGGAGAGCGGCGTCTTCGCCCGCTTCGTGGGCGCGAAGAGGCCCCTGCTGGAACTGCTAAACCAGCGAGGTCAGCCCGCCGGAAGCATGGGCAAGGGCGGCGGGCTGATTGCAGCTCTCCGCGTCGGGGAGCGGGCGCCGGTCTGGGTGGTCACCGGCACCGACCGCAAGGGAGTGATCGCCGCCGCCGATCTGGTCGGGCCGGCGCTCCGGAACCGCTACGCGGTCGCCACCCAGCCGGGTGCGGGGCCGATCGGGGTGCCCGTACAGTGAGATCCGCCCTTGCCTATACACCCGGACGCAGCCCCCTCCATCGCGCCTCGCCCGGCGCGGCGATCGCCTATCTCGGCGCGCTGGCGGCGGTCGGGTTCATCTACTCGAGCCCGCTCGTGCTGATCGCCGCGACGGCGGCCACCGCGCTCGCCGGGTTCGCCGCCGGCGCCGGGAGAGCGGTCGTCGCCTCGCTCAAGCTCGGGGTGACGCTGCTGATCTTCATGATCGTCGTCAACGCCCTGGTCACGCATCGGGGGGACACGATCCTGGTCCGCGGCTGGGAGTTGCCGGTGATCGGGAACACGGACGTGACGCTCGAGTCGCTCGCCGCCGGCGCGGCGATCGGACTGCGGGTCGTCGCCGTGGTGCTGGCCTTCGCCGTCTACTCGGCCTGCGTGGACCCGGACTCGGTGCTGCGCCTGCTGCGGCCGCTCGCCCGGCGCTCGGCGATGACCGCCGGGCTGGTCACCCGGATGGTGCCGCTGGCCGCCGCGGACGGCGCGCGCCTGCGCGAGGCCGTCGCCCTGCGAGGCCCGGGAGCGGAGCCGGTCGGGCGCCCCGCCATGGCCCGCCGTCTGGTCGAGGGCTCGCTGGACCGGGCGGTCGACGTCGCGGCGACCCTCGAGCTCCGCGGGCACTCGCTGGGCATTCGCCCGCAGCGCCGCCGGGAGCGCTCCCGCGACGATCTGCCGCTCTTCCTGACGGGGATGGCGATCCTGGGCGCCGCCGTGGCCGCCGGGCTCGCCGGCGCCGGCGCGTTCGACACCTATCCGCGGATCGAGATGGACACCGGCGCGCTCACCCTGGCGCTCTGCGCCATCCTGATCGCGCTGGCCACCGTTCCGTTCGCGGTGAGGAGGTGGCGCTCGCGTGGCTGAGCCCGTGCTGCGAGCGAGGGATCTCTCCTACCGCTACCCGGAGGGCGGCAGCGAGGCGCTGCGGGCCGTCGACCTTCGGATCGATCCCGGTGAGTTCGTGGTGATCGCGGGCCGCTCGGGATCGGGCAAGTCCACCCTGCTTCGGGCGGCCTGCGGGCTCGTCCCGCACTTCCACGGCGGCCGGATCGAGGGCGAGCTCGACGTGGCCGGGATGGACGTCCGCTCGCACGGGCCCGCGGAGCTGGCCGAGGCGGTCGGGCTGGTCGCCCAGGAGCCCGAGACGCAGGTCGTGAGCACGACCGTGCGAGCCGAGATCGAGCTCCCGCTGGAGCTTCGCGGCGTCGCGCCCGCGGCGCGGGCACGAGCGGTCGAGGAGGTGGCGCTCGCCCTCGCGATCGATGCGCTGCTCGACCGGACCACCGACACGCTCTCGGGCGGCGAGCTTCAGCGCGTCGCGCTCGCGGCGGCTCTCGCCACGCGCCCCAGGCTGGTCCTGCTGGACGAGCCCACCTCTCAGCTCGATCCGGTCGCGGGTGACGAGCTGATCTCACTGCTGCGGCGCCTGAACGAGGAGTGGGGCGTGGCCGTGCTGCTCGGCGAGCACCGTCTCGAGCGTTGCCTCGCCGCGGCCGACCGCGTGATCGCGCTCGAGGGCGGGACGATCGCGTTCGACGGCGCGCCGGCGAGCTTCCTGAGCTGGGCGCTCGAGGGCGACCGGGCGCTGGCGACGCCCGGCGCGCGGCTGCTGGAGGGAGTGGGATTGCCCCCGCCGCCGAGCGTCCGCGAAGCGCGCAGAACACTCATGGGGTCAGGTCTTGCAATCAACACTCGCAATCCGGTGGCGCAGGACCCGGCACCGAAGGGGCGGCGGCGGGGCGAGGTCGCGCTCGCCGCCCGGGACCTCTGGGTGGAGCTGGGGCAGGGCGAGGAGCGGACCGAGGCGCTGCGCGGAGTGGATCTGAAGATCGGGCGCGGCGAGCGGGTCGCGCTGATGGGAAGCAACGGTGCGGGCAAGACCACCCTGCTGCGAGCCGCGGCCGATCTGGTGGAGCCGCAGAAGGGGCGTGTCGAGGCGGCTGCCGGCGTCGCGCTCCTGCCCCAGCGGCCGGGCGACCTCTTCGTCCACGAGCGCGTCGGCGACGAGCTGCGCGGCGCCGACGGGGAGGAGGCCCTGCGGCGCTTCGGTCTGGAGGGCATGACCGACGTGGACCCGCGCGATCTCTCCGGTGGCGAGCGCCAGCGGCTGGCGCTGGCGATCGTCGTTGCCGGGCGGGACACCGCCGCAGGCGAGCTGCCGGGAGCGCTCCTGCTCGACGAGCCCACCCGCGGCATGGACCGCACCCGCAAGGCGGAGCTCGGAGAGCTCGGTCGTGAGCTCTCGGACCGCGGAACCGCGGTGATGATCGCCACGCACGACGTCGAGTTCGCCGCGACCTTCGCCGACCGGGTGATCCTGCTCGCGCGCGGCGAGGTGGCCGCCGACGGGTCGGCGGCGGAGCTCCTCTCCGGAGGCTGGTACTTCTCCAGCGAGGTGGCCCGGATCCTCGATGGGGCGGCCGTCACGGTGGAGGAGGGCGTCGCCGTCCTGCGGGGAGCGGGGGCGCCGGCCGCCAGCGCCGAGGGGGCGCCGCGATGAGCTGGGAGGCGGCCGTGATCGTCGTCCTGGCGCTGACGCTGCTCGGCGGGTTCGCCTGGTACGAGCGCTCGCGCCCTCCCTCGCAGATCGTCGCCCTGGTCGCCGCGCTCGCGGCGATCTCGGTCGCCGGGCGGATCGCCCTCTCGCCGATTCCGAACGTCGTGCCGAGCACGGACATCACCCTGATCGCCGGCTACTCGCTGGGGGGAGCGCCGGGCTTCGCCGTCGGGGCGCTCACCGGCCTCGTCTCGAACTTCTGGCTCGGGCAGGGCCCCTGGACGCCGTGGCAGATGGCCGGCTGGGGGCTCACCGGTGTCCTCGGGGCCGTGCTCGCCGCCGCGACGGGACGCCGGATGGGGCGCGTCAGCCTCGCCGCGGTCTGCGCCCTCGCCGGGTTCGCCTACGGAGCGCTGCTCGACTTCTCGGTGATGTTCAGCTTCGGCGGGGAGCAGTCGCTGGACCGCTACCTGGCGATCTCCGCGCGCGGCCTGCCCTTCAACATCGCGCACGCGGCCGGGAACGCGGCCCTCGCACTGGTCGCCGGCCCGGCCATGGTGCGGATGCTGACCCGATACCGCCGGCGCTTCGAGTTCGCCTGGAGGCCCGCCCCCGGTGCGAGTCCGCGGAGGACGGGTGCGACCGCGGGCGCGGCCTGCCTGGTCGTCGCCCTGCTGATCGCCACGGCCACCGTCATCGGCGGCTCGCGGGCCGACGCCTCCGGTGGCGGCTCGGGCTCGGCCGTCGGCTGGATGCGAGGCGCCCAGAACGGCGACGGGGGCTTCGGATTCGCCCGCGCGGAGGAGTCGAGCCCGGCGATGACCGGCTGGGCCGTGCTCGGCCTCGAGGCGGCCGGGGTCAACCCGCTCGACCTCGACCACGGCGATGCGACCCCGATCAGCTACCTGGCCGGGACCGTCGGTCAGATCACCACCACCGGCGACATCGAGCGAACGATCCTGCTCCTGCGCGGGGCGGGGCTCGACCCCCGCCGCTTCCAGGGCCACGACCTCGTCAGCCGGCTGGTGGCGCGCCGCGGCGGCGATGGGTCCTGGGGGCAGCAGGTCAATCCCACCGCCTTCGGGATCCTCGCGCTGAAGGCGGCCGGAGCGACGGCGGGCAGCTCGCGCTCCGCCGCCTGGCTGCGGGGGGTCCAGAACAGCGACGGCGGCTGGGGTTTCGCCGCCGGCTCCGCCAGCGATCCCGACAGCACCGGGGCGGTGCTGCAGGCGCTCGGAGCGGCCGGGAGCGGGGCGGGGATCCAGCGCGGCGTCTCCTACCTGCGCGGGGTGCAGCGCTCGGGCGGGGGGTTTGCGCTCTCCGGCGGGGCGGTCAACGCGCAGTCGACCGCCTGGGCCTCGCAGGGCCTGCTGGCTGCGGGGGTCTCACCGGCCTCGGTGCGGAGCGGCGGCACGCCGCTCAGCTACCTCGCCTCGGTGCAGGCTCGCGACGGCCACTACCGCTACTCCTCCACCAGCGACCAGACCCCGGTCTGGGTGACCGGCCAGGCCCTGATGGCGGTGAACGGCGCCGTCCTTCCCGCTCAACCCGGTGCCGAGGGCGGTCTCGAATGCGGTGAGGCGGCGCCGGCGGTGGGGGCGCCGGCGCGAGCGGCGGCACGGCTGCTGCCGGCGGGACCGCCAAGCCGAAGCCGAGGGAAGAGGGGTCGACGCCGGCCACCGCTGGAACGGAGACCTCAGGGCAGGCCCAGCCGGTGCCCGTCGCACCGGTCTCCTCGACCGAGTCGGGCGGGGGAGGGGGAGGCGGCATTCCGGGCTGGCTGATCGCCGCCGGGATCGTCGCGCTGGGCGCGGCCGTCGTCTGGGGCGGCTGGATGCGCTACCGGCGCCGGCTGCCCTCCTAATCCGCAAGCTAGGTTTCTCTCTATGGAAGTCGAGGAGGCGATCCGCACTCGCCGCACCCACAAGGCCTACCGGCCCGAGCCGGTTGACCGAGCGCTGCTCGAGGAGATCCTCGAGCTGGCCCGCTGGGCGCCCAACCACAACCTGACCAACCCCTGGCGATTGAGGGTGATCGGGCCGCAGGCGCGCGAGCGGCTGAAGGAGGCGGCGGGGCCAGAGTCGGCCAAGAAGCTCGACCGCGCGCCGACCCTGGTGGTCGTCTCCTGTGCGCTGACCGGGGATCCGATTCAGGACGAGGAGGATCTGCACGCCTCGGCCTGCGCCGCCTACATCGTGCTGCTGGCCGGGCACGCCCGCGGGCTGGCGACCTACTGGCGGACGCCGGAGGTGCTCCGGACCCCTGAGGGCCGGGCCGCCGTCTCCATGCCCGAGGACGAGCGCTTCGTCGGGCTGCTTCACCTCGGCACCGCCGTGCAGGAGCAGAGCGCCCCCGAGCGGCTGCCCGCCGACCAGGTGATCGAGTTCCTCGAATGATCTCCCGCGACCAGGCTCTGTCCGCCATGGGGGAGGACGCGTTCGACGTCGTCGTCGTCGGGGGCGGGATCACCGGCGCCGGCGTGGCGCTCGACGCAGCCTCGCGCGGCTACTCCGTCGCCCTCGTCGAGCGCGACGACTTCGCCCAGGGCACCTCGAGCCGCTCCTCGAAGATGGTTCACGGCGGCCTTCGCTATCTCCAGAACTTCGACCTCGGCCTGGTTCGCGAGGCGCTGCTGGAGCGCCAGCTGCTCGTGCGGCTCGCTCCGCATCTCGTCTATCCGACGCCGTTCCTCGTCCCGGCCCTCGGCGGCGAGCGGAGGAACAGGGCGATCGGGATCGGGCTCAACATGTACGACGTGATGGCGACCTCGCGGATCGGGCGGGGGCGCAGCCAGCGCAACGAGCACCGCGAGGAGGCCGAGTACTGGTCGCCCGACCGCCACCGGACGATCGACGGCGAGGAGGCCGTCGAGCTGATCCCGGCCCTGGAGCCGATGGAGCCGAGCTCGGCCTATCTCTTCTACGACTGCCAGACCGACGACTCGCGGCTCGTGCTCACCGTCCTGGGTGAGGCGGAGCGCTTCGGCGCGGTGATAGTCAATGGGGCGGAGGTGACCGAGGTCCTCGATGAGGATGGGCGGGCCGCGGGAGTCGCCTTCACCGAGGCCGAGTCCGGCGAGCGGATCGAGGTCGAAGCGGGCAACGTCGTCAACGCCACCGGCGTCTGGGCCGACCGGATCCGCCCGGACGAGCTGCTCACCGAGGAGGAGATCCCCAAGATCCGGCCGAGCCGCGGATCCCACGTGACCCTGTCCACCGACGACCTCGACATCGGCACGGCCGCCTGCATCGTCCCCGCCGGCTCCGACCGGACCATCTTCGCCCTGCCCTGGTACGGGCGGGTCCTGGTCGGGACGACGGACAACGACTACGAGGGGGGCATCGACCAGGTGCCGCCGAGCGGCGACGACGTGGAGTATCTGCTCGAGGCCCTGAACGGCTACTTCGGGACCAGCATCGGCGCAGGCGACCTGACCGGGGCATACGGGGGCGTCAGGCCTCTGATCTCCTCCGGCGACCCGAAGAAGTCGGTTGACATCTCGCGGAAGGCCGAGCTCTACGAGACCTCGTCGGGCATGCTCACCATCACCGGCGGCAAGCTGACCACCTTCCGGCGCATGGCCGCGCAGGTCGTCGACCGGATCGTCGAGCGCGACGGCCGCGAGGCGGAGTGCCGCACGGACGACATCCCGCTGGGGATGTCAGCCCGCCCGGGCGACCTCGAGACTGACGTCGAGCTTCCGGAGGGCGCCACCGACCAGCTCGCCTTCCGCTACGGGCACGCCGCCCGAGCGGTCCTCGACCTGTGCGAGGAGCGCTCCGAGCTCGCCGAGCCCATCGTTCCCGGCCATCCCGACCTGATGGCCGAGGTCGTCATCGCGGCCAGGCACGAACAGGCGCGCTCGGTCTCCGACGTGCTGCTGCGACGGACGCGCCTCGGGCTCGTCGCCGAGCCCGGCCTCCGCGACGTAGAGCGCGTCGAGGCGGTCGCGGCGACTCTCGGCGAGGAGCTCGGCTGGAGTGCCTCGCGTGCCTCGGAGGAGGTGGATGCGTGGGCCCGCGTGGCGGGGGCCGAGGGACTCGATCCGAGCAGGGCGCTCGCTTCGTAGTGCGCGGCGCGGCCGCCCGATGCGGGCGACTAGCATGCCCGCGTTGATGGCCCTTGGAGACGAACATCTCGCCGACCTTCACCGGAGGGCGCGAGAGCTCGGCGTGCCGCGCTACCGGATGCTCACCCGCGACGAGCTGATCGAGGCGATCGAGGGCGCCGGCGGCGTAGAAGAAGAAGCGCCCAAAGAGGTTGCCTCCCCCGCAGCCGCCGCCGAGACAGAGGATCCCCCGGAAGAGGTCGGCGGCGGCGAGGAGGAGGCTTCTGATGAAGACGTGGCCACCGAGGAGGTCACCGGCGTGCTCGACCGGATGCCGCAGGGCTATGGGTTCCTGCGCCTGAGGGGGATGAGTGAGGCGGAAGGGGACGTCTACGTCTCGGCCTCGCAGATCCGGCGGTGCGAGCTCCGTCCGGGCGACCAGGTGAGTGGCCCCGCCCGGCAGCCGCGCCGCGGCGAGCGTCACCGCGCGCTCGTCCGGGTCGAGGCCGTCAACGGGCAGAGTCCGGAGGGGGAGCGCAAGCACTTCGAGGACCTCACCGCGGCGCCGCCCAGCCGCCGGCTGCTCGCGCCGGACGCTACGGCCGATCCGCTGGTCCGGGCCGTAGACCTGCTGGGGCCCCTGGCGTTCGGCCAGCGGGTGCTGGTCCTCGCCCAGCCCCGCTCGGGCCGGACCACGCTGCTCCGCGCGCTCGGCTCGGCGATCGCGGAGACCGGGGCGCACGTCTGCGTCCTGCTGGCCGACGAGCGCCCGGAGGAGGTGCCGCAGTGGGAGCAGGCCCTGCCGCAGGCGGAGATCTTCGCGGCGACGGCCGACCAGGAGCCGCGCGACCAGATCCGGGCGGCGGAGCTCGCCATGGGCCACGCCAAGCGCCTGGCGGAGAGCGGCGAGGACGTGGTCGTCCTGATCGACTCCCTGAGCCGGCTCGCCCTCGGCTACCGCGACCCCAGCCGCGTCAAGCGGATCTTCGGCGCGGGCCGCGAGCTGGCCGAGGAGGGCAGCGGCTCGCTCACGGTGATCGCGACGGTGCTCGACTCCGATGACCGGGGCGCCGAGGTCCGCGAGGCCCTGGAGACGACGGAGAATCTCCTGCTTCGCCTCGACGCCGGTCTGGCCGCGAAGGGCATCGTCCCGGCACTGGTCGGCGCCGACAGTCGTGCCTCCGGCGAGGATGAGCTGCGCGGCGCCGAGGAGATGGAGCAGGTTCGCCGCCTGCGGGCCGAGCTCGCCGAGATGGGCCCCGAGGAGGCCGCCCAGGCGCTCTCGGATCAGATCGTTGCGACGGGGAGCAACGCGGAGCTGCTCAGCCGGTTGTAGTTGGCACCTCGACGTCCACACCTCCGGGACGTCCTGCACCTGCCGCGCCTGCCCGGCGTCCCGGACGTCTTCCATCGGGTCCGCGTCCCCGGCGACCTGGAGGCGGCGACGACGAGGGGGGAGGAGGCCGAGGCGGACACGGTGGGGCTCGACCAGGAGACGGTGGAGCGCGCCTGGGAGGCGGCGGTCGACCTCTACCGCAGCGGGGTCCACCCGGGCCTGCAGCTCTGCCTGCGGCGTGAGGGCAAGGTGGTCCTCGACCGCGCCATCGGGCATGCGCGCGGCAACGGCCCCGGCGACCCGGAGGACGCGCCGAAGGTCGCGATGACCCCGGGCACTCCGGCGTGCATCTACTCCGCCTCGAAGGCGGTCACGGCGATGGTGGTCCACCTGCTCGACGAGCGGCGCGAGCTTCACATCGGCGACCGGGTCAGCGAGTACATCCCCGAGTACGCGCAGAAGGGGAAGGAGGGCACCACGATCGCCCACGTCCTCGCGCACCGCGCCGGGGTCGCGTCGATGCCGAAGGAGACACTGGACCTCGACTCGCTCGACGACTGGGACCGGATCGTCAGGCTGATCTGCGAGGAGAAGCCGTCCATCCGACCCGGCCGGATGCTCGCCTACCACGCGGTCTCGGGCGGATACATCCTCGGGGAGATCGTCCGGAGGGTGACCGGCAGGACGGTCCGGGAGGTCCTCGCCGAGGAGATCCTCGACCCGCTGGGCTTCAGGTGGAACAACTACGGCGTCGCGCCCGAGGACGTCGAGCTGGTCGCCCCGTCCTATGTGACCGGGCCGCCGCTGCTCCCGCCGCTCTCCACCCTCGTCAAGCGCGTGCTCGGGGCGCCGCTCGACGAGGTCGTCGAGCTCTCGAACGACCCGCGCTTCCTGACCGCGCTGGTGCCGTCCGCCAACGTGTTCACGACGGCGAACGAGCTCTCCCGCTTCTTCGAGATCTTCAGGCAGGGAGGCGAGCTGGACGGCGTGCGGGTGATGGAGCCGAGGACGATCCGGCGGGCGCTCACCGAGCAGTCCCATCTCGAGATCGACTTCTCGCTGGTCTTCCCGACCCGCTTCTCCTACGGCCTGATGCTCGGCGCCGACTACGTGAGCCTCTACGGCCGTGACACCGACCTGGCCTTCGGCCACCTCGGGCTGATCAACATCATGGGCTGGGCCGACCCGGAGCGGGCGATCTCAGTGGGCCTGATCACGACCGGCAAGGCGATCGTCTATCCGGAGCTGCCCCGCTTCTACTGGGTCATGCAGCGGATCGCGAGCGAGGTGCCGAAGACGGAGAAGCCGACCTGGCTGACGGGCTGAGCGGCTAGGCCCGGTCGCGGCCGCCGTAGGCGACGGCGCCCCACGAAGGCTCGGCGGAGAGCTCGATCAGCTCCGAGTCGCGGTCCGGCTGCACGTAGCCGAAGGTCTGCGACGACTCGTCGAAGACGATGTCGAGCTCGCCCTCCTTGACGCGCTGGTCGAGCCAGGCGCCCCGGAAGACGAGGCGGCGGAGCCAGTGGACGAGGCTCTTGTTGGACGGGCCGACGAGCTCGTCCCAGTTCTCGTTGACGTGGCCGCCGAGGGGGGAGCAGGGCTCACGAATCTCGCCGTTGACGGCGAGCTCGAGCAGGTCCTCCAGCTCGTGCTCGTCGAGGCCCTGGCGGACGAAGTCGAGCTTGACGGCCGCCTGCTCCACGCGCTGGGCGAAGTCCCGCTCGTTGAAGGAGAAGCGGAGCTCTCCGTACTCGAGCACGTAGTCGGCGCCCGATTCGTAGTTTCCTCTGCGTGCGGTCTCGTCCACGGCGGTCTGGGCATCTTGGCGCATGAGCAACCTCGTCGCCAACTTTCCGGGCCCCCTGAACGAGTGGTTGCAGCAAAAGGGAACCCGCGGCGAACGTCGACGTGTGTTAGCGGAATGCGCAGCCCTCGAGGTGGTCGTTGACAAGGCCGACGGCCTGCATCGTCGCGTAGGCCGTCGTCGGGCCGACGAAGACGAAGCCGCGGCGCTTGAGCTCCTTGGCTATCGCGGTGGACTCGGGAGTCGTCGCCGCGATGTCCGCGGCGGCCTTCGGCACGGCCCGCGAGGCGGGATCCGGGGCGAAGCTCCAGATCAGCTCGTCGAGGGATTCGCCCGCAGCATGCAGCGCTCGCGCCGCCTGGGCATTGGTGATCGCGGCGTCGATCTTCTTGCGGTTGCGCACGATGCCCTCGTCCGAGAGCAGTCGCGCCACGTCCTTCCCGCCGTAGGCGGCGACCTTCTCGATCTCGAAGCCGTCGAATGCCCGCCGGAAGTTCTCCCGCTTGCGCAGGATCGTCAGCCAGGAGAGCCCTGACTGGAACGCCTCGAGAGTCAGGCGCTCGAAGAGCTCCGTCTCGCCGTGGAGCGGCCGACCCCACTCGGAGTCGTGGTAGTCGACGTAGTCGGGCGTGCCGAGCGCCCAGGGGCAGCGCGGCTTCCCGTCCGGCCCGTTCTCGACGCCGGTCATGAGCTGAAGCTACAGATGGCCCCATCCCGGTTTTCCGGAGTTGACACGCAGGCATCGCTCTGAGAGCGTCCGGCCATGGCCTCCAGTCGACGAACGCGGCGGTCTCGGCTGGCGCGTCTGGGCATCGCATCCGCGCTCGCCGCGGCCCTGCTGAGCCTGGCGGCCGCCCCGGTCCCGGCGGCGGTCACGATTGGCCAGCTCGCCCCGCCGAACCCGTCGTCGGAGACCTCCGCCGACACTGACCGCGCCCAGCCCAGCGTCACCGCGGGGAACCCGTACGTGGTCCCCACGACCGGTGGGGTCACCGCCTGGACGCTCACTTCCTGGAGCCACACCGCCGCCTCCGACGTGGGGCAGGAGCTGACCATGAAGGTGTTTCGCAAGGTCGCCGACCCTCTGACCTACACCGTCGTTGGTCACGACGGCCCCAGATCCCTCACCCCGAGCGCCGTGAACACCTTTCAGACGAGCCTCCAAGTGAAGGCGGGCGATGTCCTCGGCAACAACTCGAAGAGCCCGGCCGACAACGCCTCCTATTTCCCCGCCCCCGGAGAGTCATTCATCGACCGCGCGCCCGGCCTCCCTGATGGCCAGATCGGGACCTTTCTCCAATCCGCTGACCCGCTACGTCTCAACATCTCCGCCGTGCTCGAACCCACCAACACCTTCGCGCTCGGGCGAATCACTCGCAACAAGCGCCGCGGCACGGCGACCCTGGAGGCGACCGTTCCCAACCCGGGCGAGCTGACCGTCGGCGGGAAGGGCATCAAGCTCGCGGGAGGCGGGGCGGCGGTCACCTCCAAGGCGGTCAGCGGCGGCTCCGTGAAGCTCACGATTCGCGCCAAGGGCAAGAAGAAGCGCAAGCTCAACGAGACCGGCAAGGTCAAGGTCAAGCCGAAGATCACCTATACGCCGGCCGGGGGAGCGCCCAGCACCCAGTCGACGAAGGTGAAGCTGAGGAAGCATTAGCGCCGGGCGCACCCGGCCACGTCACGGCTGATACGGCGGTGCGACGCCCCAGCCCCAACGCGGTGTCGGCGCCTCCTGCGGGACATCGTCGGCGCCTGGCTGCGAATTGTGGAGCGCGAGGCGAGTGCCCCACTCGACGTAGGCGATGAAGGCCGAGCGAAACTCGGGGTCGTCGGGCAACCCGGCGTCGTCCGCGGCCATGGTCATCAGCGTCGCGAAGCGGAGTCGCTGCTCCGGGGTAATCGCGAGGTCCTTGTGCTTGCTCACCATGCGGTGGTAGCCGCCGAGCTGGTCGGTGTACCCGGCCGGCCCGCCGAAGACCTCGATCCACCAGAGCGTGACGTTGTGGCGATGCTCATGGCTGACGCCCCCGGGGAAGAGCGGGGAGATCAGCTCGTCGCCCTCGACTCGGTCGTAGAAGGCGCCGATCAGCCGCTCGAATGCCTGGCTGCCGCCGGCCCACTTGTACAGCGTCGGTGGATTCCCGCTTTCGGCCATGGGCTGACGCTACAGACCGCTGCTTCTCGTCCAATCGGAAAGGGGCGTCGCCGCTCAGGGTTCCAGGATGACGAGAAGGACGGTCAGCCCGATCGCCGCGACGAGCAGCACGATGAAGTCGGAGGTGTCCATACCTCTCTATCTCTCTACTCATAAAGCGCCCATCCGGATTGCCGGGTTACGGGGTGCCGGGACTTACCGCTGCTGGCCGAAGATCCGCAGCAGGAAGAGGAAGAGGTTGATGAAGTCGAGATAGAGGGCGAGCGCGCCCATGATCGCGGCGCGCCCCTCGGCCTCGCCGGTGAGTCCCTGCTTGTTGATCTGCGCCAGCTTCTGCATGTCGTACGCGGTGAGCGCGGCGAAGATCGCCACCCCCGCGTACGTGGTGATCCAGTAGAGCGTCGAGTTGGCCCAGAAGACGTTCACGATCGTCGCCAGGATCAGCCCGATCAGGGCCATGAAGGCGATCGAGCCGACCTTGGAGAGGTCGATGTGGGTGACCGCGCCCCAGACCGCGAGCGCGCCGAACATGCCCGCGGTGATCAGGAACGCCGTGAAGATCGACTGCGTCGTGTAGAGCTCGAAGAGGAAGGCGAAGGTGACGCCGACCGTCGCCGAGTAGAGCAGGAACAGGAAGGTCGCCATGCCGACCGACATCCGGGGAAGCAGGAAGACGAGCAGCAGCACGAGGGCCAGCTGCGCGATCACCACCCCGATGACGATCCCCGGGGTCTCGGTTATGTCCGTGAGCAGCTTGTCGGAGGAGCCGATGGCCGCCGCCACACCACCGGTGATGGCGAGCCCGACGAACATCCAGAGGAAGACCCGCTGCAGGAAGGTCGAGTCGGGTTTGGCTACCGCAACGGGTGGCTGTGCCGCGTACTCCATGCGGCCGGGAGCTTATGTGAGGGTGGGGACGCCGATTCGCCTCCGAGGGCTCGAGCGAGTGCGGATCCTGGGATCCGCGGTCCCGGTCGCGAACACCCTGTCCAGCCGGCTGCTCGGGCTCGCCCTGCTCGGCCGCGAGCGCGCCGGCGCCGGGACTGCTGATCCCGCGCTGCGCGCAGCGTCCACACCTTCGGCATGCGCTTCCTGCTCGATGTGCTCTTCCTCGATGAGGGCGATCGAGTCATCGAGCTCCGCCGCGAGGTGCCGCCGTGCCGGGTCATACGCTGCCCGGGCGCGATGGCCGTGCTCGAGCTGCCCTCTCCATAGGTGACCTCGCCCGCCGAATCGCGGCGGCGATGGTGGGTGCTCGTCGGCACCTGCCTGGGCCTGTTCATCCTGATGCTCGACTCGACCGTCGTCGCGCTGGCGCTGCCGACGATCGAGAGGGAGCTGCACGCCTCCGCCGACAACGTGCAGTGGGTCCTGAACGGCTACCTGCTGGTGCTGAGCGTCCTGGTTGTTACGGCCGGGCGGCTCGGCGACATCTACGGGCGGCGCCTGATCTTCCTGATCGGGATGGCGGTGTTCGGCGCCGGGCTCGGTTCTGGCCGCCGTGGCCTCGGACGACGCCGTCCTGGTCGCGGCGCGGGTGGTCCAGGGGGCGGGCGGCGCGGCGATGCTCTCCCTCTCCCTGGCGATCGTCAGCCACGCCTTCCCGGTCGAGCAGCAGGGCCAGGCGCTCGGCATCTGGGCCGCCGTCTCCGCGCTGGCGCTCGCGATCGGCCCGCTCGTCGGCGGCGCGCTGATCGAGGTCGATTGGCGGCTGATCTTCTGGATCAACCTGCCGATCTGCGCGGCCGGCATCGCGATCACCCGGTGGGCGGCCCACGAGTCCCGCGACGAGACCTCCGCGCCGAAGGTCGACTACCCGGGCCTGGCGACCTTCACCCCGGGACTGTTGCTGGTCGTCTTCGCCCTGGTGCGATCGGACGACTGGGGCTGGGGGTCGGGCAAGACCCTCGGCCTGCTCGCGGTCGGTGCGATCCTGCTCGCCGCCTTCTGGGCGATCGAGCACCGGGTCAGCTCGCCGATCGTCGACTTCAGCCTGTTCCGGAACCGTCCGTACCTGGGCGCCTCGGCGGCCGCGTTCGCCCTCGTGGGCGCCTACTGGGGGGTGATCTTCTTCCAGCCCCAGTACCTGCAGGAGGTCCTCGACCACGGGCCGGTCGCGGCCGGCGTGCTCGTCCTGCCGATCACGGCGCCGATGGTCTTCATCTCGCCGTTCTGCGGGCCGCTGATCAAGCTCTTCGGCCCGCGCGGCCTGATGACGTTCGGCATGGTCTGCGGGGCGGTCGGCCTCGCTCTGCTCACCCAGATCGACGCCGACAGCTCATACGGCGCGCTGCTGCCCGGCTATCTGCTCTTCGGCATCTCCCTCGGCCTGGTCTACGCGCCGATGTCCACGGCGGCGATGCTGGCGATGCCGCGCGCCAAGGCCGGGATCGCGGCGGGCGTGCTGGCGATGGTGCGGGTCACCGCGGGCGCGGTCGCGCTCGCGGTCGTCTCGGCGGTCTTCCAGAGCATCCAGGACGACCAGCTCGACGAGCATCCCGGCGACGCGGGGGCTGCCTTCGCCACCGCGCTCGCCGACTCGACCTGGGTCCTGGTCGGCCTGGTCGCGGTGGGCGCGGTGCTCACCTGGGCGCTGGTGCGGCGGACCGGGGGAGACGAGCCCGCGCCGGAGGAGCACCCGGAGCACCAGCGCGAGCGCCACCGGCTGCATCTCTAGTCGAGATCGGAAAGGCTGAAGTCCGGCTCTTCGCCGAATTCCTTGCGCAGCCGCCTGGCGAGCAGCTCGTAGCGCCGCGTGGCCTCGCTTCGCCTGCCCTGCTTCAGGCAGATCTCGAGGAAGTCCCGCTGGATGTCGGTGTCGAGGGGCTCCATCGCCGCCAGGCGGCGGGCCGGCTCCCTTGCGGCCGGGAGGTCTCCGGCGCTCGAGTGGAGCTGGCTCAGGGCTCGCAGCGCTCGGCCGGCCACCTCGCGCAGGTGGTCGCGCTCCTCCAGGGCCCACTCCAGGTAGGGAGCGTCGGCGAAGAAGTCGTCGCGGTAGAGGCCGATCGCGTCCTCGAGATGCCTCAGGGCGACCTCTTCCTGTCCCTGGGAGAGGGCGGTGAGCCCGGCGCGCACCTGGTCTTCGAAGCGGTCGGCATCCACCCACACCCGCTCGGCGTCGAGCTCATAGCCGCCCTGGCGTGAGACGACGAACTCCGCGGGAGAACGGGAGGGGCGCCCCGGGTTGAGGCTTCTGCGAAGCACGTAAACGGTTTGGCGGACCCGGTTGGATGCATTGGCGGAGTGGGCGCCCGGCCACAGCGCCTCGGCGATCTGATCCTCCGCCACGACCCCACCCCGCTTGCAGATCAGGAACCTGAGCAGATCACCCGGGCGCCTCTCGAGCCAGTCGCCGGCGACCGCACCCATCCCCTCCTTCGACCCGGAGGCCTCCGAGCGTGAAGATTCGAAGTGTCGGCTTTGCGGACGAGACGCTGCTCGCGCGGGTGGCGGCCGTGCTGCGGAGGCGGGCCGGCGCTCGCCGCGGGCCGATCCGGGTCGGCGACCTGAGCGTCGACCCCGTCACCCGTCGCGTCACGGTCGGCGAGCGCCAGGTGCAGCTGGCGAACAAGGAGTTCGCTCTGCTGCGGGCCCTGGCCTCCGAGCCACGGCGAGTCTTCACCAAGGACGAGCTGCTGCGCGACGTCTGGGGCTTCCGGTCGAAGGGGCGGACCCGGACCCTCGACTCTCACGCCAGCCGGCTGCGGCGCAAGCTCGACCCGGATGGGGCGCGATACGTCTTCAACTGCTGGGGCGTGCCCCAGCGTCATTTGTTCCAGCCGATTGTCGTGCCCAGGGAGAGCTGAGCTCGGGCTTTCTTGGGCACTAGGGTGTCACCTGACCGGCCATTGAACGAGCTCATGGGATGACGGCTGACAAGCAGGACGCTCCGCTGGAAATACGTACGGACCGTTTCGATGCCGTGATCTTCGATCTCGACGGCGTGATCACCGACACCGCCTCCGTCCACGAGGCCGCCTGGAAGCAGATGTTCGATCAGTGGCTCGCGAACCGCGCGCACGGTGAAGGCGAGGACCACCGGCCATTCTCGGACGACGACTACTACGGATACGTGGACGGAAAGCCGCGCTACGACGGAGTCCGGTCGTTTCTTGCCTCGCGTGGTATCTCGCTCCCGCGCGGCCGGCCAAGCGATCCCCCGACTGCCGAAACCGTATGCGGGCTGGGTAATCGCAAGGACGAGATCTTCCTCGCCTTGCTGCGAGAGGGTGGGGTCGCCTCCTTTCCCGTCCTCGATCGAGTTGCTGCGGCGGCTGCGGGCAGACGGGAGTCGCACCGCGATCATCTCCGCGTCGCGCAACTGCCGTCCAGGTGCTCGACGCTGCCGGAATCACCCAGCCTCTTCGACGCGAAGGTCGATGGCTTGGATGCCGAGGCACTGGGGCTGGAGGGCAAACCGGCCCCCGCGGTATTCCTCGAGGCCGCGAGCCGGCTCGGCGTCGAGCCCGAACGGGCCGCCGTAGTCGAGGACGCGCTCGCCGGCGTGGAAGCCGGCCACCGCGGGGGTTTTGGGCTCGTCATCGGCATCGACCGTGGCGGCCACGCCGAGGCGCTGCGGGAGCGGGGCGCCGACGTCGTCGTCGGTGACCTCGGTGCCGTGCGCGTGTCCTCGACCAAGCACGACGGTCGATGAGCGACGCTGCGGCTGCAGGGTCGCCGACCCTGAGCCGTTGGTCGCTCCTCTACGAGGGCTTCGATCCGGGTCAGGAGCCCCTGCGCGAGGCGCTTTGCGCGCTGGGGAACGGGCGCTTCGCCAGCCGTGGGGCGGCCCCCGAGGCGAGTGCCGACGGGACTCACTACCCGGGCACCTACGCGGCCGGCGTGTACAACCGGCTGAAGAGCGAGGTGGCGGGCCGGGAGGTGGAGGACGAGTCCCTCGTCAACCTTCCGAACTGGCTGCACCTCGCGTTCCGGATCGAGGACGGCGACTGGTTCGACGTCCGCGAGGTCGAGCTCGCCGACTACCGCCAGGCACTCGATTTGCGCCACGCGGTGCTGACGCGGACGGTTCGTTTCCGTGACGCAGACGGTCGGGAGACCGCACTCGCGCAGCGGCGCTTCTTGAGCATGGCGAACCCCAATGTGTTCGCACTGCAGATGACTCTTCTTCCCGTCAACTGGTCCGGCCGGGTCACCTTCCGCTCCGCGCTCGATGGCCGAGTGTCGAACGGAGGGGTGGCGCGCTACAGCGGCCTTGCCAGCCATCACCTGGTGCCGATCGACGCGCGAGCCGAGGACTCCGAGATCATCCTGCTCGAGGTCGAGACCAGCCAGTCGCACGTTCGGGTCGCCGAGGGGGCGCGGACCCGGCTGCTGCGTGCCGGCGAGGTCGGCGCGCCGGCGACCACGGTGATCCAGGAACAGGCCTATATCGGCCTCGAGATCTCCACTGAGGTCGCCCAGGGGGAGGAGATCACGGTCGAGAAGGTGACGACCCTGTACACCTCGCGGGAGCCGGCGGTGTCCGATCCGGTCTTGGAGGCCGGCACGGAGGTGGCCCGCCTATCCGGCTTCGACGAGCTGCTCGATGAGCACGCGCTGCGCTGGGACGAGCGCTGGGATCTGTGCTCGCTCGAATTGGAGGACGAGGAGGACCGGGTCCCAACCGAGTTGCGTCTCCATATCTTCCACCTGCTGGCGAACATCTCCGAGCACGCCGCCGACATCGACGCCGGAGTTCCAGCCCGCGGACTCGCCGGGGAGGCTTACCGCGGGCACGTGTTCTGGGACGCCCTCTTCATTTACCCCTTCCTCAACCTGCGTCTACCGGATCTGAGCCGGGCCCTGATCCGTTATCGCTACCGGCGGCTCAACCCGGCTCGCTGGGCCGCGAGGGATGCGGGGTTTGACGGAGCCATGTACCCGTGGCAGAGCGGCTCGAACGGCGCCGAGCTGACCCCGACGGTCCACCTCAACCCCCGCTCCGGTCGCTGGATACCCGACAACTCGAGGCTCCAACGACACATCAACTGCCGCGATCGCATACGACGTCTGGCTGTATCACCAAGCCACGAACGACATCGAGTTCCTCGCCCTCTGCGGGGCCGAGATGTTCATCGAGATTGCGCGCTTCTGGGCCAGCATCGCGACGTACGATTCGGCTCGCGACCGTTACGTGATCCGCGGGGTGGTCGGTCCCGACGAATACCACGATGCGTACCCAGGCTCCGACCGTCCCGGCATAGACAACAACGCCTATACCAACGCGATGGCGGCTTGGGTCCTGTGGCGAGTCCAAGACGTACTCGATGCGCTCCCCGAGCAGCGTCGTGAGGAGTTGTCACGCATGCTCACGCTGGCGAGTGAGGAGATCGAACACTGGGATGAGGTCAGCCGAAAGCTGCTGCTGCCCTTCCACGATGACGGGATCCTGAGCCAGTTCGCGGGCTACGAAGAGCTGGAGGAGCTCGACTGGGAGGCCTACCGAGCGAGGTACGGGAACATCCAGCGTCTGGACCGGATTCTCCAGGCCGAGGGGGACAGCCCGAACCGTTACAAGGCCTCGAAGCAGGCGGACGTGCTGATGCTCTTCTACCTGCTCTCCGCGGACGAGCTGGGGCAGCTCTTCGGCCGGCTCGGCTACCCGTTCGAGCACGACACGATCCCCAAGAACGTCGAGTACTACATCGCGCGCACGTCTCACGGCTCCACCCTGAGCAAGGTCGTGCACGCCTGGGTACTGGTCCGCTCCGATCGCGAGCGGGCCTGGCAGCTGCTCTCCGAGGCGCTGGAGAGCGACCTCCTGGACCTCCAGGGGGGAACCACGCCGGAGGGGGTCCACCTCGGCGCGATGGCCGGAGCCGTTGACCTGGTTCAACGTGCCTTCACCGGGCTGGAGACCAGAGATGAAGTGCTCTGGCTCGACCCCAGGATCCCCGAGGAGCTGTCGAGGCTGGATCTCAGGCTCCGCTATCGGCGTCACTGGGGGCTGGAGATAGAGCTCACCAGAGACCGAGTCAGGGTCAGGGCCCGGGCTGCCGACACGTACCCGATCAGGATCGGCATCTGGGGCGAGATCTTCGAGCTGCCTGCCGGTGCCGTCGTCGAGCGCGCGCTCTGATCGGGTGGACGGGACCGAGGTACGCGGCCCGCGGATGGGGGTATGCCGATGGCATGGGAAAGCAGCAGCAGCTCGAGCGGCTGACGCTGCGCGACGAATCGAATGTGATCGTCAGGGCGCTGGAGCCGGGCGACGGCCCGTTGGTCCAGGCGGTCTTCGACCGGATGGGCGAGGAGGCGCGCTATCGGCGATTCCTCGGTTTCAAGAAGCAGCTCTCGGCCAGGGATCTGGAGACACTTACCGCGGTTGACCATCACGGCCACGAGGCGTTGGTGGCGCTCGATGCCGAGACCGGCGAAGCGGTGGGGGTGGCGCGGATGATCCGGGAGCCGGGACGGCCGGACACCGCGGAGGCGTCGGTCTCCGTGGTCGACGCCTGGCAGGGGCGCGGTTTGGGCGGCATGCTTTTGGAGCGGTTGGTGACCAGGGCGCACGAGGAGGGGGTGCGGCGATTCACCGCGGTGCTCCTGACTCGCAACATGGCGATGCTGCATCTCTTCGAGCGCTCGGGGGCCGCCCGGATCGCCTCTCGCTACGGGGACACCCTCGAGCTCGAGGTCGAGCTTCCGTTCGAGACCGGCGCGCCCATGGAGGCGATTCGCGCGGCCGCGGCCGGCGAGGTGCACGAGTAG
>CAWFHN010000002.1:0-30601 GCA_963815665.1 uncultured Solirubrobacterales bacterium | reverse complement strand
CGTCGCGGCTTGGCGACGGCGCCGCGAGAGCGGGGAGGGGCCGGTCGCGGCAACCGTCGCGCTGGAGGCCTCCTTGACCTGGCGATCTGGCTTTCTCTGCTGCCTTGCGCTGCGAAGGCGCGCCGCAAGTCGCGCCCGGTTCGCGTCGCCACGCGCGCCTTTCAGCTTCGCGCGGAGGACCGCCAGCTGGGCGTCCTTGGCAGCGGCCAAACGCTCCAGGGGAGTGGGTGGTGCTCGGCTGACGCCGGAGCGGGATCGCTGCCCGCGCCTGAGGATGCGGAGAGCACGACCGCGACCAGCGTCAGCCCGACCACCGCAGCCGCAGCCAGGGCCCAAGGGCGGAGCTGGCTGCGGGTCGTTGGCTCCTCGAGCTCCGCGTCACCGGAGGGGCGCGGAGGGGAGGAGCCGCGCTCGTTCCCGCGCCGGCGGGGGAGACGCCGGGCAGGACGAGCATCAGGGGGACGGGCGGCGACGACCTCCTCGGTAGATCCGGCACTCGATGCGACCTCGGGGCGCTCTGGCTCGGGAGGTGTGGCACTCCTTGTCGCAGCGGCGCGGCGAGCGGCGGTTCCGAGCGGGCGATCGCTCGGCGGCTCGTTTGCCGTCTCGTCGGTCTCCGCGATGCTCCGAAAGAAGTCGTCGCCACCCATCTGTCCTCTCCGGCGAGCTTCGTCCGGCCCTGACCCAGCGAATTCCTAAAAGCGCTCCTGGAGGCGCCGCCCGATCCGTCGAGGCCGCTCGCTCTCAGGCTGATCCGCGGCGGCCGGCGCGGTGGTCCCCGGAGCCGAGTCCGTTGTGGGCTTTCTCCGCGAGCGCGGCCTAGAGGGCAGCCCTCTGTACTCCCCGAGCGTCCGGGGGCCGGCGTCCGCGTAGGCGGCCTCGTTGTCGGGCTCGGGGCGCTCGACCAGGCGCGGTGGGATCGCGACATCCACCAGTGCCGGCGGGGGCCCGGAGGGCGCCCAGACGTAGGCCTGGCCGACCCCCACCTCCTTGAGCTCGTCGGGGCGGACAACGAATTCGCGGGCGCGGCGCCGGGATCCCGTCCCCTCGGCGAAGCGCCCGCCGCCCGAAGTGCGGTCGGTGCTCTGCCACATCTCGCGGGTGCCAAAGAGCTTCGCGACCCACTCGCGGCTCTCGGCGGAAGTCTGGCGGTGGATCACGAAGCCGCCGAAGTTGTCGGAGAGCGACTCGAGCATCGAGGGGTTCTCGGTCGCTGTGGGGACGTCGGCCGCGCTCTGGGTGACGATCACCGCCTGGCCGCCGGCGGTCCTGGCGCGGCCGAGAATCCCGAGCGCACGGCGGGCCGCCTTGCCGGTGAGCACCGAGCCGAACTCGTCGACGATGACGAGCCACTCGATTCCCTCGCCGCGGATCTCGGCGGCCGCAGCGATCGCGTCCGCCAGAGCAAGCGTCGTGATCGCCTCGGCCTCCTCGGGTATGTCCTCCACCCAGGTCCTCCAGAGCACGATCGCGCCGGCGCGCAGCGCCGCGGGCAGCTGCACGGCGCGGCGGTCATCGCGGGGGTTGAGCACATCCCGCCAGGAGGTGCCAGCGACCACCCTGAGCCGAGCGGCGCCGCTGGCGATGTCTCGCTCGCCGGACTTCGAGAAGACGATCGCCGCCTGCTCCTCGATTCGCCGGGCGATCTCGGGAGGCGCCCCATGCGCGCTGACCAGATCGCGGATCGCCGCGAACTTCTCAGTCTGCGCCGCCTCGAGCAGCAGCGGCATCGAGGCCGGCCAGAGCCCGAGCACCGCGAGGGCCTCGGCGACAACGCCGAGGTGGATCCGCAGCTGATCGGCGTAGTAGGGCTCACTGGTCTCAATCGGCGAGAGGACCCGCGCCACCGTCCGGCCGGGCTCGGGGGACCAAAGCGGATCCCAGCGATCGCTCTCGGGATCGAACGGGTCGAAGACGACGAAGGGAACGCCCCGGTAGCGAGCAAGCTCGCGCAGCTGCTCATAGAGGTCCTCGTCGCCCTTCGGGTCAAGGACGAAGGCCGGCACATGATCGGCGAGAACCCGTCCGGCGGTGATCCGCCCGGCGCTCACCGTCTTCCCGGATCCGGTGCCGCCAAGGACGAGGACATGGCGGCCCTGGCCGCGGGGCACGCGGCCGAGGTCGTCGCCGGCGCCCATCGGGACATAGGGCATGCCGTCCGGCCAGCGGCGCTCGGTGATCAGCTCGCCCTGCGATCCGATCCGCCGTCGCAGCTCCGGCCGCTTCGGCGCCCGCCAGAGAAGCCGGCGGGCGTCCTCGTGCTCCTTGAGCTCACCCGCCGCCCCGCGCGCCTGCTGTCGCCAGCGAAAGCCCAGCAGCGAGCCGACGGCGCTGGCGATCACCAGAAGGCCGGCGAGCAGGATCAGAGTGGGGGGGAGGGCGGCCGCGATCGAGACCACCAGCAGTGCGCTCGCCACGGCGAGCGCCAGATACCAGTTCTGCGGCGAGAGATCGCTCCGCAGCCAGACAAGCCGAGCCGCGATCGCGCCACCGACGCCCCCGACCACCAGGAGGCCGAGCACGGCGCTCGTCACGGAGCCTTCGCCCATCACCCTCTCCGGCGAGGTTGGGGCGCGCCTGACCCAGCCGGTTTCTAGCGGCGCCCGGGCGGGCCCCGCAGCTCGCCGAGAAACTCGCCGAGCGGCTGAATCCCGATCGTCAGCTCCACCTCGGAGGCCATCCGCTCGAGCAGGTTCTTGACCACTCGCGAGTCATAGACGTAGAGCACCCCTTCGAGCTGCCCGGCGAGCTCCGCCGATCGGTAGCCCTCGAAGATCCGCCGCAGGCGCTCGCGCCCCTTCGGCACCCGCTCGTACTCGACGGCCCAGCGATCGCCATCGCGCTCAACGCCAAGATCCGGAAGGTGCGTCGAGGCGCCCTTGCCGCGGCGCGGTGAAAGCGCGACGGCGTAGTCGGTGCCGGCGAGCTGCAGCGGCCCGAGCCACGGCCGCCCGCGGCGCTCGCTGTGGGCGGCGAGCCAGGAGACCCCGCGGCCGTGGAGAAGCGCCGTCAGCGAGCGCGGGGTGGAGCGAGAGCGCGCCTCGTAGCCCGCCTCACGAACACCGCGCGGCGTCACCACCAGCACCCCGCCGCGACCATCTGAGACCCGCGGGCGCTCCAGCCAGCCCTCCTCGGAAAGCCTCACCGCGTGGTTGTGCACCTGCCTCGGGGTCAGCTCCAACCCAGCCGCCACCGCATCAACCGCGCCAACCCGCACCCTGGCCATCCAATCCAACACCGCCGGCCAGCCCCTCAGCTTTTGCCTTTCCTCTGTCTCCACAACCGCATTCACACCGTCCGCTGCTCCCTCTTACTAGCCACCGCCCCGCCGCTACCAGGCCCTGACCGAAGCTCAAGTGACTCGACTCCGATCACTCGTAGAGGGAGCGGAGTCGAGGCGCGCAGAGCGCAGGAAAGGGCCGATTCGTGCGGCGGGGGGGTGGCGAAACTTCGCGCGCCCCTCAGCGCGTCGGAAGCGAAATTGAAGGATTTTTGAAGGCTCCCAGGCATCATCCGCTCCGTTCACTCTCCCCGGCGAGGTTGCGGCGCGACTGACCCAGCGAATTTGCCGATCGAGCTCGGCCCCCAACCCTTCTCAGCGAGGTGTCGCTCTATTCAGACTGCCGCTTCGGGCAGGAATGCAGCACCGAAATTCGCTCGACCTGGCCAAAGCCTTGCGCCTCAAACCACGCGAAAGCGGCCGCGTGCGGGCTGGCTCAGGCGGCGACGATTCGATCGTGCCTGTCCCCGGATTCACGTCTCAGGGGTCGCGGGGCGCTATCAACGATCACTGCGTCTCTTGATACGCGGCGAGATCGATCGCCGGGACCGTCCCTGCTTTCTGGAGCCGGGTGAAGAGGTGACTCAGGAAGAACAAAAGTCCGTTCTCGGCTTCCTCGATTTGAACGGCTGCTGACTTGCCCTCGTAGGAAGCGGCGAATGCACCATGCTCGACTGCGTAGCCAATATCGAGTCGCCCCTTCTTCGGCGCGGCGTCAAGCTTTCTCGTCATCGTCTTCCCGAACGGGTCGCTGAATGAGCTCCGGTTGGCGAGGATGCCTGCCGTGATCCGCAAGGGTTCCCGCCGATCCTCGTCATGCGTCCCGCCCGCATGAACGACCGGAACGCTGGTGCGATGCAATCGACGAACCTCTTGCGTCTTGCGGATCGCGTAGTCCAAATGGGCTCCGGTGAGGCTCGGCTTGATCTCGAAGACGGCGTAGACGCTCTCCGCAGGGATCAGTCGCCGCGTCGCGGCCTCGAACAGTTCGGGATTGAAGTGGTTGTCGTGGATGACGAGGTCGATTTCGCTCGTCTTCTTGCCGTGCGAGTCGATGACGAAGGCGCCGCGTGAGATCGAATAGCGCTTCGGCAAGAAGTCGCTGAGCATCTCAATCCAGTTGAACTCCTTCACATCCCCACGGGCGGTGGGGTGGGAGAACGCATCGCCGAGGCCTAGACGGGCGGCCAGCACAGCCTGTTTCCGCCGCAGCAACTCTGCAATGTCTACAGTCGCCATCGTCTGTTGAACCTAGTCTGTCGTGTCTCGTTTAGTAGCGGGCGCGCGTAACCGGCATCGGGGCAGGAAGGCGATCGTTCATGCGCCCGGGACGCTAGCCAGCGCGCCGAGCCGCTTCGACCGGGATCTCCGAAATCTCCAGCAGCCACGGCGCGAGCACGGGATCCTCCCAGCCGCGCTCGTGGTCGGGCACGGCGATGATGGAGACGAAGACCTCGAACTCGAGCTCGGCCGCCGCGAGGTGGCCGGCATAGGTGGCCAGGTCGCTCGGGCTCGGCCGAGGGTCGCCATGCACGTGCGTGTGCCACTCGCCGACCCAGATCGCTTTGCTCTCGGCCCACGCTGCGTCTGCGAGCTCCTGCGCGCGCTCGAGGTGGCGCAGGAATAACCGCGGCTCGCGTCGCGCCTTCGGCCCCGGATCGCCGGCGCGCTCGACGTGCACGATCCCGATCTCATCTGGCCCGCGACCGAGCAGGATGCCGCCGGTCTCGCGCCCGTCCTTCGACTCTCCCGCCATCTCCTTGATCGCACGCTCAGCCTGGGCACCGAGTTCAATGCTCACGAGCAGCTCAGGCAATCGTCGCGGCGCGGCGGGACGGTGTGCCAGCGAATCTCGCCCGACTTCTCGATGTCGAAGGGCGCTTTCCGGTCCGGCTTCGGACGCAGGCCCAGGATCGCGTGATCGCCTTCGAGGCGCTGATCCCGGATGCCCAGCGGTTCGAGCAACGTCGCCAGCGTTACCTTCGCGGCCAGGTCACCGACAAGGCTAAGGTCGGTCGGCACCGCCGTCATCGGGAGGTGCCGCGTCCCGGTCCCGTAACCCCGGTCGAGCGCGGGTTCGGGATCGATCTTCTCCTCTTCGCGCAAAGCGGCGCGGGCGCACTGGAGGCATCCCGTGCGCGTCGGGTCGACTCTCCACGACCTCACCGAAGGCCCCGTCTTCGAGAACGCAGGCAAAGACCGCCGGCTTGCCGGCTCTGCGGATCAGGTGGTTGGCGACACGTCGCGGCTCGACCCCGTCGACCGAGACGACCGCGATGTCGATGGCGGACAGCAGGGGGCGTAGCTGGTCGGCATCGTGGATTACATCGAGGCGAAGCGCATCCACTTCGAGGCCGGAGTCGCGGCGCTGGAGACGCTCCCGCATTGCGTCCACCTTGAACCGGCCGAGGTGACGGGGGTGTGAGCGATGACGAGCAAAGTTGTGGTTCTGGAGCCGGTCCGGGTCGACGAGCGTTAAATGCCTGACCCCTGCCGAGGCCAAAGCCTCTGCGACGGCGCTTCCGATGCTCCCGAGGCCGATCAGGAGAACCCGAGCCTCGGCAAGCTCCGCCAGCGGCCACGACTGAGCCAGCGGGGCGAGGAGCGGCGCATCGTCGTCGACAACGAGGAGCGCGCAGTAGACCGCCTGCTTCGCGGCGCCCTGGATAAGCCAGCCGGCCCAATCATGATCTCCTCTCCGTTGTCGTCCTCGACGGTCGTGCATGTCACCGTGATCGTCGACGTAGGCGCTGGTGTTGTCCAGCCTCCGGTCACCGATTGCTTGAAGGCGTCGAGATCGACCGCCCCGGTCTGAATTCGCGCCTGAAGGCCAGCGGCGTGAAGAACTGGCTCGACCCGGTACCAGAGACCCATATCCCGTTGCGTCGGCGCGTTCGCCAGGGCGTGCCAGCTGCGCGTCAAATCAGACATAGCCGTCCGGCCGCCGCCCTTATCGAAGCCGATGTGGAAGCCGTCGATGAGCGCGAGCTGTTCGGCGTCCGACCACTTGATGTCGAGCGTGCCGTGCTTTTCCCTCGACGCCCCGATGCTCTCGGCGTACTGCTTCGGAAGGACGATCGCCGGCTCCATCACGTCAACCGCGCCAAGATCTCGTCGACGGAGGTGTCATCGAGGATTCCGCACTCGGTCATCGCTTCGCGGTGGCCGCCCTCCACGAGCAGGTACTCGATGAACCACCCGGAGGCCTTTCGTACAAGCTCGGCGGCCGTATCCGTCGGCTGCCAGTCGTACGCCCCTTGGACGAGGCAGAGCGTCCCATCACCCATGACGTGCCATTGTTGGAAGGTCCGCCGCTCGATCGGGACCTTCGGGTCGAGAGGGAACAGGGTCGGCGGGACCATCGGGAATCCCTCGGGGTAGTACACGTCGAGTTCGAGCTGCCGACCGGCAAGCAGAGCGTCGACACCCTCAGGTTTCGGACGGTCGCCACCCCAGACCGGCGCCTTGCCAGTCCAGCCAACGACGGGCCGCATCCCGTAGACGAGGTCGTCGCGCCAAGTCATCTCCCGGGCGTGCTCGGCCATCGCGGCCTTCTCGCGCGCGACCAACCCCGGCTCGGCGTCGACCCAGCTCTCCCGCTCGAGTTCCGGCACGGCTAACCCTGCGGCGAGTCCCGCACCGGCCTCGGCTCGTCGATGCCGATGATGCCGCCGGCGGCCGCCCCGGACCCGATGCCGAATGTGCCCGAGGCCTCCGTCTCGTCCTCCGAGCTCTCGCAACCGTCTTCTGGCTCAGGAAAGGCGTCGCCGAAGACCCGACGCCAAAGACATGCCGCACGATCCGTCTCCCCGGAATCCTGCGCGTCGGCGGCCTTCCACGAGTACGTGGCCGCATCGGCGATCTCCCCCTTCGCCTGCTCGACGTCGAGGTCCGGCTGGATCTCGCCGCAGAGTCCCGCCGGGTCTTCGATCGGCTGGTCGATCGCGAGCTCGGCCGCGGAGAAGAAGCGCTGCAGGGCCCGACCACGGCTGGGCTCCTTATGCAGGCAATCGAGCGCAAGGACCTCAACGGTGAGGGACTTCATCCCCGCGCTCTTCTCCCTGCTCCACATCTTCAGGACTCGGATGAGGTTGCGAAACTGATCCCAGTTGGTCTGTCGATCGCCGACCTCGCGAATCAGGTACTCGGGATCGGTCTCGATCCACTTCTCGCTCTCTTTTTCGGGGACGCGTAGATGACCCTCATGCCGAAGCGCCGGCATCACGTCGACCGTAAACCCGTCCGGATCGTCGGGGACGTCGAGGAAACACTTGACGGCGTGGTTGCGCGGATCGGCCCGGCGCACGATCTGGTCGAAGCTGCCCTCGGAGGCGCCAAGCAGGGCACGAACAAGCTCCTGCGTGTGTTCGAGCGCATCCTCGGCACTCGATCCATCCTCGCCCCACTCGGCGTGCTCGTCGGGGTCGAAGACGACGACGAGGTCAACGTCGTTGATCGGATCGCGCTGAGTGCTTCGGGCAAGCGAGCCTGAGCCGAACACCTCGTCGACCTCGCCCTCGGACTTGAAGGCGTCCTTGAAGGTCTGCCGCCGGTCCCGGGCCTCCTTCACTTGGTCCAAGTCGGCGTCCGCAGCAGATTGCAGGTCGTCAAAAGCCTTGTCGATGTCCATCTGGGATCCTCGGTTGGAATCGGACTACACAAGGTAGGCAGAGCAGCGGCGCGATCTCTACGCCCGGTGGCGGGCTCCACCTTGATGCGCCCTGCGACCAAACCGGCGACCGGGAGCCCGTGGCGCCAGAAAGGCTATGAGCGTTGCTCTCCAGCAACGACGAACGATCGCGCCGGTCGCCCCTTGCTTCTGCTTCGCGTGATTACCGGCACTGCCGAGTTTGCCCGCTCCAATCAACGCGAAGCAGCAGTGCTAGCTAGCCCAATAGGTGACTCGCCCTAGCCGAGCGAAGTCTGCGACGGTGCCGAGTCGCCCCTAGCAAGGTCGCGGTAGACCGGCCAGGTGTCGACGAAGGCGAGCCGCGCCGTCCCCTGCGGGCCGTTGCGGTTCTTTCGCACCAGGACCTCGCCGACACCCGGATCATCGGACTCATCGCCGTTGTAGACCTCATCGCGATAGAGCATGTAGACCTGATCGGCGTCACTTTCGATCCCGCCCGACTCGCGCAGATCGGACAGCACGGGTCGCTTATCCGGCCGCTGCTCCGGCGCCCGCGAGAGCGAGCTGACGGCGAGTACCGGCACGTGGAGCTCGCGGGCCATCACCTTGCACATCCGGCTCACCTTGGAGACCTGCTCGACGCGGCTGTCGGAGGGATTCTCCGGGCGCACCAGCTGCAGATAGTCGATCAGCACCGCGCCGAGCCCGCCACGTTCGCGGAACTCGATCACGTGCTTACGCGCGATCGCGCGGATCTCCGCCATCGAGATGTAGGGCGAGTCGTCGATCTTCAGCGGGATCCCGCGGAGGCTCTCGTGCGCGCTTCGGAGCTTCTCCAGATCACCCTCGCTGAGCGTCCCGTCGCGAGCCTTCTTTGACTGCACCCGGGCCTTCGGCGCGAGCAGCCGCCCCATCAGCTCGAACTCCGACATCTCCAAGGAGAAGAGCAGCACGCCCTTCTTCTGGCGCTCGGCGATGTGATTGGCGGCGCCGAGCAGCAGGGCCGACTTTCCATGTCCGGGTCGGCCGGCGAGAACCGCGAACTCGCCGGGGACAAGACCGCCGATCAGCGCGTCCAGGTCGCGGTAGCCGGTCGGCGTCGCTCCGTCGACCTCGCCGCGGCGTTGCGCCTCGAGCAGCTCCAGGTGGCGGACGCCGATGTCATAGGCCATCTCGGGCTCTTCCTCGCGGCTCTCGACGGTCAGCTTGCTGAGCTCCGCCTCGGCCAGCTCGGCCAGCTCGGAGGGCTCGCCCGCTCGCTCTGCCACCGACTGCTGGGTGCGCTTGGCGATCTCGTCCAGCTGTCTCATCAGCGAGTTCTGCCGGACGATCTCCGCGTAGTGCGCGGCGCTGCCCGGCGCCGGCACCTTGGCGGCGAGGCTGGCGATGACGTCCCTTCCGCCGATCGCGTCCAGCTCCCCGTCGGCGTCGAGCGCGGCGCTCACGGTCAGCACGTCGACGGGCTTCGCCGCATCCCAGAGGTCCCGAATCGCTCGGAAGATCAGCCGGTGTCGATCGCGATAGAAGTCGCGCTCGCGCAGCCTGACCTCGGCGACCACGGGACCGATCGTCGACTCGGAGACCATCATCGCGCCGAGCACCGACTCCTCGGCCTCGAGGTTTTGCGGCGGCGCCGATCTCCCCGTCGCTCGCCCGTTCTTCTCGCTCGCGATTGCCATCTAGGCCGTCCTTTCCGTTTCCTCGAAGTCTGCGATCAGATCGACCGCCGTGCAGTAGCGCCTCAGATCCCGACCGAGCTGCGTCCCCTTCCCTCGCCGCGCCTCTCCCTTCGCATCGGGGAGAACGTCGGCGAGCTCCTCCAGGGAGCACTCGCCGCTGGCGATGATCGGCGCTCCCGCCGTCATCCGCCGCGCCACCGCTCGGGCGACCTGGGAGATCACGTAGGCGTTGTTGATCCGGTCGATCTCCGGCAGCGCCAGCGGGCCGGAGCCCTGCAGCCAAGCGGCGACCTCCTTGAAGCGCTCCTCGCGGTTGTGGAGATCGAGATCGGCGAGATCGTGCGCTGCGGCGAAGCTCCCCTGGGGCAAGCGTCCCTCGCCGGCGGCGCAGCGCTCGGCCAGCGTCGCCGCCAGCAGCCACCTCACCGCGACATCCCCGCCCTCCGATCGCACGTATAGCCCCGTACCGGCATCTCGGCTCCAGCGGCGCGCGGAGATCAACGCCATCCGGGGCAGCTCGCTCGGCTCAAAGCCATCCTCGATCTGAGCGGCCGCTTCTTCCGGCAGGCCCTTTTTGCGAAGCCGTTTCACCGCTGTGCGGTAGCGCGCGCTCTCCTCGGCGTCCAAAGAGCGAACCGTGGGGAGGGGAATCACCGAGCTTGACTCAGTTGATCTCCCTCCCGTGTTTGTGTTTTTCGGGGACACACTGTTGTCGGGCTGATTGAAAGGCTGTTGTGATGTAGAGGAGGCCGCGTCTTGACCGCTTGCAGGGCGCTGCTTGTCCACTTGCATGCCGCTGCTCGGCCGGATGGATTCCTCAGATCGACCGGCTCCATCCCTCAAATCGACCGCCTCGATTCCGCAGATTGACCGCATGGAGAGGGCAGCCTCGATCGAGTGGGGGAGGGCGAGATATCGCCGGGCGCGATCGGTTCCCTCCTGGCGCGGTTCGGCCAAGAAGCCAAGCTCGACCAGCCGCCGCAACCGCCTCCGCAGCGCCTTCTGCTGACAGAGGCCCTGCAGCTCCAGCGCGAGCTCTGGCGCCGCGAAGCGCCGCCACAATCGGCTCTGCTCCCACCGTCCGGCCCGCAGCAAGTCGACCTCCGCGATCGCCTCCTCCTCCTCGAGCTCCAGCTGGCGCTGTTCGCAGCCGTGCAGGATCAGATCCAGCAGCGCGGCCGAGACCGGGTCGGGGCGGGTGCCGCCGGCGCCCTCGATCGTGCAGATCGAGAGCAGCGCGTCGTCGACCATCGCGAAGTCGTGCTCGGGGAGCGCGATCGGTTGGGTCGATCCGGACGCGATCTCCCGCCAGGAGCGGTCGGCGAAGAAGCCGCGCAGGGCGCGCTCCACGTTCCCGGCCCGAACCAAGAAGTGCCAGGTCCGATCGACTCCGCCGGGTTGCTCGGCTCGGATGAACCCCCACTTCTCAAGGTTTCGCCGTGCCCGCGCGATCGGGTTCTCGCTCGCCAGCTGGCGCATGTCCTCCTCGAGCTGGGCGATCGTCCGGTAGACCCAGAGCGGGCAGTCGCCCGCGATCCGCCCGCCTCCGCGAACCCGGCGGCGCTCTTCGTCACGGCGCTCGGGATCCCCGATCGCCTTCAGCCGGCTCTTCGTCCAGGAGCAGAGCACGTCGAGCAGCGCCGCGGCGATCACGTCGCCGCGGCAGATCGCCACGTAGCACTCCCTCACCGCGAGGAAGTGACCGCGGGGGCGCTCGATCAGGGGGAGCACGGTCCGCCCCTCGACGGTTGCGCCGGAGCGCTTCGCGGCGCTCATCGACGGCCTCCGTTCGGGCAGGAACCATCCGCACCCCTCGATTCCGTCCGCGGGCGCGTGTTAGTCTCCCTCCCGTCTTCGCCAAAAGACTTTGAGGAGAAAGCCCCCGGCCAGGGGCTTTTTTCCGTTGTAGGGGGCCTCTTCGCCCGGCCAGGCGGGGCCCGCATGTCGGCGACCACTAGCTCGTCATCGCCTCCTCCCGCTCTTCCTCGGCGATCAACTGTCGCTTCGCCGCCTCCTCGAGCCAGGCGCTTCGAGACATCCCTTGCTCGCGCGCCCGCCGGGTGACGAGCTTCTTCAGCGCCGGCGTCATCTTCACCGAGACCTTCTCTCGCGGGTTGCCGCGGTGGTATGGGGCAGGCCTCGGCCTGGAGCTGCTCATCGGAACTCCCTTCGCGCCGACTCCTCGGACGAAGCAATGATGTCGAGCGGATCGGACGAATCGGTCCGACCGAATCGACCAATCGGGCCTCGTCCTTTCATCACCCTCTCCGGCGAGCGAATCGACGATCTGACCCACGCGATTCGCCAGTCTGGCGGCGGGCGCCGACCAGCGAGAATGGGGGATGGGGGGAGAGGGGCGCCGGAGACCTAGCTTCTGCCCTAGCTCTCGGGGGGAAAGCAAACCCTGCCCCGGTTGACCGCCGGGGTCGCACGCCGAAGGCGTGCCAGGATCAAGGCGGGCGACGGGGCAGGTGCGCTCGGCGGCTAGCCCTCGAGCACGTGCGCCGCAACCAGCTGCAGGGTGAGAAAGTCCTCGTCGCCGACGTCGATCGCCAGCCTCACTCCGCGGCGCTCGCGTACCTCGCCCTGCACGAAAGCGAGGTGGTCATAGAGGAGCTGCCCCGTTGAGCCGGGGAGGGGGTCCGAGGGCGCGGTGACTTCGAGGCGGTCGTGTTCGACCATGTTGCCGAGCTCGGGGTCGGCGACCTTGTGGGTCGCCGGGATCCAGTCGAAGTCGCCGCTGCCCAGGTAGACGCTGGTGATCTCCAGGTCGAGGCTCGCGAGGGTGGTGATGAAGAGATCGGCGTGGGGGCGAGCGTCGGCGTATTGCGACGACGTCTCGATCCGCTGGTCGTCGATCGAGAAGCGAAGCGAGAGAGGGGTGCTTCGGAGCACCCCTCCAAGCTACCGCTCTGGTCGGGCGCGTTGGGTGGCTTGCCGCACCCCGTGCTAGAGGTCCGGGCGGCGCGGAGGGCGCTCCCACTGCATCAACGGCGCCGGCCCGTCGTGAGAGCGCGACGTCTGACCTTCCTCGTCCAGCTCGATCCAACCGGAGGTGAGGGTCAGCGCCAACTCGGCGCAGCGCAGCTCCCAGGGCTCGCCTTCCACCGTGAGCGTCCAGACACCATCCGGGCCGTAGGTGTCGGTGCTGAAGTTGTCTGGAACGCGGCGAGGGCGAGTCTGCACCGCCCGCCGCCATTCGGCGAAACCGGAGGCGTGACGGGCGATGAACTCCTGAACGTCCCAGTCCACCGCATCCTTGCCGAAGAGTTCGGCGCCCTCGGCGCCGGAGGCCCACTCTCCCGCTGGGGCTCCGGCGAGCATGAAGGCCTTCTCGGTAGCGCCGACGGCAAGGGCGGTGGCGAGCTTCAGCGCGTCCCAGGCGCAGTTGTAGAGCGTTCCCTTCCCCCACTTAAGCTCCAGGAGGAGAGGGGGCGACTCCGGGAGCGGGATCGCGATGTCGGCCGGTCCAACTCCCGGCCAGCCGTCGAGTCCAAGCCGGTACTGCTTGACGGCGGCTGCGGTTGGCAGCTCCAGGTTCAACTCCCGCAGTAACTCCGTCTCCAGCGTCGCCTCCGTAGGCGGCAGGGCTGACGCCTCAAGCGTCTGCGCGACTTTCGGGATTGAGGCCTCAAGTGCGTTGATGGACGTCAGAGTGGGGGAGACCCGGTCGAGCCCCGGAACATCCCGCCACGGGGCTCGGCGCATCCTCCCGATGCTCTCGAGGTAGCCGCGCGCTTCCTCGTCGCCGGCGTCCGCTCGTTCGCGAAGCCGACGCTCTTTCTCCTCCAGGCCGATCGACTCGTCGTAGAAGAGATCGGTTGTCTGTTGCTCGCGATCCAGGATGCGAGCCTACCGCCCGCTTACCCGGCGATGTCCGCGGAGAAGACGGCGAGCCAGAGCGGCATGCCGTTGATCCGCGGGACCTCCTTCGGCCGCCGGCGTAGCCAGTAGTCGCACATGTGGCGGGTCAGGCGGCCCTGGCGCAGGCGGAGGATCAGCTGTTCGCGGTCGAGCTGGTCGACCACCATCTGCTCGGCGCGGCGAAGGGCGGTGATCCGTGGGTCCACTCGGAAGAGCTCGCCGGCCGCGCTCTCCAGGCGCAGCCGCTCGAGCAGCCCAGAAACGGGCTCGCGCCGCATCGCGGCGATGTCCCAGCAGACCTTGCGGAACTCTGCCTCGGGAAGGTTGAGCAGTTCGTCCTGGTCACGGCGAACCTGGGCGAGCCGCTGGCGCAGCTGTCCGGTGTCGAGGCCCTTTGCCATCCGATCGTCCTTTCCTCGGGGCCGCCCGGGCGGCGGCCGATGCCCGGCCAAAGCACGGCGACGCCGTGCCACCATCCGGGCGCTTTTCGGACGTCGCCCGCCGGCGGGACCCGAGGGGAGAGGAGGGGAGGCGCTAGGTCGATCGCCTGACGCTTTCGATCGGGTACTCATCACCCTCTCCGGCGAGCTATGCGCGCCGCTGACCCAGCGGATGTGGTAGGGTGTCGAAGACGCGCGATTGCCAAGTGCGATCACACGCGGCGCCCTATTAGACGGGCCTCAAATCGCCGTAGAACGGCCCGTTTCGAGCGCCGGATGCGGATTTGCCTCTTCTGAGATCCTCCGGGCGCTCGTCGAGGATGTGGTCGACGGCGCGCTGCGCGTGCTGAGAGGCGGAGACGACCATGCGCTTGTCGTCGCGAAGCGCGGCGAGCCAGCTGGCGATGTATGCCGCGCTCTGCTCGAGGCGCTGCGGAACGATGCCGGCGCGCCCGCAGAGCATCGCGGCGCCGAGCTCGGCGATCAGCTCCTCGCGGGAGTAGGCTCTCCTCGCTGGAGCGCACGGCGAGCGGCCGATCAAGCCGTGAGGGATGCCCGGTCGAGTGGACGGTCTCGTGGAAGTGGGTCGCGTAGTAGCCCTCGGCGTCGTAGAAGCTCTCCCGCGGTGGCAGGGTGATCGTGTCCCTCGCCGGGAGGTAGAAGGCGCCGCCGGGCGCATGGATGAGGCGGGGAGGGTTCGGCATCCGCCCAAGCAGCTGCTCGCAGCGCTCGATCGGCTCGAAGTCGAGGCGTTCGTCCTCGATGGCTGGCGGCTCCACGCCGTCGACCTGGTCGAGGTTGAAGACGGTGTAGGGCCTGACCCACCAGACGCGCTTCTTCTCCTCGCTCTCTTCCTCCTCGATCAGGAGGCGCTTCCAGAGGACGACGAGGGTGCCGCGCTCGCCGCGGCGAACCTGGCCGCCGGCGCGCTCTGCGCCGCGATAGGTGAGCCAGAAGGGCGAGCCGTAGCCGCGAACCTGCTGGGTCAGCTGAGTGAGCAGCTGGTTGATCCCGCGATAGGGGCGGCCGCTGGAGAGGTTGCGCTGCATGCCGAAGTCGCGCCAAGGGCGGCGCCAGGGGACGGTGCCGGTCTCGAGAGCACTGAGGATCTTGTCGGTGATCTCCTGGTAGACGTCGCGCGGCGCTCGCTCGCGCCGACGTCGCTTCTTGGTGGCCATGCCAGCTCCTCGCCTTGGGCCCCGCCCGCTGCGGGGCCGTTGGCCGCCCGAAGCGCGCCATCGGCGCGCCACAATGCGGCCGGGTTGGACCCGCGAGGGCGGGCCGGCGAGGAGAGGGCTTGTCGCTAAGGCGTGAGGTTGCGAACATGTGTTCGTATGACGTCCAAAGGGTCGATCACCGGCCAGCTGCAGCGGGCGCTAGCCGCGGGCGATGTGCTCGCCGTTCGCAGCCTGGCCGGAGAGCTGCCGCAGGTGCCGTTGTCGACGGCGGCCGAGATCACCTTGCTCTTACTCGAGCGCGAACCGGAGGCCTACGCGCCGGCGGCGCGGCGCCTGCTCGCCCGCTTGGCGAGCGAGCGAGCGGTTGCGCTGAGGCGACTCGTCGACGTCGCCGCGATCCTGGCCGAGCTCGAGGGCGATCCGGCCATGAGCGCGCGCGAGAAGCTGCTGCAGCTGATCCGCGACGCGCCGCGAACGTGATAGATAAGCGGCAGCCCGCAGGACCGCCAAAGGCCGCCCTGCCTGGCCGAAGGACGAGAAGCCCTCGGATCAGCCGGGGGCTTCTTCGTGAGCGACTTTCGATTTGGTTTGCGACCCTGGACGCAGATGCCTGAGCGGATGATCCTCCTCATGTGTGACTACTCCGCCGATCCGGTTTGGTGGGGTTCCGACGGCAGCGTGATGGCGGAACTGAGCGAGCTTCCACTTCGCAAGCAGACCAAGGTCGAGCTCCGAGCGTGGGCCGAGCGGTTCGAGGAGGGCGAGAACGCCCCGTGGGCGCATAAGTGGCCGTCTGACGAGGCACGCATAGAGTTCGACCACGAGGGGCGGCGTCTGTGGGCTGTCGTGCAGGAGGACCTAGGCCCAGACTGGGTCGTCGGGTACTTCAGCGAGGTCGATGGCCGGCGTTATTGGCCCGACGATGAGTCTGGCGATTCCGGCTTATCGGTGTGAGGTGACATAACCGCTGTTCGGACATAACGGTTAAAACGGCGTTAACACGCCGAAAGCACTGCTCAAGTTGACATAGTGAGTGTTCTCGTGCGTTACTTGTTAACTACTCAACAAGGGGCGCTAGAAGGAAACGGCGACGTCGCTTTTGTAGACCTCGGTCGCGTCGTCGGCGGCCTGAATAGCCGTTTGGACATTCCGATCCGTGAGATCCAGCATCCGAAGCTCGCCCCGATCGACCCTAGCGATTGCCTCAATTCGGAGAAAGCGATCCCCGTACAACTCGGCGAATCGAGACAGCCCGAGAAGCTTCGGAAGAGCGTCCGCGAGGTGGTGACCATGCGGGTCAATGATGGAGGCGCCGATCGAGCCGTCCTTGCGTTTTGAGAAGAAGATGAAGTCAGGCTGCATCGGCTTCCACTCATCGCCGCTGCGCAAGTAAGGCACCTGAAGGGCATCAGCTATCGCTGAGGAGGGGTTTCTGTACCAAGCGACCGTGTCCTCGCGCTCGAGCTCGGTGTCGAGTACCTCCAGCTCCCATTCGTTCAGCGGATCTCCCGGGCGTCCACTGCCAACGGGAAACCCTCCCTTGTCATCGACCAGCAGATGGCGGTCTCGGGTCTCCAAGGGATTGTTCTCGCCATCGCGTGTGTTCTCGATCCGTGACTTTGGCGCGACGATGTCGGTTGGTTGGGGATCGCGGGCCTCGCGCTTGTTCTCGGCGTAGACGGCCTGGCGCTCTTCGCTTAGACCTCGAATCTTGGTCCGCAGCTTTCCGTGCCAGGCATTCGCGAGTTTCTCCGCCTCGGTGTCGACGGTCTCCGCCACGCCCTCGATGGAGAGCAGCGCCGCGACCTGGGCCTTCGCGGCGTGGATGTCGGCTCGCTCCTTCTTGCCTCCGGCGGCTTCGAGCGCGAGGCGCTTCGTATAGGCATTCGCGACGGCCGCCCCGAGCGCGCGACTCGCAGGGCGAAACGCATCGTCGACTGTTCGGTAGTCAGCTCGCTCGCGGTAGGTCGTCTCCTCGAGCGAGTCTTCTCCGAGCGTGGTGGTGATTCGCCGAAGGTCCGCCGTGTAGATGTCCTTCACACCACTGCTTACTGCCTTCTTGTGCTGCGCAGCTTGGCCGTCGAGTACGGCAAATAGAGCCTCCCGAGCCTGCTCATCGGCATCGTCCATCAGCTCATCGAGGGCGATTTCCGCTGCCAAACTCAGAAGGCGCTTGATCGGTTTCGGCGCCGCCTTCGGAGCCACCTCGCTGGGCAACTCACGGAGACACTCCTTCACCTTGGGTGGCAGCTGCTCGTTCCAGCTCATCGTCACCGGAGAGGTGAGCGCTTTTCGTCCCGTGCCGGACGCGAAGCCGAGCTCGTCGCTCTCCTCCTTATCGCCGGTCAGAATCCTCGCCACGTCGGTTGCCGTGGGCTGATCAAAGAAGGGCAGAAAGCAGCTCACCGCATTAAGCCGCTCATCCGAATCCACTCGGCGAGCCAGCGGCGTGCGGACCATCCGCCCGAGCAACTGTGTGATGTGGGTTCGGTCCTTCGCGGGCCGGAGCGAGAAGAGCACCTCCGCGCGGGGGCAATCCCAGCCCGTGGAGACCGCGTCCTTGGCGAGAAGCACTCGAATCCAGGTCGCTCCCTCGACATCCTGCGGAGCGACGTAGGGAACCGGGTGACCTCCTACGCTCAGATCGAGGTGTTCACCGAATACGTTCGCCACGCCGCCTTCGGTGAGCTCAGGCCACTCCTCCCCGAGCACGTCCAGCATGCGAGCGAGGTCGCGATCCTTGGGAGTGTTGGGAACCTGTAGGACGAGGAGTGGCAGCACCGGATCGGGCATGCTCTCCTGCTCCGCGTAGGCCTGCCAGAGTTCTGAGGAGCCTCGCAGCGAGCGCAGGGCGCTCCGCAACAGCGTGGTCTCAAAGGCGCCCTTCTCATCCGGGAAATCGAGCAGGATCGTGTCCTTGAGCAGGCCGGAGCGCTGGACGGCGCTCGGGTCGACCGTCACCGGCGGGTAGGTGGTTCGCCCCTCCGCTTGCGCCATCGCCTTAGTAAAACGCTGGACCGTGGCCGAGATTCCCCAGACGATTGGCGCAGCGGGGACCCCGTTGTGACCGTTGATCAACCGCTGAACGATCGTGGAGCGGGTCTTCTCCGCGTTGGCTTTTTGGCGGCCACTCCTCATCCCGCGATGTGCCTCGTCGAGGACGAGATAGAGCGTTAGGTCGTCGTCTTTGATCGTGTTCGTGATCGTCTCCCAGAGGGTGTACGGGCGATCGTTCGAGCGTTGAGTGAAGGTGGTCCCTGAGCCCAGCTTCTGCACGTTCAGGAAGTAGACGTTCCCCGGTTCAAAGCGCGGCTCCTTGAAATCGGCCTCAATCACCTTGAGCCGACTCACCTCCAGTGCGTCCCCGCTCTCGATGATTCGATAGCGGGTTTGCTGGTTAAGGCTCGGATCGTCGGTGACCCACAGGACGATCGCGCTGGGATCCGCCTCGAAGTCAAATTCCTCCGATCCCTCGAAGAGCGCCTCGAGGACGGCAGTCGCCATCACCGTCTTGCCGGCACCCGTTGTCGCGGAGAGCGCGAACGCAAGCTTGGCCCCTCGATTGCGAGAGTCCTCGGCGGCGAGAGTGAGGCTCTCGAGAACCTCGCGCACGGCCGTGTCCTGGTAGTCCTTGAGCGCGAAGCGCACGTCACTCCTCCCCAGTGTTGATCCGGAAGGTGCGCAGGTAGGACTCGTAAAGCCGGACGGGCTCGATCCGTCGCGGCAGCTGGTCGGCGACGATTTGGAACTGCTTTTCTTCGTCGGTAACGACGTACGCAACGGTGAGTTCATCCGCTGACCGCACCGCCTCGACGAACGCGGCGGCGGCGTCGATCTCGAACAGAACCGCATAGCTCTCGGCGAGTGCGAACCCATCGCGTTGCTCTTCAATTCGCGCGCCGCGGCTGCCCGCACGAAGCCATAGAAGTGGATCGACCGGCGTAAACGCAAGGCCATGCCGCACGAGCTCCGGGTCCTGGTAGCTGAGATCGAAAAACTCCACGTTCTCATCGAGGCCATCCGCCATCGGAAACTCGTCGGTGAACGTGTAGCGACCGTCGACTGGTTTCCCCTGCACTGTCTGGCCAGTCACCGCTGCGCTCACTCGCGGCTTTGTTATGTACTCACAGATTCCGAGCGCTTCCCAGGCCGAGTCGCCCGGGCGATGGCCTGCCTTACGCAGCCGGAGGGTTTCCTCCGCCGATACCTCGTTGTTCGTGATCATGATCGACCTCCGCCGACCCGAGTCCTGGCGGTTCAGCCGCATCACCGCGTGTGCGGTCGTACCCGAGCCGGCGAAGAAATCCAAGATCACGGCATCCCGATTGCGACCGACGACGAACCGCAGCGCGTCCTCAACCGCGTACAACGACTTCGGATAATCGAAGCGTCGCCCAGGTATCAGCGCCGTTAGCACCTTCGTTCCGCCGGTCTCGGCGTTGTGGGAGCGCATGTGCCAGACCTTTTTTGGCGGCGTCGACGCCTCGCTATCCGCTGCCCGGGCCCCTTCCACGGAGCCATCCGCCCTGCGTCCGGTAACGATGATCTCGCCGCTGCGGATCTGTTGGATCGTGCCGCTCGGCAGGTACTGGACGGTCCCCTTCTTCTGATCAGGCTTCCAGTTGTTTACTCGTGCGAATCCCTCCGCCCAGTTTTTTCGCAGCGCCTCCGGTGTTAGGCCCCACAGCATCTCCGTCCCGTCAGGCTTGAGCGGCCAGAGGGCGACTATCCCCTTGGGCGCCTTGATGGTCGAACGTTTGACGTTGTCGTCGATCGCGTCGCCCACGGACTGAAGAAGCCCGGTCTCGGCGTCCACAAAGATCGGGAAGAACTGATTTGGCCGCGCGCCACGGATGCTCGAGGGTTCCCTTCGACGGAGACCGAGCCATTCGATCTGTTCCTGCGGCTCTTCCTCAGCTGGCTGTGCTTCCTCCTCGTCCCCCTGCGGGGCTTCGTCCTCCTCGTCCCCGTTCAGCATGTTGTGCGTCCACGGATCTACCCGAGCGTCGCCCAGCAGGACAAAGAAGATGTGCTCTTCGACGCGGGAGAATCTGCCAGGTCGCACCGCACCCTTCGCGCTTATGACGGAGGTGATCATCTGGATTCGGGCTCCGGGAAAGGTCTGCTCCAGGAGCAGGCCGAGCCGTAGGTACTCCTTCTCGTCGATCGTGACGATGAGGCAAGAACGGTCTGGATTCAGGAGCTTCTTCGCCACTCTCAGACGGCGCTCCATGAAGGCAAGCCACTTGGAATGCGCGTAATCGTCGTCGGGGTCGACGTAGTCGTTGTTGTACTTCCAATCCTTCGCGCGGGTGTTGTACGGCGGGTCGATGTAGATGCAATCAACCCCACCTTCGTAGGCAAACACGAGCGCCTCGAGAGCGTGGAAGTTCTCCCCGTTCACGACCACGTGCCAGGGCTTATCGCCACCGCGCTCGACTTTGCCCGTTGAGCGAAGGCCCGGGTAGATGGGATCTCGGAACTCAGCAACCACCACGAGGTCCTCGAGCGTCCGCGTTGCCGATTCGGGCTCCGCATTCATCCCATTTCTCTCGACGAGCTCGGCCGCGCGTCGTTTCCCCCGCCCCGTCAGGTTGGTCACGATCCACGTCCGCTCGTCAACCGTCGCTCCCGGGTCATCACGCGGCGCGAGGAACACGACTTTGTCGCCGCGTCGAATCTCTCGTCCCGGCAGCCGCACAAGCTCTGGAATGTGCCGCTCGAAGTTGAGGCCGAACTCGAGCCGAGCGGAGAGGCTCTTGACTTCACCCTGGAGATCTTTGGCCAGCTCCGGACTTACATCCTCCACGCGGCCGAGCAAATCGGTGAGACGCGACATCAGCTCTCTACGCCGGGGCGCTGGCCCGGCTCTTCCCCTGTCCACTCTCTCCCTCTCACCACGACCATTCCAGCCTAGTTCGCGGACGCCCTTATCGACAGGAACGGGCGCTAGGAGCGCGGATCCACCCACTCACCTTGCTGTCCGCCCCACCTTCGGTCGTGTCGATCAGGTGCTGAGCGAGGAAGAGCGGGCGCAGCGGCTCGCGGAACCGTACACGCCGAGCTCCGACATCGCGACATTCGTCGGGCCGGACGAGTTCAGCTGATTGGGCCGACGGTGCGCAGGAGTCCCGCAGAGCAGCCCCTACATATACGGGCATGTGTGGGCAGCCTCGCGACGTGAGACAATCTCCCTGATGAAGAAGACCGGCGATCAACCCGAGTACAGCTTCACCCCCGCGACCGAGGAGGAGATCGCCGAGGCCGCTGCGGCCAACGGCGTCAAGAGCCTCGACGATCCGCCGCCCCCGGGCACCAAGGTCTTCCACGGCTATGGCGAGCTTCTCACCGAGCTCGAGAAGTCAAAGCGCCAGAAGCGCACGGCGCGCTCCTAGTCGTTGGCGCCGACAAGTCGCTACTGGTCCGCGTACTGGCGCGACCGCCAGCGCCTCGACCGAGCGGATGCCCTCCTGCTCGACGAGCAGCTCACCGCCTGGATGATCGGGCTTGTCAGAGCGGAGATGCAGGGCGAGCTGGCCGAATATCCCGGCGCGGTCGGAAAGATCGGCTGGATGGAGCTCCCCGACTTCCGCGTGCTGATTCGCGTTCGGCTGGAGCGGGGCAACGTCGAGCACATCGACTTCTTCGGCGTGCGCCAGAAGTAGTCCCGCCGCCTGCCCGTCAGGGCAGCGACTCGCAGGCGATCCCGTCGTGGTCGGTGTCGAGCCCGGCGACGTCGTTCGTGGCGCTGCCGCCGTGCTGATCGAACCAGGCCTGGGCCTCGGCCTGGGTGGAGAAGTCCGAGCAGTTCTTGTCCAGGGACCCTCCGCCCCCTCCCCCACCGCTACCGACGAACTTGGTCCAGTGGACGATCCGCCACTGAGCCTTCGCCAGGCTGATCTCTCCCGCGCAGATCTTCGCCTTCAATGAGTTCTCGAGGCCGTCCTTGGCGTAGGAGTTGGTGTGCGACTCGGGCCAGAGGTTTCGCTCATCCGATGGAGCACCGCCCAACTCGAGCGAGATCAGGTGGTCGAGCTCGAACGCCCGTCGGCGATTGGCCCCCGAAGCCGTAGGCCTTCATCAGCGCGCTCTTCAGCGGACCGGTGTAGCTGGTCGGCGGGCGCACCGTCGCCGTCCAGCCCGAGCGGCAGATCGTCCGCTTGATCGTCGAGCGCTTGACGGCGGGGTTGAGCACCCCGGGCGTGCAGCCTCGGTCCTGAGCCCGCCCGCGCAGCTGGCAGCTTCCCGGCGTCGGCGCTGGAGGACACCCCTCCCCCGTGCGCCAGTCGCAGCGGCTCACCTTGAAGCCTTTGCTCGCGGAGGACCCCGCGATCGACTCGCCGGTCAGCAACGCAAGCGCGCAGACAAGCACCAGGGCAGCGCAGGCAGTCGCTGAGCCGCGAGCGACGATCTAAGCGCGGGTGATTGGATGTGGGCGACCGACCCGATGCCTGCGGCCGCGGCGCGTCTGGATGCGCTGCACGAGCGGGTCGCCCGCGAAGAGGCCTACGCCGATCGCGCCCAGCACCGTGAGTCCAAGGGCGCCGTCGGACCAGCCGAGCGCGAGGCCGAGCGCGAGCGCGCCAACGACGATTGGTGCCATCACCGCGAAGTGGAGTAGGTCGTCTCGCATCGCCATTCAGTATAGGCCCGAGATCAGGCCGAACAGATAGACCAGAATGCCGAACCCGGTCGCGTAGAAGCCCCAGCGAAACGCCTCGCGCTCGGCCTTCTTCCAGGAGCCGCCAGTCGAGCGGACCCGCGCGATCGCCAGGAACCCGCCGAGGACGGCGGTGATGGTTGGGAAGGTCGGATCCCCCGGGTCGGGAAGCGCCGCAGCGATCTGTAGGGCGAGGAGCACCACGAAGCCGACCGTACCTGCGAGCACGGTCGTTAGCGAGCCGTTCATCTTTGCCCCTTTCGGTCGAGCATGTCGGTCATCGCCCACAGCTCGGGACCGACACGCGCAGGCCGAAAGGGGCTTAGGGCTCGTCCTCGACGTCGAGCCCGAGTCGGCGCGCCTCCTCGCCCAGGACCTGGCGGAAGATCGCGCATCAGCTCGTCGCGCTCGGCCGGCACGCCGCTGGCGCGCTCGCGGATCGCCTTCATCGTCGCGCCGAGCAGGGCGAGGTCGATTGACCCCTCCCCCGCTCGCAGCGCGGCGGCGAAGTTGCGAAGCATCATCGCCGAGCAGCTCGGGGTCGATCGTCCTTGGCGAGCTCGTAGATCGTGCTGGCGGTGTAGGCGCGCTCGGGATCAGCGTGGCGGTAGGCAAAGCGCGCCTCGATCGCGCGGCGGTCGTCGTCAGCGAGTCGCCCGGCCAGCGGCCCGCGCAGCTGCCGCCGCCACCAGCGCCGGGCCCGCAGCTCGCCAAGCAGCAGAAGAAGGCTCACGCCACTCTCGCCTCTTCGCTCGGTGGCTCGTAGGCCGGGACGGTTCGCCAGGCGACCTCCGCGATCCGATCGCGTCGGGCCGGGCTGAGATCGGCGATCGTCACCGTCTCGCTGCGGATCCAGGCTTCCTTTGCGATCCGCCGGGCGAGCGCCTCGGCGCGGTCGAGCCGCTGCGAGCGTCGCCGCTTCCGCCTTCCCGGCAGGCAAGCGAGCAGGTCGACAACGGGCATCGTCTGCACCGCCGGCTCGTCGAGCGCCTCGCGAATGTCGATCGTCCGCGACTTCAGGCCGTGACGGACGCGCGCCCGGGCAAGCCGCACCTCCTTCGCCCGCTGCAGCGCGCGGAGCCGCTGCTGCTCGCGTGTCATCGCGGGCCCCCGACCTTGGGGCGCTTGCCGGGGTTCGACGCGACGGCGGACCTCGCCGCCGGGCGAGCGATCAGGTGCGGGGCGAAGCGACGCACCTTCTCCCGGTTGCAGCTCAGGCAGCTGCACTCCGGCAGGGAGAGACCGGTGTGGATGCAGCGCCGCGCGCTCACGAGAGCGCCTCCTTGGCGCGCGCGCCGCGCGCGAGGACGGCGGTGATCGCCTCGCCGCTCATCGGGCAGAGCCCCAGGTCCTCGGCCTGGCGGGTGTACTCCGCTACGTAGGCGCGGAGCCGGTCGCCGGCGCGAAGGTCGGACTCGACCAGGTAGCTGCGCCCGGATCCGCTCGCCGGGCGATCGACCAGCTGGTCGATCGCGACCCGGCCCGCGCTGTCGCGACGGCCCACCGCGACCAGGAGGCGCACGCCCTCCTGCACTCGGTAGCGGGCGATGGCGCGCTGGATCCGCGTCGCTTCCTCGGTGGCGTACATGGTGTCGCTCCTCTCGTTCGGGGACGGCATGGAGCGGGCCACCGCGCCGTCCGAGGGGCCGCCGGAACCCGCGCGAAGCGCGGGCGCCTCGGCGAGGGGCGAAGCCCCTTGCAGGCGGCCCCGGCGGCGCGAAACTGGCCGCGTTGCCGTCCCCGGGTGGACAGAGGAGCGCTGCGCCACCCGGGACGCCGAGGGTGTGGGATGCGTCTGCGCCATCACCCTTTCCGGCGAGTTTGCAGGGGTTCTGACCCAGCAAAAAGAGAGCCGCCGCCCGAAGGCGGCGGCTCTCGGTGCGCCTCCTGGCGTCTGGGCTAGGAGCGCTTCTTGCCGCGCTTCGGCTTCACCTCCTTGATCTCGGCGGCAAGCAGCTCGGCCGGGTCGTTGCCCATCCCGGCGTACCAGTGGATCCGGTTGCTCTGGGCGATCTCGCGCTGATCGGCGAGCGCCGCCGCGATCAGGGCGTCGCTGACGAGCTCCAGGACCTCGTCGACCGACTTGGCGCGCTCGATCGAGTCCAGCAGGTACTTGCTGCACTCCTCGGCGCCCTTGTGGGTCACCTTGACCCGCTCCGAGCCGTTCTTCTGCGTCGTCTTCTCGACGTCGCGAAGCTGCGGCATCACCAGCCGCAGCCCGGCTCCGGCCAGCTGGGGGTTGTCGGCGATCACCCGACGCGCCAGCACCTTCGCCCGGTTCAGGCGATGGGCCTTGCGGCTCTGCGCGCCCCGGCGCTTCACCAGGGTCGCCCCGAGCTCGGCGTTGCGGGCCTCGGCCCGCTCGGCTTCGCGCTTGCGAGCCTCGCGCTCCTTGCGGCGCTCCTCGCGCTCCGCCTCCCGGAGCTGCTCGGCCGCCGGCGCCTGGCCGTCGACCTCCACCCCGGCCTGCTTGGCGCGCTCCTTGGCCGCCTTCTCGGCCTCGCGCTCGCGGCGCTCGACCGCTCCGACCGCCAGGTCGGCCGCCAGCTCGGCGTCCACCAGGTAGAGCTGATCGGAACCGAACTCCCAATCGCTTGGGAACTCGATCAGCTTGCCCGAGGCCCGCAGGCGATCGACGTCTGCCTCCTCCAGCACGAAGCGGAGGTAGTCGACGTAGTGCGAGCTTTGGTTCTCCACCGTCTGCTCCAGGCGGATCTCCAGCTCGCTCGCCTTCTCCTCGTCTGAGACCAGCTCGCGGATCGTCACTCCGCTTGAGACATCGCGGATGAACGGCGCGTCCTCCCGGACGCAGAGCATCCGCAGGATGTTGCCGGGGTGATCGACCAGGTCGCTCACCTCGACGTCATCCGAGAGCGCCAGCTGCGTTGCAGCCACCGCGACCTCCGGGCTCGCCTTCGCGATCGCCACGCAGGTTCGGCTCCGCCGCCAGCGGCACATCGCCGGAGGCGATTCCCGCATGGCAACCCTCCGGCAGCGCCAGCAGCCGCAGCCGCTTGCTGACGTAGGGCACCGGCTTGCCGACCTGCTCGGCCAGGGCCTTGTGGGTGCCCAGGCCCTCGACCTCGGAGAGCCGCGCAAGCGCCTCGGCCTCCTCGATCGGATTCAGGTCCTCGCGCTGGACGTTCGCGACCAGCGCGGCGGCGAGGGCGTTCTCGTCGTCTGCGGACCAGGACCGGGACCTCCTTGACGCCGGCCTTCTTCGCGGCCCGCAGGCGGCGCTCACCGTCGATCAGACGGTAGTGGCCGTTCTCGCGCGCCACGGTCAGCGCCGTGGTGATCCCGTTCTTCTTGATCGACGCCGCCAGCTGCTCCAGCGCGGTGTCGTCGAACTCGTGCCGAGGGTTAAAGCCCTCCGGCACCTCGATCTCGGCGACCTTGACGGTGCTCGTCTCGGTGCTCGTGGCCATGTTGTGCTCCTTTCGGTCCCCACCGCGAGCGGCGATGCCGCCCGCGGCGGGGCCAACGGCTCGAAGCTCCCGCCCTATGCGGGAGCCGGTGTCCCGGATCCGCACGGCGAAGGCCGTGCCAAAATCCGGGCACGTCTTCGGCTCACGCAGGGCGGGTGCGCCGTTGGTGCCGGGCGATCAGCGCCGCGAGGGGGCCTCCAAGCAGCCCGAGTCAGGGCTTAGACGACGTGGCAGACCGGGCAGGCGCGGCGCCGAGTTCTCGTCCTCGCGCCGGAGGACGAGGACGAAGAGCCATCGCCCGATCCTGATCCGCATCAGACCCAGAACCTCGGTCCGTTGGGACGACGGTTCGCGAAGGAGGCGAGTGAGTGGGCCGCTTCCGGGTCGTAGGGTCCACGAGGGCGGCTTCGGTCCTTCAGCGCCCGACAGCTCCGACACAGAGCGTCGTCATCACCGCTCACGGCGGGATCGCGGCGGCAGTTCGAGCAACGCACCGTGGCGAGCCCGCGACGCGCCGCCTCTCGCTCGATCTCCTCGCGTTCGTAGCCGCCAACTTCCCGACCCAGCTGATAGACGATCGCTTTGTCCGACATCTGCCTTAGCTGTCGCCGGCACATCGCACGGAACTCCTCCTCGTGCTCCTGTTCTTGCTGCCTTGCGTCCACAGGCGCAGTATCCGGGCCAGGAGGAGGCAAGTCCAGAGCCAATTGGCCCAGTTTTGTTAAGCCGCTCAGTACGGCGCTCGTTGTTGGTGGGCCAGTTAGCCAGAGGGGTCAACGCCGGAAATCCTTAGCGTTGAAGCTGCATGGCAAGCAGGCGCACGAAACGTCCGTCTGTCGACCAGCCTTATACTCGGCAGCGAGCGAGATACGGTCAACGCCGTTCCAGCAGAGGCCCGGGCGACCGGGCCTTTCTGCTTCTTTGGATCGACTGGATTGGTCTGGCGGTTAAGCAGTTCGAAACCGCGGGAGGGCTACTACGCTCCTCGCGATGGGATTCTGGAATCCGCGAGCTATCTGCCCGAACTGCGGCGGCAAGATCCACACCCAGGGGCGGCGAACCGGAAACGCATGTCAGCACTGCGGCGCCGCTTTGACCGGCAGAGTCGGCTTTCTCACCAATAAGGGTCAGGTCATCCCGGAACGCCCTGCAGAACCACCAGAGCCGACGCCGGGGGAACGACGCGATGTCGTCCTAACCGCTCTCCCGCAGGGTGGGCAGCTGCGGAAGGTGCAGAAGTTGATTCGCCGATGGACAAGCGACGAGCTAACAACGCCGATGGTCATCACCGAGGACATCCTGATCCAGCACGCCGAGGCCCTCAAGCAACAGCTGGAGAAGCGAGGCGCGTCGGCCGAGGTTCGCGCGCCAATCGACGACTAGGGCGGCTGGCGCGGGAGCCAACACACGAAGAGACCGCCGCCCGAAGGCGGCGGTCTCTGTGAGCGTCTTATGCGATCGGGCCTAGAACTCGGGCTCGCCGTCTTCCTCGGCGCCGACGCCGGCCGGAACCGGCTCCTCGCTCGGATCCGCACCGTCTGACTTCGGGGTGAGGAAATCGAGCTGGTCGCTGATGATCTCGACGCCGTAGCGCTTCTGACCATCGGTCTCCCACTCGCGGGACTCCAGGCGGCCAGTGACGCCGACCCGGCTTCCCTTCGAGAGGTACTCCGCGGCGACGTCGGCGCGGCCCGCGAAGGCGGTCACGTCGAAGTAGTTGGCCTTGTCGACCCACTCGCCGCTGGACGAGTCCTTGCGGCGCGTATTGACCGCGAGGCGCATCTTGCAGACCGACGTTCCGGACGGGAGGCTCCGAAGCTCGGGGTCCCTCGTCAGGTTGCCAATCAACTGGATGCTGTTCATGTGCTTCTCCTTTGCTCCCGCCGTGGCGGGGTCGTTAGGAACTTTCGGAGCGAGCCAAAGCCGCCCGCGGCGGCCACACTCGAAGCGGAGGAAGTCCGTCTGCGACCCCTGCAGGGGAGCGCCGTGTTGAAGCGCTCAGCGTCCGATTGGCGGCGGGGAGAGCCGGGCTGAACCGAAGGGACCGGGTAGCTGCGCCGCTGCGGGCGAGTCAACCCGGCCACGGCCGGGTGCGGGCGCCTTGCGGCGCCCTTGACACGCCCGCCCGTCGCAGCTCTTTCGCTGGTCAAGTCCCGGCTGCGCCGGGAGCGTGGAAGGGAAGCTGGGGTTTCCGGGCGGTTGGCGGTCATCCGAGAGGGACGGCATAGACCTCGAGGAGAGCAGCGACCAGGAGCGAGGCCGCGCTCAGGCCGAGCGTCTGCAGGAGCAGCGCCCGGCGGTCGGGATAGCCGCGGCGAAGGCAGAGCCAGGCACCGGCAGGCAGTGCGATCGCGCTCCACTCGAAGGGCAGGTGGGGTAGGTAGGCGGCGAGCTCGGGCCCTGTGCGAGCGATCGCGTAGCCGACCACCGCCCCATTCGCAATCAGCGAGGCGCCGACCACTAGATCGCCGGTCAGCTGCAGGCCGGGGGTCCGATCCCAGCCGATCGCCGCCAGCGCGAGCGGGATCCACGCGACGGCGGCGTTGTGGGCGAAAAGGGAGGCAACCGCTCCCGGTGAGTCCTTGATCGCGTCGTGCGGCTCGGTGTGGGAGACGCCGAGCCCCAGCGCCGCCAGGGCGCCGAGGGCAGCGGCGAGGAGCAGCGCACAGGCCGCGAGGCCGGTCGCGCTCAGGCTGGGCGGCGAAGGTGCCGCGTCTTGGAACGCCCGGGCACTCACTGTGGTTGCCAGTCGGAGACCAGGTAGGCGCCGGGACGGACCTCCTCCATCAGGGCGAGGTAGAGGCCGTAGCTCTGAGGCTGATTCCCAACCGTCTCTCGGGTGGTGACCAGGACCTCGACGATCTGGCCGCCGTCATGCTCGCCGACGGTCTCCGTGGCGATCACCTCGCCGCTCGCTTTGCCGACTGGCCCCGCCTGTTGGTCGCGAAATGCGAAGTCGATCCGCGCCGCCAGGTCGCCCTTAGCGAGGCTGAGGAGGCGCTTGCGCTCGGCGCGCTGCCTCGGGCGCTCCGGCGGACGGTTGACCCAGGCGCTGCCGAAGGCTCGCGCCACCGCCTCGGCACCGCCCGGTGTGCTTCCCGCTCCCCGGGGTTCGGGCAGTCCGGCGGGCTCCTCGGTCGTCGAAGCCTCGGCCGCGGGCACCGAGGTGCTCCGAGTCGTCTCGGCATCGGTGGAGCTCGGCCGCGTCTGCGCCCCTCCGCCATCACCCTGGCTGGCGACGGCGGCCGCGGCGCCGAGGATCGCGAGCAGGGTGAGGGCAAGGAGCGCGCGGCGTGGCCAGCGAGTCATCGCTTGCCCTTCTTGCGCCTCACATTGCCGCCGCCCTTGTCGGCGCTTTGGTGGAGGCTTGTCGGGTCCTGGCCGCCGCCGACCGGGAAGACCTTGACCCAGGCGGCCGGCGCCACCAGCGCGCTCTGGGCGCCGTCCGAGTTCTGCCAGGAGATGTGGAGGTGCGGGCCGCAGCTGCCGCTGCAGTGGGCGGGGTCGCCGTGAGCCGGATCGCCGTTGTAGCCGATCCACCGGACCCAGCCCGGGGCGGCGATCACCGGCGGCGCGCAGCTCGAGTCACAGCCGGGGCGCCAGCCGATGTCGCGCGCAAGGCGCTCAGTTGTTTCCTGCCAGTGGGCGACCGCCGAGCTCCCGCGCGGCACCCAATCGACCGAGGTGCCGTTTCCGTGCGAGGCGTGGCCAGCCTCCCTGGCCGCGGTGATCTGCAGGTCGTAGTTGTCGGCGAGCCAGACGACGTCGTCCCAGATCCGGGCGTCGACCGCCTCCGGGGTGCGGCCGCCAGCCATCAGCCGCGCAGGGAGCATCCGGTAGGAGCGCGGCTGATAGAGCGTCTCTACGTCCTGCAGGTTCGCGGGACCGCTGGCCCCGCTGCACCCCGCGGCACCGGCGCCAGGGACCAGAGCGAGCGCGCCGCCGGGTACCTCGCCGCTGACGCCGGCGTTGTAAACGGCGGCCTTCGCCAGCACCTCGGACACGTAGGCATCGGAGTGGTTGTAGGCGAGGATCGCGTTACGCACCTGTGCCTCCGTGGCGCCGGGGCGAAGGCCGGAGGCGTGCAGGTAGTTGGCGGCGCCGAAGATCGCATCCCAGACGTTGTTGATGTCCTTCTTGCCGTCGCCGTTTCCGTCCTGGCCGTAGACCGCCCAGGTCGAGGGAAGGAACTGCATCGGCCCGACCGCGCCGGCCGAGGAGGTTGGCCCGCCCTGTGGGCTGAAGCCGTTCTCGATCTCGTGGATCGCGGCGAGGATCCCGAACCCTTGCGGGCCCAGGTGGTACTTGGCGGCGGCCTGGGCGTAGATCGGTATGAACTGCGGTGGCAGCCCCTTGGCGCCAGCGCCGGGTGTGATCGCTCCCGCGCCAGCGGCGCCACAGCCGGCCGCGCTCGATGCACCGAGCAGGGCACTGAAGAGCAC
>CAWFHN010000001.1:0-6265 GCA_963815665.1 uncultured Solirubrobacterales bacterium | reverse complement strand
CTTGACGCCGGCCGACGTGGCTTCGGAGGCGCTAGCCCGCTTTCTGCGACTTGATGATCCCGAGATCGAGAACCCGGCCGGCTGGATGGTGGGAGCTGGGCGGAACTTCATCTTCGACCAGCATCGGAAGGGCATCGGTCGAGAGATCGCCTGGGAGCCTGGCAGCCACGCACTCGATACGCCACGAGCCGGCGAAGAGGCGCCCATCGAGGAGACTCTCGACCGGCGCTACGAGAACAAGCTCTACGACGCCGCGGTAAGGCGACTGGACCAACGCGATCGCGAGGCGATCGCGGCGTTTGAGATCTCGGGATCGATGCGAGGCGTCGAGAAGGACTACGGGATCCCCAAGAGCAGTGTGCAGCGTGCGTTCAAGCGACTGCAGGCGTGTGATCTCGAGCGAGACCGGACGGGAATGCCACCCGCCGGGCGCGCAGTCGGGCGCTCGCGTATCACCTCGGCTACCTGAGCCCGCCTCAGGCGGCGGAGATGAAGGCGAGGCTCAGCTGGGACACGGGCCTGCTGATGGCGGTGCGCTCGCTCGAGATCGGCGGGCGTCGGGCTGTCGCGCTTCTGCCGCCCGGCGGGATCGCAGCTCGACGCAGGATCGAGATCAGGAGGGTTCGCGGATCGGCTTGCCGCAGTGGCGGATGGCATTCGGCAGCACGCCTACTCGCTCGCCGGTCGAAGCTCCGGGCATGAGGCGGATACCGCGACGGGGATCGCCGGCGGTGGTGCTGGCGCTGGTTTCGCGACCAAGGCGATCGTCGCCGCGTGTATCGGTGGATCCGCAGCTGCCGGGGTCGGGGGAGCCTGCGTTGCGACCGGGTCGTCGACCTTCCGGGTAATGAGTCGAAGCCTGTTGCCGGAAGCACCATTCCGGAAGAGCCAGCCGCGACCACACCGACGCCAACCGAGCCGGATCAACCGGCCCAGGCGCCGGGACGGCACCTACAGATGCGGTGACAACGACCACCGAGAAGCCCGTTCAACAGGTCACCAAGGAGCTCTACGGCGGCGGCTCCACGAGCAGCGGGTCGGGTTCGACCTCGGGCTCACGCGACTTCGCCGCCCCGGTTGGCGGATCGAGCACGAGTGGCGGAGGCGGGGGCGGCTCCGGCGGCAGCAGGGAGAACTTCGGACCATGAGTGACAAGAAGGACGCCACGCTCCGGATTGCGAACAGCCGGCGGCGAAGCCGGGTCCTGCTTCGGCTGGGCGCTGTGCTCGCACTGCGGTCGTAGGTTCGACCACTCGAGTCGAGCATCGCTAGCGCCAACTACAGCGTCCAAGAGTGCAACGCTGGCCTCGGCAATGTCGATGCCTTCATGATCCGCCCGTTCGGCGGCGCGACCAAGGTCAGCCAGACGGATACTTGCTACGGCGGAACGAGCTGGGGTCTACGGATGGAGGCCAACGGCCAGAGCTCCAACGGGACCTATGTCGTCTGGCAGTGGAACGCGCCGCCGAACACCACCTTCAGAACTGCACAGACGACTCTCCACTACTACACACATGGCGGCTACGGGCCGATGACCAGCGGCAGCGGCTCACCGGGCTACAGCGCCGTCGGTAGTAGCGGCGACCACTGGGTAACCCCTGTGCAGAGCAACACGAACTATCTACGCGATCTACGAGCAGTGCTTTGCCAGTCCGTGCTCCAGCACCTCGGCTTTCGCCTACATCAACAACTTTTACGCCGACGTGCAGGACCTGTCGGCCCCATCGGTGAGTGCCTCAGGACAGCTCTTGGACGGCGGAGCCGTGAGCGGGGTCCAGACCATCAACGCGACGGTCACCGATGCCGGTGGTGGGGCACGCTCGATCGTGGTCTACGTCAACGGCATCGCCTCGGTGTCCGACAACTTCTGTCCCCAGCCGCTCGGGGGCTATCCATCGCTCAAGCCATGTCCGGGGTCCTCCGGCGCTCGCGCACTACAGCTCGATACCGAGCATGGGGCAGGGTGGGTCAACGGCTCGAATGCTGTGCGGATCTGCGGTTACGACGCCGCCGGCAACCAGTCGGCTTGCATCCAGAGGACGGTGCAGGTCGACAACTCGTGCCCGGGGTCGGGTGGGTCGGCGGCGACCAAGCTCGATGCGGGCGCCGAGAGCCGCGGCCAGTTGGTCAGGCGCGCCACCGTCACGTCGAACGATCAGCCCGTCGTCCGAGGCTCGCTAACGGACGGCTCGGGCCAACCGGTTGCGGGTGCGACCGTCTGCGTTTACCAGACCACCGATCTGCCGGACGCGGGAAAAGAGCCGGTAACACGGGTCACCACCCAAGCGAATGGACACTTCGCTACGAGGCTCGACGCCGGGCCTTCGCGTGTCGTCGATGTTGCGTATCGCTACAACACGATCAGGCTCTCCGATCGGGTTGAACTGGACTCGACGGTGGTGCCGGTGTTCCGCATCCCGAAGAAGAAGCGCCACTCGCGCAACGGTCAAGCGACCGCCTTCAAGGGATGGCTGCCAGGACCGAACGCCGACGGTCGCGCCGTCGCCCTGCAAGCCCGCACCGGCAGGAAATGGCGCACCTTCAAGCAGCTGCGCACCGATCCCGGCGGTCGGTTCCGCGGCAAGTACCGCTTTCTGCATACGCGGGGAGGCAGCGCTATCTCTTCCGGGCGATCGTGAAGAGCCAGGGCGGATACCCGTATGAGCCCGGTCGCTCGCACAAGCGCAAGGTGCTCGTCCACGGCTAGCCGTGGCGCCGCGACCGTCAAGAGCAGGGCTGAGCGCCGCAGTGCAGCCAGACCTACGCGTCTACGGCTTGTGAGGCTTCTTCGGTAGGCACCACGCGAGCACAGTGATGCGTGCTTGGTTGGTGCCGTCGCCGGACGCGTTCACGGTCCACCCCTGGGGATCCGGGATCGAGCCGGTGACTTGCGCTCGGGCGCTGTCGACGAATCCACCGCCTGAGATCACCCGAGTTCCTCCGGGGCAGCTCACGCTTGCGGTGCCGGTTGAGAAGGTCCCGTCCGGCGGCGCGGCGTCATTGAAGGAGCGCTGCGCGCTGACCTCGAACATCCCGCTCAGGTTTCGAGCGGTCACGTTGTAGGGCGCGGATGCTCTTGGTGGTGACCGAGTTCTTCGGTGCCGCCTCGATCTTTGCCACGGCGGCCGTGCCACCGGCAACGGCGAAGACGAGCGCCAGCGTCGCCGCCACATTCGCGTAGGTGAGCTTTCCTCTCAGCGTTCATCTTGCTTCCTCCTGTCTCTCTCTCGAGCCGTCGCCGTGAATTCGAGGCTACGGCGCGTCGCGGCGGATCGGTAAGGCGTGCCTGCCGACCTCGGGCGGCACCTTCTAAACCCAATTCGGTGGGTCAGGGAGCGCTCTGCCGCGTCATAGGGGATGACGCGGGCTCCGACCCGCTCCAAGAGAACGAGAAGGAGACGAGATGACCGGATTGGGCGAGTTCCGCAGAGCGATTGGGCTCGGCGCACCGAGCGCCTTCCTGGCCGCCTACGTACTGAGTCTCCAGGTCGAGAGCCTGCGTGCGGCTGGCCTGAATGGGACGGCGCCCCCGAATGCCGGGGAGTTCAGGACCTTCATCAGCCAGATGACCAGCAACGCGATCTGGATCGTCGGCACCTCCGTGCTGCTCGGCCTGGTCCTGATCGGCGGGCTCTTCCTGTTCGGCCACAGTCGGGCCCAGGACTACGCAGCGAAGGTCGCGCTGGGCGTCGGCCTGATCATTCTCGCGCCCGGGATCGCAGCCTAGCGGCGGTCCCGAGCCGGGGGCGAGGCCATGCGCCGCTACGCAATCCCGATCAGCTTCGCGCTCGCGGCGGCGGGCCTGCTGCTCGCCGCCGCCCCCTCGGCGGCGGCGGGGCACGGGCATCCGGTGCTCGCAACCGACCTCTTCCCGGTCGACAACTGGATCGGGGACGGGCTGAAGAAGGCGAAGGACATCGTCTTCGGCGGGATCTCGCTGAGCGCCGACGCGGTCGCCCAGCTGCTGGTCACGGTGCTGGCGACGCTGGTCAACCTGCTGATCCCGCACAGCTTCGTCGACGCCGGCATGTCGGCGATCAAGTGGCTCTGCACCGTGCCGAGCTTCAGCGGTCAGCAGGTCGGGACCCCCGGCTCGCAGCTCAACCTGCCGCACGTCGACCAGCTCCGCCAGACCCTGACCTGGATCGGGGTCTGCACCCTGCCGCTCGGCTTGGTCTACGCCGGCGGGCGCAGCGTGATGACCCCCTCCGCCTACGGGGACTCGCCGCAGGAGGTGCTCGGCCGGGTGGTCATCGCCGCCGCCTGGCTCGCCTTCTACGTCTGGGGGTGGCAGTCGATCACGCACTTCTCGGGGCTGGTCTCCAACGGTGTGCTCTCGCTGCCCTGGGTCGACGACGGCGTCCAGAAGCTGATGGGCGGCCTCGCGCTGGTGAGCGGAAGCCTCGGACCGATCTCGGAATTCGCCGTGCTGGTCCTCGGCTTCTTCGTCGGGCTCGCCCTGATCGCGCTGCTGGTGATGAAGATCGGCCTGCTCGTGATCACCGCGTTCCTGTTCGCGATCGGCGGACTGATCGGGGCGCTCTACCCGCTGCCCTTCGGCCGGAAGCTGGTCGGCGGCTACGTGATCGCCGTGGTGGCCGTCGTCGCCCTGCCCGCGCTCTGGGCTGTCCTCTTCGCCCTGGCCGCGGCGCTTATGGTCGATGCGCACAACGCCGGTGGCGGCGGGTTCAACGCCTTCATCGCGCAGTTCTGGGTGCTGGGGGCGTCGCTGGCGACCTTCGCGCTGGCCTTGAAGCTCGGCTTCTCGGCGTTCGGCTTCGCCAGCTCGACGATCACCAGCTTCACCGCCGGTGCGCTGCTCGGCGGCGCGGGGAGCGCGGGAGGCGGCGGCTCGCCGAGCGCTACGCAGACCGCCCACAAGGCCCACAGCCTCTACAGCGCCGGCAGCAGCGGCGCGGCGCGGCTCGGCGGAGGGGAGTCGCCGGGGGCCCCCGGTGGCCGCACCGATGGAGTGCAGCGCACCCGCGAGCCCGCCGAGGAGCTCCGCGGAGCGGTCGGCTCGAGCGGCGCGGCGAAGACCGCCGCGACCGCCGGAGCGGCCGCCGCGACCGGCGGCGCGAGCGCGGGCGCTCAGGCCGCAGGGGCCGCCGCGAAGGGAACGGCAGGCGCAGCTGCGCAGACGGGATCGAAGGCGGCCGCGGAGCGTGCTGCCCAGTCCCGCGCGGCGGCCTCGCCGCCGAGCACCCCGTCGATGGCGCCCGCGAGCGTGCGCTCGGCGGGCAACGGCGATGGCGGCGATGCTCCGCGCGCCCCCGCCGGCCAACCGCCTGCCCGAGCGAGAGCGCCCGGCGCACTCCCCGGCCGGCCCAGCCGCCGGTGAAGAAGCCGCCCGCGCCGAGCCCACGCAGAGCCCGCCCCGCGGGCCTCGCCGCAGCGACGGAGGCAAGGGTCGATGAGCGAGGGCGATCCGATCCGCAGCGAGGTGACGCCGAACTACCGCACCCTCGACGAGCCCACCAAGCTGCTCGGGCTCTCGATCGGGCAGTGGGGAGCGGTGGCGCTGGCCGCGGGCTTTGCCTACCTGCTGCTGCTGGTCTCGCCGCTTCCCTGGCGGGTGAACGTCTCGCTGATCGTCATCTTCGGCGGCGCTCCGATGGTGCTGCTTCTGCTCCGCGAGCAGGGCGCCCTCTCGGCCTCGCAGTTGGTCAGCGCGGTCTGGCGCTGGCGCGCGAAAGCCGGCGCTGCTGCTGGCCGTCGATGCCGAGCAGCCGCCGCGCGGCGGCGTCGTGGTGCTCGACGAGGCACCGGCGGGGATCGGCCGCGACGAGCTCGCCGAGGAGCTGCCCTGGCTTGATCCCCAACCAAAGGAGGAAAGATGAGCGATGCAACCTACGTCTGGGTGATCACCCACCAGCGCGGCGGACAGTTCCTGGAGGAGGGACACACCAGCGCGACGCGCAGCCCGGACGACGCCACCGGAGAGCTCGCGGCGCGAGTTGCGAGCGAGCGCATCCGCGCCCTGTCTCGCGACATGGGCTGGGACAACCACACGGCGGTGGTGCGGGCGACCAGCGTTTCGGAGGCTCTGTCTAAGACGCCGTTGCTCGCCCCGGATGGCGCCACGGTCACCGCCAACGACGTGGACTCGCTCGAGGACCTGTCGCCGATTGACGACCGGCCGCTGGGCGAGTCCCACCTTCGCGAGTGGCGACGCAAGGCGAGGGCGCGGTGAACGAGCCCGAGCGCGCCCTGGAGTTAGCCGAGTCGCGGCGACGCGTCGACTCGCTCGCTCGCGTCCTTCCCC